>JANXUT010000031.1 GCA_025356075.1 Pseudomonadota bacterium | reverse complement strand
CCCCTTCGACCTCGGCCGGCGCTTCTCGCTCGTGCAATGCCTCGAGGTCGCCGAGCACCTGCCGGCGGCGGCAGCCGATGGCCTCATCGAGAGCCTGACGCGACACGGCGATCTCGTGCTCTTCTCGGCGGCGCCGCCGGGGCAAGGCGGCCACGATCACGTGAACGAGCGCAGCTACGAGGAGTGGCGAGAGGCATTCGCCGCGCGTGACTTCGTCGCGCTCGACTACCTCAGGCCGCTCATCCGCGGCGAGCGGCAGGTCGCCTCGTGGTATCGCTACAACCCGCTCCTCTACGCGCGCCGCGCCATGGTCGGCGCGTTGCCCGAGCGCATGCGCGCGAGCCTCCTGCCGGAAGGCGCGAAGGTGCCCGACTTGTCTCCCATCGCGTACCGGCTGCGCAAGGCCGTCGTCCGACGACTACCGGTAGCGCTCATGACTGCGATTGCGCGGGTGAAGGAGCGGCTCAGGCGCTCGCGCTCACCCGACCCGAACTCCTGAGACCCCGCATGCAAAGATCGACCGCCGTCGTACTCCTCATCGCCTGCGTTGCCGCCGCCGCGGGCCAGATCCTCTTTAGGCTCGGCGCCCAGAACCGCACCGAGTGGTCCGAGTTCGTGAACCCCGCGATCGCCGGCGGACTCATCCTCTATGCGCTCGGCACGCTCCTCTGGATCTACTCGCTCTCGAAGGAGCGGCTCGTGGTCGTGTACGCGTTCTCGGCGCTCACCTTCGTGCTCGTGTACCTCGGCGGGACGGCCCTCCTGCACGAATCGGTCACCGCGAAGGGCGCCTGCGGCGTGGCGCTCGTGCTCCTCGGGCTCTACCTCGTCGCGGTGTAATATCCGGGCCAGACCTTGCGCCCGGGCCCACAGCCCTCCCACGGAATCGACTGATGCCTCCCGAGCGCACCGACCTGACCGAGAGCTCATCGTTAAGCAGTGCCGCGAACGCGCCCGTCGCGGTGACGCTCGTCGTGCCCTGTTACAACGAGGAGGAGGTGCTCGAGGACACCGCCCGCGTGCTGCTCGCGCTCATCGAGGCGCAGGTGACGGCGGGCCGGTTGAGCCCGGCGAGCTCCGTGCTCTTTGTCGATGATGGCAGCCGCGACCGCACCTGGGCGCGAATCGAGACGCTCACCGTCAGGCACCCCGGCCGGGTCACCGCGGCGCGGCTGTCGAGGAACATGGGCCACCAGTACGCGCTCCTCGCGGGCTTAAGCCTCGCGCCGGGCGATGCGCTCGTCACGATCGATGCCGACCTTCAGGACGACCCGGCCGTGATCCCGCAGATGATCGAGCGCTTCCGTGACGGCCACGACGTCGTCTACGGCGTCCGGCGCGAGCGGGCCACCGACTCGGCCTACAAGCGCCTGACGGCGGGCGCGTTCTACTGGCTCATGCGCCGCATGGGCGCGGACGTGATCGCGAACCACGCGGATTTTCGGCTCATGAGCCGGCGCGCGATCGAGGCGCTGCTGAGCTTCGGGGAGGCGAACCTGTTCCTGCGCGGCGTCGTTCGACTCGTCGGCTTCAAGGCCGCGGAGGTCCACTACGATCGCCACGCGCGACAGACGGGCGAGACGAAGTACTCGACGCCGCAGATGGCCGCGCTTGCGATCGAGGGGATCACCTCGTTCTCGGTCGCGCCGCTTCGGGTCATCTCGGCGCTGGGGCTGCTGACCAGCGTGTTCGCGGTCGCGGTCACGGTCTGGGTGCTCATCGTCGCGCTCACGAACCCCTCCGCCGTGCCGGGCTGGGCATCGACGGTGCTGCCGATCACGTTCATCGCCGGAATCCAGATACTCTCGCTCGGCGTCATCGGCGAGTACGTCGGCAAGATTTACCTCGAGACGAAGCGCCGGCCGCGCTTCATCGTCGACCAAACGATCGGCCTTCCGGGCGCCCAAGTCCCCGACCGCCGCTAGCGGCGAGTCGCGGGCGCCGCTAGGGAGCCGCGCTCTCGGCGGGGTAGGACTTCCCGCCCTTCATGACGAAGCCGACCTTCGAGAGCCCGCCGACGCTCGCGCTCGGGTCGCCCGGCACCGCGACGATGTCGGCGTACTTGCCGGCCTCGAGCGTTCCCACCTTGTCGCTCCAGCCGAGGAGTTCCGCGGCCGTCACGGTCGCTGACCTCAGCGCCTGCTCCGGCGTCATGCCGAACTTGACCATCCACTCGAACTCGCGCGCCGGATCGATGTGCCAGTCGAAGCCGCCGACGTCGGTGCCGAAGGCGATCTTCACGCCCGCTTTCAGCGCCCGGCGGAAGGTCTTCTCGTGGATCGCGATCATCGGCAGCCAGACGCCGGCGCCCGCCTTGGCACGGCCGGCGGCGACGTACTCGCCGACGTAGATCGTGGGCACGTAGTAGATGCCCTTCTGCACCATCGCCTTCATGTCCTCCTCGGCGATGTAGTTGCCGTGCTCGATGCTGTCGACGCCGGCCTCGACGGAGTTGTGCACGCCGTAGAGCGCCATCGCGTGCGAGGCGACCTTGTGGCGCTGCCGGTGCGCCTCGTCGACGATCGCCTTCATTTCATCGAGCGTGAACGTCGGGATGTCATCGAGCGTGTCGTTGGGCTGGACCCGGTAGGTGCGATCCGAATACACCTTGATCCAGTCGGCGCCGTGCGAGAGCTGCTCGCGCACCGCGCGGCGCGCGCCGTCCGCGCCATCGACCTCCTGCACGCCCTTCGGCACCACGACGCCGGGCGCGTAGCCGAGCAGCGGGTAGGCGCCCGTCACGTCCATCGAGCGGCTCGCGACCTGCATGCGCGGACCCGGGATCACGCCCGCCTCGATCGCCTTCTTGACGTCGACGTCGGCGTAGCCGGCGCCCTCCGTCTCGAGGTCGCGGATCGTCGTGAACCCCCAGGAGAGCATGCGCCTCGCGTTCACGGTCGCGAGGATCGTGCGGTACTCGGGCGATTGCTTGAGGAGCTGCGCATCGTAGTCCTCGGCGGTGATGTCGCCCTGCAGGAGTACGTGCGTGTGGGTGTCGATGAGGCCGGGGATACAGGTGAGGGCGGTGAGATCGACCGCGCCCGGCGGTATCGTCCCGTCGGCGGGCCTGATCGAGGCGATCCTCTCGCCCACGACCTCGATGAGCGTCGCACCGCGCGTGGCTCCCCCTCGCCCGTCCCAGATCCCGCCGCACCGGAGCCACACGGAGGACTCGGCCGCGCCCTCGGCGCGGGCGACGCCCGGCACCCCAAGCGCGAGGGTCGTCGCGGCGAGCGCGGCGGCGATGAGCGCATGGCCGGGACGGGCCGAAGAACGTCGGGAGTTTCGCATCGGGGTGCCTTTCTTTCGGGTGCCGCCGGGACGGCGATGAGTGTCGGGCCGGGCCCAAGAGCCTGCGCGCGCGACCTTCGCCTTGCAAGGCGCGGCCGCTGCCGTCCCCGGCCCCGGCCCCGGCCCCGGCGTCGTATGATGCCGGGCCGCCGCCCCGGGCGGCGCCTCCGCAAGCTCCCGGAACCACCGCCCATGCTCGTGCTGAGACAGCCCTACCTCCTCTACCTCGGCGATGCGACCGTCAAGTCCGACTGCAAGACCGCCTTCGGGCTTAGGGACTGGTGCCGCGAGGCCGTGCTCGCCGAGTGGTCGCACCCGGCGGGGAGCGTCACGCTCGACCTGCCGCGCCTGACACCGCGCCAGGCGGCCGCCAAGGGCGCGGGTTCTCTCATCGTCGGCGTCGCCCCGACGGGCGGGAGCCTGCCCGAGCACTGGCTCGATGACCTGGAGGCCGCGCTTGAGGCGGGCCTCGATGTCGTGAGCGGCATGCACACGCGCCTCACGAGCTTCCCCAAGCTCGTGCGCGCCGCCGAGCGCGCCGGCTGCCGGCTCGTCGACGTGCGCCACACGGGTGGCACGTTCGGCGTCGCGAGCGGCAAGAAGCGCGCCGGCAAGCGCGTGCTCACCGTCGGCACGGATTGCGCGCTCGGCAAAAAGTACACCGCGCTCGCGATCACGCGCGCGCTCAAGAACCGCGGCCTCGCGGCGACGTTCCGGGCGACCGGCCAGACCGGCATCATGATCGCGGGTGAGGGCATCCCGATGGATGCGACGATCTCGGACTTCATCGCCGGTGCCGCCGAGGCGCTCTCGCCCGCCAACGCACCCGGCCACTTCGATGTCATCGAGGGCCAGGGGTCGCTGCTGCATCCCGCCTACGCGGCCGTGACACTCGGGCTCCTGCACGGCTCGCAGCCGGATGCGATCGTGCTCTGCCACGACCCCGCGCGCCTGACGATCGAGGAGTACCCGGACTTCCCGATCCCGCCGCTTCAGGAGGTCATCGACTATTACCTCAAGGTCGGTAGCCTCACGAACGGGCGGATCCGCTGCATCGGGCTCAGCATCAACTCCTCCGCGCTCGATGAGGCCGCGTGGGCGAAATACCGCATCGAACTCGAGTCGACGCTTAAGCTCCCCGTCTGCGATCCGGTGCGCTCGGGCGTCGAGCCCTTGGCCGATGCGCTGGTGGCGCTGTGATCGACTGCCGGGTCGAGATCGAGCGCTGGGAGATGATCGAGGTGTTCGCGACCTCGCGCGATGCGATCAGCGACATCCCGGTCATCCTCGTCACGCTCACCGACTCGGCCGGCCACCGCGGCCGCGGCGAGGCCGCCGGCGTCGACTACGACGGCGAGACGGTCGAGTCGATGAAGCGGCAGGTCGAGGGCGTCGAGGGCGCGCTGCAGGATGGCATCACGGGCGAGGATCTCCTCGGGCTGCTCCCGGCGGGAGGTGCGAGGAACGCGCTCGACTGCGCGCTCTGGGACCTCAGGGCGAAGCAAAGTGGCATCCCGGTGTGGCAGGCGGCCGGGCTCCCGCCACCGAGGCCCGTGACGACGTGCGTGACGATTGGGCTTGGCGATGAGGCCGACACGCGCCGCAAGGCGCGCGAGGCGCGCGCCTTCCCGGTGCTGAAGCTCAAGCTCGACGCGACGCGCCACGTCGAGGTCGTGCGCATGGTCAAGGCCGAGCACCCGCGCGCGCGCCTGCTCGTCGATGCCAACCAGGCGTGGACGCGCGGCCTCCTCGAGACGCTTTTGCCCGAGCTCGTCGCACTCGACGTCGAGCTCATCGAGCAGCCGGTCTCGAGGAAGGACGATCAGAGCCTTGGCGGCCTCCTCTCGAAGCTTCCGCTCGCGGCCGATGAATCCTGCACCGACCGGCGCTCGCTCGCCGCGCTTCGCGGCCGCTACCGCTACATCAACATCAAGCTCGACAAGTGCGGCGGGCTCACCGAGGCGCTCGCGATGCGCCGCGAGGCGCTCAGCCTCGGTTTCGGGCTCATGGTCGGCAACATGTGCGGCACCTCGCTCGCGATGGCGCCGGGGTTCCTGATCGCGCAGTCGTGCGAGTTCACGGACCTCGATGGCCCGCTGCTGCAGAAGCTCGACCGCGAGGCGCCGATCCGCTTCGACAAGGGGCTCATGAGCGTGCCCGCGCCCGCCCTCTGGGGCTGAGCCGCTACCTAGCGAAGCGATCCGTCGCGGCGATGAGCTCGTGGACGGTGCCGGCCTCGAACGCGGAATGGCCCGAGTCCGGCACGATCCTGAGGTCCGCCTCCGGCCACGCGAGGTGCAGGTCCCACGCATTCCTGAGCGGGCAGATCACGTCGTAGCGCCCGTGCACGATGACGCCCGGGATCTTGCGGATCCGGCCGACGTCATCGAGGAGCTGCGATTCGCTCCTGAGGAAGCCGCCGTTGACGAAGTAGTGGCACTCGATGCGCGCGAAGGCCGCCGCGAAGGCGGCATCGGCGAACTCGGCGACGGAATCGGGCTTGAACCTCAAGTTGCTGGTCGCGCCCTCCCAGATCGACCACGCGCGCGCGGCGGCGAGCAGCGTCGCCTCGTCGGTGCTCGTCAGCCGCCGGTGGTAGGCCGCCATCATGTCGCCGCGCTCGGGCAACGGGATCGGCTTCAGGTACTCCTCCCACAGGTCCGGGAAGAGCGCGCCCGCGCCGGTCGGGTCCTGGTAGAACCACCTGAGCTCCCAGCGGCGCAGCATGAAGATGCCGCGGAGAATGAGCTCGGTGACGCGCTCGGGGTGCGTCTCGGCGTAGGCGAGCGCGAGCGTCGAGCCCCACGAGCCGCCAAAGACCTGCCAGCGCTCGATGCCGAGCGCGAGGCGCAGCCGCTCGATGTCGGCGACGAGGTCCCAGGTCGTGTTCGCCACGAGGCTCGCGTGCGGCGTGCTCTGGCCGCAGCCGCGCTGGTCGAACAGGACAATCCGGTACTTCTTCGGGTTGAAGAAGCGGCGCATGCGCGGATTCGTTCCGCCACCCGGGCCGCCGTGCAGGAACACGACGGGCTTGCCGCTCCGGTTGCCGCTCTCCTCGTAGTAGAGCTCGTGCACGGCGGAGACTTTCAGCCGCCCGGTCGCGTACGGGCGGATCGGCGGGTAGAGCGCCTTGAGTGCCGGCGATTTCGGCGCGGCCGCCTGCTTCGGTGCCTGCTTCGGCCCCCTCCGCGTAGCGGCGCGTTTGCGCTTTGCGGCGGGGCTTGGCGGGGACGGCGGACGGCGGCGGCTGACCATGGCAAACCTCGGCGGATGCACTCGAGCGCCGGAGTGCGCGCGCCGCGGATTATAAGGCTTCCGGCGGGCCCTGGCCGAGCGAGCGCAATTGCCAACGGCCGCGCCATCCGTGACGATGAATCGGGCGCCATTGCGCCCGACGACGCCCTCGCACGGAGATGGACGACGCGAACCGTTCTCGCGATTGGGGTATTCCTGCTCGCCGCCTCGAGCGCCCTCGCCAAGCCCCCGAGCGGGGCGTCGATCGAGCGCCTCCGGGCACTCATGCACGTGGAGAAGATGGCGGACGCCGTGGCAGGCAGCATGGAGCCGATGATGCAAAGCGCCTTCACGCAGGCCCTTGGCGAGACGAAGCCGACACCGGCCCAGCAACACGCGATCGATACGAGGGTCGCGGACTTCACGAAGAGTATGAAGGACGAGCTCTCGCCCGCCGCGATGCGAAGCACCTACACCACGAGCTACCAGGAAGCGTTCACGCAGGAAGAACTCGACGGCATGCTCAAGTTCTACGAGTCGCCCGCCGGGCTCGCCCTCATCAACAAGATGCCGCTCGTCATCAGGCGCTCGGTCGAGCTCATGCAGGCGCACAGGGGCCCGCTCATGCAGAAGTTCCAGGAATCGGCACGCAAGGCCACCGCCGAGATCAAGGCCTCCGACGACACGCCCGCCGCCGCGGATCCGCCGACGTAGCGCCACCGCCCCGTCGCGCAGGGCGAGTCTGACGCAGGGCCGCTCGCCGAGGTCGCGTGCGAGCGTGTCGGCGCTTGCGCAAATCTGCGATAAAGGCGCCCATGCCGACGTCCGTCCCGACCGCCGCCCCGACCCGCGCGCCGCGAGGCTCGATGCCCTGGCGCGTCGCGCCGCCGCTCGTCAGCACCGCGCTCATCATGGTGGGCGCGGGGGTCTTGGGCTCGCTCCTGCCCCTCAGGCTCTCAGCGATCGGGCTCTCGCCCGGCGTCATCGGCCTCATCGCGACGGCGGAGGCGCTCGGCTTTCTGGTCGGCTGCCTCTACGCGCACCGGATCATCGCGCCCGTCGGGCTCGAGCGCGCCTACGCCGCCTTCGCCGGCATGAAGGCGGTCGCGATCCTCGGCATGCATTTCGCCGATAGCGTCCCGGCGCTGGCGCTGCTCCGCTTCCTCTTAGGCGTCAACGCGGCGGGATTGTCGATCATCGTCGAGAGCTGGCTCAACGCGCTCGTCCCCAACCAGCAGCGCGGCCGGGTGCTGACGATCTACGTGCTCGTGTACGGGCTCTTCTTCGGTGGCGGGCAGCTCCTCAGCCAGAACCTCAACGTCGCGGGACCCGAGGCGCTCATCATCGCGGCAATCGCAACCACGCTCGCGCTCGTGCCGATGGCCGGCATCGACGTGAAGGCGCCGGCGCTGCCGCACAAGATCACGCTCGAGATCCTGAAGGCACTGAGGACTTCGCCGGTGAGCGTGCTCGCCTGCCTCCTCAACGGGCTTGTGCTGACCGCGTTCACGACGGTCGGCCCCTTGTTTGGCGAGAAGATCGGCTTCGACCAGCAGCACATCATCATCCTGATGGCCTGCGTCTCGCTCGGCGGCCTGTTCCTGCAGTGGCCGATCGGCTACATCTCCGACAAGGTCGACCGGCTCTACGCGCTCATTGGCCTCGGCGCCGGCACGCTCGGCGTCGCGGCGGTGCTGATCTCGGCCGACAAGTCGACGCCGTTCCTCGTCATGGCGGTGCTATTTGCGGTGTTCGGCGGCCTCGCCGAGAGCCTCTACGCGGTCGGTGTCGCGCACGCGAACGACCGGGCGGTCGCCTCCGACTACGTGGCGCTCTCCTCGACCCTCCTCTTCGTGTGGGCGCTCGGCGCCGCGATCGGACCGACGACCGGCACGCTTGCGATCGAGCTCACGCGGCCGGGCGCGTTCTTCGTCTACGCGAGCGCGCTCAGCCTCGCGTTCACGCTCTTCGGGATCTGGCGACTGCTGCGCCGGCGCGCGGATCGCGTGGTCGAGTCGCGCGAGGAGTTCCTGACCTACCCGCAGACCTCGCCCCAGATCTACGCGTGGCTCCCTTACCACCGCGATGCGCCGGGCGAGACTGCCCCGCCGGGGTCGCCGGAGGCTGTCAGCCCGAGCGAGGCGGGATCAGCGGGACAGCCTGACTCCCGATAGCGAGCTCCGCGGGCCGATCCCGGCGGGGCTGGCACGGCAACACGGGGCGCCGGCGGCGCCGCGCGACTGCTCTACTTCGATCGGCAGTACAACGACAGCTTCGCGCTCAGGCACGAGGACGCGCGCGAGGATTCGGTGCCACTGGTCCTCGAGGGCGTGAATCCGAAGATCCTCGAGGTCCGCCTGCTCGCGGCGCTCGACCTGGCCGTCAGCAAGATCAGCCGATTTTCGAGCCAGGACCGGGACGACATCGCGGCCCTCGCCCGCCACGGCCTCATCCGCGCCCCGCAATTGCGGCGACGCGCGCGGGAGGCCGCCGCGGACTTCCTCGGCGATCTCGCGGCGGTGCGCTCCTCCATCGAACTCGCCTGCCGGATAGTCGGCGATGCCGAGCGGTCGCGCCAAACCGGGCGAGCGCCGCGCTTACCTGGCCGCCGCCTTACTGGGATCGTCCGCCGGGTTCACGTAAGTGAGCGCGACCGGACCCATGAGGTTCAACTGGATCACCGCGCCCTTGGTCGTCCAGGCGTAGTGGTTCATGTGCGCCGCGGCGATTCCGAAGCCCCCAGCGTTGAGCGTGTGGCCCTTCGTCTGGTCGAGCTTGTCGCCCATGCCGATCGCAAGGCTCCCCGAGAGCACGGTGACCTGCTCGTCAGTCGGGTGCCAGTGCGCCGGGATCTGGTAGCCCGCCGGCAACTTGAGCCTGAGCGACACGGGGCCGGTACCCGCGGGATCGCCGGCCATGACGGCCATGCTCGCGCCCTTCGGCAGGAACGGCGGTGCCGGACCCCACTTGACGTCCTTGGCGCTGGCGATGAGCGGTGCGTCGGCCGCAAGCGCCTGCCCGCCTGTGACGAGCAGGAGCGCGACGGGCAATGCGAGAGAGACGACCGAGCGGGGCTTCGAGGTCATGAGTCACCTCCACAAACCGACGGAGTGGACGTTGCGGCGCGCGACTCGCCACTCCTTAAGAGTCGCGCGCGGCGAATGGTACACCCGCGCGGCGCCGTCGGCCGCCGGCCGCCACGGCCGGCGGTGTCGGGAGCCGAGCGCCTAGTGTGCGGCGGCGGGCGCCTTCAGCGCCTCGAGGAGCGAAGGCGCGGCGGCGGGCTTGAACGCCTTGAAGTCCTCGCCCACGAGCGCCGCAATGGTCGCTGCAATCTGCGACTGCGTGACCTCGCCCACGGTGTGCCGCTCGCCGAGCGCGGGGGTGTCGGGGCCTATGACCGCAATCCAGATGTTGTTCGAGCCCTTCTCCTCGACGCCGTGCTCCTTCCACTCGACGAGGCCGCCGCCGCGGCCGTGGTCGGTCGAGATGATCAGGGTCGTCGTGCCCTTGTACTGCGGGATCGACTGGACCTGCTTCCAGAGGTCGGCGACGAAGCCGTCGAAGGAGTGCGCGGTCTCGAGGAACGCATCGTACCGACCGACGTGCTGCCAGGTGTCGGTGTCGCCGTAGCCGACGAAGAGCACCCGCGGGTGGTGGGTCTTCAGGTGATCGCGAAGCGACACGTGCAGGAACGAGTCGAAGGGATCGGCGAGCTCGAGCCGCGTCGTCGTCTGGTAGAGCTCCGTAAGGAGCTGGCCGCGCGGGCTCTGATCGGTCGCATCGACGAGGGTGGGGCCTGCGCGCATCGGCAGGTGGCTGCGCTTCACGTTGAAGATGTCGGCGAAGGTCTGCCAGGTGCCGAAGATCTCGACCTGGCCCTTGAGCGCCGGGGTCGAGTTCAGCCACTCGAACACCGTCACGTTCGGGTTCGGGCCGAACTCGTTCGAGTTGATCTTGGGGTCGGCGACGCCGCTCGACATCTCGTTGTAGCCCGGATACGAGAACCACATCGGGTTCGTGACGCGCGCGACGCTGCCTTCCTTCTGGTTGCCGAATATCTGGCCGTTCGCGGCGACGGTGCCCCACAGGAACGGGAAGAGGAGCTTCCTGCGCGCCTTCGGGTCGTCGTTCCAGTACTTGGCCTTGAGCTCAGGTATCGGCGTCCAGCTGCCGCCTTCCTTGTCGTTCATCAGCGTCGGGTCGGCGCCGGTGAACACTTCCTGCCAGCGCACCCCGTCGCTGATCACGAGGATCACGTTCTTGGTCTTGCCGGCGAGGGCGGAACCGCAGAGCAGCAAGGCGGCGCAGCCCGCAATCAGCAGTGTTCCCGGCTTCGGCATGGTCATTCCCCGTGGTAGCTGGCGGTGGCGTCGGATTGACTGGAGAATAGTACCTAGCGACCCCCGGGGTAAATCGGCATGCCATCGATCCGGCTCCCCTGCGTCCTCCTGGGCACCCTCGGCCTCCTGGCGTTCATCGCCCCGGCCAGCGCGGTCGCGGCGGCCGAGGCGACGCTCGCGGTCGGCTCCCTCGAGCTCACCGCCTGCGGCACGCGCGATGCCTATTGCGGCTACCTCCCCCGCCCGCTCGATCCGCTCGGCCAGGCGCCGGGCACGGTGAGCGTCTATTTCGAGTTCTACCCGCACCGGGGCGCGGGCGATGCGACGGGCGTCCTCGTCGCGAGCGAGGGGGGGCCGGGCTACCCGACCACCGACAGCCGCGATGAGTACCTCGCGCTGTTCGATGCACTTCGCAGCGCCCGCGACGTCGTGCTCATGGACTACCGCGGCACCGGGCGCTCGGGCGCCGTCGATTGCACGCGCTTGCAGCGCGACCGGGTGCTCACGATCGCCTCGATCGGTGCCTGCGGCGTCGAACTCGGCCGCAAGGCGCCGCTCTACAGCACGGCGTACGCCGCCGATGACCTCGCGGCCATTCTCGAGGCGCTGAAG
The DNA here is from genome assembly GCA_025356075.1 of Pseudomonadota bacterium. Taxonomy (GTDB): domain Bacteria; phylum Pseudomonadota; class Gammaproteobacteria; order Steroidobacterales; family Steroidobacteraceae; genus CAIKZZ01. Next base: position 3,060 of record JANXUT010000031.1, on the reverse strand, counting down.
GCGGGGCCCGTCGATCTCTACGGGGACTCCTACGGCACGTTCTTCGCGCAGGTGTTCGCGGTCCGCCATGGCGAGAAGCTGCGCACGCTCGTCCTTGATGGCGCCTATCCGCTCCTCGGCAAGGACATCCCGTGGGAGGGAAACTATGCGCCCGCGATGCGCAACAAGTTCGACCGCGCCTGCGAGCGCTCACCGACCTGCCGCGCGACGCCCGGCTCCTCGATCGAGCACATCACGCCCGCGCTCAAGGAGCTGCGGAAGCGCCCGTTCAACGCGACCGCGACCGATGCGGACGGCCAAGTGCAGCACTTCACGGCGAATGCCGGCACGCTCGCGACGGTGATGTTCGGCTCGGCCCCGGCCTACGCGACGCTCAGGGAGACCGATGCCGCGGCGCAGGCCTTCCTCGCCGGTGACCGGCTGCCGCTCCTCCGGCTCATGGCCGAGGCGAGCGCGGCGGTCGACTCGCGCGATCCCACCAAGGACCCGGTCAAGTTCAGTGAAGGACTCGCGGCCGCGATCAACTGCCAGGACGCGCCGCAGGTCTTCGACATGCGACTCAGCCCCGACGCGCGCCGCGCCCAGCGCGACCGGGCCTTCGCCGAGCGGCGGCGCGCCTTTCCCGACAGCTTCGCGCCGTTCACGCTCGATGAGTACCGCGCGATGCCGCTCGATTACACGTTCATCGAGCAGTGCGTCGGCTGGCCCGTCGCCGATGCCGCGCACCCCGCCTCCCACGTCGTGCCAGACGATGCGACCTTCCCGCCCGTGCCCGTGCTCGTCATCTCCGGCGAGTTCGACAACATGACGCCGATGGCGGATGGCGCGGCGGCGGCGGCGCAGTTCCCGCACGCGCGCCACCAGATCATCGCGAATGGCTTTCACGTGAATGCCATGCCGCACGCGCGCAGCCCCTGCGGTGGCGACATCGTGCGCGCGTTCATCGCCGATCCCGCCGACGATGCGGCGGCGGCGAGCGGAGCGCGCTGCGCGAACGAGGCGCCGCCACCGAGGCTCGCCCCGCCGTTCGTGCGCGGCTACGCGCGCGCCGAGCCCGCGACCGCCACCGGCGCGAACCGCGCGGGCGCGGCGGGACTCAAGATTGCCGGCGCCACGGTCGCCACGCTCGGCGACCTCTTGCCGCGACTGGCCGCGAACGCGAGCGGCCGCGGCGTCGGGCTGCGCGGCGGGCGGTTCACGGTGACCGAGGGCAAGAACGGCGTCCTCAATGCGCGCTTCGAGAAGCTGCGCTGGGCGGACGACCTGTCGGTATCGGGCACGCTCGCGTGGGCGCCGCACGCGGGCGAGGCGCTCGCGCGCGTGCACGTGCATGTGCGCGGCAAGGCGGGAGTCGGCGGGCGACTGAGCGTCCGTTGGCCGGAAGGCACGGCGGATGCGCGCGCGCGCATCGAGGGGCGGATCGGCGGGCAGCGCCTCCTCGCCGAGGCGCCGGCGCCCTAGCGACGCGCCTCGCCGCCGCTACGCGGCGGTCGAGGAGCCGGTCGGGGTGCTGGCCGGCGGGCCGCTGTCGGTGATCGCGCCGGTGACGTTCTTCAGGAACCCGGCACCGGTCGATTCGCGCACCGTCAGGCTCGCGCCGACGACGGCACCGGCGAGGAGGTCGAGCTTGGCCTTCGCCGAGATAGTGACGCTCCCCGACTGGGTCGTCGAGCCGAGCGTCGCAAGCACGTCCTTCAGGTACGCGAAGATCGCATCGAACAGCGTCTGGGGCGTCGTCGCCGACGTGCCATCGGTGCTCGCCGGCGTCGGCGTCGCGCCCGTCGTCGAGGCCCCCGGAGTCGTCGAGGTGCTGCCGCTCGTCGTGTCGGTGCTCGCCGGCGCCGCCGCAGTCGAGCCCGCCGTCGGGTCCGTCGTCGTTACCGTCGAGGGCGCGCCGGTGCCGCCGACGCTCGTGGCGCCGGAGGCTGTCGTCGTCGGGTCCGGTGTCGTCGGCGTCGAGGGAGTGGCGGGAGTCGCGGGCGCGCTCGCGGGCCCGGCGACGCTCAGCGTCTCCGATTCGCTCAAGCGTATCGACACGCGCGCGATCTCGGTGGGATCGGTTTGCAGCGCCGAGGCGGTGGCGAACGCATCGGCGAAGTTGCCCGAGAAGAACTGGTTGGCGAGCGTATCGACCTGGCCGAGCACGCTGTTGATCGCGCCGAGCTCGGCGGGATTGAGGTTACCCTGCACCGAGACGCTGAAGCGGCTCGAGCCGTAGCTCGACTGCTGCGCGTAGGCGGCGGCACCGGTCGCGGCGCCGGTGGCTCCGTAGTTGACGGTCGCGCTGTTCCTCAGGCGGATCGTCACGACGTCGCCTTCCTGCGTCTGCAGTCGAATCGTGCCCTTCTCGGTCACCTGGTAGGTGGCGCCACCGGTGAGCGAATCCGCGGCGGCGGTGCCATCGGAGGTGCCCGCCGCCGGCGTACCGGTCGTCGCCGGCGTCGAGCCCGCACCCGGGCCCGTGAGCGAGGCGGCGATTGAATCGAGCGCCTGGCTGAGCTGCGTGCGGAACTGGCTCGCGAAGCCCTTGACCGCATCGGCGCTGGCGCCCGACTGGACGAGCGAGGCGCTCGCGCTGTCGATCGCGGCGGCGATCTGCTTGAGAAGGGCGGCCGGGCCACCGGCGCCGGTCCCGGATGGGCCGAGCGCCGCGGCGAGCGCGTTGGCAACGGTGGTCGCATCGGCGGACGCGGCGGTGCCGGTCGCGTCGGTCGCGCTCCCGGTGCCCGTCGTCGAGGGTGCCGCCGAGGTCGAGTCGGTGGCTGCGGAGGCTGGCAACACCGCGAGGATTGCCTGGGCAAAGGCGCTGAACGCCTGTGCGCTCCCGGTGCCCGTGCCGTCGGCGACGGGCGTCGCCGCCGCCGTGCTCAAGACCCCGGGCGAAGTTCGCACCCGCGTGTGCAACGCGAGTGATACGTAGGTCGAACTACCGCTGCCTGCGGCGGATACCGTGCTCATGCTCCACTCCCATACGGCCGCTTGGCGGCTCATCCTTGTCGCAGGTATCGGCACGCCGTCGGGTTCCTTTAGCGCTCGTGCGAAAAAAGTGCCTGGCCGCCC
>JANXUT010000018.1 GCA_025356075.1 Pseudomonadota bacterium | reverse complement strand
CCGTCGCCGCGCCCGTGGCGACGGGCAGCACGCCTGCGGCGAGGGCAACCGCCATTCCGGACGCGGTCGCATTCCATCTTGATGGCATGCGTGAGGACGGCGCCCCGATGCCCCCGTCGTCAAGCCGCGTCACGTACGTCGCGGTTGCGGCGTAGGCCGTTGCAAGTTGTCGCGGCCTTAGTGAAGCGGTCGATGTCCTGCTGATCGGGAAGCCGGGGCGACACCGCGGCGGGTCGATGTTTGCTGCGAAGGCATCGAGCTTGCGCTCAGCGGCGAAACCTCCGCGTTCGCGGCCTAAAGCCCGCGACTCCGAAGGCTCGCGCACGACCCCAAGACGGGAATGCGCCGGCGCGCGCAGCGGGTCGAGGCCCTCGCCTACCCCGCGCGCCGCGCGCCGAGCCCGAGGCCGGCGTGCCTCAGCTCAGCGATCTCGTCCCGGACTCTTGCGGCCGCCTCGAACTCGAGGTTGCGAGCGAGCTTCATCATCTCGCCCTCGAGCTTCTTGATCCGCTTCATGACCTGCTCCGGACTCATCTCGGCGAGCGCCCCGCCATCGAGGCGCCGGCCGCGTTCCTCGCCCGAACGCGCCCCCTCCATGACGTCCTGCACGGCCTTCTGGATGCCGATCGGGGTGATGCCGTGCTTCTCGTTGTACTCGAGCTGGCGCAAGCGGCGCCGGCCGGTCTCGTCCATCGCCCGTTGCATCGAGCCCGTGATCGAGTCGGCATAGAGGATCGCCCGGCCGTTGACGTTGCGCGCCGCGCGGCCGACGGTCTGGATCAGCGAGCCCTCCGAGCGCAGGAACCCTTCCTTGTCGGCATCGAGGATCGCGACCAGCGACACCTCCGGGAGGTCGAGGCCTTCCCGCAGCAGGTTGATGCCGACCAGCACGTCGAACTTGCCGAGGCGAAGGTCCCGCAGGATCTCCACGCGCTCGACGGTCTCGATGTCGGAGTGGAGGTAGCGCACCTTGACGCCGTGCTCGTGCAGGTAGTCGGTCAGGTCCTCCGCCATCCGCTTCGTCAGCGTCGTGATCAGCACGCGCTCGTGGCGCGCGACGACGCTGCGGATCTCCGAGAGCACGTCATCGACCTGCGTCCGCACGGGCCTCACCTCGACCAGCGGGTCGACGAGCCCGGTCGGCCTCACGACCTGCTCGATGACGGCGCCGACGGAGTGCTTGAACTCGTACTGCCCGGGCGTTGCCGAGACGAAGATCATCTGCGGGGCCATGTGCTCCCACTCGTCGAACCGCAGCGGCCGGTTGTCGAGCGCCGACGGAAGCCTGAAGCCGTACTCGACCAGCGTTTCCTTGCGCGAGCGGTCGCCCTTGTACATGGCGCCTAGCTGCGGAATCGTCACGTGGCTCTCATCGACCACCAAGAGCGAGCCCTGCGGCAGGTAGTCGAACAGGCACGGCGGCGGCTCGCCCGGCGCCCGCCCCGACAGGTAGCGCGAGTAGTTCTCGATACCGGCGCAGTAGCCGACCTCGTTCATCATCTCAAGGTCGAAGAGCGTGCGCTGCTCGAGGCGCTGCGCCTCGACGAGCTTCGACTGCGCCCTGAGCACCGCGAGGCGCTCCCTCAGCTCGTCCTTGATGTCATCGAGCGCGCCGACCAGGCGCTCCTTCGGCGTCACGTAGTGGCTCGAGGGGTAGATCGTCAGGCGTGGAACGTTGCGCACGACCTCGCCCGTCAGCGGGTCGAAGTACTTCAGGCTCTCGATCTCATCATCGAAGAGCTGGACCCTGACGGCCTCGCGCTCGGACTCGGCCGGGAAGATGTCGACGACATCGCCCCGGACGCGATAGGTGCCCTGGGAGAGGTCGACGTCGTTCCTGGTGTACTGCATGTCGGTGAGGCGATGCAGGAGCTTCCGCTGGTCGATCCGCTCGCCGCGGTCGAGGTGAAGCACCATCGAGAAATAGGCCTGCGGGTCGCCGAGGCCGTAGATCGCCGAGACCGTCGCGACGATGATCGAGTCCTGCCGCTCGAGGAGCGCCTTGGTCGCCGAGAGGCGCATCTGCTCGATGTGCTCGTTGATCGAGGCGTCCTTCTCGATGTAGGTGTCGGACGAGGGGACGTAGGCCTCCGGCTGGTAGTAGTCGTAGTACGAGACGAAGTACTCGACCGAGTTGTCGGGGAAGAACTCCTTGAACTCGCCGTAGAGCTGCGCGGCCAGCGTCTTGTTGTGCGCAAGCACGATCGTCGGGCGCTGGATGCGGTTGATGACGCTCGCGATGGTGTAGGTCTTGCCCGAACCCGTGACGCCGAGCAGCGTCTGGTAGCGAAGGCCGGAACTCAAGTTCTCGGTCAACGCATCGATCGCCTGTGGCTGGTCGCCCGCGGGCTGGTACTCGGCGGAGAGGCGAAAGCGCTTGGGCTCCCGGGTCGGCTTTCGAGCGGTCGGGGTCGTCATGCGGATTGATCCGGTACCTGAATTGCTAGAGAATCCGTCGTCTTTTGCACTGCAACGGAACGACCGTGCCCCTCGCCCTTTCGAAGCGCGTCCGCCGCATCAAGCCCTCCCCGACGCTCGCGGTCACCGCGCGCGCCGCCAAGCTCAAGGCCGAGGGCAAGGACATCATCGGACTTGGGGCCGGCGAGCCCGATTTCGATACGCCCGGCCACATTTCCGATGCCGGCATCAAGGCGATCACGAGCGGCTTCACACGCTACACGAACGTCGACGGAACGCCGGAGCTCAAGGACGCCATTATCGCCAAGTTCCGGCGCGACAATGGCCTCACCTACACGCGCTCCCAGGTGCTCGTCTCGGCGGGTGCTAAACACACTATTTTCAACCTTGTATGCGCGCTTCTTGATCCGGGTGATGAGGTCATTATCCCGGCGCCCTACTGGGTGTCGTACCCCGACATGGTGCTGCTCGCGGACGGCGTTCCGGTCATCGTCCCGGCGGGAGCCGACCAGGGCTACAAGATCACGCCCGCCGAGCTCCAAGCCGCGATCACGCCGAAAACGAAGCTCGTGATCCTGAACAGCCCCTCGAACCCGACTGGCGCGGCCTATACCCGCGCGGAGCTCGTCGCGCTCGGCGCGGTCCTTTCCCGCCATCCGTCGATCGTCATCGGTACCGATGACATGTACGAGCACATCTGGTGGGGACCCGAGCCCTTTTGCAGCCTCGTGACAGCGTGCCCCGACCTCTACGACCGCACGGTGACCATCAACGGCGTCTCGAAGAGCTACGCGATGACGGGCTGGCGCATCGGCTACTGCGGCGGCCCTGCGGAGCTCATAGGTGCCATGAGCACCCTCCAGGGCCAGTCGACCTCGAACCCCTCCTCGATCAGCCAGCGGGCAGCGACGGCGGCCCTGAACGGCGACCAGAGCTGCGTCGCGACCATGAACGTCGCGTTCAAGGAGCGCCACGACTTCATCGTCGCGGGCCTCAATTCGCTCAAGGGGGTCTCGTGCCTGCCGGGCTTCGGGACGTTCTACGCGTTCGCGAACGTCGAAAAGGCGATGGCTAACCTCGGGCTCGCCGACGACAACGCCTTCGCCGAGCGACTCATCACCGAGGCGCTCGTGGCGGTGGTCCCGGGCTCGGGCTTCGGCGCTCCTGGCCATGTCAGGCTTTCCTTCGCGTGCTCCAAGCAAACCCTCGAGACGGCACTCGAGCGCATGCGCAAGCTCCTCGGCTGAGCCCCTGAACCCGAAGATTTTCCAGCAAATCCGGCCGGTTGCCTTGACTTCGCGAGGGTCGCTCAGGACAATGCGCGGCCTTCCGCCTAACCCGTTTTTCCTACCGTTCCCCGGTAGCTCAGTCGGTAGAGCAAGCGACTGTTAATCGCTGGGTCGTAGGTTCGAGTCCTACCCGGGGAGCCAATTAAAACAAGAAGTTAGCCGCGACTAGCGGCCCTGAATAATCACCACGGCACTAATACGGCACATTTGTGCTAGCGTGTTTCCGTTCGCAGGGGATTGCGAGGGAACGCGTCATGGCAATGATCCGCAAACGCACGGCGAAGAACGGCACCGTCACCTATCAGGCCGTGGTGCGCCTCAAGGGCCGTGATGCCCTGAGTCAGACGTTCCCCAGCCACGACCTCGCCCGCCGGTGGTCCCGCAATCAGGAAATCGACCTCGCCGAGGGTAAACACCTTGCGGCGGATCGCGCGCGTAAGCACACCCTCGCCGCTGCGATCAGGAAATACCGCGACGAAGTGCTGCCAGCGAAGCGCACCGCGGGCTCCGAGGACA
>JANXUT010000091.1 GCA_025356075.1 Pseudomonadota bacterium | reverse complement strand
AAGAGCCCGTCAACGGTTGGGTTCAGCAGGAGCTTGTCGGCCATGTTCCAAGGGTTACCGGGGACCTTGGGATTGAGCCATGCGTCAAACACGTCCGCTGGCGCAGCGGGGATTGTTCTCTCGACTGTTACTTCAATCGTCGTGGCGTTCATGTCGTCCTGCTCCGCTTGTTTTGTTTGAAATAGCCTTCGAATACATCGAGCCTCTCAGTCCAGAACCGCTCGTATTCGTGCACCCAATCGGCGACCAGGCGAAGCCCCTCGGGGCGAAGCGAAATGACCACCTCGCGGCCCCGCTTCTCACGCGCAATCAACCCGGCGCGCTCGAGCAACTTGAGATGCTTCGTCACGGCGTTGAGGGCCACATCGAAAGGTTCGGCGAGCTCGAGGAAGCCGGCAGGCCCGTTTGCCAGCCTCCTGATCATCGCGCGCCTCGTCGGGTGAGAAATCGCGCTCAACACGTCGGTCAGTGGCTCCATGACGATCATTACACCCTATGGTGTAATAAAATGCAAGCCCCTTTTCGGAGCGCAGGCAATAGCCATTGGACCCAGGATGCCGCCCGAGCTTGCAGTGAGATCGAGATGCTTGGATTTAGAATGTTCATAACCTGTCAGCGCGCATCTGGCGATTGCATCCTCGTTCGCGCGGCACGCCGCGCAGTGCCCCGTCCTCCTCGCTTACTCGCTGCGCGACGCGCCAGCAAGCGACGCCATCGAACCGCGTCGATTTGCGCCGCCACTCGGCCGGCGCGGCCCGCTGACATAATTGCCGACTCCTGCCGCAGCGGGCCCCGCTCCGATCCGCCCCTATGCAGTCTCGCCGAGGCACCGCTCATGCTTGAGGTTGAACAGCTCTCCAAACGCTACGGCGATCGCTTGGCCGTGAACGCCATTAGTTTCACCATCGCCGCCGGCGAGACCGTCGGGCTGCTCGGCCCGAACGGGGCCGGCAAGACCACGGCCATCGCGCTGATCAGCGGTATTGCGCGCGCCGATAGCGGCCACGTGAGCCTGGGTGGCGTACGTGTGAGGCAGGGCGCCAACGAGTTGAAGCGCCGTGTCGGCCTGGTGCCGCAGGACCCCGCGCTCTACGACGAACTATCGGCCTGGGCGAACCTGCAGCTGTTCGGGGGTCTGTACGGCCTCCGAGCCGATGCGCTGCGAGCGCGTGCCGAGGATGCGCTCGCGCTGGTCGGCCTCGCGGGCCGCCGCCATGAGCGCGTGAAGACCTTCAGCGGCGGCATGAAGCGGCGCCTCAACATCGCCGGCGCGCTGCTGCACGACCCGGACCTGATGCTGCTGGATGAGCCGACCGTCGGCGTCGACCCGCAGTCGCGGAACGCGATCTTCGAGAATCTCGAGGCGCTCAAACGCCGCGGCAAGACGCTGTTGTATACCACCCACTACATGGAAGAGGCCGAGCGCCTCTGCGACCGGGTGCTGATCCTGGACCGTGGCCAGATCCTGGCGAACGATTCGGTTGCGAACCTCGTGCGGCAGTACAGGAACCTCGAGGGCGCGTTCATGCAGCTCACCGGCCGCGCGCTGCGCGACGGAGCCGACACATGAACGGGACTGCCATTCTCGCTCTCATCCGCACCGACATTCGCCTGTACCTTACCGACCGGCGCGCCGTCGTGGTCGGCGTCCTCGTGCCCATCCTCATTGCCGCCTTTTTTGGCTACGTGTTCGGCGGCACGGGCAGGAACGAGGAGTCCGGCAAGATCCCGATTGCCGTCGTCGACGAGGACCGAAGCACGGTCACGCGCGCGATCACCGCCGATCTTGCGGCCGATAAGCTGTTGCAGGTGACGGCGCTCGATCGCGCCGCGGCGCACGAGCAGGTGAAAGCCGGCAGGCAGAACGCTGCCGCCGTGTTCCCGAAGGGATTCGGCGAGCAGACCACCCGGGCGCTGTTCGATGGACGGGACAAGCCGCAGGTCGAGCTGCTGGTCGACCCGAGCCAAAGCACCGGTGCACGGGTCATCGAGGGGCTGCTGGCGCAGTACGCCATGCAGGAAGTCTCGAAGGAAGCCTTCAACGGCGCGTTGGGCCGCAAGGCCATCGACGGCTACCTGGCCGATCTCGACCGTGAGCCGTCGACGAGGACGCGGGCTGACCTCACGGCGCTCTTGCGATCCGCGCGCAAGCTGAGCGACGCACGCGATACCGCCACTCAAGGCGAATCTGCCAGCGGTGCCGGGCGCGGTTTCGGTCTCAGCATTCCGTACACCGTGGCGCCGATGGAAGTCACCGCGCGCGCGTCCGCGCCGTACAACGGCTACGCGCACTCCTTCGCGGGCATGGCGGTGCAGTTCATCCTGTTCGCGGGCATTGACGCCGGCGTGCTATTGCTGCTGACGCGCCAGCGCGGCATCTGGCTGCGGCTCCGGTCGGCCCCGCTCACGCGCAGCGAATTCATGCTGGCGCGGGCGCTGGCGACGACACTGATCAGCTTGTTCCAGTTCACGCTCATCTACCTGGCCGCGGCAGTGGTGTTCAAGGTGCGCATCGAGGGCAGTTGGACCGGCTTCATTGGCGTGGCCATTGCCTTCTGCCTGCTGAATGCGGCCTTCGGCCTCATGCTGGCCACGCTCGGCCGCAGCGCACCCACCACGCGTGGCTTTGCGAGCATGGCAACGCTACTGCTGGTGATGGTTGGGGGGGCCTGGGTGCCCGCCTTCGTGTTTCCGCGCTGGCTGCAGGCGGCATCGCTCTACTCGCCCACGCGCTGGGCCGTCGACGGCCTGGACGGCGCCACCTGGCGCGGCCTGCCCTTCAGTTCGGCCGTGCTGCCCATCATCGTTCTGGTCGGAACCGCCGCGGCCTGTCTCACTGTCGCGCTCTGGCGCTTTCGCTGGGAGGAGTGAATCGGGAGCACCCAGACTGCGCATCGATTGAAGTGGGCCGAACCGTCGGCAACTGCGATGCCCAGATCCCAACCGGCACGTCCGGCCGCCCACCGTCGTCGCGGTCAACACGCGGAGCCGAAGTCCGCAGGGTGTTGCTGACCGGCGGGAATTATCGGCGGCGCTGCTTCCCACCCTTCCAGTCGCATCCGATTCAAGTGCGGCCGGCCGGTCGCGGGCGTCGAGGCTGGCGGGGCCGGGCCAACGGGAATCTCGCCGCGGCGATGGCCGCCGCCCGTTCATGCAGCCGGCCGCTACGGGATCCGGCCGAACTCCGGGTGGTAGGGCCCGGCCGGGAGCTCGCGGCCCTGGCTGAAGAAGAGGAACTGGTTCGCGATCCGGCTGACCCCGTGCGCCGGGTCCTGGTTGGCGTTGATCGCCTGCGAGACGAGCGCCGCGACGAGGTCGCCAAGCAGCCCGCCGGAGCCGCCCGAGGACCCCTGCTGCGCGACGCCGGTGCCCTCCCAGAGGAGCGTGCCACTGCGGGTGTCGACCAGACGCGCGCTCACGTTGACGACGGTGTCGCTCGAGAGGACGTGGTACTTGGTGCCGTACGCGTGCAGCACCGGGTAGAGCACGGCATCGGCGCCGGTGATCTCGCGGACCTTGTCGAGCGGCACCTGGTGCATTTCGCCCGCGGTCGGCATGCCGTTTTCCTTCAGGAGCCGGTCGACGACCGCGACCGGAAAGACGTAGTAGCCCCGCTCGGCGAGCGGCCGGCTCACGGTGGTCAGGTACCCGTAGGTGCCCTCGAGCGCGGTGCTCTCGTTGATCGGCGGCAGGACCAGGATCGAGCGCGGCGGACTTGAGCGGAACGCCGTGTAGTCGTACTTCGCCTGCGTCGTCGCGCAGCCCACAAGGCCAAGGAAGAGAATCGCGAGCGCGGCCAAGAGCATCGATGCGTGTCGGGGCTTCATTCGGCTTTCGCGGTGCCCGCGCCTAAGTTGGCGATGAGCCGGTCGACCAGCACGGTTGATTCCGGGAACTCGCTCTTCTCGGCAAGGAGTTCCTCGCGGGCCAGCTCGACGCGGCCGAGCTCGTAGTAGAGGTAGCTGAGCTGCGCGTGCCAGCCGGGTGGCAATTTCTGGTTCGCGCCGCGCGCCACCTCGCGGTCCTTCTGCATCTCTGCGACCTGCGCCTCGGGCGGCAAGGTGCCCGGCTTGGCCTCAGAGACATAGATCAGCTCCTCGTAGCTGCCCCACGCGTAGCGCGTCGGCGGCGCCGTCACGCAGCCCGTCGCGCCGAGAGCGAGGGCGAGCGCGAGGGCGAGCGCGAGGAGCCCCCGCACCCGCAGGGTCACTTCGCCGGACGCCACTTGCCCTGCTCCAGCCCCTCGACCAGCCGGTCGATCGCCTCGCGTACCGCGAGGTCGAGCACCTTGCCGTTCAGCGTCGAGTCATAGCCCGCCGTGCCGCCAAAGCCCACCACCTCGCGATTGCTGAGCGCGTATTCGCCCGCGCCCTGCACCGAGTAGAGGACCTTCGCGGTGCGCACCTCGACGACGTTGATGGTCACCTTCGAGTAGGCGACCTGGGTCTTGCTGCTGCCGAGGATGCCGAAGAGCTGCTGGTCGCCGGTTTCCTTGCGCCCGAATTCGGTCACATCGCCGGTGAGCGCGACGTCAGCGCCCTGCAGCGCCTGGCTCTCGCCCTTGAGCTTCGCCTCGCGCGCAAGTTCCTCGAGGTTGTCGCGGTCGAGCACGTCGAAGCGCCCGGTCTCCTGCAGGTGCCCGATCAGGATCGTCTTGGCCTGGCCCCCGAGGCGATCGACGCCATCCGAGAACATGCCCCTGAGGTAGCTCGAGCGGTTGTCGAACTTGCCGACGATGAGCCCGCTCTTCGGCCCCGAATAGGCGGTGCCGGCCGACACGGGCTTCACCGCCTCGATCGACCGGTGCGACTCGGTCGCGCAGCCGGCAAGAATGCCGAGCGCGACGAGCAGCGCTGTCGCGGCAAAAACGGGTTTCAGCTTCATCACCTGGGTTCTCCTCGCGGCGCACTCTGGCGCGTGGTCACACCGTACGGCCGGGACCCCCGCTTGTCGATGGGCTGCGACCTAAAGTTCGGATACACATCGGATCGTCCGTCCCGGACGGGGCGCCTCGCAGCGGATCGGCCGGCCCCTATTGCGAGGTCTCGGCAAGCCCGCGGCGGCTACCGCGTCGACTGCTCCAAAGCGCGATCGAGGGCGGCCAGGAGCGCGTGCCGCCCCTTCGTCGTGTTCACGGGGTATCGATGGAACCGGTCGCCCGAGCCGAGATCGGCAACGAGTCCCGCCGGGTCCTCGTGGACGTGAAGGAATGACGTCGACCGGCGGTAGATGATTCCGCGCTTCTGCTCCTTCAAGCCTTCCCGCTGCCGGATCTCACCGAGCAGGCCCGACAACGGCTGCAGTGTCGCAGTGCTCGCGTGCTTCGGTGGAGCCGACTCACGCGTGAGCGGTCACGGGCGACGCGTCCGAGGAGCGGCGGCCGCGGCAGCCGAGCCCTGCGCATCAGCGGGCATTGGCCTCATCCCGGCCAAAACTAACGCCCTTCGGCCGAGGGGCCTTGCTCGCACGGAGGCGCTCGATCGCCAACTCCCGGCGGCGATCCCGGCCGACCGCCAACCGCCGGGCTCCCGATGCGACGATGGCGATGTGATCGCCCGGCTTCAGTCGGAGCGCCGTCACGACCGCCGCGGGAAGCCGGGCCGAGGCGACCGACGTCGGTGCGCCCGCTCAGCGTACTGTCGAACGCGAAGTCTTCGCGGGCGGCGCTCAACCGTTCGATTTC
>JANXUT010000065.1 GCA_025356075.1 Pseudomonadota bacterium | reverse complement strand
CCCGGCGGCGCCGCCGAGAAGAGCACGAGATCGCCGTGTCGCGTCAGGCTCTCGATGAGGCCATCGGCTGCCGCCGCCGGCAGGTGCTCGGCGACCTCGAGGCATTGCACGAGCGAGAAGCGCCGGCCGAGGTCGAAGGGGCGGGTCAGGTCGTGCGCCCGGAAGCTCCTCGTCGGCACCAGCAGGTGCAGCCGGTCGACGTAGTCGCCATCGAGCCCCTGGATGTCGCTGACCCCCGCGCGCCGCCACGCGGCGAGCCACGCGCCCTGGCCGCAACCGACATCGAGCACGGACTCGGGGCGAAGGGGCGCGAGCAGCAACGGCACGATCGCCTCGGCGGCCGTCGTCGCGGTCGCGTTGACGTAGCGGAAGAACGCGGCGTCGTAGCCTGACTCGGGTGGCATTGGGAGCCGCGCGGGACCCCGTCAGCGCGAATCCGGCGCCGGCGGCCGGTAGCGGAGCGCCGGCACGATGTTGCCGAGCTCGCGGAGGAGCCCCCGCTCGTTCATCCACAGCGCGTACCTCACGTAGGCCGGGTCGCGACTCAGGTGCCGCTCCTCGGTGCGCGCGCGGATGAAGTAGACGGTGTTGAGGAGGAGGAGGAGGAGACAATGCCGGAGCGAGGTCGCCGCATCCGCCGTCACGACGAACGGCACCGAGATCAGCCACCAGCTCAGGTTCTTCGACAGGTACGCCGGGTGCTTCGTGAACCGGTAGGGACCGCCCGTGATGATGCCCCGATGGGTCAGGTTCGAGAACCTAAGGCCAAAGGCGACCGTCGAGAGCGCGTAGATCGCCGAGAGCACGATGATCGCGATGCCCCAGCCCTCGCGAAGGTAAGGCCAGGGCGCGAGCCACCGGTCCCACGAGGTGTCGCCGTCGTACGCGAGGTAGTAGTGGCCGATGATCGAGTAGAACGGCTGGTAGCAGATGAGCGCCACCGTCCAGCCGAGCATCGTGGGCTCGACGCTGCGCATCTGCGAGTCGAGGAGCCGCATCGTCGCCGTGTAGCCGACGACGCAGAAGAGGAGGTCGGTCGCGTACGAGATGTGGAAGAGGCCCTGGAAGCTCCCGAACGCGACGGCGCCGCCATTCGCGTAGAGCGTGTGCAGCTGCGTCATCTCATCGTTGAGGTAGACGGTCATCAGCGGCAGGAAGTAGGCCTTCACCGTCCAGCCCGCGAGGTGCCGCGCGATCGTGCCGCGCTCGACGGAAGCGGTGCGGCCGAGGAGGAGGAGCGCGAACTGCACGAACTCATCGGTCGGCTCCGCCACCCGCGAGTCCGCCCAGACGAAGTAGAACGGCACCAGCGCGAGGAGCGGCGCGAGCGCCCACAGGAATCGCCAGTAGGGGTCGTAGAACCCGCCGTGGTACTCCGGAAACAGCCAGTACGCGAACGCGACCAGCGCCAGCGTCGCCGCGAGCCCGAGGATGCGAAGGCCGACGCGGGGGTACTCGACCGCGCGCCGCGGGCTCCCGGACACCTCGGTGGCGGCGAGGCGGCCGCGGCTTCTCAGCCACCAGTCGGTCGCCGCCAGGAGCGCGAACGTCGCGAGGCAGGGCGCGAGCGGGGTGTAGGCGGAGAAGACCGCGAGCGGCCCATCGCGATAGGCCGCGATCACGGCGCAGACGGCGAGTCCGCCCGCGAGCGCGACCAGGTTCGCCGGAAAGCTCGTCGCGGAGCGTGGCCGCGCGCCCGCGGGCGGCGCATCCGCTGGCGGCTTCGGCGCCGGGGCCCTAGCCACGGCCGATTCCAACCGCCGAGCCACGCTGCGTGCGGTAGTAAAGGACGATCGCGGCCGCGACGAGCACGGGGTCGACGGGCTTGCGGTAGCGCCCCTCGATGATGCCGGCCCACTGCACGGCGAGGAACAGCAGCATGCCGAGTGCCGCGGCCGGCAACAGCCAGTCGATGCCGAAGTAGCGCCGCCTGAGGGCGCCCCACGCGACCGCGAGCATCAGCGGCGGCCAGAGCCAGCGCGTCCACACGGCGAGCAAGCTCGACCACGCCCCCGGGTCGTTGTCGGGCCAGCTTTGACCGACGAGGAGGTAGAGGAGGTTCTCCGCGTACTGCGTCGACCAGGGAAACGTCCGCTCCTCGGCAACGCGCTCGGTCTCCTCCGCCCAGCTATCGCGGCCGCGCGACACGTCGATCTTCGCGTGCACGACGCCGGTGCGGTTGGTCGTCCAGGTCGAGAACGGGTAGAGCGTCGGGTTATAGAAGCTCGGCGAGCCGAATCCCCAGCTGCCCTGCGCGCCGCCATCGAGCGTGATCTCGCGCTGGCCGCTGTAGCTGTAGATCTCGGAGAGGTAGACATTGCCGAGAGGGGCGACGAACCCGAGCCGCGACATCCCGTGCATGCCGGCCGGCACCGCCAGCACCCCGAAGGCGAGTACCGCGATGACCGCCTTGTGGATGCGCTGGCCACGCACCCACCAGAGCGTGCCGAGGGCAATCACCGCCATCGGCACGACGACGCTGCGCGTGAAGATGCAGGCGACCCAGAGGGCCGCGGCGATCGTGTACGAGGCGAGGGTGCCCTTCCGCCAGCAGCGCAGCGTCGCCCAGAACGCAAAGCCGGTGAGCGTCAGCAGCAGCGTCTCGTTCATGAAGTACGCGTAGATGCTGAGGAACGCGGGCACGAGTCCCATCACCGTCGCGCCGATGAGCGCGTGCTCGCGCGGCAGGAGTTCGCGAAGCGCCCGGTACCAGCCGTAGGGCATCGCGGCGCAGAGCACCCCGCACGCGAGCAGCACCGTCGGCGCGCTGTCGCCCGAGAGCGAGCGCAGCACGTAGATGAAGAGCTGGTAGAGGTAGGGATCCCCGGCGCCGATGAGGTCGGGGTTCAGGAACCGCTCGCCGTTCGCCCAGTGCCGAAGGGGATCCGAGTAGAGGTGCCCGAGCGGGGAGTTGAAGAACGGGTAGAGGAGGCGCAGGAGCAGCACCGCGCCGAACGCCCAGCGCCAGCGCTCCTCGCTCGTCGCGGCACCGCTGTGGGCGACGGCCAGGCTCACGGCTCGGCTCGCCCGACGATGCGCTCGGCAGGCGAGCGACGCAACGCGGCCGCCCGAAGCGACTCCATGGGGTGATTGAGGTCCACGCGAGGCGTCATCCCGTTCTTAGAGTCAGCCGCACAAGACACCGGCCGCGAAAGACCGCGGCGCCGTGTCGCTGGTTTTAGTGTAACCGTAACGGCGGGGTCGCCGGAGCGCACGCCCGCCGCGGGCGCGGCGGGTTCCGACGACGCCCGGCCTCGAGTGTGCCGGGCGCCGCCTAGTCCGGGAACACGTCGGTGTTCGGGGCGACGACAGTGATCATCTGGCTCTTCGACACGTCGATCACGACGCCACTCGCGAGGTTCGTCGAATCGATGGTGGCGCCAGCGCCGATCGTGAGCGAAGCCGGGAAGAAGAACAGCTGATCGCCGGTCGGCACCACGTAGTTGCTGCCATTTTGCGTGACCTGGACTGTCGCGAACGTCGATGCATCCATCGTGAACAGCGAGCCCAGGCCAAACGACGGGTAGCCCTCGGTGAGGCCCGTGAACTCCAGCAACTTCGTCGGACCCGACGTGCCGAAGCTGAACAGGGAGTTCAAGCCCTGGAAGTACTTGCCCGCGCCACCCTGACCACCGATCGGTGTGCTGCTCGAGGGCGTGTAGACCGCCGCCGATGGCGGCGCGCCCGCCGTGATCGAATTGACGAACAGGTGATCGGAAGCGTAGTCGAGGAACGCGTTCAACAGGCTGATCGTCGTCGAACTAATGAGCGTCGATGGCGATCCGGCAGCTCCGGTGCCAAGGGTCAACATGCTCACCGAAGTGCCGAACACCTGCTTGGTGTAAATCAGGTGGCTGCCGTCCGAGTCGACGAACTGGTAGGTGGCCGTGCCGGGCGAGGGGTCGGTGTATAGAAGGGATGCGAGCCCGCCGGCGATCGGCACCTTGTAGAACGACACCGACGTCGTGACGCCACCGGTGACGGTCGCATCGTAGAAGAAGCCGTTGGTGTTGTCGTGCGGCGAGGCGTCGAAGCTGTTGAAGCCGTTGATGCTGCCGGTGGTCGAGTAGACGAGCGAGCCGACCCCTGCGCTGTCAATCCGGTACAGCCAATTCTTGTTCGCGGCGTCGGTCGCCTCGGCGAACACGACGCTGCCGCCAGCGAGCGCATGCCCGCCACGGTCCGAGAGGATCTGCACGCTTCCGGAGGCGCCGACGCCAGTCTTGATGACGGTCTCGGCGCCGGTGACGATCGTCCCGGACCCGCTCGCCAGCTACCAAGCGAGCTGCGAGGTGCTATCGACGAGCACAAGGCCGGTTAGCGTGCCCGCGGACGTGTAGGTGGAGGAAATGTTTTCCGTGGTGATGGTGCTCGGTAGCGCCGTCGGCGCCGTACCGGTAAGGTGCAGCAGCGCCCACTGGTTGCCCGGGGTGCCGCTACCGGACGCTGCCGTTGCTCGGCGAGATGACCCGGCCGTACTCCGAGGCGCGATCGAGCCGGTCGAACATGCCGTAGGCGGCGGCCGAGATCGCGCTGATGGCGTCCTCGCCCGCGCGTTCGCTCGCGAGGTACGTGCACATCACCGAGATCACATACGGGCGGTTCTTGAGAAAGACGATGCCGGAGTCGTTGCGCACGCCCTCGAGGGATCCCGGCTTGTTGGCGATGCGAAGGCCCTCCGGGAGGTTCCTGGGCAGCCAGCTGTCCTTGTGCGTCGCGAGCACCGTGAAGAAATCGCCGAGCAGCGGTTCCTTGACGACCTTGCCGTGATACAGCCGCGCGAGCAGCGTCATCATCTCGCGCGGCGTCGAGACGTTCTCACGGCCCTCGGTCGCGGCCTTGAGATCCATCATCTTGCGGCGCAGCAGCGTGTGCTTGAGACCCAGGCTCTCCATGAGCGCGTTCACGTTACCCATGCCGACGCGGTCGATCAGCACGTTGGTCGCCGCGTTGTCGCTGACGGCGACGACCATCGTCGCGAGGTCGCGGTTGGTGATCTGCGTGATACCGGGCGTGAGGCCGCCCATGATGTCGCTGTCCTCGACCACGTCCGTGGCGCGCACCGTGTAGAGGTCACGGAGCCCCGCCTTGCCGGCGACCCCCTCGGCCGACTGCTCCGCCTGGTGGTAGAGCTCCGCCAGCATCGCGATCTTGATGGAGCTTGCCTGCGGGAACACCTCGTCCGGCCGCACCAGGAATTCCTGGCCGGTCGAGAGGTCCAGGATCGCGACGCCGACGACGCCGTCGAGATGCGCCTCGATGAGCGCGATGCTGGCCTTCAAATGCTCCCAGAGCGCTTGCTGCTTGTCAGCCGGGGGCGGCGCCGCGGCCTGCGCCGCGGCGGTTACGAGGAGGAGGAGCAGAAACGCGAGCCGCCTCATGGTCCCTCCGGCGCCGACGCGCCCACCCGGATCCGATGTCACTGCAGCGTCACGTCCACAGCGTGAGCTTTCGGCCCGAGCTGTCGGTGAACGCGCCGACGATGATCATGATGAAGTCGATGAGCCAGAGGATACCGAACACGCCGAAGGTGAACAGCATCAGGACGCCCGTGCCGACCTTGCCGACATAGAACCGGTGCGCGCCCGTCCAGCCAAGGAACCAGCACAGCAGAAACGCCGGCAGGATGCGCTTGTCGGAGCTGCCGGCGGCCACCCGGGGCGCCCCGCAGTTCGGGCAGGCGACGGCGGTCTCGTGGATCTCTTTTCCGCAGCCCTGACAGTTGACCATGGTTGCACCCGGGGGATGAGCGGACGAGCCGCGCGCTCGCGTTCGCGGAATGGGGCAGACTATAGCGGATTCCCCGACACGCCCCGGGCGGGCAACCTGCAGGAGGCCCGCGAACCCGGGTGGCCGGCGCGCCCGGACATCGGCGATCGACTAGACTTGCCGCCTTCTCACGGAGCAACCCATGAAGCGTCTATTTCTCGCCGCAGCTGCGCTCGCGACCGCCTTCAGCGCCGTCGGCGCACCGTCCCAGGACACGCCCGCGGGCGAGCAGCGATTCAGGAGCCTATATAAGGAGCTGGTCGAGACGAACACGACGCTTTCCGTCGGAAGCTGCACGCTCGCGGCCGAGCGCATGGCGGCGCGCCTCAAGGCCGCGGGCTTCGCCGACAGCGATCTCGAGGTGTTCGTGGCGCCAGGACACCCCAAGGAAGGCGGACTGATCGCCCTCTACACGGGGCGGGAGCCGAAGCTTCCGGCGATCCTCCTGCTCGCCCACATCGACGTGGTCGAGGCGAAGCGCGAGGACTGGACGCGGGATCCCTTCACGCTGGTCGAGGAGAACGGCTCGTTCTATGCGCGCGGGTCGGTCGACGACAAGTCGGAGGCCGCGATCTGGGTCGATACGCTCATCCGCTACCGCGGCGAGAACTACCGTCCGCGCCATACGCTGAAGCTCGCGCTCACGTGCGGTGAGGAAACGGCCGGTGCCTTCAACGGCGCCGAGTGGCTCACCAAGAACCGTCGCAAGGAGATCGATGCCGGCTTCGCGCTCAACGAAGGCGCCTCCGGCGAGCTCGATGCGAACGGCCAGAAGGTCTCGCTCGATATCGAGGCCGGCGAGAAGTTCCCGCAGAACTACCGGCTCGAGGTCACGAACCCCGGCGGCCACAGCTCGCGGCCGGTCAGGGACAACGCGATCTATCACCTGGCCGCGGCATTGACGCGCATCAGCGGCTACGACTTCCCGGCGCAGTTCACCGATGGCAACCGCGCCTACTTCGCCGGCATGGCGAAGATCCAGGCCGGCAAGGGCGAGACGGCGGTCGCGAATGCGATGAATGCGTTCCTTAAGGACCCGGCCGATGCCGCCGCGCTTGCGCTCGTCTCCGCGAAGGACCCGAGCTGGAACGCGACGCTGCGCACGACCTGCGTCGCGACGATGCTCGAGGCCGGGCACGCGACGAACGCGCTGCCGCAGCGCGCACGGGCGAACGTGAACTGCCGGATTTTCCCGGGAGTCAGCCCCGATGCCGTGCGCGCGAAGCTCGAGGAGCTGGCCGCGGATTCCGCGGTCAAGGTGACCGAGCTTGAGACGCGCGGACCGACTGCCGCGCCGCCGCCGCTGACGCCCGCCGTGCTCGGGCCGATCGAGAAGCTCGCGGGCGAGTTCTTTCCGGGAGTCCCGGTGCTGCCGATCCTGCAGGCGGGCGCCACGGACGGGGAGTTCACCAACGCCGTGGGGATCCCGACCTACGGCTTCGCACCGACCTTCTTCGGTCCCGATCTCGGGCACATCCACGGACTCAACGAGTACATGGGCGTGAAGTCGCTGCTCGAGGGACGCGAGTTCCTGTACCGGCTCGTGAAGGCCTACGCCGAAGCGAAGTAGTCCTTAAGGATCTGTCCCGGCGGCCGTGCCGCCGGGAAGTGGCCGCGGGCCTCGACCGGCGCGCCGGCGCGCCGGCTAGAACGACAGCGCGAAGGCGACGCCCGGTGTGCGATCGAGGCGCGGGGCGAAGCTGACTCGATAGCGGGAGCCGGGCGCCTCTTGCCAGCGCTCGCCCGGCGGTATCAGCGCCCCGACGCCTGCGCCGATCAGGAGGCCACCGAGCGCGCCGGCGGCTTCGTCCGCCGATTGAAAATCGTAGGCGCCGTTCGAGTGGGATGCCTTGCCGATCAGCGCCCCGACAGCGGCGCCGAGGAGTGCCCCGACGAGCGCCCCGGTCACGCGCGAGCGGCGGCCGAGGCTGACCTCGAGCGCGCGGATTCGCTCGACCGGCACGGCGAGTGGCTCCGCTTGCCCCGGTACATCGATCGTCACGGTCTTCGCATCGAGCGCGCGGATCGTGCCGATGACGGGGGCGGTCGTGATTCCCGCCGCCGACAGGCGAACGCGGGTGCCAACGGCGACGGGCGGCGATGGCGCGGGCTCATCCGCCGCGGCGGCAACAGCGATGCAACCGAGCACGAGCGCCGCGGCCAGCCCGCATCCTCGCCGCGTCGCGCTTGCCCGAATCGAGGATCGACGATCACTGGAGATACTCGACACGAGTAGCTCTCCTGAATCGATTGCGGCTGTCGCGAGCCGCGCGCCGAGTGTCCGCCTCGCGCTCGGCGAGGGCCACACAATTCGGTCGGCGCCGGCGTCGGCGGCACTCCCGCTACCCGGCAAGCGGCCGCCGGACCCCGAGCGTCCCTAGACCCGGTCGCTCGGCGAGCGCACCCCCTGCCAAGGGGCGCCGCAATCCTCCGAGACGCCAATTGGAGACAGTTGGAGGCTGAACCGCGATCTCCCCGCGCGGAACGAATGAATACGGCTGCGAGGCCGTGAACGGTAGTCGTACAAGGTTAAATCCGGCCAGTGAGCCGTGGGGAGTGGCAGATGAACGATTCCAAACTCAGGCGTGGCGGCATGATTGGCCGCTGGCGATTCGTGCTTGCGCTCGGGCTCACCGCGGCGCTCTTCGCGTGCGGCGGCGGCGGCGGCATGGGTGGGTCCGGCACTCCGCCGGTCTCGACGGCGGCACCCGCCAGCGTTTCGGTCGGTGCGATCACGGGATTCGGCAGCGTTCACCTGAACGGCAAGCGCTTCCAGACGACCTCCGCCACGATCACGATCGATGGCCAGGCGGCGACGCAGGGCGACCTGCACGTCGGCGATGTCATCGAGGTGAAGGGTCACCACGACGCGACCTCGGGTGACGACGTTGCCGATGAAATCGAGATGCACACCGACGTGCAGGGTCCGGTGACCTCGATCGACGTCGTGGGCGGCACGCTCGTGGTGCTCGGCCAGTCGGTCGTCGTGTCCGCCGATACCTCCTTCGATGACAGCGTGAGCCCGGCGTCGCTCGCCGGCCTCGCCGTCGGCGACATCCTCGAGGTGAGCGGCATGCGCGCCGCGAACGGCGACATCGATGCCACCCGCATCGAACGCAAGCCCGCCGGGACGATGTTCCGGGTCATCGGTACTGCGAGCGCGACCGATGGGACCGCCAAGTCGCTCGCGATCAATGCGCTCGCCGTCGACTTCACGGCGGCGACGCTGGTCGATTTCCCGAGCACGGGCCCGAAGGACGGCGACCTGGTTGAAGCCGACGGCACGACGCTCGGGGCGGCGGGCCAATTGCTCGCAACACGGCTCGAGCTTAGGACCGGCAAGGAACTGAAGGCCGATCACGACGGTGACGCCGAGTTCGAGGGACTCGTTACCCGCTTCGCCTCGGCGACCGACTTCGATGTCGCCGGACGCGCAGTGACGACCTCCGCCACCACGACGTTCGAGGGTGGAACGGCCGCCGATCTCGCCCTCAACGTGCGGGTCGAGGTCGAAGGAGCGGTCGATAGCACCGGCGTGCTTGCCGCGACCACGGTCCGGATCGAGCGGCAGGCAACGGTCCGACTCCTCGCCCAGGCGGATTCCGTCGATGCGACCGCCGGGACTGTCACCGTGCTCGGCATCACGGTCAGCGTGACTGCGATGACCCGCTTCGAGGACCACGGTGCCCAGAAGGTGAACACGTTCAGCCTCGGTGACGTGCACAGCGGCGACTGGCTCGAGATCCGCGGCGCCGAATCGCCGGCCGGCAGCAATCTCCTGGTCGCATCGCGCCTCGAGCGGCGAGAGGCGGGGACGAGCGTCCGCCTCGGAGGGATCGTGAAGACGGCGACCGCGCCCAATTTCACGGTGCTCTCGGTTACCGTCGCGACGACGCCCACCACGCAGTTCAAGGACGCTACCCGCGCCGCGACGACGGCGACCGCGTTCTTCACGGGCCTCGTGGGCCAGGGCGTCGGCGTGCAGGGCAGTTGGGACGGAGTGACGTTGACTGCCACCGAGGCCGCGATTGGCGAGAGCGAGGAGGGTGGCGACTGACGCGTGTGGCGGTGGTTGCGATCCGAGGGCCGGCACCCGGCCGGCCCTTGGTCGCAACCGTGCCGGTGATGTCGATCGGTGGCGCCGCCCTCAGGGGCTATTCCGCGCCACTCCCGGCAACGGGACGAGCACCCTGGCGGCGCGCTCCGCGCCGCACGCCCCGTGGTCGCTCCCGCGCATGAACCTTGGGGCTCGCTCGCGGTACACACCGACGCTAGCGCTGCTTCCGGGCTTTGGCGGGCGGGGCGCCGGCGTGTACAGTCGTCTGGCGGCGTTGAATCGGGAGGATCCGCGTGAGTGATTCGAGTGAGAAGGGTGAAGGTGTGGCGGCGATCGGGCCCGTAGGCTCGGCGACCGCGAGATTACGGGCGCTGGCAGTCGACTTTTTGCGGGTGAAGCGCGAGCGGGCGCTCGCGCGCCGGACGAGCCGCGAGTCGCTGCGGATCTATCTCGAGCTTTCCACCTCTCGCCCGGAACTCACCGCGATGCTTCGCTACCGCGAGATGATCGCCCTGCAGAGCGGTGTCGATGCGGACACTGCGCGGCGGTTCGTTGAGCGCGCTGAGCGGGAGTTCGCAGACTGGCCGGTGGAGCGGGTGGCGACGCTTCGCGACGTCGTGCAGTTCCTCGTCCTCGAGCGCTGGCGCGCCGTCGAGCCCGGGGCGCAGGGATTTCACTCGCGCCTGGCCGATGTTGTCGCGCGGGAGATTCCCGACGGGCTGTAGGGCGGTCGGTGCCCCGCGGTCGCGGTCGAGAGGCGGCGCCCGGCGCGCGCGACCCCTCGTTCAGATGATGCGACACAGCCTTCAGTTGTGTCAGTAACTTACTGATTTATAAAAACTATAGTCGCGAGCGCTACACACGCGGCGCAGGCCGGGTTCGTACGCCATCCGAACGAGTTCGACGCGCTTCGAGCACCGGTGGGTTCGATGCGAGCGAGGCAAGCGACGATCGTACGTCGCTCTTATGATTGCAAGGCGGTCGCCTCGAGCCCCGGTGGACTTGCAGACGGCAGCATCGCGTGCGGTGCCGAACGGAGCGTGATGGGTCGCGGCCGGTACGGTGCGGACGCGGCGAGGACGAACTTCAGGTGGCGTGTCATGCGTGCAATCGTCGGACTTCTGATCAGCCTCGCGCTCGCCGCGGGCTGCGCGACCGAAGGCTCCAAGGTCGAGGAGTACGTTGACGCGCAGACCGGCGTGACGATCCGCGCGATGGCGTCGTCCTTCGTATACTCCCGCAGCGTGCGCAGCGCCCCCGGCAATGACCTGGGCGACTACATCACGATCGGCGCCGCCGAAGTGAACCGGATGGGCGCGCGCCAGCATTACCTCGTGGTCGTTGAGTTCAGCCGGATCGAGCACCAGCCGATTGAGCACGTCGGGCTCACGTTTTCGGGCCAGCCGCGCGAACTTACGCTCGTGACGCGCGAGCCGCGCAGCCTCGGCATTGCCCAGCCGCCATTCCGGCCGGTGTGGGGCTACGTCGGTGAACTCTGGTACGCGCTCACGGCCGAGGATCTGCGTGCCTTCGCGGCCGGGCCGCCCGACTCGGTCGAACTCACCGAGAGCGGCCGGACGCTCACGTACTTTACGTTCGAGCGTGCCGACGCGGCACTGCGTGACTTCATCCGCGATATCCCGGAGACGCCGACCAGCGGGGGGTAGCGGCGTTGCCGAGCCCGACGGAACCACGGGGAGCGGCTCAACTACGCGCGATTGCGGGCCATCCGGCCACGTGAACGCGCCACTGCCGGGTTTGTCGTTTCGGTATAACGCCTTAAAAATTAAAGCGTTAGATGGTGGGCGCGACAGGGATCGAACCTGTGACCCCTTCCATGTCAAGCAATGGAGTCCGTCCCAGCCTGTCTGGGCCTGTCCATCCCAATTTGACGTAATCGCGCAGAGAAGCCGCTATTTCTGCCTCTAGACGTGGGTCACGCTGCGACACTTGCGGACATTGAAGGACGGGCGCAAAGTGTAGCCTGAGTGTAGCGTGACGGGCTGGGATACACCCTGCCGCCGCCCCAGAAGCCGCTCCGGTGCCCCAACTTAGCGTCGAAGGCATACGCCGCCGGGCGGCTCGCCCAAAGCGGCAGGCGATCGCCGATAGCGGCAGCCGCGGCCTCTACCTGATCGTCGAGCCGACCGGGTTCAAGCGGTTCGTGCTCCGCTACAAGGTGGGCGGGCGGACGCACTGGCACCCAATCGGCGAGTTCACCCCGGACGCCTCGGCTCTCCCGGGCGCGGTGACGCTCGAGCGCGCACGGGCGCAGGCAGCGTCCTGGCGCCCCCGGATCCGGGAGGGGCAGTACCCGCACATCGTCGCCCAGCGCGAGCGGGATTTGAGGGAGCAGGAGCGCCGTGCGCGCGTCGAAGCGCCGACGGTCGCGGACCTCGTCACGCTGTTCCTTGAGCGCTACCTCGTTCCCAAGACCCGCCGCCCGGCTGAGCGCCTGGCGGCCGTCGAGAAGTACCTGATCCCCAAGCTCGGGGCTACGAAACTCACGGACGTCCGCAGGCGCGATCTCAACGCCGTGCTCGACGAGCTCGTCGCCGCCGGTCGTCACGTGACCGCCTACCAGCTCGCCCGGCTGCTCGGGCAGATGTTCCGGTGGGCCGTCGATCGAGAGTATCTCGAGGCATCGCCAGCCGAGCGCCTGCAGGGCGGCTCACCGCATACGCCGCGCGATCGGGTGCTGAGCGAGGCGGAGATTCGGACGTTCTGGTCGGAATTCGACCGGACCGACCTCCGAGTCAGTACCGCCGTCCGCCTGGCGCTCAAAGTCATGCTGCTGACCGGGGTCCGGTCGAAAGAGATCGCGGTCGCGAAGTGGTCGGACGTCGCGCTCAGCGGGGACATGCCGCTGTGGACCATTCCCGCGACCGCCGCCAAGAGCGCCCGTGCCCACCTCGTGCCGCTCTCGCCGGGAGCTGCCGCGCTGCTCAAGCGGCTGCAGACGCTCACCGGGGACACTGATTGGCTGCTGCCCCGCGCTGAGCGCGTGCGCGGCGCCGAGCGGCTCAGTGAGCGAAAGGGGGAGGCCACCCGGCCGCTCGACTCCCATTCGCTCGCAACCGCGCTGCGGCGGTCCTTACGTATCGTGAACGGCCTCGGGGAAGCGGACGAACCGCCCGCGGACTTCGCGTGGAAGCTTCGGCCCTTTGGCGCCCACGACCTTAGGCGGACGCTGCGGACGGGGCTTTCCCGGATCGGCTGCAGCACCGAGGTTGCTGAGGCGACGATCGGGCACACGGTGCGCTCGATGCTCGTCAAGACCTATGACGTCTATGACCGCATGGTCGAAAGACGCACGGCGCTGCTCGACTGGGACAACGAAGTCCGGCGCATCCTGGCGAACAAGCCGAAAGTAGTTCCGATGCGCGATCGGAAAGATCGCAGGAGCTAGCTGAAAGCCAGTGCTCCAAGCAGCGGCGTCAAGGAAAGGCGCTCATAACTTGCAAAACGCGCGTTCGGAGCGGTCTGGACACCAACCGCGGGACAGGATTCGGTGATGGTTGACAAACGCAATTCTTAAGTTGACAATACAACCCATCATGGTTGACAAACAAATATCATCCAAACGAGCGATTCGCGGCCAAAGCGAGACCGTTCGCGCGTTCATCATCAAGGAGGTCGCGGCCCACCCGACCGAAATTGCACGGCTCGTTGCCGAGCGATTCGAGATCAGTCGCCAAGCTGCAAATCGCCACCTCCGCCTGCTGGTTGACGAGGGGGCACTTCTCGCATCCGGCGTTACGAAGAATCGAACCTACACCCTGCGCCAGACAGACGTCTGGCGCCGCACGTACGAGCTCGGAGGGGATTTGCATGAGGACGTCCTTTGGCGGGCCGATGTTGCACCCGCCCTCGGCCAGCTCCCCACAAACGTGTTGGGGATTTGGCAGCACGGATTTACGGAGATGTTCAAT
Source organism: Pseudomonadota bacterium (assembly GCA_025356075.1). GTDB lineage: Bacteria > Pseudomonadota > Gammaproteobacteria > Steroidobacterales > Steroidobacteraceae > CAIKZZ01. Next base: position 8,307 of record JANXUT010000065.1, on the reverse strand, counting down.
AACGCGATTGACCACTCCGAAGGCGCCTACGTGGCGGTTGCGCTGACCCGCAGTGCCGCGGACACCGAGATGGCAATTTCGGATAACGGAATCGGGATCTTCCATAAGATCCAGTCACGCCTTGGACTCCTCGACGAGCGCCACGCCTTGCTTGAGCTGTCGAAGGGCAAATTGACCACGGATCCGGCACGCCACTCGGGCGAAGGAATTTTCTTTACATCACGGATGTTCGACGAATTCCAAATTCTGTCTGGTGGCGTCTACTTCTCGCACAAGCTTGATGCCGAAAACGACTGGCTTCTCGAGCGCGAGAAGTTTCAAAGCGGGACCAGTGTGTTCATGCGATTGAACAACCACACGACGCGCACGGCAAAAAAGGTGTTCGACAAGTTCGCGTCTGGCGATGACTTTTCCTTCAGCAAAACCGTCGTGCCGGTCCATCTCGCTCGCTATGGGGACGAAAACTTGGTGTCCCGTTCTCAAGCGCGCCGCATGTTGGCTCGCGTCGAGAAATTTCGCGTCGTCATCTTGGACTTCGAAGGCGTGAGCGATATCGGCCAGGCATTTGCCGACGAAGTCTTCCGAGTCTTCGCGAAAGTGCACCCAGGGGTCGAGCTCGTGCCGATCAATTCAAGTTCGGCGGTAAAGAGGATGATCCAGCGCGTAACCGCTGACGACGATCAGTCGACATGAAAGCCCCGCATCAGAGTTAGAGCGAGGTCCGGCGCCGTTGGAGCGGCGCCGAGCCTCTAACCACCACCAGCAATAGAGGTACTGACGATGGCTACTAACAATTCTACGGCTACCATCATCGATCGAGCGAGCTACGAGCTCTGCATCGCCCAATCGGTCATGCGCGGGGGTTTGAACATCGATTCGGCCTCGCGCACCGTGACCGCGGTCCCCGCCGCGGAGTCGCTCGATGCATCAAGGCCAGCTCGTGTTTGCGCAGTTGATGCGTCATCTTCCGCTGACGACGTTTCGCCGGTGCGTGGCGCGTTATGCAGGGGAGCACAAGGTCAAGAGCTTCTCGTGCCTCGATCAGTATTTGTGCATGGCCTTCGCGCAGTTGACCTACCGCGAGAGCCTTCGGGATATCGAGTCGAGTCTTCGAGCCCAGGCGGCAAAGCTCTATCACCTGGGGATTCGCGGCCCTGTGTCCCGCAACACGCTGGCCAATGCCAATGCGAGGCGCGATTGGCGCATCTACGCGAGCTTTGCCGAGCGATTGATCGGCATCGCGCGTGGCTTGTACGCCGAAGAACCCTTCGGGGTGGATTTGGCCGAGACGGTTTACGCGCTCGATGCGACGACGATCGACTTGTGTTTGTCGGTCTTTCCCTGGGCGCCGTTTCGTTCGGCGAAGGCGGCCGTCAAGCTGCACACGCTGCTCGATCTGCGCGGCAATATCCCGAGCTTTATTCACATCTCCGACGGCAAATTGCACGATGTCAACGTGCTCGACTTGCTCATGCCCGAACCGGGGGCCTACTACGTGATGGATCGCGGCTACCTCGACTTCGAGCGGTTGTATCACCTGCACGAAGCGGGCAGTTTTTTCGTCACGCGAGCCAAGTCGAACCTCAAGGCCGAGCGGCGCTATTCCCATCCGGTGGATCGAGCGACCGGGCTGATCTGCGATCAAACGATAATCTTGAGTGGCTTTTATTCGCACAAGGGATTTCCCGTTCCGCTCCGCCGCATCAAGTACATCGATCCGAAGACCCACAAGCGCCTCGTATTCCTGACCAATCAGTTTGGCTTGCCCGCATTGAGCATCGCCGATCTGTATCGCTGCCGCTGGCAGGTGGAGCTTTTCTTCAAGTGGATCGAGCAGCACCTCCGAATCAAAGCGTTCTTCGGAACCTCCGAGAACGCGGTGAAGACACAAATCTGGATCGCCATCTCCGTCTACGTCCTCGTCGCCATTGTCAAGAAGCGGCTGAACCTGCCGCGCTCGCTCTATGAAAATCTACAGATACTCAGCCTCACTCTCTGCGAGCAAATGCCTTTGGATGAGCTACTTGCGCTCATCGACGCTGACCAAAATCCGTCCGAATCGCGTAACCAGATGAATTTATTCGATTAACGTTGGGACACTACTGGCATCCGGCCAAGAAAAAGTGCGTCGGAGCAGCTTGATTCGCGTCGAGGCAAGCATGGATCAGACATCCATCGCCTTCCTCTGACGACCACGCCGCTTCAGGATGGAAATCAGCTCAATGGCCACAGGTCGTCGGGCCTGATCACCAACGGATCGAAGCGCCTTGATCATTTTCTCCCCCAACCGGTCGGGCCGCGATAGTGCAAGTTCCCGGTTCACGTTCAACTCAGTTGCCGACCGCACTTCCATTTCAGGGCTCAGTCGGCCCATCTGATCGAAATAAAGAGGTGTTAACGGGTTCTGACCAAAAGTAACGGTATCCGGTGGACAATGTTTCGATTCCGCTGCGAAGTCAGCTGCTTGCGGATTCTCGAAATTGCATCGTCACGCGCTGTTTGCCGATCCCGGCAAATCAATGCGTTGCGCAATGAAAGCATATCGATTGGTCGAAAGACGTAAACACCCCCGTAAAAGTCCGTTTCGTGCTTTGTCTTCTTACTGCTCGTCGCGAGCGGCCGCCTTCATTCTCGAATAAGTGTGCCGAGCGAAGATGAGACCCAGTAGCGTGAGGAACGCGTACAGAAATGCGATCGGGAAAAAGCCTTCGTGCATAACCCCGAGTCGAGCGCAGTACGAGCCGAAGCAAAGTCGTTGGGCAATGAACCCTTCGACAACCCTCCACACTCCATACAGCGCCAGGCAGACCGAAACGACGAATAGTGTGCGGTGGAACGTCATCATGGCCTGATTGCTGCTTGAATGGGGACGTCTATTGGTAGGTGAGTGCTTCGCGGATCGTCACGTTCGACGCCGTCGAGGCAGGGTGCTCGCTGGCGATCGCGGCGGACAACAGGACGATCACGAGCCACAGCGGAATTGCGTACAGGGACCATCCGACGCTAAACACTGAGCCGGTGGTACTCGGCCCGACCAGTTGACCCACGAGCATGGAGACTGGCACCGAGATCAACGATGCGAAAACGACGCTTAGCAATCCGAGAAACGCCCCCTCGGCCATCACGGACCGAAAAATAGCGGCTTTTGGCGCCCCAATGGCTCGCATGACGGCGAGTTCGCGCCGACGTTCGAGGACGCTAGTGCTTACCGAGGCCGAAAGCCCCAAGACACCCACGAGCGCCATCAGAATGGACATCTGGATCAGCACGAATATCAGTGTGAACAGGTGGCCCCCCAGCGCGCGGCCGAGATCGGCTTTCGACGTCGAGTCGGCCACCCGGTACCCGGCGAGACTAAGCACCCGCTCAACGTCGGCGGTCGCGTTGACGACCGACTCCTCGTCCATCCGCTCGAAGGAAACGCGGAGACCGTCGGTCATGCCGGGCTTTCCGATCGACCGCGCATACGCGTCTGAGGAGGTATGGATTGTGGGACCGGCTAGGTGTTCGCGGACGATCCCGGCGACCCGGAGCGTCACTGGCCGGCCCCTCGCGGTGACGTGGATCGGGTCGCCAATGGCCACACCGGGGAAGAAAGTCAGCGCCGGCTCATTGAGGAGGGCTTCGTCGGGGGCTGATTGCGAAAGCCGATGACCGGCCACAATAGAATGGCTCACGAATGCGCTGTCCGTCGGCATGGCGTCCAGTCGCAGGCTGCCGTGGCCGCCGTCCGGATAGGTCCTGACGACGCTGAGGCCGTCGGGGCGCGCCAGCGCAGCCGGAGTATCACTGAAGGTCTCGACGTGCGTGACGCCGGGCATACCGGCAACGGTTGCGACTACCGAGGTCGCTGGCTCTGGGTTCGCAAACTCGAATTCGGCGCCATAGTGACGCTCCGACGTGGCGTCAAATAGATTGCCCTCCCAGGCGGCCTTGAGGTTTAGGCTGGTGATGAACAGGGCCCCTGCCGCTGCCAGGAGCCCAACCGTAAGCGCAAGGCGCCCCCTGCGTCGAACGCTGTTGCGGATCGCGAGAACAAGTGCCGGATCACGGGCCACGCAGCGCGAGGCCCATCGAGCAAGCCGGCCCGCGTTGAGCGACGGCGGCTCGACGCCGTGATCGTTCAGCGAATCGAGCACGGTCCGGCGACTGGAGGTGGCGATCGGTACCAACGCGAGCGCCAGGGGTAGTCCGACGCCAACGACGACTTCCCCCGCGTAGAGCCAGCCCGACAACGACAACGACCCGAGATGCAGGTTCTGGTTTCGGGCGACTATTGTCGCCAGCGCGCGGCCTGCGAGAACGCCGAGCGGTAACCCGACGCTGACGGCGACGGCTCCTAGCGCCGCAACTAAACTGCCGTAAAGTCGAACCAGCTGCCCGCTGGTCGCTCCGACGGCCTTCATTACGCCAATCTGCCGGACCTGCGGGGTGAGGATCCCGGCGGTGAGCGTCGACGTCAGAATTGCACTCAAGATGAGCGTGAAGACGCTGAACACCAACAGCATCCGCGCGAGTCTCATCATTTGCGCTTGGTGGGGATGGTGACGGGGCGGAATCCGAATCTCGCCGACGCCGGCCCCTGAACGACGAATCCAGTCAGCCGCGCCGACCACGATGCGGTCCGTCGCCGCCGCGTCTGCGTCCGGTCTCGTCGCAACCACCTTTAATACGTGAAGATCCGCCACCTCTCCCAGACGTCGGAGGGTTGCCGGAGTGATATAGCCGTACACCGTTTGTTGCTGCCACGCGGGGGCGAGACTCGGGTCGTGCACAACTCCGGTTACGGTGAGCGCTTGAGGCGCACCGTTGGGGCTCTGCACCGTTACGGCACGGCCGACTGCCGCGTTCGCGAGCGAGAGGGCAGTGCGCTCCAGGACGATTCCGCTGGCGTCGGCCGGCCACTGCCCTGCATCCAGACGGACGACGCTGATGCGCTGCGCGGCCAGGTCGGGCAGGACGAAGAGGAGCAGCGGCAGCCACTCCCGCGGGCGCACCTCGATCCGACCGAATACCCGGCCGCTAGCCTCCGCCCAGGCAATCCCCGCCTGCTGCCTCACACCCGCCAGGACCTCAGCGTCGAGTCGATCGACGTCGATCCACGCGGTGGCCGGGTTAGTGCTTAGATAGCTCCGATCAATAGCCCGATCGAGAACGGTATACGCGGTTGAGATGGCCGCTAACGCGAACATTCCGATCGCTATCGCCGCGATCATCATCGCGAGGCGGCCGCGATTTTGGGCGATGTCGCCCCGAAGCTTTTGCCAGCGGGGGGGCAACGTCACGACGCGACAGCCGCAAGAGCCACGATCGTTCCATCCACCAGCGCGATCGTGCGGGCGAAGTGGCGCTCCAGATCACGCTCGTGCGTGACCATGACAACGGTCTTGCCGGTGGCAGCCAACGACCCGAAGAATCCCATGACTTCTTCGGCTGTACGTGAGTCGAGATTGCCGGTCGGTTCGTCCGCGACAATGAGCGGAGGATCATTTGCAAGGGCACGGGCGATTGCGGCGCGCTGCTGTTGGCCTCCTGATAACGCGTGTGGAAGCTTATCCGCCTGATCCGCAATTCCCATGGTTGCCAGGAGGTGCAGGGCGCGCTCGCGCCGCTCGCGACTCGGGTAGGCGTTGCAGAAATCCATTGGCAGCATGACGTTCTCTGCAGCCGTAAGGGTCGGCAGCAGTTGAAAGAATTGAAAGACGATACCGACTGCGCGGCCTCTCCATTTCGCGAGTTGCTCCTGGCTGCTTTCGTGGATCTCAGTTGCCGCGATTCGAATCGATCCACTACTCGGACAATCGATGCCGGTTAGCAGGTTCATCAACGTCGTTTTGCCACTCCCGGACTTGCCGACAATGGCCACAAACTCGCCTTGGCCGATTTCCAGGGAGACATCGCGCAGGGCGACGACGGCGCCGGATGCGCTCTCATAGCGCTTGGTGACCCCGGCCAGCGAGATCAACGATTGCGTTTGTGGACCGGCGGTCGTCGACCCTGCCATCCGTCCGACTCCTTGGTGCGCGTCGGGGCGCACTTCGTCCTTAGTTCGGCGATCGAGTGTAGGGGTCACATGGCATATGGCTCAAAGTCTGTCCAGGAATGCCTTCGCTCGCCTCAAGCGCGACGGTGCTCCTGGATTGGGTGGCGAGCGTTCAAGCATTGACCGCTGACCGCGCAGCCAACGGCGAACTTCCAGGGATCGTCGCTTGTCCACAGGCCGGTGAGACGGCCAGAATTTCTGGCAAAAAGCTGATTTACTTACTGATTCACATGAGGATTATCCGGATGGACCGCCGGATGGGTGCGGCGTTGGAGTCCGCCGGGAGCCTTTCGTCGGCAAAGCGCGACGTCACTTGCCGGCGACGCGTCAGCGTGTCTCCAGCATAATTAACAGGAGGTGGGCCCGGTCAGCCGGGCACAGGGTCAGGAAGACCCGCCGACAGACGTCGGCGACATCATCCCGCCCGTCAATTTGCGCCTGCGCCCGCGGGAACGTAGCCGGCTCGGCGCGGAAAGTGAAGTTGTGCCAAGGAATCTTCTGAAATGCGAAGGACGTCATCTATGCCGGGCCACGGCCGTATCAGCTGCGCGAGTGCTCCGTGGCCGTCGTACGGCTTATTTCTGAAGATTGAGCGAGCCAGAGTTACCTACCTCCGGAAGCGAATCAGAATTGCTCTGGCGAATCTGCGAGCGAGGAAGTTCCGGTCGATCCTCGACGCTACCGTCCGCAGGTTGCCTTACCTATATCGACCGCTCGACAGCCATCCGGCGCTCTTCGCTCCGCTCCTGGGACGATTTCTGCACACCCGACCTTGGGCGCCGAAACACCTGGTGGAAAATTTCAGCCACGACCTCGAATTTACGGGAGCGCGCATCCGAGCAGCATTCCCGGACTTCTTCTCGCGCAACCTTCGTCACGGGCTCTGGGCGGATCAGGACCAGAATTACTCCATCGACGTCGCGATGAACCTCTTGTACCCACACGAGGGACTGTGGCGGATCGAGTTGTATGGTCCTGACCGGACCCTTCTATTTTCCGTCTGTTTCTCAATCCTGCCCGGGCCAGTGCTTTTCATCGGTGCGGTGCAAGGCGGAAGGTCCGGAGACGGACGAGATGTGCCGGACGCGATCAGGTCAGCAACCAAGCGCTTCGAGGGCCTGCGGCCGCCGTTCCTTCTGCTCGACGTAGTTCAGACGCTGGCGCGCGTCTGGGGCATTTCCGATGTTGTCGGCGTCTCGAACCAGAATCAGCTCAAGGGCAATGCAACTAGCAGATATGCCGATCAAGTCAGGTTCTCTTACGACACGTTCTGGCTTGAGTCCGGCGGCGCGGTCGCATCTGACGGCAACTGGCGGGTTCTCTGCGCTCCGCGGCAACACAACCTTGCGGACGTCCCGAGCCGGAAGCGCGCCATGTACCGTCGAAGAATTGTGCTGCTGGGAACCGTGCGTGACGCGATCTCCATTCGTCTGAGCGATAGTTGCAGGGTCGAACACGGAAGAGCGGGCCTACCGCCCCTCGTCCCACACTTCCAGCCGGCCCTCGTCGCGTAGTGGCCGAACCAAGCAGGGGGCAGCTGACCTTCCGGGTGTAATCGCCGCGAGGTGCCGCTTTAAGGCTGCCATCGCGGCTCAACGCACGGCCGGTTCTGGCGGCGACCGCGCGCATTCCCAATGCGATCGCGACGGATGTCGCTTTCATCTAAACGGTTCATCCTGCGTGCCGAGGAGCACGCGCGATTCGCCATGACACCTGTGGTAGCCTGCCGAAGAGCGCTTGCACGATCTCTCTGCAGACATTTAGCGCCGCTCGGCTGTTGCAGCTCATCGGTCCAACCTCGACGAGGTTCGCGGCGCCCTTACTGACCTGACCCGACTCAGGTCGTGACAAGTTCGATGCTCGCCGGTCCTCCTCCCGCCTCGCGGCGCTCTATAACGAAAACCTATTTTTTCATTATACGATAGGGGGCCATGAGAACCCCCCAATCGGCCCCTCGCGCCACCCAGCTCCCGCCGATCCGCACGCTCTCGTGTCAATCCGCGGCTATCGCCTGCGGCAACGTCTTTAGAAGCTTGTCTGCTGTCAGGAGCTTCAGTGTTTCGACCTCGCACTGGGCGAGTAATAACCGATCGAATGGATCCGCGTGCTTGACCGAAACGCGGGGTACCGCCACGGCGTGCCTGATCGTGATATCGAGGGTTGCGAACCGGGCCTCGGCGATCGCGGTCTCTAGGGTCGCGAGCGGCCCGCGCAGCGTCAGCTTGCCAATGGCGACCTTGATCGCGATCTCCCAGGCACTGACG
>JANXUT010000073.1 GCA_025356075.1 Pseudomonadota bacterium | reverse complement strand
AGTTAATTGAGGAAGTTGTGGGTAATTAAAAGCTTAGCCAAACGTTTCCGTCACCCTGGCTTCCGGTACCGAAGCGTGGGTGTACGTGCGCCGGTAACGAGTCGCCGGTTCGCGGCGTTCACGATCGGGGTAGTTCGGCTTCGGGATCGGCTAGTGCCTCTCGACGACCATGCCCCAGTGCCACGGCGATCCCGGGAGGTCGCCGTGCCATGCCACTTCAAATCCGGCCTCTTCCGCCCAGGCCCGGCATTGCGCTGCGCGCGGGCGTATTTCGAGCGACGGCCCGCGCGGAGTGCGTGCGTCGTGGATCCAGTGCGTGATGCCGAGGCGTCCGGACGGAACGAGCACGCGGTGTACCTCATTGAGGAGAGCGACGGGCTCCTCGATGTGCAGAATATTGAAGAGCAGCGCGAATTCGACCGATCCCGTTGCTCGGCCTGAGCCGCGCGCGACGAAATCGCGCCGTTCGACGACGACGTTCCTCAGTGCGGCGTGCTCGGCGCGCCCGGTCGTTGCCGACACCATCAGCGGATCAATATCGAGCGCGTAGACCGTACCGGATGTGCGTCGTGCCATCGGGATCGTAAACGTACCGTACCCGCATCCGAATTCAACGACGTCACCGTGTACGCCCGGTCCGGCGAGCGCGGCGATGATCCCGGTGGCATCGAAGTACGACTCCCACAGGTCGATCGGCGGCATCGTGCTCTCACGACCCTGCATGGAGTCTCCTGTTCCGCGCGACCGTGGCCCGCGATGGCCAATCAGCAGCTGAGTCTACCTGTCTTTGACGAGCGCGTTCAGGAGCGCCGCAAACTCGCGCAGCCGCTGGAGGCTCACGCCCTGACCGCGTCTTTCGAACCGGTGGCTCGTCGCGTGCTTCGCCGCGGCGAGGAATTGCGCCTCCTGCCGCATGTTCGGTTCATCGCCGCGATCTACCAGGCCTTCGGGGCGCGGCTCGCCGTCGATGCGGTGTTCCCGAAATCCGGAGCCGAGCGCGAACTCCTGCGGGCGAAGCGCGAGGAATCCGACGCGCCGAGCGAGCGAAAGCCGCTCTTTCTCGACGACAACAGCCGGCCGCTCAGGGATATGCACGGGTACGTGGACCCTGTCATCGCCAACCTGAACCGGCACTGGCCGACGAACGAATTCTTGGCGCTCGGCCACGTCGGCGAGGGCACCCTGCACTTCACAGTCGCGCCGGACGCGGGCTTGGAGGACTTCACCGCGTTGCACGTGATGCGCGAGGAGGCCGTTGACCGGCCGCTCGCCCGGTTCGAGGACGCGGTCCCGGCCGAGTGCGGGATCGCCCTTGCGAAGAAATCCCGCCGGCCGGTATCCCGATCGCCGACCGCGATCGACCCGATGCGGCTCTCGAGGCGCATGCTGGACCCCAGAATTCTCCTCACTCTTCGCAAGGTCGTGGACGCGGTCGCGTCGGCGGCCACGGGCGCGACTCCATGAGCAGCAAGTACCTCGTCGATCCCGAACTCGCGCCGCTGCTCGCCGAGCTGCCGCCGATTGAGCTCACTCGCGAGCTCCTCCCGGCGCTTCGCGAGATGCCATTCCCGATACTGGCCGATCCGACGCCGCCCGATGCCGTCACGGTCACGGCGGTGGAGGTCCCGGGCCCCGCGGGCGCACCGCCGGTGGCGCTGTCGATCTACGTGCCGAGCGGCGCCACGGGTGCCCTCCCCTGCATCTTTCACGTCCACGGTGGCGGGTTCGTCGCCGGCGCCGCGGCGACCTACGAGCCGTTGCACCGCTCGACAGCGCTCGAAACCAACTGCATCCTCGCCGATGTGAGCTACCGGCTGGCACCGGAGACGCCCTTCCCGGGCGCCGTCGAGGACTGCTATGCGGCGCTCGGCTGGCTGTTCGCGAACGCCGCGCGCCTTGGCATCGACCCGACGCGCATCGGTGTCATGGGCGAGAGCGCCGGCGGCGGGCTTGCGGCCGCGCTTGCACTCCTGATGCGCGACCGCAAGGCCTACGGACTTGCGTTCCAGCACCTCATCTACCCGATGCTTGACGACCGTACCTGCACGACGCCGACGCCCCACCCGTTTGCGGGGGAATTCGTCTGGACCGCGAGCAGCAACCGCGTCGGCTGGTCGGCGCTCCTCGGCCACGAGCCCGGCCGCGCCGGTGTGTCACCGTACGCGGCGCCGGCGCGCGCCGCGGATCTCGCCGGTCTCCCGCCCGCGTTCATCTCAACCGCCGCGCTCGATCTTTTCGTCGAGGAGGACCTCGAGTACGCGCGCCGGCTGATGCGTGCCGGCGTGCCGGTGGAGCTGCGCGTCTACGCGGGAGCGTTCCATGCCTTTGATCTCCTCTCGAAGTCCGAGGTGTCGCTCACCGCCCGCCGCGACACTCTCCAGGCGCTGCGGCGCGCGTTGCACCCGACCGGCGCCCGTTGACCCTCGAGGATGCACGGCGGCGCCGTGCCGGACGGCGGTGTAGGTCATCCCCCGGGCATACGATTCTCGGGGGTGCCCGGTCGGGTCGACGCCGGCGGTGGGCCTTCGTGTCGACGTACGCACTCGCGAGAAAGTCCTCTGTCAGGGCTTTATGTTAGTTTCATAAGATATTGTTTATATGCAAGAATAACGCTCTCGCCACCGTCGCATCCCGGCCGGCCCGTCGAGGGCCGCTCGACACGGTTAGCGGCGGCGATAGACCCGGCGCCGGCGCGACCGTGAGGCTCTTCCGGTACCGCGTAGCAGATTGCCGCCCGCGCACTCCCCCGATGGGAGCCCGTTCGCGGAACAGTGACCCGGGTCTCCCGAACGCCGCCCACCTGCCGCTATAAAAGTAATGGCCAGGTCCGGTTGCGAGGAGTCGTCCATGTCGGCACGGTTGCTCTTGAGCGGCGTTGTCCTCGCGGCGCTCTGTGCCTGCGTCGCGAGCAGTGCGCCGGTTCCGCCGCCCGCGCGCGACCCGACCGCGGCCTTTCCCGCGCGCCCCGAGAGCGAGGCGATTGCCGAGGCGCTCGCAGAGTCCGTCCGCGGCGAGTGGACGAGCGTCAAGAACACCGGATCGATGCTGCCGGTGCTCTCCGCGCGCGATCTCGTGGTCGTGCGCCCCGTCGATATCCGCGACCTTCGCGTCGGCGACATCATCGTCTTCGCGGTGCCGGCGCGGTCACTCCCGAACGGCCAGCTCATCCAGCACCGCCGCGTCGTGCACCGCGTGGTCAAGCTTCTCGATTGCGTGCGCCATCGCATCGATTCCGAGACCGTGACGGATTGCGAGCGCGTGCGCACCCAAGGCGACAACGTGCGGACGGCAGATCGCTGGCCGACGACGCAGGCGACGCTCGCCGGCCGTGTCGCCTACGTGGTCGATGGCCGCACGAACGCGGTGCGCGACATGCGCAGCGGGCGCAAGGGCACGGTAGTCTCGGCGGCGGATGCGCTCAGGCGCGAACTCGGGCCCGACCGGCTGGCGGGGCCGCTGTTCGCCGATGCGGTACGCGCGCTCGAGGGCGGCTGAAGTCGCCGCCCGCCGCGCGTTGCCGCGGCTACTTCTTCGTTTCCTTCGCGACCAGCCAGTTCACGAGCTCGACGAGCTGCGGATTGCCGCCGGCCATCTGCGGGTCGGTGCGGTACTTGTTGTTCACGACGATCGTCGGCGTGTGGTCGACCCGGTAGAGCCTGACGTACGCATCGGCGTCCTTCATCTTGATGTCGATCGACATCGAGTTCGCCATCGCGACGAAGTCGGCGACCTTGACGCCGGCGTGCTTGCTGTAGAAGCGCGCCGCGTCCTCGATCGTCGGCAGTGGGCGCTTCAGCTGGCCGGTCGACGGGTCGACGAGCGAAAGCTCGCCCGTCTTCCAGATGGCATCGAACATCGCATCGTGGCTCTTGTCGGCGACGCCGAGGAGCTGTGCGGTGCAGAACGCGCGCTGCAGCATCGGCCAGTCCTCGGCCGTGTTGAACGAGGCCGGCACGAAGCCGAACTTGACGTTGGCAGGCAGGCCCTGGCGAAGCTTGCGCACGGTCGGCGCGAACACGTTGCAGGCGGGGCAACCGTACGAGAACACCTCCACGACCTCGATCTGGCCGGGGGCGGCGCCGGAGCGCGGCATGTTCTCGACTAGCGAGTAGTTGACGCCTTCCTGCCAGGCCGTCGCCGCAACCGCGGAGGCGGACAGGAACAGGGTCACGAATGCCGCCAGCGCCTTGAGCAAATTCTTCACTGCCATCTCCATTCAAAAAGGCCGTACCGCGCGAGTGGCGCGTCCGGCGACCGGGGGTGAGTTTACCGCAGGCCACCCCGACGTTGGACGACGGCAGCCGCGTTCGGTTCCCGTCGGGCCCGGAGGGCAGTGCTAAGCTTCGCGTATGACGCGTCGGCGGCGCCCATCGGCGCCGCGCCTTAGCCTCGCCGAGGAGACGATCATGGCCATCAGCCGACCCGGATCCTCCTGCAGGAGTGCCCCGCCCGGGAGCCCGGCGGGGGCGCCGGCCACGCGCCGCGGGGCGCTCGGGCTCGCCTCGCTCGGAATTGCCGGCCTCGCGCTCGCGCCCATGTCCGCGCTCGGCCGCGCCATCGCAGGACCGGCGCTGCAGCTCCTGCCGCCGGCGGCCGCGACGGTGCGAGCCACCGCGCTCCACCAGGAAGTCGAGTTCAACGCGCCCCCGCCGCGGATCTACGACCTCCTCCTCGACGCGAAGGGGTTCAGTGCCTTCACCGGCGATGCCGCGCAGGTGGAACCGAAGGCCGGAGAGGCGTTCTCGCTCTTCGGCGGGCGGATTACCGGTCGCAACGTCGAGCTCCTGCGCCCCGAGCGCATCGTGCAGGCCTGGCGCTCGAGGAGCTGGGGCGATGGCGTCTACTCGATGGTTAGGTTCTCGCTCGCCGCGCGCGCCGAGAGGACTCTGATCGTGCTCGACCACACGGGATTCCCGGACGGCGACGGCGACAACCTCGCCACCGGCTGGCGCGAGCACTACTGGGAGCCGCTCGGGAAGCTCCTGGGTTGACCCGCGCGGTAATCGTCGGTGCGATACACTCGCGCCGATGACGTCGATCGTTTCCATACAGAACCTGACCAAGACCTACGGGTCCGGCCTCACCGCCTTGAAGGCGGTCAACCTCGAGATCCGCAAGGGCGAAATCCTCGCCCTCCTCGGCCCGAACGGCGCCGGCAAGACGACGCTGATCAGCATCGTCTGCGGCATCGTGACCCCGACGAGCGGCAGCGTCGTGGTCGCCGGCCACGACATCGGCACGGGCTACCGCGCGGCACGGGCGATGATCGGCCTCGTGCCCCAGGAGCTCAGCACCGATTCGTTCGAATCGGTCGCGGCGACCGTCAACTTCAGCCGCGGCCTCTTCGGCCGTCCGCCCGATGCCGCGCGCGTCGAGAAGGTGCTCAGGGATCTTTCGCTGTGGGAGAAGCGCAAGGACCGCATCATGACGCTCTCCGGCGGCATGAAGCGCCGCGTCATGATCGCCAAGGCGCTCGCGCACGACCCCGACATCCTCTTTCTCGATGAGCCGACGGCCGGCGTCGACGTCGAGCTCAGGCGCGACATGTGGGCGCTGGTGCGCGGGCTTCGTGACCGCGGCGTCACGATCATCCTGACGACCCACTACATCGAGGAGGCCGAGGAGATGGCGGATCGGATCGGCATCGTCAGCAAGGGCGAGCTGATACTGGTCGAGGACAAGGTCACTCTGATGCGCAAGCTCGGCAAGAAGCAGCTGACGCTGCACCTGCAGGAACCGATGAAGGCCGTGCCGGCGGGGCTCGCCGAGTGGCGGCTCGCGCTCACCCCGGCGGGCGATGAGCTCGAGTACAGCTTCGAGGCGAGCGAGGAGCGCGCGGGCATCCCGGCGCTCTTGAAGCGCATGGGTGAGCTCGGCATCGCCTTCAAGGACCTCAACACGCGGCAGAGCTCGCTCGAGGACATCTTCGTGAGCCTTGTCAGCGATCGCGCTGAGAAGCGGCCATGAGCGTCCCGGCCTTCAACCACTACGGCGTCTGGGCGATCTATCGCTTCGAGATCGCCCGCGCGCTCAGGACCGTCATGCAGAGCGTGCTGACGCCGGTCATCACGACCTCTCTTTACTTCGTCGTGTTCGGTGCGGCGATCGGCTCGCGCATGAGCCAGGTCAACGGCGTCCCGTACGGCGCGTTCATCGTGCCCGGCCTCATCATGCTCTCGCTCTTCACCGAGAGCCTCTCGAATGCCTCCTTCGGCATCTACTTCCCGAAGTTCACCGGCACCATCTACGAGCTCCTGTCGGCACCGGTGTCGCCGCTCGAGATAGTGCTCGCCTACGTCGGCGCCGCGGCGACGAAGTCGATCGTGCTCGGCCTCATCATCCTCGGAACGGCGTCGCTGTTCGTACCGCTGCAGATTCTGCATCCGCTCTGGATGATCGCGTTCCTCGTGCTGACCGCGGCGACGTTCAGCCTCTTTGGATTCATCATCGGGATATGGGCGAAGGGCTTCGAGCACCTGCAGTTCATCCCGATGCTGATCGTCACTCCGCTCACGTTCCTTGGCGGCGCGTTCTACTCGATCGACATGCTGCCGCCCGCCTGGCGGACGGTCACGCTCTTCAACCCGGTCGTCTATCTCATCAGCGGCTTTCGCTGGAGCTTCTTCGAGCGCTCGGACGTGAGCGTCGGCGTGAGCCTCGCGATCACGCTCGGCTTCTTCTTCCTGTGCCTCGCGGTCGTCGGCTACATCTTCAAGACGGGCTATCGCCTCAAGAACTGAGCGGGGCCTTGCTCAGCGGAGCGCCGTTCGGACGACGAGCTTGAGCGCCGACCAGGTCGCATCGACCGCGCACACCTTCACGTCGACGAACCCAAGCGGCAGCGCGACCTCGCGGATCGTGCCCTCGCCCACCTCGGTCGCGACGCCGGAGGATTGCTTCGGCCAGGACACCCACACCACGGCGTCGGGCCTAAGCGCCTTGCGCCAACGCGCCAGCGTCGTTGCGAGCGACGCCCGCCTCGTCACGAAAAGGTGCGCGACGTCCGTCGTCGCATCGCAGCGCTCGGTGAAGCGCACGCCCGCGGGTAGCGGCGCGAGGAGCGCCGGGTAGTCGCTCGGTCCCGAGGCGACGTACACCCGGGCACCTGGGCCGATGCCGAGCTTGCGGGCGAGTGGCGTACCCGAGTAGCCGGCCGCAGCTGCCGGGCTCGCCTTACGGGGCATCGCCCGCGACCCACGCCGCCGCGACGCCAAGCACGAGGCAGAGCGGCGCGTAGACCGCCGAGTCGAGCCGCGCGAAGCGCGTTCCCTGGACGCGCTTGAAGAATCCGACCAGCCGAAAGTCGCCGACCGCGCGGGCGAGGAACACGAGTGCCAGCAGACCCGTGAGTCCGCGCGCGAGGGCCCGGGGCACGGGCAAGCTCAGCACGCCGCCGGTGATGGCGATGAGGAGCGCGGCGAGGGCGAGCGCCGCCGCGACGACCAGCGTCAGCGACCCCCGTGGCGCGAACGCGGCCTTGCCGTCGACCTCGGGGAGCGCAGCGGACTTGGCCACGCGGCCCCCGAGACCCCAGTAGGCGTGCACGAGCGCGATGAGCGCGAGAGTCGCAGCGGCCATCAGCGCAACTAGTTGTGTCATGGCGAGGCCTTTGGCCGCGACCGCCTACTGGGTCCCAATCGTCGCATCGAGATGCGCGAGCACCACGGGCCACGCGGCCGCGTGCTGGTCCCGCGACTCCTCATCCGGGAAGCCGTCGTGCTCGAGGCAGAGCGCCGTGCCGGTGACAGCGGGCGCGACCGTCACGGTCACGACGGTCTCGACGCCTTTGGTCGCGCTCGTGAGCCAGGTGAACTCGAGCCGGCGGTCCTGTTCGAGGCTCAGGAACCGGCCGTAGTGCGGGTGGCGCGTCCCCGCGTGCACGACCTCCCAGTAGAAGGGCGCAGCGGCGGTCGGGTTCATGCGAAGCGTCCCCGGCGCCGCGAACCAGCGCTCAAGATCCGTCGTGAACGCGCGGTAGATCGCTGCGGGCGGTGCCTTCGTGATGGTCGAGGCTTGCGCGTCCCAGGGCCGCGCGCTCAGGTCCGGCCGCTGCACGTCCGGGGCGGCGGCCCGGCCGAGGTTGAACACGAAGCCGAACGGGTCCGTCAGGTAGCAGCGCGGTTGGGCGGCATCCTCCTCGAGGAGCGTGCAGCCGGCGGCGAGGAGTTTCGCCCGCGCGGCGGCGAAATCCTCCACGGTGAGCTCGAAGACCGGCGCGTGCGCACTCCCCTCCTCGACATAGAGCCGAAACGCCGCCGTCTCGAACCCGACGATGCTCGCGCCCCGGTAGGCGACGGGCAGTGCCAGCACCGTCTGGTAGAACGCCAGCGCGTCGCGCCACTTCGGCGAGCGAAGGATCACCTCGCGCGTCGACCGGAATGCGACCTCGGCCATCGGCCTGCCTCCTTGGCGCGTTACGTGCGGCGACGCGGTCCGCGATCGGCGCGCATCAGCGTGCTCTTCCCGAAGAGCGACTCGATGAGGTCGACCGCGAGCTTCGCGGTCTGGTTGCGCACATCGAGCGCGGGATTCAATTCCATGACATCGAGCGAGCCCAAGCGCCCGGTATCCGCGATCATCTCCATGCAGAGCTGCGCCTCGCGGTAGTCGGGACCACCCGGCACCGTCGTCATGACGCCAGGCGCGATATCGGGGTCGAGGAAGTCGACATCAAAGCTCACGTGCAGGTGCGTGCTCTCATCGAGGTCGGCGAGCGCGAGCTCCATCGTCGCGCGCACGCCCATCTCGTCGATGAAGCGCATGTCGAACACCTCGAGGCCCTGCTCATGCACGAAGCGCTTCTCGCCGGCATCGACGCTGCGGATGCCGATCTGGCGGATCTGGGCGGGGTCCAGGATCGGCACGCGGCCGCCGAGCCCGATGAGCGCCTCGGGGCCAAAGCCAAAGAGGCACGCGACCGGCATGCCGTGCAGGTTGCCGCTCGGCGAGAGCTCGCGCGTGTTGAAGTCGGCATGGGCATCGAGCCAGAGGACCCGCAGCGCCCGGTTCGCCTCGCGGCAGTAGTGCGCGACCGCGCTGATCGAGCCGATGCCGAGCGAATGATCTCCGCCCAGCAGGACCGGCAGTCGGCCGCGCCTAAGCTCGCCGAGCATCGCCCCGTGGGCGAGCCGGTTCCACTCGACGACTTCGGCGAGGTTGCGGTAGCCATCGATCGGGGGACCGGCCGGATTGTGGGGACCGCCGAGGTTGCCGAGGTCCACGACCTCGAGCCCGCGCCCCTCGAGCGCCTGTTGCAGGCCGGCGACCCGCATCGCCTCCGGTCCCATCGACGCGCCGCGATCGGCGGCGCCGGAGTCGGTCGGCGCGCCGATGAGGCTGACGCTGCGGCGGGCAGGCGCGCTCACGCGGGCCTGCGCGAGGCGCCCGCCGGGCATCGCCCTGGCTGACGGGAAAGGCGTTCAATGGGTGTGCGCATCGGACGGGACTCGACCGGATCGCGACGCTCGTCGCGGTCGCGCAATCTTATCGGAACGCACCGTTTAAGGGCGCCGCGCCGTCGAATGCCCGGCCGGCTGCTAGAACTCGGACCAGTTCTCGTCCTCGCCCGCCGCCCCGTCGGTGCCGGACGCCGCGCGGATGGGCGCCGGCGGCACGGCCGCCGCCGCCGACCACGGCCGCGTCGCCGCGCGGCGCTCCGCCAGAACGCGCGGGGCGCGCGCGGGCGCCGGCGCGTCGCGGCGCCGTCTGAGGGTGGCGGCGAGGGTCGCGGGCGCGCCGTCAACCTCGTACTGCTCCATGAGCGCCGAGAGCTGCTCGGCCTGGGCGGTGAGCGCTTGCGCGGCCGCCGCGGCCTCCTCCACCAGCGCGGCGTTTTGCTGGGTCATGTCGTCCATGCTGATGACGGCCTTGTTGACCTGCTCGATGCCGGTGCTCTGCTCGCGGCTCGCGACGGCCATCTCGCCGACGAGGTCGGCGACCTGGCGGAACGAGGCGACGATGTCGCCGAGCGTGCGGCCCGACTGGTCGACGAGCTTGGAGCCCTCGGCGACCTTGGCGACGCTGTCCCGGATCAGCGTCTTGATCTCCTTCGCCGACTGCGCGCTCCGGGAGGCGAGCACGCGCACCTCGGCGGCGACCACCGCGAAGCCGCGGCCCTGGTCCCCGGCGCGGGCCGCCTCGACAGCGGCGTTCAACGCGAGCAGGTTCGTCTGGAACGCGATCTCGTCGATGACGCCGACGATGTCGGCGATCCGGCGGCTGGCGGCGTTGATGGCCAGCATGGCGCCGACCGCCTCGGCGACGACGTTGCCGCCGGTTTCCGCCATGGTGCGCGCGTCCGTCGCGAGGCGGCTCGCCTCGGAGGCGTTCGCGGCGCTTTGCCGGACGGATGCGGTCATCTCGTCCATCGAGGAGGCCGTCTGCTGCAGGCTCGAGGCCTGTTCCTCGGTGCGCTGGCTCAAGTTTGCGTTGCCCTTGGAGATCTCGGCGGCGTCATTGGCGACCTCGCGCGCCGCGCTTCGGATCGCGGTGACGACGGCCTGCATGTTGTCGAGGAGCTGGTTGAGGCCGCTCGAGAGCGAGGCGAAGAACCCGTGCTTGCCGGCGAGGTTGATGCGCCTGGTCAGGTCGCCCTCGAGCGCGGCGGCGAGGATCCGCTGCATCTCGGCCTCGGTGGACGCCTCCTGGGTCCGGTCAAGCCATTGGGTCACGCGGCCAAGCGGGACGCCGGCCGCATCGCGGATGACGCTCGAGGTGATCCGCAGGGTGTAGCCGGCGAGCACCGTCTCGATCCCGGCGGCGGCCGGCGCCTCGCGCGCGTAGGCCGCACGCGCCGCCGGATCCTCCAGGTACTCGCCCAAGTCGCGGCCAACGAGCGCCGTCGGCTCGAAGTCCGGGAAGCGCCGGCGCAGCGTCGGGGCGAGCCGCGTAAAGAGTTCCTCCGCCGCGCGGTTCAGGTACACGACACGCCGCGCATCGTCCGTGACGGTGACGGCGCCGGGCGCGGTGTCGAGGGCGCTGCGGATCCGGGCGCGCGCCGCCTCCTCCCGCCGGTCGTCCTCGCCGCGCGCGGCGAGGCTCGCCTGCAGCGCGCCGAGCGTGCCGAGGAGCGCCGCCGTTTCCCGCGTGCCGCCCGCCGGAATCTTCTGATCGAACGTGCCGCGGGCGATGCCCGCCGCGATGTCCGTCGCAGCCTTGAGCGGGCCCGTTGCCGCGCGAAGGAGCGCGACGGCGAGCGTGACTGCGGCCGCGAGCGCGAGCGCCGCGATCAAGCCGAGGCCGCTCACCGCCGAATCGCCGAGGCTCGCGAGCGCGTGCCACCCGGCGTTGCGCTGTTCGAGCGCAAGGAGGGAGCAGCCGGCGGCAACCGCCGCGAACAGCGCGATGGCGCCTAAGCCCGCCAGTAGCCGGGTTCGCAGTGACAATCGGTTCTGCATGGCGCGCGGGACCCCTGCGGCGGCCGGCGGCATCGAGCCGGGGCGGCTCGAGGGGTGTTCCGGGGCCTTCAGCCGCATCACAGCCGTCATGTCGGCGCGTGGGCCTGAATCTTGACCGCGCGGCGGCCAGATACAGGCCGCCCGAGCGTGCGTCCGCCGGCACATTCCCCGGGCGGATGGCTTGCGCCCGCGAGGCGCGGCGGGCGATGCGAGTAAACTTCCGGCCGGGGTCGGCGGAATCGAGTGACGCTGTGCGCGACCCGACCTATAAATTGTTAATAATCAATTAGTTAGTATAAGTATCTAGAGGGGGTCTCATGCCAATGGAACTGAGGTATCTCACCTACGTCGCACTCCTCACCGGGCTCGCGTGGGTTCCGTACATCCTGAACGAGATCATGGTCCGCGGGGTCGTCGATGCGGTCGGCTATCCGGAGAACCCAAAGCCCCTCGCGCCGTGGGCGAGGCGCATGAAGGCCGCCCATTACAACGGCATCGAGAACCTGGCGGTGTTCGCGACGCTCGTGCTGACCGCCCACGCACTCGGCATCAGCAACCACGCGATCGCGGTCGCGGCGATGGTCTACTTCTGGGCGCGCGTGGTGCACCTCCTCGCCTACACCTTCGCGGTACCCTGGTTGCGGACGCTCGCCTTCGTCGTCGGCTTTGGCAGCCAGCTCTGCATCGCCTGCCACATCCTCTGCGTGTAACAGGCTCCGCCGGCGTGGAGGCTCAGGCGCCTCCGCGACGGCGGTAGCCGGAGCCGACCGCCCAGGCGATCGCCGCGAGGCCGACGGCCAGCACGGCGGCGAAGCCGGCGAGCATCCCGAGCGTGGCACCGGCCGCGACGAGGCCGGCGTGGATCCACCCGGAGGCGACGTCGGTGCCGCGGTAGACGACCGTGTCGATGACGTTCTTGACCTTGTACTTGGTCTCGGCGTCGACGACGGTGTAGAGCATGTCGCGACTCGGCTTGGCGATGCCGAACTCGAGTGCCCGCGCGGCGACGTTGACGAAGAGGAGGACGCCCGCGACCGGCGCTGCCGCGAGCGCGACGAACGCGGCCGCCACCATCGCCGCGGCCCCGGTCAGCGTCGCGCGCACGCCAAGCGCCCCCGTGACGAACCCGACGCCAAGCTGCAGCGCGAGACTCGTGCCGTTGACCCACACATCGCGCCCCGAGAAGAAAGCGGTGCGTTCGGCCGCGGTCGCGTAGAGGCTGCCCGCGACGCGGGCGAGCTCGATGTAGACAATCATGCCGAGGAGCGAGCCGAGCCCCACCAGCGCCGCGATGCCGAGCAGGAACGGCGTTCGTACGAGGCGCGAGAGCCCGGCGAGGATCGCGCCCCCCACCGGTTCATCGAGCGGGGCGCTGCCGGCTGCAGGCGCAGCCGCGCCGCGGCCGAGGAGGACGATGGCGAGGATCGTTGCGGCAAGCAGCGCCGCGGCGATGAGCGCGACACCGCTCGTGCCGACCGACCCCACGAGCGCCCGCGTCAACAAGGGACCCGCGAGGCCGCCGAGACTCCCGCCCGCGGCGATCACGCCAAAGAGGCGCCGCCCTTCGGACTCGCGCCAGATCTCGGCCATGAAGCTCCAGAACACCGAGACGACGAACAGGTTGAAGACCGTCGCCCACACGTAGAAGAGCCGCCCGGTCCAGGGGTTCTCGGGGTCGAGGTGGAAGGCGACCGCGAACGCGACCAGGTTCGTGACGAAGAACGCGTAGGTGAGCGGCAGGAGCTTCGCGCGGGGCACGCGCGCCACGAGCCAGCCGAACACCGGCACGATCGCGAGCATCACGAGGAATACCGCGCTCGCGAGGAACTTGATCGTGGCGGCTCCGCTGCCGGCGCCGAAGGCGTCGCGCAGCGGGCGGATCGTGTAGTAGCTCGCGAGCAGCAGCGCGAAGTAGCCGCAGGAGAGCGCCGCCCGCCGCCACTCGGCTGCGGTCAGCGGCGGCGGCGCGTGCGATGGGGCGATCGCCGCCGCGCCGCTCCCGCTCACGGCACCTGCTTGTCGATGACGAGCTCGGTCCGCGCTCCCTTGGCAAGGTCGTAGGCCACTTCGCCGTACACATCGCCGCTCGAGGCTTGTGGCCGGCCGGACGAGGAGAATCGCGCGACGATGACGAGCTGGTGCGCATCCTTGATCGTGCGGCCCGGCATCATCGCGTCATTTTCGGTGAGCGTGATGTCGAGCGGGAGCGCGACGGCGGTGAAGCGCTTCGCGGCAAAGGGCGGTCCCGGCTGGCCGGGATCGCGCGCGAGCACGAACAGCGGCGTGCCGGCGGCGACCTTGGCGGCAAGCGCGGGGCTCACGCTTACGTGGACGCTGACGGTACCCGGGCCGCTCGAGGCCGCGGGACCTGCATTCGCGCTCGCGGCCGGTGCCGCCGTTGCGGCCGGCGCGGCCGGCATCGCGGCGGGCAAGGCGGCGAGCTTCGCGATCGCGGGGTCGACGGGCCGGCCAAGTTCCTGGTCGAGCTGGCCGATCCTGACGGCGAGCATCGCGCGAACCTCATCCGGCAGCGGATAGCCGAGGAGCTTCGCCCAGCGCTCGCGCGCGAGCGCGGGTTTCCCGCTGGCCGCCGCCGCCGAGCCGCCGTAGAAGAGCGCCTTCAGGTTATTGGGGTCGAGCTTGAGCGCGGCCTCGAACAGCTCGCCGGCCTTGCCCGCGAGCGTCGAGGAGTCGACGATCGCGAGCGTCTCGCCGTAGCCCACGACCGCATCGACGTTCTGCCCCTTGGAAACTTGGTAGGCACTCGAGAACGCATCGACGGCACCGGGGTAGTTGTTCAGCACGAAGCGCGTGCGGCCGAGCATGAGCCAGCTGTCGACGTCCTCGGGCTGCTTCCGGAGGCGCTCCTCGAGCTTGGCGACCATGTCCTCGATGGACTGGTGGCCCGCATAGGCCTCGGACATCCGCTTCGGGTCCCAGTTCCAGGTGCTGAGCGAGCGGTACATGAGCGTCGAGCCGACCGGCAGCACGACGACGAGGGCGAGGACGATGATGAGTGCGCTGCGCCCCTCCTGGTTCCGGGCGCGCCAGAGCGGCCAGCCGACGAGCGCGAGCGCGAGGGCAAGCATGAGCGAGGCGAGTGCGATGAAGAGCGTCACGCCGGATCCTCGGGCTCGGACTCAAGCGGTGCTTTCGAGCGCCTCACGATGACGCGCGCCGCGATGCCGAGCGTGAGCATCAGCAGGAGCACCGGCGCCCCCCACAGGAGGTACGTGCGCGGCGTCAGCGGCGGGTCGTACAGCACGAAGTCGCCGTAGCGGTCCGTCATGAAGCGTTCGATCTCGACATCCGTGCTGCCGCGACCGATGAGTTCCTTCACCTCGCGCCTGAGGTCCGAGGCAAGGCCGACCGGCGAGTCGGCGATCGACTGGTTCTGGCACTGCACGCACCTCAGCTCGTGGATCAGGTGGTCGTAGCGCGCCTGGAGCGTGGGGTCGGTGAAGGCGGCCTCGGTGTCGATCGCCTGGGCGGCGAGGCTCAAGGTCGCGAGGAGGACGAGGATGAAGCCACGCATCATTTGCCGCCCGCGGCCGCAAGCAGCGGCACGAATTTCTGCTTCCAGACATCGCCCGTCAGGGGACCTATGTGCTTCACGAGCACCCGCCCGTTCGCCGCGACCAGGAACGTCTCGGGCGCCCCGTAGACGCCCCACTCGATCGCGGCCCGGCCGTCCTCGTCCGAGCCTACTTCCTGGTAGGGATTGCCGCGTTGCGCGAGGTAGCGGACCGCTTCCTCGCGGTTGTCACGCCAGTCGATGCCGATGAGCGGCACTCCCCCGCTCTGCGCGATCGAGATGAGCGCCGGGTGCTCCTCCTCGCAGGCCGCACACCAGGTGCCCCAGACGTTGAGGAGGTAGGCGTGACCGGCGAGGTTGCGCGAGTCGACGCGCTTCGCAGGGTCCGCGACCGAGGGCAGCGCGAAGGCAGGTGCGGCCTTGCCCAGCAGCGGCGACTTGATCTCGTGCACGTCGAGGTGGCCGGAACCTATGCGCACGAGCGCAAAGGCAAGCACGCCGCCGAGCGCGACGAAAGCCGCCGCCGGCACGAAATAGCGCCACACGGGATTTAAGCCGTCTCGCCGGCGGCGCCGGGCTTCAGCGCCGGCGACTCGGTGACCCTGACGCTGCGGTAGCGGCGGTCGAGGATCGCGACGAGCCCGCCGATCGCGGCGATGAGCGCGCCGAGCCAGATGTAGCGCACGAGCGGCTTGTACTGCACCCGCATGCTCCACTTGCCCTGGCCAAGATCATCGCCGAGCGCGACGAACAGGTCGCGGTTCCACGCGACATCGATGCCGGCGTGGGTCATGGGATTTCGCTGCACGCGGTAGACACGTTTTTGGGTCGGCAGGTCGACGACGGGCTTGCCGCCCCGGGTCACCAGCACGCGCGCCTCGATCGCCTCGTAGTTGGGACCGGTGACCGGCTTCGCGCCGAGATACTTGAATTCGTAGCCGGCGATCGCGGTCGACTCGCCGGGCGCGAGGCTCACGTCCTTCTCGACCTTGTAGGAGACCACCCCGGTCACGCCGATGACGAAGAGCCCGACGCCGAAGTGCGCGATCGCCATGCCGAGCGCCGCGCGCGGCATCGACTGGCCGCTGCGCCAGCGGCTGACGGGCTCGATGAGCGCCGAGGCCATCACGAAGAACCCGGCGGCGAAGCCGACGACCGTCAGCGGCGCGCCGATGCTCCGGTAGATGCCAAGGAGCACGAGCGCGACAACGATCGCACCGCCCGCCGCAATCAGGAGCTGCTTGCGGCGCGTCTCGAGCAGCGCGCGCTTCCAGCTCGCGTGCATGCCGACGCCGAGCAGCATCACGAGCGGCAGCGCCGGAACCAGGAACACGAGGTTGAAGTACGGCGGGCCCACCGAGATCTTGCCGAGGTCGAAGGCGTCCATCAGCAGCGGCCAGAGCTCGCCCGCGAGGATGAGGCCCGCCGCCGCGACGAGGAGCGCGTTGTTGAGGAGGAGGAAGGATTCGCGCGAGACGATCGCGAAGCCGCCCTCCGACTTCAAGCTCGGCGCGCGGATCGCATAGAGCGTGAGCGAGCCCACGATGAAGAAGAGCAGGAGCCCGAGGATGAACATGCCGCGCGAGGGGTCGGACGCGAAGGAATGCACCGAGACGAGGACCCCGGAGCGCACGAGGAAGGTGCCGAGGAGGCTCAAGCTGAACGCGAAGATCGCCAGGAGCAGCGTCCAGCTCTTGAACAGCCCGCGCTTCTCGGTGACGGCGAGCGAATGGATGAGCGCGGTTGTCGTCAGCCACGGCATGAACGAGGCGTTCTCGACCGGGTCCCAGAACCACCAGCCGCCCCAGCCGAGCACGTAGTAGGCCCACCAGCTGCCGAGTGCGATGCCGCAGGTGAGGCACATCCACGCCGCCACCGTCCACGGGCGCGTCCAGCGCGCCCAGCTCGCATCGAGCTTTCCCGACAGCATCGCCGCGACCGCGAAAGCGAAGGCGACGGCGGTCCCGACGTAGCCCATGTAGAGCATCGGCGGGTGAATCGCGAGCGCCGGATCCTGCAGCAGCGGGTTAAGGTCCGCGCCGTCCTGGGCGGCCGGGATGAGCCTCGCGAACGGGCTCGAGGTGAAGAGCGTGAAGCCGATGAAGCCGACGCCGACAAGGCCGAGGACGCCGAGCACGCGCGCGCGAAAGGCGACGGGCAGGCTCTTCGAGAAGCCTGCAACGAGCAGCGCCCAGGTCGCGAGGATCATGACCCAGAGGAGCAGCGAGCCCTCGTGCGCGCCCCACACCGCGGCGATGCGGTACATGAGCGGCAGCGCCGAGTTCGAGTTCGTCGCGACATAGAGCACGGTGAAGTCGTTGACGATGAACGACGAGGTCAGGAGCCCGAACGCGAGCGCGATGAACACCCATACGCCCGCGACCGTCGGCGTAACCGCGGCCATCCACGACTGGCGGTTGAGGTGCGCGCCGACGAGGCCAAAGAACGACTGCGCGATCGCAAGGAGGAGCGCGAGGATCAATGCGAAGGTACCGAGTTCCGGAATCACGTGCGGTCCTCCGGCGGCGTCGCGTGCTTGAGCGACTTGGCGACTTCGGGTGGCATGTACTTCTCGTCGTGTTTGGCGAGCACCTCGTCGGCGACGAAGAGCCCATCGTGCAGCTGGCCGTGCGCGATGACGCCCTGCCCTTCGCGAAAAAGATCCGGCAGGAGCCCCGTGTACGACACCGTCACGGTGTGCGCATAGTCGGTCAGCACGAAGCGGACCTCGAGGCTGCCCGGCGCGCGCTGCACGCTGCCCTTGGTGACCATGCCGCCGACCCGGAAGGTCTTGCCGACGGGGGCCACCCCGGCGGCGACCTGCGAGGGGTCGTAGAAGTACAGGAGGTTCTTGTCGAAGGCCTTGAACGCGAGCGCGGCCGCGGCGCCAACGCCGAGCAGCACACCGCCGACCGCGAGCATCCGCTTGCGCCGCGGGGTCACGTCTTGGGCTCCGTGGGCGCGGCGCGGTTCGCCGCCGCCGTGCGTAGCGCGCGCTCGCGCGCGCTCGTGAAGCTCCGCCTCGCCGCCACGATGTTCCAGGCGAACACCGCGAGCGCGAGGGCGTACGAGGGCCAGACGAACCGGCCATAGCCACCCATCGCGAGAAAATGTTCCACGTTCACGCTCCTACAGACTCATCAGCCACGGCCGAGTTCCTGCAGCCAGGAGGCGTTCCGTTCGCGGCCGAGCACCTCGGCCCGGAGGCGCACGCAGGCGAGCGCCGCGTAGCCGAGCGTGTAGCCGGCAAAGGACACGAGCAGCGGAACCAGCATCGAGGGCGGCATCGCCGGCCCGTCGGCGCGCAGCACCGTCGAGCCCTGGTGCAGCGTGTTCCACCAATACACCGAGAAATGGATGATCGGCACGTTCACGATGCCGACCACGGCAAGGAGCCCCGCGGCGCGGTCGGCGCGCTGCGTGTCGTCGTAGGCCGAGTGCAGCGCCATGTAGCCGAGGTAGAGGAAGAAAAGGATCAGCTGCGAGGTGAGCCGCGCATCCCACACCCACCACGTGCCCCACATCGGCCGGCCCCACAGCGAGCCGGTCGCGAGGCACAGGAGCGTGAACGAGGCGCCGATCGGCGCGGTCGCTGCGGCGAGCGCGTGGGCGAGCTTCATGCGCCAGATGAGCCCGACCGCCGCGGCGGCCGCCATGACGGTGTAGGCCATCAGCGAGAGCCACGCGGAGGGCGCGTGCACGTAGATGATCCGGAACGCCTCTCCCTGCTGGTAGTCGGCGGGCGCCCGCACGAGTCCACCGTAGGCCCCCGCGAGGGTCAGCACGATGGCCGGGATCGCGAGCCACGGCAGCAGCCGGCCCGCCGTCCGGTACAGGTACGGCGGAGAGGCCAGCTTGTGAAACCAGGTCCAGGTCGCCAACGTTCCCTACTCCAGACTGATCCGCACCGCGGTCGAGGCGGCAATCGGCGCCAGCGTCACGCTCAAGGCGAGCATCGCGCCGAGCAGCATGAGCGCGCCCCCGGCGGGCTCGCCGCGCATCGCAAGGTCCGTCGCGCGCGCCCCGAAAATCAGCACCGGCATCGCGAGCGGCAGCACCAGCAGCGACAAGAGCACGCTGCCGCGACGGGTGCCGAGCGTGAGCGCCGCGCCCACGGCGCCGATGAAGCTCAAGACGCCCGTGCCGAGGAAGAGCGCGAGCATCAAGACGCCGACCGCATCGCCGGGCGCTGCGAGCGCGGTCGCGACCAGCGGCGCCGCGAGTACGAGCGGCAGGCCGCTCAACACCCAGTGCGCCAGCGTCTTGGCGAACAGCAGCCAGCCGAGCGGCTGGCCCGACAGCGTCAACTGCTCGAGCGTGCCGTCCTCGAGGTCGGCCCTGAGCAGCGTTTCGAGCGCCAGCAGCGAGGATAGCAGCGCCGCCACCCACACGACACCGGGCGCTATGTCCCTTAGTAGCGACGTTTCAGGGCTCAGGGCGAGCGGAAACAGGGTCGCGATCATCACGAAGAACACGACCGGGTGCGTGACCTGTTCCCAGCGCCTGAAAGCGAGACGCACGTCACGCTCGAAGACGAGCCAGGCGGCACGGCCAAGTCCGGTACCGAGCGTGCTCATGTGAGCTCGAGGCGCCGGGGCGAAATGCCCGGGAGTTCAAGGTCGGCGTGTGCGGTCAGGATCGCGATGCCGCCGGCGGCGACGTGCTGGGCGATGACGCCGGAGAGCGCCTCGACGCCGAGGACGTCGAGGTTCGTGAACGGCTCATCGAGGAGCCAGAGCCGCGCCCTGGCGAGCACGACTCGCGCGAGCGCGACTCGCCGTCGCTGGCCGGCGGAGAGGACGCGTGCCGGCAGGTCCTGCTGGGCGCCGATGCCGAGCCTGGCGAGCACCGACTCGAACGTGCCGGCCGTCGGTGGGTGCCTGAGCCCCGTCGCGTAGCGCAGGTTCTCGAGCGGCGTGAAGTCGGCTTTGAGTGCGTTCTCGTGGCCGAGGTAGGCGAGGTCCGCGGCGAAGCCGTCGCGATCCTGGCTCACGTCCGCGCCGTTCCAGAGGAGGCGCCCCTCCTCCGGCCAGAGGAACCCCGCGAGCGTGCGCAGCAGCGAGGTCTTGCCGGCGCCGTTCGGGCCCCGCACGTGGATCGACTCGCCGGCGGCGACGTGAAAGCTGAGGCCCCGGAGGACGTGCCGGGTGCCGCGCCACAGTTGCAGGTTCTCGGCTTCGAGCAGGGCCGCGGGGGTCTCCGGCACGGTTAAACCCTTGAAAAGAGTGGCCGGACTATAGCAGCTAGCCCCGGGACGCTCAGGTGCGGATGAACCGCTCGAGCTCCTCGATGTGGTGGCGCTGGTCGTCGATGACGGCCTTCACGAGGTCGCCGATCGAGAGCATGCCGAGCACCCGCCCGTTCTCGACCACCGGCAGGTGGCGGATGCGCCGGTCGGTCATGAGCTCGAGGCATTCGTTGACGGAATTCGCGCGCGTGACGGTCGTGACGGGGCTCGACATGATCTGCGCAACGGGCGTGTCGGCGGATGAGCGGCCCATGAGCACGACCTTCCGCGCGTAGTCGCGCTCGGAGAGGATGCCGGCGAGCGCATCGCCCTGCATGACGAGGAGTGCGCCGACGTGCTTGTCCGCCATGATGCGGATCGCCTCGAGCACCGGCTCGTCCGGGCCGACTCGATAGAGCTCCGATCCCTTCTCTTTGAGGATCTGTTCGATCGTTCGCATGCTGCCCCCTCGTGCGTGCCCGGAGCATCGGATCTCGCCGGGCGCTCAGCCGCCACGAGCGGCCGCGGCGCGGCGGTCTCGTGCCCGGGTCGGCTCGATTGTGCGCCTCCCCCGCGAGGGCGAGGTACCGAGGCGCGTTCGGACGACAGGCTTGAGCCAGGACGACGCCTCGGATGCGACTATAAACACGTTACTAAACAGTTGCATACGTAAAGTTACTGATATTTCACATGAATCCGGCAGGCGGCCTGCCGGGCGCGACCCTCACCGGTTCGGGCTCGCGCGCCGCCGGCAGGCGGAGGCAAACGCCTCGCGGTCGCGCGCCTCCTCGAGTCCACCTTCGAGACGTGCGCTGCGGCCGTAGGGTCCATCGGCCACGCCGACGGCGCGATGGACGAGGCGCCGGGCGACGGTCCGATGTAGGTCGCAAGCTCGCGCTTGCTGCGCTTCAGGAACTCAGGATCGAAGGCGACCGGCGGCCCGGGGTGCGCCGGCGCGAGGAGCGATGCGAGCCGCTCGCAGCGCGCGCGGTAGTGCGGTTCGAGCGGTGGCGGGACTGCATCGAGCCCGTGCTGCGAGCTCGGTAAATACTCGACGCTCGTGCGCCGGCGGTTGCGCGAGCGGCCGCTCGGCGCGTCGCGCTCGCCGCTCAGCTCGCCGAGCACGCTCTCGTTCCTGAAGCGCTCGATCAGGTCGCCCTCCCAGTCCGCCGCGCGATCGCGCGGATGGGTTGGGTTCAGGATCGCTTCCTTGGGTCGTTTAGTCGGGATGGTTCTCCCGGAGCCTCGGGAAGTTCTGCGTCGCCGCGTAGGAGGGCACGCTCGGCGGCAGGAACTCGCTGTGCATCCGGGCGCGCCGCAGCGGCACGATCTTGGGAGGCCGTGTACGCGCGCACGGCGATCGCCCGTCCATCCTGCGACCGACGGCGGCGAACGCCGCCGTGCGTGCGTGGCTGCGCCGGATCGACGCGCAGACGCGCGCGGCCCTCGGTGCGCCGACGGCGAATACCGCGCCGATTGCAAGGTTCACTCTCGCCAGCCAGTTCATCGGACTCACGTCGTTCGCGCCTCTGGTCGCCGGGCGGTGGCGGATCGTGCCGCCCGCTGCCCTCGGGCGCCCAGTTCATACGAGGCCTCCCCGTCCGCCGCGCCGGTGCCCGCCTCTCCGGCCGGGACACCATGTAGACTCGCCGCGTGCCCCGGTGGCGAAACCTGGTAGACGCAGCGGACTTAAGCAATTTGAGCGGCCGGTTCGGAAACGACCGGACCGGATCCCGTCAAAGTCGGTGAACCCCCGGGTGCGACCCGAGGCAACGCCGAGCCAAGCACCCGGACCGATGAACGGGTGAAGGTGTAGAGAGTGGACGGCGGGGACCTACCGCAGCTCGCGAGGAGCTGCCACGGTCGTGGCGCACTCCAGACCCCGAACGCGCATCGCGCGGCGGCGCAAGCCGTAGAGGTAGGAAAATCCGCAGGCCGCGAGGCCGTGCCGGTTCGAGTCCGGCCCGGGGCACCATCCCACGCAGAACGCGCGCGCCGCTGCCGCCGGCCCAACCCGGAACGGACTCGGGCCTGTGCTAACGTGAGGCGTGCCGGATCAAGGATGGGGCGGCGCCACCCGGCGAACCAGAATTACAAATCGTACGGAAGTCCCCGGGGAGGCTCGATGTACACCCGACCAACCGCACCGCGCTCGATCGGCGGCGTGATCGACGATGCGATAAAGCTCTACATGGCGTCCTTTCGCGCCTGCCTCGTGCCCGCGATCATCGGCGCAGTGCTGATCGCTTTCTCGGGCGGGTGGATGCAGCTGCGGCTGCTCGAGGCCGGCGCGCGGCCGACGCCCGGTGAGGTGCTCGCGATCTTCGCCTCCCCGACGGTGTGGATCGGCTACGGCGCGCTCATCGTAGTCTCCGTCTGGAGCAGCTTCGCCATCGTCGGGGCGCTCATCCGCACATCGCGAGGCGAATCGCCGACCGTCGGCGAGACGCTGGGAGCGTCCGTGCGGGTGTTTCCGACGGCGCTGCTCGGCACGCTGATCAGCCTCGTCGCATTAATGATCGGATTCGCGTTGCTGATCATTCCCGGCCTCATCCTCGCGGGTCGCTGGATGTACTGGGGCGCGTCGCTGATGGACGAGCGCGGCTCGGCGCTCGATGCGATCGGCCGCAGCTGGCACCTGAGCAAGGGCAACTGGTGGCGCGGGATCTCGACCCTGACGGTCGTCGGTATCCTGCTCGTCGTCCTCTCGATGGTCGGCTCGTTCGTCATCGGCATCGTGATGGGCCTCGCCCGCGCCGATCGCACGACGCTGGTCATCGTCACGCAGGCGGTGCAGGGCTTCCTGCACGTGTTCATGGCGGCGGCCTCGCCGGCCGCGCTCGTCTCGATCTATTTCGATCTGCAGCTGCGACGCGAAGGTGGCGACCTGGCGGCGCGAGTCGGCAATCTAACGTAGGTCTGACCGGTGCGGGCCGCGGTCCTCGGCATGCTGGCGGCGCTCGCGGTCGTATCCGCGGCTGCAGCAGCTCCTCGCGATCTGATCGAAAGCTGCCGGAAGGCCGCGCCGGCCGATGACGAGGAGGTGGTCGGCCTCGCTGATCTTGAGAACCAATGCCCGGGCCTCACCGGCGCGCTCGAGGCACTCGGCGTCGGGCCGTTGCTGCCGCAAAGCGCGCGCGATGAGCTGACCCGGGAAACGATCCTGCCCGCCCTCGCCCTCGCAAGCGCCAATCCCGCCGCTACGCGCGCGCCGCCCGGGCGCGCATCGCTCGACCGGATCCTGCCGACCCTCGTGGCCGAGCGCCCGCCGCAGTCGTGGTGGGACCGGCTCAAGGCGTGGCTGCGCAGCCTCGTGGGACCTGACAAGTCCCAGCCCGGCAGCCAGTGGCTACGCAAGTGGCTCGAGGGGTGGAGGCTCTCTGAGGTCGTCGCCCAAACCGTGTTCTACACGCTGGCGGGGCTGATCATCGCGCTTGCGATCGGCATCCTCGTCAACGAGATGCGGGCGAGCGGCGTGTTCGGCCCGAGTACCTCGGCGACACGCCGGCGCAGGGCCGGCGAGACCGTGCGGCGCGAGCGGCGGTCGCTCGAGGAGATTGCCGCGGCGCCGCTGCACCGGCGAGCGGCACTCATGTTCGACCTCCTCGTGCAGCGCCTGAGCGAGAGCGGCCGCGTGGGCGCGGTGCGCGACCGTACGCACCGCGAGCTCAGCGCCGAGTCGCCCTTCGCCGATCCTTCCGACCGCGAGCGCTTTGCGCGCCTCGCCGGAGTTGCCGAGGAGCAGCTCTTCTCGCCGAGTCCCATCGCCGCCGGACGGGTGCAGGCGGCGCTCGTTGACGGCGAGGCGCTGATCGGTGCGCTGGCAGCCGCGGGGCGGCCAAACGCGTGAAGGAATGGCTCGTTTCGGCCGGTCTCGCGCTCGCCGCGCTCCTGCTCTTCTGGGCGCTGTTGTTTCCGAAGGTGGGCGGCTCGGGCGAGACGCCCTCGCTACCGATCAGCACCGACCGCGGTGGCGCGGGGTACCTCGCGCTCGATCGGTGGCT
This sequence comes from Pseudomonadota bacterium, assembly GCA_025356075.1. GTDB lineage: Bacteria > Pseudomonadota > Gammaproteobacteria > Steroidobacterales > Steroidobacteraceae > CAIKZZ01. The sequence continues at coordinate 8,486 of JANXUT010000073.1, read as the reverse complement.
CCTCGCCGAGAAGGTTCCGGTCGTTCACTGGCACCACCGCTACTCCGCGCAGATGAACCCCGCGGTCGCGGCGGCGACGCCGGCAGCGGGGACGGAAAGGCGCCCGACCCCGGCGGCGGCCCCGGGCCCGGCCGGTGGGGATGTCCTGATCACGACGATGCCGCACCGGGCGCCGGTGCGCCGGGCCGAGCAAGAAGCGCTGGCCGAGTGGGTCGGGCGCGGCAACACGCTCCTCGTCATGGCGGCGCTCGATGACACGCCGAAGTGGTCCGCGCTCGCCTACTCCTCCGACCTCCACCAGCAGGTCGAGCGGCTCGCGCGGCTCAAGTTCACCGTGGTCGAGCCCAAGAAATCGGACGATCCGGACAAGGTGAGTGGCTTCCTCGACGCGGCACTGGCCGAGCCCGTCGTCGCGCTCGAGCCGATCACGACGGTGCTCGGTCCGCACCCGTTCTTCACGGGCGTCGAGTCAGTCAGCGCCCGCAGCGACCTGCCGGCGTCGCGCTGGCAGGCCACCTCAACGACCGGCGCGCCGGTGCTCGAGCTCGCGCGTCGTCGCGACACGGGCGATGCGGCCGTCTGGCTGACGACCCTCGGCAAGGGCCGCGTGATGGTGAGTGGATTTGCGACGCCTCTTTCCAACGAGCGGATCGGAGTCGCCGGCAACGCCCGCTGGCTTGGAAACATTCTCGCGCAGACGCTCGGCCCGCAGGGCAGAGTCATCCTCGATGACGCCCATCAGGGTGTTGTTGACTACTACGACCCGCAGGCTTTCTTCGCCGACCCGCGGCTGCACCACGCATTGTGGTGGATCGTGCTCGTATGGTTCGCCTTCGTCGTCGGCACACCGCACCTGCGCCAGGCGCCGGCCGCGCGCGCGCCGATCGACGATGCGGCGATGCTGCGGATGACCGCCCGCTTCTACGCCGGGGCGATCGCGGCGCCGACGGCCGGGGTGCGGCTGATCGAGCATTTCTTCAATTCGATCCGCCGCCGCCGCTCGCTGCGCGAGGATGGCCGCCCCGTGTGGGAGTGGCTCGAGGCGCAGGCGCGCATCCCGCGCGCGCAACTCGATGAGCTCAAGGCCGTCCATGCGCGCGCCTCGGCCGGGCGCTCGATCGACCTCGTCCGTCTCCAGACCCTTTTGTCGAACCTGTCAGGACACCTCGCATGACCACTGCACTCCAGGACCTGGAAGCGCGCCTCCAGGCCACGATCGGCGAAACCGTATTCGGCATGAAACCGATCGTCCGGGCGCTCACGACGGCGGTGGTCGCACGCGGCCATGTGCTGGTGCAAGGCGTTCCCGGGCTCGGCAAGACGCTGCTCAGCAAGTCGCTCGCCGCCGCACTCGGCGGGCGCTTCAAGCGCGTGCAGGGAACGGCCGACCTGATGCCATCCGACATCATCGGCGTGCACATGTTCGACAGCTCCCGCGGCGAGTTCGTGTTCCGGCAGGGCCCGCTGTTCGCCGATGTGCTGCTGTTCGATGAGATCAACCGCGCCGGGCCAAAGACGCAGTCGGCGCTGCTCGAGGCGATGGAGGAGCGACAGGTTTCCGTCGACAACGAAGCGTACCCGCTGCCGCCCGGGTTCCTGGTCATTGCGACGCAGAACCCGCGCGATTTCGAGGGCACCTACCCGCTACCCGAATCGCAGCTCGATCGGTTCATGCTGCGCATCGACCTCAAGTACCCGCTGGCCGATGACGAGGTGACGGTGCTTGAGCGCTACAGCCGCGTGCACGCGCACGCCGTAGCGCCCGAGGCGCCGCCGCTGCCCGCCGAGTCGCTGCGCGATGCGCGGGCGGCGGCCGAGCGGGTCCACTTGTCCGAGGAGCTGCTGCGCTACGTGCTCGCGATCGCGACGGCTTCGCGCGAGCACCCGCAGCTCAGCCTCGGCCTTTCGACCCGTGGCGCGCTCGCGGTATTGCGCGCCGCCCGCATCGTCGCCGGACTCAACGGCGCCGAATTCGCCACGCCTGACGATGTGAAGGCGGTGATCGGCATGATAGTGCCGCACCGGCTGGTGCTCGCGCCCGATGCGCTGCTCGGCGGCATCAACGAGCAGGACGTGGTCGCCTCGCTGATCGAACAGGTCCCCGCGCCGCGCTGAGCGCGGTCGCCGCGATGAGCCTGCGCCGCAACGCCCTGTTCGCGATCGTGCTGACGGCGCTCAGCGCGATCGTCGGCGAATGGTCGGGAATAGCCGGTGCCGAGCGCTTCTGGTGCCTGCCCGCGGGGCTGCTGCTGCTCGCCCTCGCCTACGATGCGCTGCTCGCGCGGCGGGCCCGGGTGACTCTCGCGGTTCGCGCGCCCTCGCGCTGGCGCCTCGCGCGACCGGTCGAGGTGGTGCTCGAGGTCGCACAATCGGGAAGTCGCAGCCTCGAGTTCGAACTGGCGCCGGATGCCCCGGCAGGCGTCGCGTGCCGGCGCGAGCTCGCGCGGGGCGGTCTTGAGCCGGAGCAACGGATTCGGCTGCCGCTGCGGGCTGTGGCGCGACGCCTCGGCCCGCGCGTTTGGCCGCCGATGCGCGCGCGCATCGCCGGTCCTCTCAAGCTCGCCTGGTGGCGTCAGTCGTTGTCGGACCCTGCCGCGATCGCCGTCGAGCCCGACCTCCTCGGCGATGCGGCGGGACTGCGCGGCGCCGAGCGGATCGGTGAACGCGCGAGCCAGCGGCGCGGCTCCGGCGGGGAGGTGCTGCAGCTGCGCCCGTACGCTGCCGGCGATGCGCTGCGCTCTATCGATTGGAAGGCATCCGCGCGTGTCCGCCGCCTGATCGCCCGCGATTTCTCGGAGGACCAGCACCTCGAAATCGTGGTTGGCATCGACGTCGGCCGCAGCAGCTCGATCTGGTGCGGCGACCTCGACCGGCTCGGTCACTACGTCAATTTGACCGCGCGGCTCGCCGAGCGTGCGACCGCCCTCGACGATCGGGTTGGCCTCGTGATCTACGGCGACCGGCCGCTCGCGGCGCTGCCGCCGGGGCGCGGCATGACGGCCGTGCGTCGCATCCGGGCGCTGCTGAGCTCGCTTGAGACGCAGCCGACTGATTCGAATCCCATGCACGCCGCCGCCCGCATCCGCTCGCTCGTGCGACGCCGGTGCCTCGTGATCCTGCTGACCGAAATCGACGATGCCGCAACGGGAAGTCAACTGCTGGGCGCCGTGCGGTTGCTCCGTCCGATGCACCTGCCGCTCGTCGTTGGGCTCAAGAGCGAGGCGCTCGACGCCTTCGCGCGCGTCCCGACCCGGGACTGGCTGGATCCGTACCGGGGACTCGCCGTGGAGGAAAGCCGCCAGCGCCAGGCGCGCAGCATTGGCGCGCTCGGCGCACTTGGCGTCGTCGCGCTCGTGGCGCGGCCTGAGCAGCTCGAGGCGGAGGTGTTCGAAGCCTACGCGCGCTTTCGGCGCGAACGGCGTGTCTGATCAGGCCGCGCGGCCGGCGCCGAACAGCCGACCGCTGAGCGCGGCGAGCATGACGAGGAAGTAGCACGCGCCGATGACGAGGCGGCTGGCGAGCGGAAAACTCGGGTCCGGCGAAACGTAGCCCTCGATGAGGCCGCAGACGATGAGGAGCGCGCCCAGGAGCGGCAAGAGCTTCGCCAGCTGCGCGACGCGCTGCTGGAAGCTCTCGAGGCGGCTCGCGAGCTTCGGGCGCGCGAGCGATTCGCCGAGTGACAGTCCTGCGGCGCCGGCGATGCAGATCACCGACAGCTCGACCGTCCCGTGCGCGACGACGAACTTGAACAGCGCGCCGGCCATGCCGTACTGGTGAGTGAAGGCGAAGGCGGCGCCGAGCATCAGGCCGTTGAGTGCGATCAGGTAGAAGGTGCCGAGACCGTAGAAGATCCCGAAGCAGACGGCCGCGATCGACACCGCGATGTTGTTCGAGAAGATCCGGATCGACAGCACCGAGGACGGCGTGATGTTGAGGAGCCCGTCGGTCCACAGCTCGCCGTGCTCAACCTTGGTGACCATTTCCTCGCTGGCGATGAGCCCGACGAGTTCGGGGAACGTTGCGATGAGCCACCAGCCGGCGCAGGCGCTCAACACGAACAGCGCCGTGACTCCGAGCAGCGGTGCGCTGAGCGATCGCATCACGGCGGGGGCTTCGGTGCGCAAAAGGCGCAGCACCGCCGCCCCGGAGTTTCGTGGCGGGCGGTCGATGAGCGCGTGGAAGGACCCGTACACACCCTCGAGCGCGTTGGTGACGACGCTGCCGCCGAGCGTGCGACGGGCGGTTGCGAGGTCGCGCGCGAGGCTGCGGTAGCCGTCGAGCAGCTCCTGGGCGCCCTCGACCGAGAGGTTGCGGCTGCGCCTGGTCTTGGCCGCGATCTGCCCGAGCGTGCGCCACACCGGCGCGCGGGCCGCGAGCCAGCCGCGGGTACCGCTCGCCTCGCTCACTGGGCCGCCTCGCCGCGCAGGATCGACTCGATCCGGGCGCGCAGATCCGGGGCGTCGGTCATCTCGAGCGAGAGGCGATCCGCGCCCGGGTCGATTCGCCGGAGCAGCGCCCGTGCCAGCATCGCCCGGTGCGAGTCCTCGAGCGTGCGCCAGCGCTCGAGCAGGTCGCGCGCGACCTCGAGCGCCGCCGTGTCGAGCTTCGTCTGCCCGGCGAGGGAGCCGAGCGCGACGAGTGCGGCGAGCGCATCGGTGCGATCGTGCACCAGCATCGTGCCCGCGGCCAGGTCGCCGATACGCACGTTGCGGGCGGTCACGAGCGTGCAGGCGAGGCCAACCACGTAGAGGGCCGGCAGCGAGTCGACCAGCCGGAACAGATTTCGAATCAGGATCGCTCCGGTCGAGGGCGTCGCGCCGCTCGTCGTCACTAGCCGCACCTTCGCGGTGCGCTTGCCGGGCGTGCGGCCCCGCATCAGCACCTCGGCGACGGGGTGGTAGAGGAAGTAGATCGCGAGCGCCGGCAGGATCGCCGCAAGGATGTACGTCGTTGGCGTGTCGTGGCTCTTCGGCGGCGGAAATACGTGGCCGATGCTGAGGAGCGCAAATGCCACGAACCACGCGATGGCGAGGATCAGGCGGATGTGGAAGTCGATGATGAACGCATAGGCGCGGCTGCCCGCTCCGGCAACGTCGAGCTTTACCTCGACTCCCGTCGCACTCGCTATCGTGAACTCGTCGCGATCCATCGCTCGTGCCCGCTCCGTTGCCCCGGCAATCATAAGCGCGTTAGAGCACAGAGCGCCGGACCATCGCCCCCGAGCATCTTCCCCGCCCCCCCCCTCGCGCCCGGGCCCCCGCGGAAGCAAGGCGGTCGCCTGGCGCCTCGCGCGTGTGACTCGCGGCGTCCGCCGGCGGACGCGGTTCGGCGGCGCGCGGCGGAAGTCCAATTGCGGATCGCCCGAGTCGCGCGCATGCTCCGACGCGCGCCGCGCAGTGGGCGTCACGAGAACGCGACCTCGGTCAGAAGGCGCGCAATCACCAGTTTTCATGAGGGGATTTTTATGCAGTCAATCATCAAGAAGATCGCGATCGGCGCCGTGCTCGCCCTGGGCGCTGCGACCGCGTTCGCGGCGGCACCGGATCCTGTCGTCGGCACGTGGAAGCTCAATGTCGCGAAGTCGACATTCTCGCCGGGACCCGCGCTCAAGGCCCAGACGCGCACCTACACCGAGTCGGACAAGGGCATTACGCTCACCACCGTGACGACGACCGCGGCCGGCAAGGAAAGCACGGCGACGCTGACGTTCAAGTACGACAGCAAGCCCTCGCCCACGACCGGCAATCCGGACTTCGACACGGTTGCCGTCACCCGCGTCGATGACCTCACCGTCACGAGCGTGCAGGCGAAGGCCGGAGTGACCGTCGGAACGGGCAAGCGCTCGACCTCGAAGGACGGCAAGACGCTGACGTTCGCGCAGAAGGGCACGCGCGCGGACGGCGTCAAGTACGACGACGTACTCGTCTACGACCGGAAGTAAGGTTCGGACGGACCGCGCCCGCGCGGCGCGGTCCGCTCTTTGAGTTCGCGACACCCGCGGGGCACGCGCTCCGTTTGAATGCGCGATCGTCCGGCGTCTCGCTGCCGGGAACTCGGACAGGTAGGATACCTGCCGATGACCATTCGCGACTTCCTGACGCGCCGGACCCGAATGATCCTCGCGGTCGGGTTCTGCGGCTGGCTCGTGTTGCCGCTCTCCGCCATCTTTGCCGAGGACCACGGTCCTGCTCTGGTGCTCGTTCCTTTTGCGTTTCTGCTGTTCGGCGGCGCGATCGTCACCTATCTCTTCGTGATCCGCTGTCCGAGGTGCAAGGTCCGATTCGGGAACGTGGCCGGCGAAATGGCCTTCCACTGGGGGACGCGCGCCCGGGTCAATTTCTGTCCGTACTGCGGGGTAAGCCTCGATGAGCCGTGCGAGGGCCCGACGAGGATTCGCTGACCCGAACGTGTCATCTTCCGCGCGGTCTTCGCCAAATCCGGGCCGCCGCCGACCTAATACCCCAACCGTACCCCTGGCTCGCCCCTGCCCGCTTGGCGCTCCGCCGGCCGCCGCGGCGAGGGCACGACTCCGGACTTAGCTCATTTCGATCGGTACTTTCAACGGCAATCCGACGGCCGAACGGTGAATGGCCCGGAGTCCAACTGCCCCGCGTCCCACTGCACGAAGCGCAACTCCACCGTCCACCGCGCGAACGCAAGCGTTGGCCACCTGGCCGGCGATGTTGAGCCACCACTGGAACTGCATCCTTCGATTCCCCTCGCGTCTCGTCCGGCTACTGTCCCGGGCCGAGCAGCTCTTCGCATCCGGCGCCCAGGCCCGCCAAACTTTTCCGCCGTGCGGGGTGCCGGCCTTGTATCGCGCGCCAGCGTTTCGTCGTTTGGCCGGCGTCTCGTTGGCCTTGGTGCTGCGGATCAGCCCTATCAGTCCGCGCTCCGGGTTCCTCTTGGGACACTCCCTGCCCCTGGCCGCCTCGTTGGCGTAGGGGATGCTCCCGGGCCAACCGCGGGAGCAAATCGCGGCGGCGCGTTCGCCGTGGCAGTGACGCGGGTTTCGGCTCCGGCGAACCTCGCTGCAGCGGGGCCCGCTGTTGAGGGACGTGGGCGAGTACTCAGGTGGGGCGCACCGGCGGAATCCGAGCGCCTGGCGAGTCAGGTGACGAGGCAGCCGGTGGATGGAGGCGTCGGCCGGAATCGAACCGGCGTACACGGATTTGCAGGCCGACCGATCACGTAACCAGTCGTAGCGAGATGTAACGAAATCAGCGTCTTGGGTGCTCACGCAACCGGATGAGATACGCCTGGATACGGCTCGTTACGGCTGAAGTGGAAACAGAAACGGAAACACGGCGAGCCGCCGAATCGACGGCCTGCCGATCAGGACTGCCGGAGCGCCGCCGGCATTCCCAAGTAGTCGTCGGGCGGGTAAGCGGGCTTGCGGTAGACCACCGTCTCGGCCGCGGCGTCGAATTCCGCCTGCGGCACGTCAGCCAGCTGCATCGCGCGTGAGGCGCGGTCTTTCGGGATGCCGAGGTCAGCTAGTCGCGTGGCGCTACCACCTGAATGCTGGTTGTCGCCAGACCGCTGCCGCTCCCCATTCGCCGCCATCGCCCGCAGGATCTCGCCCAGGCGGCGCTCGAAGCCTATCTACGTGGCAAGGATCTCAATGGTCCGATGCTCGGCGCACAACGTCGTGTCGAGGCGAGAATCGGGCAATTGCTTGGCGATGCAGACGCCTGTGTTGGGGGTCGAGGGAAAACCCTTCCGTGCGCGGAAAGGTTTTCGACGACGGACCGACATCGATTTCGCACTCTTGCCCGCGGCCTTGAAAGCGGACTGTCGGACGCTGAATGGCGCAGTCCTCGCGACCCTCTCATCAAGCTTATTCAGCAACGGTGGCCCATGCCTCGGCACATAAGCGCGTCTGTGACGGAAGACGCGGTACTCAGTCGCGCCCGGAGTCGCGTCCCGAATCGTCGCCGTGCTGCCCTTGTAGGCTGCGTGCTCGAAATATGACCGACTTGTCGCCGCCGGCTAGATCGTCGGAGACGCGGCGCAGCCGGCAAGCACCGAAATAATCGCGGTCAGCCCGATCGGCTCGAACCGAGAGCGGAACCGATCCGTCATTTCCGCTCGTCTTGAATGACGGTAGCGTTCGCGAGCACGTAGGCGAGCACGTGGATGTTCCAGTACCCGTCCGCTTCGAGCCGACGCGCTTCGCGACGGTCCGGCGAGACTGCGAACGTCTTTTCGCCCATCGTCCAGAACGACCAATCGGGACCTGGGTCGCGCCTGATTGCGCTCGCCAGGACGTTGCGGTTGAGATTGTCGGCCAGCTGCTGGCCCCACGCGGGGTCGGCCCAGTCCGGGTGATTCTGGCTGAGGCTGACCGGCTTCGATTGCTCGGGTTGCTTGTTCATGGCCCAAGTGTGCGCCAGCGCCAAAAATGCCGAAGGCGTACAATCGACAGACGCCCCGCCTTCCGGGGCGTCGTCGTTTTAGTGGCCGCCCTGCGCGATCAGCACTCG
>JANXUT010000072.1 GCA_025356075.1 Pseudomonadota bacterium | reverse complement strand
AGTCGCTCCTCAAGCCCCCGAATCTCGAGCTGGGTCTGTCGCGGAACGCCGATCGGACGCCTCCGCTTCCGCGGCATCACGACGGCGGCCGGCCGATGCACCGGCGGTCCCGTCCACGCACTCCACGTTCCTATCTCGCTCACGACGAACCTCCGTAGTCGTGTCTGGCGGGCGGCGATCGCCGCGCGATCGTCCGCCCTCTTCGCTCCACTCTTCGCAACGTCGACCGGGCCGATCGCGCAGCGACCGGACGTAGCAGGGGCCGCTCTCTCGGCGTCGGACGCCGGCACCCTGTGCCGACGGCAACCGACGCGAATCTTGGGGTCCAGGGGGCGGAGCCCCCTGGCGCACGGCCCGAAGGGCCTAGAGTTGCGAAGCAACTCGTATGTGCGCCCTTGCTACCGCGACGGGGGCAGATTACGCTTCGCTCACCGTCAACCGCAAGGGGTCCGCGCTGCTCTTCGCCGCCCACGACGGTCGAGCGGAGGTTTGGCACGAGGGTGGAAGTGAGTTCGTCGCGGCGCGCTTCGCACCGCATCCAGGCGCGGTCACCGATCCCCCGGTGACGGCCCCGAATGGGCGTGGGCGAGCCGTCGGCGTCTTTCGCCGGGCGCGAGCGCAGCCCGTGAGGGGCTGGCCGAGGCGAGCGTGGTGGGAAGTGCTGCCGTCAGTCGATCGAGGGAACCCGAATCCGATGGCCACCAACGTCACCGCCACCCAGGAGCTCGCCGAGGCCGAGCGCCGCCTGGCACAACTCAAGGCCCGGCAGGAACGCCTCGACGCCCGCCTCGCCTACCTGGCCTCCTCTCGAGCCCGAAAGGACGACACGCGCCGCAAGATCCTCGCCGGCGCCGTGCTCTTGGCCAAGGTCGAGGCCGGGGAGTTCGAACTGCGGACACTCAAGCGGTGGCTCGACAAGGCCCTCACCCGTACCGACGACCGCGATCTTTTTGGGCTCAGCTCGAAATGAGCGTCCCGGCGTTGTCCCCGCCCCGGGGCCGGCCTATCCTCGGCCCATGAGCTGGCAGGAATTCATCACCGTCAACCCCGGGGTCCGCTCCGGCAAGCCCTGCATCGTCGGGACGCGCATCACAGTCTCCGATGTCCTCGACTACCTGGCCGGCGGTATGAGCGAGGCCCAGATCGTCGTCGACTTTCCGCAGCTGAAACCCGAACACGTCAAGGCGGTTCTGGCATTCGCCGCCGAGCGCGAACGCAGGCTTAGCGTGTCGCCCGCGGCGTGAAGCTGCTATTCGACGAGAACGTGAGCGCACGGCTGGTGCGGATCCTCGCGTTGGAGTTTCCCGAGAGCTCGAGTGTCACCGCGGTCGGTCTCGGCGGCGCGACCGACACGGTGATCTGGGACCACGCGGCCGTCCACGGCTATACGATCGTCACCAAGGACGATGACTTCCGCAGCATGAGCCTCGTTCGCGGCGCTCCGCCGAAGGTGATCTGCCTTCGGGTCGGGAACGCCTCTACCGACCGGATCGCGGCGGTGCTGCGCTCCGCGCTGTCCGTGTGCGAGGACCTCGTCAGCAATCCGGAAGCCACCCTCCTCGTGCTCACGATGAGTGTCGACAGTCGGAACACTCCATGAGGACACGTCGATCCGCGCGCGTGGCCGGCCGGCCGTTGGTCCCCGAGGAGGCCCATTTCGGACCGTACCGCGCCGGCATGAACGCCGAGCGCGAGCCTGCCTCCTGAACGGCTGATCGAGTTCTCCCGACTCGCGCGTCCGCGGCGCCTACGGGGGCTTCCTTCCCAGCCCCGTCACCCGGAGCAGCTCGATGAGCTGCTCATCATCAATGACCAGCGCGCCGTCGGCCGTCACGATCCGGCAGCCCGGAATGCCCTCGCCTCGATAGGAAGCCGCCATCAACAGCGCGTAGCGCAGCGTCCCGTGCTCGCGCGTGTTGAGAACCCACACGCGCGGCGCATCGATCAGGCTGACCAGTTCGGAAATGGATTTTCTTGCTGTCACGGCGCGCTCCGCTCGGCCACGGCGCCTGCCAGAAACGCGTCGAGTTCCTCAGCACACAGCTCGGCGCTTCGAAACTGGATTCCGTGCAACCCCACCGCGCGGGCGCCCTCGACGTTGGGCGGATGGTCGTCGACGAACGCCGTCTCGCCCGCCACGAGTTTGTATCGCGTGAGCAGGTGCTCGAACACCTCGCGCTCCGGCTTCATCAGCTTCACCTCTCCCGAGATGACGATCCCCTCGAACGCATCCCAGAACCGAAGGCGAAAGCGCAGATAGGCATAGACCGACACCGGCATGTCCGACAGGCAGTAGAGCGGGACGCCACGGCGCGCGAGTGAATTGAGAAGCGCGACGCTCGCGGGCTTGGCCGTCAGCGACTCCCGCACCGCGTCGAGCACGAGCTCGAGCTCCGCCCGTGAACGCCGCGTGCGCGCGCCGACCCTCCCGATCAGTTCGGGTTCACTGAGCGCCCCGCGGTTGAACGCCCGCCAGTCGGGGTGACGGAACAGCTGCTCCAGGAGCAGCGAGCGCAGCGCCTCGTCCGGGGTCACCCGCGCAAGGATCTTGACGGGGTCCCAGTCGAGGAGTACCCCGCCGAGATCGAATATGACGCTACGGACCCCCGCCATCGCGCTCCCCTCACGACCCGGTCTTGAGCGCCTGTCCGTCACGAGCACCGCCGTCGGGACACTCCGCGAGGATCGCATCGAGGAGCCGATCTTGGGCCCAGGCGAGCGCCGCGGGCAAAGCCCCGTCGGTCGTGCGGCCGAGCGCGGCGAGTACATCGCTTAGCACGGCGCGCACGGCCAGCCGCTGGGCACGAGTGAGCGGGAAGAACCGGCGCGCAGGATCACAGGCGTCGATCGCGAGTGCGAGCTCGAGACGAACGATCTCGAGGCGGACGCCCGTGTCGGCGTCACCGGCGGTGGCCCCGCCGACAGCGATTCTCGGCACGCGCTCGAGTTCGCTCCACAGCCGGGCAACGAGTTCGACGGACGCGACGCGGTAGGCTGCGCTCGACACCATCCACGAACCTTAGCGCTCCCGTGTGACGGCTGTGCGCGGCCCGACACGCAGCACTGTCCGGCGCCGCTCCGCCAATTCGCAACGAGAGGGTCATCGCGCCGTCATTCGATAGCGCTACGCTTTCGCCCCGGATCGCCACCCCCTCGATTGGGCGATCCTTCTTCGCCGCCCGGCCCGCCGCCCTTCTCGGTCGGCGGCGTCGGCGCGGCATTTCATGACGTCCGCGTGCGTCTCCCCGGCCGGCGCGGATCGCCGGACCGTTACACGTCCGACTCTCCGCGTACACACACGGGTGAAATAGTCAGCGTGGAGCGATCGCTCGCACACGAAACGTGCTCGACTCGCACGCTACGAGCTCTCCCGGTCGGGTGGCTCGTTGTCCGGCCCCGCGCGCCGCAGTGACCGAAGAATCCAGTCGGTCGCCGCGGCCGCGGGGAGGCGCGGGTGCAGCGATCCGGCGCCTACTGTCCTTCCGCGTCTTGCGCCGCGCGACGTTCCCGGGCGATGCGCTCGTAGATCTCTTCTCGGTGAACCTCGACGTCTCGCGGAGCGTCGACACCCACGCGGACCTGATTGCCCTTGACGCCGAGGACCGCGACGACGACGTCCTCACCGATACGGATCGTCTCGCCGATTTTTCGGGTAAGAATCAACACTCATACCTCCCCGCGTCCGGTGACCGGCATATAGAGTCCGTGCCCGCCCGTAAGGTTCCGGTGCGGGCCCCGTGCCGTAGGACGGCCTTCGCGTCACCGTACGCGCATCGCAGCGCCCGCCGCAATTCGCGGCGGCTCAGAACAGCCGGGCATCGAAATCGTACCGTTCACGGCTGACAATTCGCGCCCGCCTCCCGTCGGGATGGAGCGGGTTGAAGAGCACATTGAAGTCGCTGCCGCTGTGGACGGACGGCACGCGAAGCGCGGCCCCTCTCCCCGCCGCCAGCCACCGGTCCCCGAGGCGTCGCGTGGCCGGAACGAACGGGACGGCGTCCCAGTGGCGCGGCCACTGTTTTCGAGGCAACACCGCGATGAGCCGCACCGGCCATTCGATGGTCAGCAGCACGAACGGCTCCGTCGGCACGATCGAGCCCAGGTGCACGCGGACTTCAAGCACTGCGAGCGCCTCGGAACTCGCGAGATACACGACCGGGCGTCCCGCGGTGTGCCAGCGACCGTCCGCCTCGAGTCCGCCGCGCCCGGCGAGCGCCTGCCGGCCGTACTTCCGTTTGAGGAGCCGATAGAGACGAATCGTCCCCAGCGCTTCAGGCAAGGAAGCCGTGCTCGATGCGTTTCAGGAGCCCGCGCACCTGGGCGCGGCCGAGCTCGCTCGCGAGGAGGTCCTGCGGGCGCTTGCCCGCGAGGCCGTGCTGGGATTCCGCGAGCCACGCCCGGGCCTGCGCGGCATCGCCGAATACGTCCTCGGCAAGTGCATAGACAGAGGCGAGCGCGTACAGCCGGTCGCTCAGGTCCGCCGACAGGCGCGACCTCGCGACTTTGAGGCGGCTCAACGTCCGGCTGCCGACCTGGAGCATGATCGCCACGTCGGCATCGCCGAGCTGCGTCGCCCGCTTGAACTGCTTAAGCGTCGTCGCCGGCAATCCGGCCGCCAGCTGCGCGAGGAGCTTGAGCGGCTCATTGTCGGAGAGTGCCGTTCCGAGGAGTGTTTCGGTTTCCATGTCTCACCTCGCCATCTGGCGTAATTCTACTCGCCAAGTGGCCGATTGTCGAAACGGCCTCCGACCCCGGCGCGGGAGGCCCGGACGGGGAGCTTCCAGCCCGGACGAATGAAGTGACACGTGTAGCCACCCGGATTCATGAGGAGGTAATCCTGGTGCTCGGGCTCGGCTTCCCAGAACGGCCCCGCCGGCGCCACCTCCGTGACTACCTTGCCGGGCCAAAGACCCGACGCGTTCACGTCATCGATCGTGTCGTCCACCACGTGCTTTTGCTCGTCGCTCGTGTAGAAGATCGCCGACCGGTAGCTCGATCCGACGTCATTGCCCTGGCGGTTGCGCGTCGTCGGATCGTGGATCTGGAAGAAGTACTCGAGCAATTGCCGGTACGAGATCCGCGCCGGATCGAAAATGATCTCCGTCGCCTCGGCGTGCGAGCCGTGATGGCGATACGTCGCATTCAGTACGTCGCCGCCCGTGTAGCCGACGCGCGTCGAAATCACGCCTTGATATCGCCGAAAGAGTTCCTGCACTCCCCAGAAACAGCCGCCGGCCAGCACCGCCCGTGCTTCACTCATCGACGTGCTCCTTTAATCGCCCTGTACGGAACGCCGATCCGACGTTCCGAGCGGCCGCACGCTCAGCCGCAGCCCCATGGTCCTAAGCACAGCCACCAGCGTCTTCATCTCGGGATTACCCGCGCGTGAGAGGGTGCGATACAGCGTCTTCGCATGCAGGTCCGCCTCGGTCGCGACCTCCCCGCCTCCGCCGAGCGCGGCCGTGATGCGCTTGAACGCCTGCAGGAGCTCCGCCTCGTCGCCGTCCTCGAGGATTGCATTCAGGTACTCCGCCGCAAATTCGGGTTCGTCCCGAAAGCTTCGGATCGTTGCCTCGTCGTGTGAGCGTGAAACCGGCACTGTCATCGGGCCGCCTCGCCAAATGGTCCTTCCAAACGCCAATCGCGCGCTCCATCGGCTCGCCGGGTAGCGAAAGCATCGTCGAGCATATTTGCTCGGTGTCGCATGAAACTCATGGCAGCTTGTCAAACGTGCGACAGGAAGACTATAGTGCGTCAACTTATTTCTGCTCGGACCGCCTCGCACTAGTCATGGCCGCCAACCCGAACGACGCCGCCCTCCCCCGCTCCGAGCTCGATCCGACCCGCCGGATCCCCCCCGCGAGCGCCGACGACATCCAGGTACTCGCGGACCAGGCAGCGGACATCTTAAAGGAAGCGCTGGCCGCGGCACTCGAGCCCGCGAACCGGAAGATCCTCCGGAAGTGGAACCTGAAGGAAGTGGCGGAGCTCCTCGGGGTGTCGCGGAAGACGCTCGAGCGCGGCATCGACGACGGAAAGCTCCCGGACGGCGAACGGGTCGCAACCGGCCGGCGGTTATTCACGCTGGAGGAAGTCCACCGGATCCAGGGAATCCTCGGCCTCCTTCCCACCCGGGATCCGGCGACCGACCGTCCGATCGTCGTCGCCGTCGCCAACTTCAAGGGCGGCGTCGCGAAGACCTCGACCTCGATCCACCTCGGGCAGTACCTCGCGCTTCGCGGTTACCGCACGCTGATGATCGACGCGGACGCGCAGGGAAGCCTGACGACGCTGTTCGGACTCCGTCCGGACGCCGACGTCGATGGGCGGCACACGCTGTCGCCGTGGTTGCGCGGGCCTGATCTCGTCGACGATCCCGCCGATTGGACCGGGACACTCGCGACCGCGATCCAGCCGACCTACTGGCACGGCCTCGACCTTATCGCCGCGAACCTGCAGCTCTACGGCGCCGAGTTCGCGATATCCGCCCGGCGTGCGAACGAGCAGAATTTCAGGTTCTGGACGGTTCTCAAGGATGGCATCCAGACGGTCAGCGCGAACTACGACGTCATCGTCATCGACACGCCGCCGTCTTTGAGCTTCCTGACAACGAACGCGATCTACGCGGCGGATGGCATCATCATGCCGGTGCCGCCCGCGATGATGGACTTCGCCTCCTCCGTCAGCTTCTTCCAGCTCCTGTCCGAGCTCCTCGCCTCCACCAACCAGGTGGAAGCGACCCCGAAGCGCTTCGATTTCCTCGGGCTCCTCGTCTCCAAGTTCGAGCCGAAGAACGGCGCCCACATCGCGATTCACGACTGGCTGCGCGCAGCCTTCGCCAAGCGCGTACTCGTGAACACGATGGGCATGTCAACGGTGGTGCGCGTCGGGGCGGACATCAAGACGGCCTACGAGATCGATCGCTACGACGGCGACCGGCGCACGCTCGCGCGCGCGATCGAGTACCTGAACGGGGTGAACGGCGAGATCGAAGCCGTGATCCGCGCCCAGTGGCCCTCGAAGCAGGCGCCGGGACGCCGTGGGGTGCTCGCGTGAGCAAGCGCGACGAAATCGCGCAGCGCGTGCTCGGCAAACTCGTGAATCGGGATGCGCCGGCGGCCGGCGCGGTCACCGCCCCTGCCCAGAGACGGCCGATGAATACCTTCATCGGACAGCTCGGCGAGCAGGTCGCCCAGGGGTACGCGGCCCGCGTCGAGGAACTCGAGCGCGAGCGGGAATCCGGCCTCGTGCTTCTGCGGCTCGACCCGAAGACGATTGGCTTGACCGAGTTCGCCAACCGCGATGTTCGAGGTCTCGGCGCGTCCGACGAGAATTTCGCTGCTCTCAAGGAGAGCGTGCGAGCGAACGGCCAGGACACGCCGGTTCGCGTCCGTCCCGCCGCGCCGGGATCCGCCAAGCTTTACGAGCTCGTCGAAGGGCACCGGCGCCACGCCGCGTGCCTCGCCCTCGACAAGGAGACGGTCGGCGGTTTCCGGATTCTGGCGCGGCTCGATTCCGCGGCGCGGGACACGAAGAACCTCGTCCTCAAGATGTACCGCGAGAACGCCGAGCGCATGGACCTTTCCCCGTTCGAATACGGCCGGATGTTCCAGTCCTGGCTGACCGCGAAGGTGTTCCAGCGTCAGGGCGAGCTCGCGAAGGCCGTCGGACTCGTCGACAGCTCGGTGACCAAGTACCTGCAGGTCGCGGAGCTGCCGGCCGAGGTAATTGCGGCGTTCGGTGACCCGCGAGCGATCTCGCTGCGCTGGGTCGCCGACCTCAATCGTGCCCTCAAGCGGGACGGCTCGGCGGTCCGGTCGGCGGCGCGTGCCATCGCGGGCCGCAACCCGCACCCGGCCGCCGACGCCACCTATCGCGAACTCGCGGCTTTTGGGGTCGAGCCGTCGAAGACCTCGGGCTCGTCGCGCGAGGAGACCGTCAAGATCAAGGGCAAGGTGGCGTTCAGCCTGACCCGCCGCTCGGGTCGCGTGACGGTCAAGTTCGGCAAGACCGTCGATCGTCAGTTCCAGCAGGAAGTCGGCGATGCCATCAAGGAAGCGGCGGAGCGACTGCTGTCGAAGCGGCTGGGGGGCAAGTAAATGCGCTTTTTTAACGCGTTAAAAAACGCCTCCCGGCGGCCGAATTGGTCGATTTTTAACGCGTTAAAAATCCGTTTCGCCGGACCACCCCGGGGCGACTCGGGGCCGCCCGGTCGGGCGCCAACAAACTTTACCGAAGGGCCGGCTCGACCGGCCCTTCGCCGTTCTGGGGGTCGAACAAATTCGAGGGGAGGGCGCATGCCACGAGCCAAATAAAAAGGCCCCGGAAGGGGCCTTTTCAGTTCAAGGGTCGATTCGCGGGTGAGCGCGAAACTAGCCATGACGTCGCAAATCAAGGTTAGTTGCCCGGTTTCTCCGGGTCAATAGCAAACCCCCTCGAATCGCCGGTTTTTGCAGATCGTCTGGATAGGCGAGGGGAGAGTCATGTCTGAAGTAACGAGCCACGATCCACGCACGCGCCTCGCGCGCGAGAAGTTCTTCTCGATGCGGCCCAAGCCGCTCGAGCGCTGGATCTGGCAGCAGGGGATTCCGGCGTCCGCCGAGCGCGTGTTCTGGTACCACTGGGACATCGGGAATCGCAACGACACGTGGTGCAGCCAGGTCCCGATCCGGATCGTCGGGCGCGACTGCTGCCTGGATCCCGCGACCGTGACTCGCGCGTACCAGCTGCTGAAGCGCCTCGATCTCCTGCGGCGCGAGGACCCGGGCCGCGATCCCGCGAACCCGTTCCAGCAGGCCACGGCCGTGACTGAAGTGCGGATTCCGCGCGAGCTCCTCACCGGGCTCGCCCGCGAGCCGTCCCGGCCGCGTCCCGGCAATTCGGCGCGGAGCCCGGCGCCGGCCGTTGCCCGCCTCCCAGCACCGCCGTCGACGCCGCCGTCCCGCGAGGATCTGAAGCGGGTATTTGCGGCCTTTTCGGCGGCCGAGCACTCGCGCTTCACCGAGGCCTCGAGGCACCGGCGCGCCACCATGGAGTTCGACGGGGACACCCGGTTGGGGCCCATTGAACGCGCGCAGGTGCTCGGGACTCTGGGATCGCTCGCGACGGCCCGTCCCTCCGCACCCCCCGTCTCGCCGCCGCCCCGCGCGTCGGGCACCGCGCGGCGGCTGCCCGCACTCGAGCTATTGAGGCTTCAGCGGTCGGTCAATGCGCTTCCGGACCCCGCCGCCCGGCGAAAATCCCTCGTACGCGAAGTGGCGTATTCGGTGGAGGAGGGCGCTCTCGCGCGCTTCCCCGTGCCGCTCGCGATCAACGTGGCGCTCAAAAAGATCCGCGAAGGCGCCTGGGCATCGCCGCGGCGCATGCCCGCGGACTGGGGTCGCACACGCGTCGCACCCGAGTCGTGCAGCGCCGCAGGACAAGGATAGGAACAGAGGTATTAGGATTCTTGGAGATGAAGATCTTAGGGCCTGCGGCCGTTCGAGGGGTCAGGAACGCAAAGGACGAAACGATGCCCGCACCGTCTCGAGCGTCGAATCCTGTGGAACGTTACGTGGAACATTAAGTGCTCGTAAGTTCATGAAATTAAAACGCTTAGTAGCTCAAGTGGGGCGTTCCATCGACGGGGATTCTTCGGGCGCACCGCAATTACGGAAAACTTTCCGCATACGAGATCGCGAGTGTGTGGACCGCCGAAGCACTTTCCCGGAGCGAGGAGGGCGCACGTATCGCGAAAAGTGCCGCTGCGTGTGTGCCCGAAAACTCAAGCGACAGATCTTCCGCGACGACGAGCCCCTGCGGGAATTCCCACGAGTCTATGCGCGTGACCAGCAGCTGGAAAAAGTCCCGTCGGCGACCGCTCGGTCGGCCGCGAGAAATCCCGCGACCGGCAGCGCCGATTCGGCCGTCGGGATCCCGGCGGAAATTACGAGTGACGTTACGCGACCGCGGGTGGGGAAACCGTTCGACGACGCCCCCGGCGGCCCCCCAACTTCCTCCACCTGCGATCACTTGAAAATCCCCCACCCGGCCGCTTCGCGATGAGGCGACC
This sequence comes from Pseudomonadota bacterium, assembly GCA_025356075.1. Taxonomy (GTDB): domain Bacteria; phylum Pseudomonadota; class Gammaproteobacteria; order Steroidobacterales; family Steroidobacteraceae; genus CAIKZZ01. The sequence goes on along the minus strand of JANXUT010000072.1, from coordinate 1,224 downwards.
GGGCCGATTGTCGGGCGGAGCGACAGGACATCATCGGCCTCCTCGGAACGAGGGGGTTTTAGGTGAATGTCTTGAAGCCGCATCTGGAAATCACGGTCGTTACGCTGCTGGGGAACGGGGTTGGGCAGCGGGAGATCTGCCGCAAGACCGGCATTGACCGTAAGACGGTCCGTCGGATCCAGCGACGGCTGGCGGCAAAATCCCCCACCCCGGCCACCGGCTCTGGCGGCGATGGGTGCGACGAATCCGGCCGTCGCCGCCGCGAATCAGGCCCGTTCGGCGTGCGTGCGAGGGCCACCGGCAGTGGATCGAGGCGCAGCTGCGGCTTAGCCGCAACGCCGTGGGGATTTACCAGGACCTGAAGGACTTCCACGGGTTCACGGCCAGCTACAACAGCGTCAAGCGGTTCTGTCGCAGGCTCAGGACGCGTGAGCCGGAGCAGTACGACCGGCTCGAGTTCGCGCCCGGGGAAGAGTCGCAGGTCGACTACGGCGAGGGCGCGCCGACTTGGTCTTCGCGAGCTCGCGCCGTAGTCGCGACACCTCTGCATCATCAGGCCGCTGCTTCCCTCGACCCGGGAACGCTGTCGTCCCGTTCGCTGCGGCGTCCGCGACCCACTTGCGAAGCACGTTTACATGCAGGCCCAAATCCCTCGATGCCTGGCTCACCGTCATGCCGCGTTCGCGCACCAGCTTGACCGCCTCGTGCTTCAACTCCGGCGTAAATGTCCGCCTTCCCATCTGACACCTCCGAGGTCATCATCGTACCTAACCTCGGTGTCCATAAAATCGTGGGAAGCCCAAGTCTCGAAAAGGTCCTCGCGAGTGCGGCTGCTCTGGATGGCGGCACGGGCCGCTGAGTAGCGGCCGTGGCACGGGCTGCCAGGGGCGCTAGTCGGTTCTGGTGCATCTGCGGAAATTGGCCGCGCGCAACAACGGTGTCAGAACTTTGCGCTACGCCAACGCGATCTGCCAGTCGATGCGCCTGGAGCGGGCGTAGCGATGCCCACGCCGCCTGAAATTGAATTGCTGCTTCCGGATCCGATGGGCGAGCTCGAAGCCGGCGATCGTGATTACAGCAGTTGCGAACGACTTCAATCCCTTCGTAGGTCGCAGTCGAGCCTTGATCCCGCGGTGGTCCTGCTCAACGAGGTTGTTCAGGTACTGGCTCGTCCGGACCTTCACGTGACGCCACGTCACGTGCTCCCGACGCAGGCGCCAGAGC
>JANXUT010000008.1 GCA_025356075.1 Pseudomonadota bacterium | reverse complement strand
CACTAGCAGGCTGCTGAAAAAGGAGTTTTGATGGCCACTAACTGCCAATTCCAACAATTGAAACAGCTATAAAACAAGTACTTGATGAATGAATGATCACAGAATTCATGGTTGCCAAAGCCTTTTTCAGCAGCCTGCTAGTCTGTCCCCGCGCCAGAACCCACCTGGCCGGCGGAGGACGGGATGCAGCACGCAGAGACCTACAACGACCGGGTCGTGCGCCAGTTCGCGCTGATGACGGTCGTCTGGGGCATCGTCGGAATGAGCGTCGGCGCGCTGATCGCCGCCCAACTCCTGTTCCCGGCCCTCAACTTCGATATCCCGTGGCTGTCGTACGGCCGCCTTCGTCCGCTGCACACGAACGCAGTCATCTTCGCCTTCGGCGGGTCGGCGCTTTTCGCGGCGTCCTACTACTGCGTCCAGCGGACCTGCCACACGCGGCTGTTTGCACCGCGGCTCGCGGAATTCACGTTCTGGGGATGGCAGGCCATCATCGTCGCCGCGGCGATTACGCTGCCGCTCGGCTACACGAGCGCCAAGGAGTACGCCGAGCTCGAGTGGCCGATCGACATCGCGATCGCGATCGTGTGGGTCGTCTACGCCATCGTCTTTTTCGGCACGCTCGCGATACGCAAGGTCAAGCACATCTACGTCGCGAACTGGTTCTTCGCGTCCTACATCGTAACGATCGCGGTACTGCACATCGTCAACAGCGCCGAGGTGCCTGTGACGATGTGGAAGTCGTATTCGGCCTACGCCGGCGTCGTCGATGCGATGGTGCAGTGGTGGTACGGCCACAACGCGGTCGGATTCTTCCTGACCGCCGGCTTCCTCGGGATGATGTACTACTTCGTGCCGAAGCAGGCCGGGCGGCCGATCTACTCCTACCGCCTGTCGGTCGTGCACTTCTGGGCGCTGATCTCGATCTACATGTGGGCCGGGCCCCACCACCTCATCTACACGTCCCTGCCCGACTGGGCGCAGTCGCTCGGCATGGTGTTCTCGCTGATGCTGATCGCCCCGTCGTGGGGCGGCATGATCAACGGCATCATGACGCTGTCGGGCGCGTGGCATAAGCTGCGGACCGATCCGATCCTCAAGTTCATGATCGTCTCGCTGTCGTTCTACGGCATGTCGACCTTCGAGGGGCCGATGATGTCGATCAAGACCGTGAACGCTCTTTCGCACTACACCGACTGGACGATCGGCCACGTCCACTCGGGCGCCCTCGGCTGGGTGGCGATGATCTCGATCGGGATGCTCTACAACCTCATTCCACGCCTCTACGGCCGCACCTCAATGTACAGCACGCGCCTCATCGACGTGCATTTCTGGATCACGACCATCGGTATCGTGCTCTACGTCGCGGCGATGTGGATCGCGGGCGTCATGCAGGGCCTCATGTGGCGCGCGACGAACGTGGACGGCACGCTCACCTACACGTTCGTCGAGGTGCTGAAGGCAACGTACCCGTACTACGCGGTCCGGCTCGCCGGTGGCTTGCTCGTGCTCTCCGGCATGTTCCTGATGGCCTACAACGTCTGGAAGACGGTGGCCAGCCCTGGCAGCTCCCGCGCTCCCCAACCCGTCCTGCAACCGGCCTGAAGGCGCTCCAGCATGCTTCAAGACCTCATCGAACGACGGGCCGGACTTCTAGGCGTGCTGACCGCTGTCGTCATCAGCGTTGGCGGCCTCGTCGAGATCGTGCCGCTTTACTTCACGGGCCAAGTCACCGAGGCCGCGCCCGGCGTGCACCCGTACCCGGCGCTCGAGCTCGAGGGCCGGGACATCTACATCCGCGAGGGCTGCTACAACTGCCATTCGCAGATGATCCGCCCGCTGCGTGCGGAGACGGAGCGCTACGGCCATTACTCGCTCGCGGGCGAGGCGGTCTACGACCACCCGTTCCAGTTCGGCTCGAAACGCACAGGCCCCGATCTCGCGCGGGTCGGCGGGCGCTACTCCGACGAGTGGCACCGCGTGCACCTCGACAATCCACGCGACGTGGTGCCTGAATCGAACATGCCCGGCTTCCCGTGGCTCGCGACGACGAAGCTCACGGGCGAGGACTCCGCCGCGAAGCTGAAGGCGCTGCGCTCGGTCGGCGCGCCCTATACGCCGGCCGACATCGCCGGTGCCAAGGCCGCGGTCGCCGGTCACACGGAGCAGGAGGCGCTCATTGCCTACCTGCAAGGCCTCGGCATTGCCTCGCGGGATTGGTAGCACTCTTAATGAATGTCGGAACCATGAGTGGAATCGCGACCGCCGTCTCCATGCTGGCGTTCGTGCTCGCGACGGCCTGGGCGATGAACTCGCGCCGCCGCAAGGACTTCGAGCGAGTGCAGATGCTGCCGCTCGAGGAGGACGTGCAGCCATGAGCTACTTCTGGGCTGGCTGGATCACGGTCCTAACCCTCGGCAACATCGCCTTCGCGCTCATCATCCTCTACCGGACCGCGCGCAAGCCCAAGGATGCGAGGCCGGAAGCGGACACGACGGGGCACGTCTGGGACGGTGACCTCGTGGAGCTCAACAAGCCGCTACCGCGCTGGTGGCTCTACCTCTTCTACCTGTCGATCGCGTTCGCGCTCGTCTACCTGCTGCTCTACCCGGGCCTCGGGGCCTACCGCGGCCTGCTCGGCTGGACGACGAATGGGCAGTACACGGAGGAAGTCCGGCGCGCCGACGAGACTTCCGCGACAACCTATGCCCACTTCAAGGGCCAGGGTGTCGCCGAACTCGCTGCGAATCCCGAGGCGATGCGCACCGCGAAGAACCTGTTCGCGGCCAACTGCTCGATGTGCCACGGCTCCGACGGCCGCGGATCGCCGGGATTTCCGAACCTGACGGCAAGCACCTGGCAGTGGGGTCGCGATGCGGCGACGGTTGAACAGACGATCGGCCAAGGGCGCCTCGGCGTCATGCCGGCGTGGAAGAGCGTCCTCGGCGATGAGGGCGTCGAGCAGGTCGCGAACTACGTACTCAGTCTCTCGGGCCAGGCTCCCGACCCGACGCTGGTCGCGGCGGGCGGGGAGAAGTTCGCGCTTTACTGCAGCGCCTGCCACGGCGGCGACGCGCACGGCACGCCGGCACTCGGTGCGCCGAACCTCACCGACCAGTACTGGCTCTACGGCGGCTCGGCAGCGACCGTCCGCACGACCATCGCCAACGGCCGGCAGAACCAGATGCCGGCACACCAGGCTCGCCTGGGGGCGCAGAAGGTTCAACTCCTCGCCGCGTACGTCCTGCGCCTCGCGGCACCATCACCACTGCCGGCGGGTGAGGACGATGCCGACAAGCACTGAGGACAAGAACGTACGGCATCCGCTTGGCCGCGACATCGGCGTCGCGGTCTGGTCCTCGTTCCTCGCCGCGGCCCTCGCGACGATGTGCTTCTTCGCGACGTTCGACCCGAATGCGCTGCACGATGACGCCGAGATCCTGCGTGGCGCGTTCTCGCCGCGCATGACGGGCTATACGCTCGGGTTCTTCTTCTTCTGGTTCTTCACGCTGCTGGCCGCGGGGCTGACGGTGTATCTCCTTCGAGGCCGCGTACCTCCCGGCCGGTCCGGCCCGCCGGCAGACAGCCGGTGAACGGGGCGCCCGCTCCCCCGCCCGCCAGTGGGGAGACGTACGCCCGGCACGAGAAGGTCTACCCGCGCGAAGTCAGCGGACGGTTCGCGCGGCTGAGGACACTCGCTGTCTGGGTGCTGCTCGGTATCTACTACGGGCTGCCGTGGCTCAAGTACGGCGGCCGCCAGGCGGTGCTGTTCGACCTGCCGGCCCGCAAGTTCTACGTCTTCGGCCTGGTCCTCTGGCCGCAGGACTTCATTTTCCTCACGTGGCTCCTAGTCCTCGCGGGCCTGTCGCTCTTCTTCTTTACAGCCGTCGGCGGGCGGCTCTGGTGTGGCTACGCGTGCCCGCAGACCGTATGGACCGAGCTGTTCGTGCGCATCGAGCGATGGATCGAGGGCGACCGGGCGCGCCAGATGAAGCGCGATCGTGGCCCCTGGAATGCCGACAAGTTGCTGCGCAAGGGCGCGAAGCAGGCGGTGTGGATCTTGCTGGCGCTCTGGACAGGTGTCACGTTCGTGGGATTCTTCGCGCCGATCGGCCCGCTGCTTGGGAGCGCACTCCAGGGGGAACTCTCCGGCTGGGCGCTCTTCTGGTCGGTCTTCTACGGCTTCGCGACCTACGGCAACGCGGGCTTCCTGCGCGAGCAGGTCTGCAAGTACATGTGCCCGTACGCACGCTTCCAGAGCGCGATGTTCGATCAGGGCACGCTCGTCATCACCTACGATGCGGTGCGCGGCGAGCCCCGCGGCCCGCACGCGCGCGACATCGACCCGCGCACGATCGGCCAGGGAGACTGCATCGACTGCACGCTGTGCGTGCAGGTCTGCCCCACCGGCATCGACATCCGCGAGGGGCTGCAGTACGAGTGCATCGCCTGCACCGCCTGCATCGACGCATGCGATGGCGTCATGGACAGGATCCGGCGACCCCGCGGCCTCGTCCGCTACGCAAGCCTCGCCGCGCTCGAGGGGCGCAAGGTCAAGGTGCTGCGCCCGCGCGTGCTTGTTTACGGCGGGCTGCTCGCACTACTCGCCATCGCGGGCCTCGTGGCGCTGTCCCTGCGCTCGGACGTCGGCCTCGACGTGATCCGCGACCGCAATGTCCTTTATCGCGACACGGCGAGTGGCATCGAGAATGTCTATAACCTGAAGCTCCTCAACAAGGACGAACGCACTCACGAGTTCAGGATCTCCGTCGACGGCCTGCCGGGCCTCACGCTCGATGTCGCGAGCAGGCTGGTGCGGGTCGGGCCGGGAGAAGTCTATTCGGCGCCACTTCGGGTCATTGCGCCGGGCGGCGCCCCGCACGGAGTCCGTGCCATCCGCTTTACGATCGCCAGCACCGACGACCCGACGCTGAGCGCCACGTCCGCATCGCGCTTCATCGCCCCCTGAGGAATCCCCATGCCAACCCTCGAGCTGCCCTGGTACCGCTACCCCATCGTGTGGCTCGTCATCGCGATCCCGGCGCTCACCGTCCCGGCTGGCCTCACGACGGTATGGGTCGCTATGCGCGGTGCCGACGTCGTTGTAACCGACGACTACCGCACGGACGGTCTCGCGATCAATCACGACCCGGTCCGGGACGCGGCGGCACGTAGCCTCGGCGTGCACGCGACGCTGACGGTCACCGGGACCACCGTCAGAGTCGCGCTGCGCGAAGGCCGTGCGACAGTACCCGAGCGCCTGGTACTCGTGCTCTCGCACGCGACCCGGGCGACGGATGATCGCGAGATGCGGCTCCCCCGAACCGGCGAGCGGACGTTCGCGGCGGAGCTTGGGCCGATCACCGCGGGGCACTGGTACCTCGAGCTCGCACCACCCGACCGCGCGTGGCGGCTGACCGGCCAGTTTCGCGAGCCGCCGCGCGGTCTTGAGCTCGCGCCACGCCGGGGCCCGTGAACGCGCAAGTTTCCGGATGCTTCCATTGCGGCCTGCCCGTGCCCGCGGGCGCCCCCGTGCGCGTGACGATCGAGGGGATTGAGCGCGAGGTCTGCTGCCACGGTTGCGAGGCCGCGGCGCTCGTCATCGATGCGGCCGGACTCGCCGACTACTACGCGTGGCGCACGGTGAGTGCGCCGCGTCCGGTCCCGAAATCGGCAGATCCCTGGGCGGCCTTCGACCGGGACAGCTTCACCCGGGGCCTCCTTCGCACAGGCTCCGCCACGACGGTCAACCTCCTCCTCGAGGGAGTCCGCTGCAGCGCGTGCGGCTGGCTGATCGAGCAGCGCTTGCTCCAGTTGCCCGGCGTCACGTCGGTCATGCTCAATCCCGCCACGGCGCGGGCGCGCGTCGAGTTCAACGGCATCGCGCTCTCGTCAATCCTGAGGGCCATCGCCACGCTCGGCTACCGCCCGCACGTGCTCGGGGCTGCCGACACGCTCGAAGTGGCGACGCGCGAGCGTCGGCAGGCGCTCAAGCGACTCGGCGTCGCGGGCTTCGGCATGATGCAGGTGATGATGATCGCGGTCGCGTTCTACGGGGCGGACGGCGCGGGCATGAGCCCGGTCATCCGCGACTACCTGCGCCTCATCTCGCTGCTGATCACGGTACCGGTCGCGCTCTACGCCGGCGTCCCGTTCTACGCCGGCGCCGCGCGAGCGCTCGCGGCACGGCAGCTCAGCATGGACGTCCCGGTCACGCTCGGCGTGCTGCTCGCCTTCGCCGCGAGCGCAGTCAACACGCTGCGCGGTACCGGTCAGGTCTACTTCGACTCCGTGACGATGTTCCTGTTCCTCTTGCTGCTCGGGCGCTATCTCGAGATGATCGCGCGCCACCGCGCCACCTCGACCGCCGAGGCGCTCGCACGGCTCATGCCGCAGTTCGCGCGCAAGCTCACGGCGCAGGGCGAGCTGGAGCTGCCGCTCGCCGCGCTCGCGACCGGGGATACCGTCCGGGTCGCGGTCGGCGAGGCGTTCCCGGCCGACGGGACACTTATCGGCGCCGCCACGCTCGCGGATGAGTCGCTGCTGACCGGGGAGTCCGTGCCCGTCGTCAAGCGACCCGGTGATGCGGTGATCGGTGGCACGGTCAACGTGCTGGGTCCTGCGGTCGTGACACTCACCTCCCTCGGCGATTCAACCGTGCTCGCCGGCATCGTCCGCCTGCTTGAGCGTGCCTCGACGGAGCGCCCGGCACGCGCCCGTCTCGCCGACCGGATGGCGGCTCAGTTCGTGGCGGTCGTCCTGCTCGCGGCGGTCGCGACGGCGCTTGCGTGGCTGTACCTAGACCCGACGCGGGCGTTCGCCGCGACGCTCGCCGTGCTCGTCGTCAGCTGCCCCTGCGCGCTGTCACTCGCCACGCCCGTCGCGGTCACGGCGGCCATGGCGGCACTCGCGCGCCGCGGCGTCCTCGTGACCCGCGCCGACGCGCTCGAGGCCCTCGCGGTCGCGGACGTCGCGCTCATCGACAAGACCGGCACCCTCACCGTCGGGCGACCGCAGCTCTCTTCCGTCGCCGTCCGAGGGCCCTGCACCGCGACCGAGTGCCTGGCGCTCGCCGCGGGCCTCGAGCGCTCGAGCGGCCATCCGTTCGCGCACGCGTTCGAGGTGTTCGCGGCGGCACCCGCCACCGACCTTGCGGTCACGGCCGGAGCCGGCGTCGAGGGCTTGACTGGCGGCACACGCTACCGGATCGGCCACGCCGCGTTCGTCGCGGCGCTCGCGGGGCTGCGGCCGGCCGAGTTTGGAGAGGATGGCGTGCACCTCGGCCGCCCCGGCCAATGGCTCGCGCGGTTCGAGCTCGAGGACCGACCCCGCGCGGGAGCGCGCGCGGCGGTGAGTGCGTTGCGAGACGCCGGGCTCGCGATCGAAATCGTGAGCGGCGATCACGCGGCGCCCGTCGCCGCACTCGCGAACTTGCTCGGCATTGAGCGCCACGCCGGGCGGCTAACACCCGCCGACAAGCTCGCGCGCGTGCGGGCGCTGCAGCTCTCCGGCGCCCGCGTCGTCGTGATCGGCGATGGTATCAACGACGCGCCGTGCCTGCGTGCCGCGGACGTGTCGATCGCGATCGGCTCCGGGTCCGCGCTTGCACAGGCGAACGCGGATCTCATCATTCCGGGGAACGACCTCGGGATCATTGCCGCCGCGGTCATGACCGCACGTCGCACCCGCACGATCATTCGCCAGAACCTGCTGTGGGCGGGTGGCTACAACCTCGTGAGCCTGCCACTCGCCGCCTGCGGGCTCGTGCCGCCGTGGCTCGCCGCGGTTGGCATGTCCGCCTCCTCGCTCCTCGTCGTCGCGAACGCGCTGCGACTCTCGCGGGTGACGACGCCCGCTGCGACGGCGGCGCCGAATACGCCGCCGTGCCAGCCGAAGCTGGCGGGAGCCGCCCGATGACCATCATCTTCGTGCTGATCCCGCTCGGTCTCGTACTGACCGTGCTCGCGGTGTGGGCGCTTTTCTGGGCGGTTGGTTCCGGGCAATTCGACGACCTCGACTCACCGGGCTGGTCGGTGCTTCGCGATGACGAACGGGGCGGCCGTGAGTGAGGCGACGGTGCTGCTCGGCGTGGCCGCGGCCGCCGGAGTTGCCGGCAGCGTGCATTGCATCGCGATGTGCGGCGGCATCGCGAGCCTCGGGACGGCAAGCCACCGGCCCGCGCCGCGGCCGCTCGTGGCGGCTTCGCTCTTCTATGGGGCGCGGATCCTTAGCTACGCGATGCTCGGCGCCGCGCTCGCGGCGGTGGCCGGCCGTGTGTCGGCAACCTTGCCCGCCGGGCTTGAGCTGGCGGGCCGCTGGCTCGCGGCGGGCCTGATGGTCGCCCTCGCCGCACGCATCCTCTCGAATCGCGATGTCCTCGGCCTTGAGCGGCTGGGCGCGCGGCTCTTTCGCCGCGCCGCGCCGCTCTGGAGCGTGCTCGTGCGCGTGCAGGGATTCTGGCGGCACGGCGCGCTCGGGGTCCTCTGGGGCCTGATGCCGTGCGGCCTCCTCTACTCGATGCTGGCGGTTGCGGCCGCGCCCGGGCGCCCGCTGCTCGCCGCCGCCGCGATGGCACTGTTCGGGCTGGCGACGGCACCTGCCTTGATCGGCCTGACGCTCGGCGCCGCTCGTCTCGTTCCGGCACTGTCGCCGATCCGGATGCGGGCGGTCGCGGGCGCGCTAGTGCTCGGCTGCGCGCTCTGGACGGCGCTCGGTGGATTGGCGCATCGTTCGCACATGCACCCCGCCTCCATCGCCGCACCGCTCGCGACCTCGCACCTCGACTCGCGGCCGGATGCCGATCGGGGCGGGCCGTAGGCGTGACCCTCGAGGCGGTTCTACCGGTCGCGATCTCCGCGCGACACGTTCACCTGACGATGGCGAACGTCGAGCGCCTGTTCGGGCCGGGCCACGTCCTGGGCGTTGAGTCCCCGCTCGAGCAGCCCGGCCAGTTCGCGGCCGTCGAGACGGTCACGCTGGTCGGGCCCCGCGGCGAGATCCCGCACGTGCGCGTCGTCGGTCCGCCGCGCACCGAGGACCAGGTCGAGGTGTCGCGCAGCGACGCGCTAAGGCTCGGGCTCGAGGCTCCGGTACGCGCCTCGGGCCAGCTGGCCGGGACCCCGGGGGTGAACCTGATCGGTCCGATTGGCACGATCACGCTCGACCACGGCGTCGTGCTCGCCAAGCGACACATCCACATGACGCCGGACGATGCCCGCCGCCTGGGCGTGCACGACCGTGAGATCGTAGAGGTCGCGGTCGACAGCCGCGGACGCGACCTCGTCTTCGGCGACGTCGTCGTGCGTGTCTCAGGCGACTACCGGCTCGAGTTTCATCTCGACACCGACGAGGGCAATGCCGCGGGGCTTCACGACGGCGACACGGTTCGCCTGATGACGCCGGTCATCGTGCGCGCGCAGTTGAGACGCACCGCCCGCCCGAAAGGACCCTGAGGGCCCGGGCGGGGCATCGCGCGTCCCGCGCCACTCGCCCGCCTACGCCGCGAACGAGGACACGGTGACCAGGTTCGCGCCGCGCCGCGCGCGGCCAATGCCGGCCGCGAACTTGGCTGGCTTCACGACGAGAAGGTCGCAGGTGAGTTCATCGAGCAGCCGCTCGGCGGTGTTGCCGATGAACACCCGCTTGAGTCCGCGACGCGATACGGCCCCCATGACGACGACCGCCGCGCCGATTTGACGCTGCGTGCGGATGATCGCATCGACCGGGTTGGCCTCCACGAGGTGGCGCCGCGACGGCGTGACCGAGGTGCCATGCAAGAGCTCCGCAAACGCCTTGCGCGCGTCGCGGCGAACCTGCTTGTCGATGGTCTCGATCACGACCGCCGCAACGTCCTGGAGCGCGAGCGCCGGCGGCCGCAGGTAGGAATGCATGACGTGCGGCGCGGTTCCGAACGAGCGGGCCAGGCCTTCGGCCTCGCTGAGGATGACCGAATCAAGATCGGAGGGCTTCGAGTAGCTGTGCACCGGGTCGACCGCGGCGAGCACCCGGGGCCGGCGGTAGGGCTTGAAGTTCTTGACGAGCAGCACCGGAATCGGGCTGTCGCGCAGCAAGCTCCAGTCGGTGTAGCCAAGGAGCGCCGGGAAGCGATGACGGCCCCGCCCCTGCACGACTATCAGGTCGGCGTCGACCCGAAGCGCCTCGCGCACGATCGCCTCGTGCGGTGGGAAATCCCATTCCGCGGCGGTCGACACCTTGAGGCCGCGGGCGCGCCAGGGTGCCGCGAGCGTCTCGAGCCGTGCGAGCGCCGACTGCCGCCCGTTCCTGAGCGCGGCGCGCGGGCCGACACCGGGCGCGAGCCCGTCGATGAACACGGGCGTCGCGAGATCGTGGAACATCACGAGCTCGGCGCTGCGCGCGAGCGCGACGTGCGCTGCCTTGTCGAGAAAGGGCGTCGCGCGCAGTTCCTTGATCGCGACGAGGATCTTGTGAACCTTCCGGCCGGTACCCATCTGCTGGCTCCTCGTGGCGGAAGCGGCGAGGGTTCGAGTCTGCGCGGGCGATTCAAGCCGCGCATCCGTAGCTTTGCTTACGGTGGGGAGCCTTCGGCTAGCGGTGGCGCTCGACTTCCATGACCATCCGCACCAGCTGCGCGAGCGACTGGGTCTCCATCTTCTCCATGACGCGTGCGCGGTGGATCTCCACCGTCCGCGGGCTCACCTTGAGCTCGGCGGCGACGACCTTGTTGGCCTTGCCGCTCGTCACGAGTACGAGCACTTCGCGCTCGCGCGCGGTGAGCGAGGCGAGGCGCGCCTGGATGCGGCCGATCTCGCCGAGGTCGCGCCGGGTCGAGGCGTCCTTCTCGAAGGCGCGCTGCACCCGGTCGATCAGGTCCTGGTCTCGAAACGGCTTCTGCAGGAAGTCGAAGGCGCCGTACTGCATCGCCTCGACCGCCATCGGCACGTCTCCGTGGCCCGTGACGAACACGATCGGGATGATGGCGCCGCGCAGGCTCAAGTGCCGCTGCAGCTCGAGCCCGCTCATGCCGGGCATGCGGATATCGAGGACGAGGCAGCCGGGCTGCGCCGGGTCGTAGCTCGCGAGGAACTCCTGGGCCGAGGCGTGCAACGAGACGGGCAGGCCGACGGACTTGAGCAGGAGGCGCAGCGAGCTGCGCACCGCTTCGTCATCATCGACAACGAACACCGTCGCCGTTAGCGGCTTCATGCAGATGGCTCCGGTTCGCTCGGCAGGGTAACGACGAACCTCGCGCCGCCGCCGGCGCGCGGCTCGTAGTCCAACCGTCCCTTGTGAGCTTCCACGATCGTCCGGCTGATCGCAAGCCCGAGCCCCGTGCCTTCCGCGCGGCTCGTGACGAACGGCATGAACAGTCGCTCGAGCACTTCCGGCACGACGCCGGGTCCGGTGTCGGCGACGGCCACGACGATGTCGCCGACGTCGTTCCTGAGGCTGCTGACGAGAATTTCCCGCTGTCCGGCCGGTATCGCTGCGAGCGCGTCGATGGAGTTGCGCAGCAAGTTGAGCAGCACTTGCTGGATCTGGACGCTGTCGACGCTGACGATGGGAAGGTCCGGTGCGAGGTCGAGCACGACGCGGACATCGTTGGCGCGGGCATCGGCGCGCACGATGGGACCGAGTTCCTCGATGACGTCGTTGATGCTGGCGGGCTCGCGCTTCGTGATGCGGTTCTTCACGAGGCTGCGCAGTCGTCGGATGATTTCGCCGGCGCGAAGCGCCTGCGCCGCAATCTGCTCGAGCGCCTCGCGCACATCGGCGAGGTCGGGCTCGGACTGTGCCAGCAGCCGGCTACCGGCATGGGCGTAGTTAGCAATGGCGGTGAGCGGCTGGTTGAGCTCGTGCGAGATCCCGGTCGCCATCTCGCCCATCGTCGCGAGTCGCGAGACGTGCATCATTTGCTCGCTCGACTCGCGGGCCGCCAATTCCGCCCGCCGGGCATCGGTCACGTCCTCGCCCGAGCACAGGATGCCGACCGGGCCGTCCTCCGTGCCCTCGAGGACGACACACCGCCACGCGATCAGCCGCTCGGCCCCGTCGTGGTTCAGCACCGAATACTCGCTGTGCAGGGGACGGCGCTGCTCGGAGCCGACCAGGCCCTCGAGCTCCCCGGCCACCCGGGCGCGCTGCGCCGGCACGACCACCGACTGGAGCCAGTCGCGGCCGCGCAGCGACTGCTCGTCACGGCCGAGCACTTCGCTGCCGGTGCGATTGATCAGCGTCACGCGATGGTCGAGGTCGAGCGCGACCAGGATCGTCTGCGCCGCCTCGAGGTAGTGGCTGGCACGGTCGCGCTCGCGCTGCGCGGCCGCGAGCGCCTGGTGGCGTAGCGTCATGTCCTGGATGAAGCCGACGAAGCGCGGCGGCTCCGACCCTGCGATGCGCCCGACGGAGAGGAAGGCGGGGAACTCGTGACCGTCCTTGCGGCGCGCCCGCACGTCGCGACCGACGCCGATGATGTGGGCGACGCCGGTGCGGATATACCGCTCGAGGTAGCCGTCGTGATGATGCCGGTCGCGCCCGGTCATCAGCATGCTGACGTTCTGGCCGAGCGTCTCCTCGGGCGTGTAGCCGAACAGGAGCTCCGCCGAGTGGTTGAACACCTCCATGACGCCGTGGTTGTCGATCAGGATGACCGCATCGACGGCCGCGTCGAGGAGCGCCTGAAACTCGAACGATGGGGTGTCGGGTCGTGGCATGCAATACGTACTTGGCGCAATCCCGTAGGCGATGAATCGCATGGCGCCGGCCCGCGCCGCGCCCGAGCATAGCGTCCAAATGAAGCCGCTGTCGTGCATCCTCCTGCTGGTCGAGCGCGGCGATCGAGTCCACGAGGGGCTGAACAAAGCGCTGCTCGTCGCGCGGCACTTCCACGCGCGCCTCGAGTTATTTCTATGTGATACAGAGCGTTACGGGGCCTTCCGACCGGACGACGCGGCCGCCCTGGCGCGCACGCACGCAAACTGCGTCGCCGAGGGCCGTGACTACCTGCAGGCGCTCCGAAAGACCATCGTGGCGCCGGACATCGCCATCGCGACCGAGGCCGTCTGTGACTTGTCGCTGCAGGAGGGTGTCGCCGCCAAGCTCAGGCGCACGCGCATCGACCTGATCGTCAAGGCCGCCGAAGCGAGCCGCCGCGACACGCGTGCGCGCGGCGCGGCCGAGTGGTCGGCGGTGGCGATGTGCGCGGCGCCGCTCCTCCTCACGCGCGGCAGACCGTGGCGCCCGATCCCGCGATTCGCCGCCGTCATCCCGCCGCGGGAGGCCGGCGAGCGATGGCTCGAGCCCACGACCGCCGACATGGGCGAGACGCTGGCGGCCGGGTGTGGGGCGCAGCTCGATCTCCTCGTGACCGGTCCCGCGCCGACGGCGGTAGCGGAAGCCGATGCGCTCCTCGACGCGCAGCGGCACTACCGGACCGCGCGGCCCACTTCGCGCGGACGAATGCGATGCGTGCGCGACGCTCCGGCCGACGTACTCACCGAGTTCATCGCCGCACACGACTACGACCTCGTCGTACTCGGCAAGCCGCCGCCGGGCCGGCAGCCCGTGCTGTCGAGCCTCGCCGGACGAGTTCTCGGGACGGCGGCTGGAGACGTCGTGTTGACGCAGCCAGCGCCGCCCGCGGCCGACGCGGCACCAAGCCCCTAGGGCAGCCTGTGCCCGGCACCGAAATCACCGCGGCATCCGTAGTTGCCCGCTGTCGCCGGGCGGCCGAGGCCACTACCCTCCTCGGACAGCGGCTCGTTGGCCGCGGCGGATGCCCATGAACTCGACCGCTGTGTTCGATCCGGACCTGATTCGCCGCTACGACCGGCCGGGACCGAGGTACACGTCCTACCCGACCGCGCTGCAATTTCGGCCGTCATTCGGCCCCGAGGACTTCATCGCGGCGGCCCATGACAGCAACGCCGCGACGCCACCAAAGCCGCTGTCCATCTACGTCCACGTGCCTTTCTGCGCGAGCCCGTGCTTCTACTGTGGCTGCAACAAGGTCATCACGCGCGACGTGCGTAAATCGGGGCCCTATCTCGAGCGGCTCAGCCGGGAAATCGAGCTCGCCGGGGCCGCCTTCAGCCGCAGCCGCCCGGTTGAGCAGCTGCACCTCGGGGGCGGTACTCCGACCTTCCTCTCGACCGCCGAGCTCGGCCAGCTCCTCGCGACGCTGGGTCGGCACTTTTCGCTCCTCGACGGCGCTGAACGGGAGTTTTCGATCGAAATCGATCCGCGCACGGTGGACGACGCCGGCGTTGCGGCGCTCGCCTCGCTCGGCTTCAATCGCGTGAGCCTCGGCGTCCAGGACTTCGACGCGCAGGTCCAGCTGGCGGTCAACCGGGTGCAGTCCCCCGAGCACACGCTTGGGCTCATCGATGCGGCGCGGCGCGCAGGCATCCAGTCGGTCAGCGTCGATCTCATCTACGGCTTGCCCATGCAGACCCTCGCGAGCTTCGAGCGGACGCTCGAACTCATCCTGACGGTTCGCCCGGACCGACTGGCGGTCTATTCGTACGCCCATCTGCCGCACCTGTTCAAGCCGCAGCGGCAGGTCAAGCGCGAGCAGCTGCCCTCCGCCGCCGACAAGCTCGCGCTCCTCGGCCTCACGGTCGAGCGCCTGACGGAAGCCGGCTACGTCTACATCGGCATGGACCACTTCGCCTTGCCCGACGATGAATTGGTGCGCGCCGGGCGCGACGGCCGACTGCACCGGAACTTCCAGGGCTACTCAACTCGCGCGGAATGCGACCTCGTCGGCCTCGGCGTGAGTTCCATCTCGAAGATCGGCGAAATCTACTCGCAGAACGCCAAAACGCTCGACGGCTACTATCGAGCGCTCGATGCCGGCCGGCTCGCGACCGAACGCGGGCTGCGGCTGGGCCGGGAGGACGCGCTGCGGCGCGAGGTAATCCACGCGCTCATGTGCGAGTCGGGCGTCGATTTCGCCGCGATCGACCGAGCCCACGGGGTCGACTTCGAACATCACTTCGCGGCCGAGCTCGCGGCCCTCGCCCCGCTCATCGACGATGGACTTGCCACCTTGGGTGGGCGCACGCTCAAGGTGACGCCGCGCGGCCGACTGCTGATGCGCAGCGTCGCGATGATCTTTGATGAGTATCTCGCAGCCCCGGAGTCCCCGAGTGCCCCACCCCGCTTTTCAAGCGCGGTCTGACGACCGATCGTCGGACCGCTGCCGTTCCTTGCTTCGCGCGCTCCGCGCGAGGTGAAACCCTCGCTCCTCCACGTCCGGACACCCTCGCTGCCGGCGTGGCGGCTCAGGCTCGGCTGCCACCGCCAGCTGCCGGACGGCACGCGCCTCTACCTCAGGCCGTTGGTGGCGGCGGACCTCAAGGGCGCGGACGATTTTTTCGGGCGCCTGTCGGAGCGCTCCCGCTACCTGCGGTTCATGGGCGCCACCCGTTCGCTCCCCGCCGACTCCGTGCGCGTGCTCGCACGGCACTCCCGGGACCGGCGCTGTGCCGTCGTAGTCGCGTTTCTGCGCCACGCGCGGGGCACCGAGATCCTCGGCGGGGCGCGCTTGGTCGGGACCGCGCGACGCTCCACCTGCGAGTTTGCGCTGACCGTGGTCGACGCCTGGCAGGGACGCGGCATCGGCCGGGTGCTGTTGCGCGAGATGATCGACCAGGCGCCGGCGCTCGGCTACACGCGAATCGAGGGTTTCGTGCTGGCGGACAACGCCGCGATGCTGGCGGTGGCTCGTCACGTCGGCATGCGGGTGAGCGCGCACGCGGGCGACCGCGGCGCGGTGGTCGTCTGGCGCCGCCTGTGGCCGGGCTTCGGGCGCCGGCGTCAGTCGCCGTGAGACGGCGTGGCGAGGATAGCCGGCACGAACTCGGCCGGCCGGCTGCCTCGAGGAGCGCATGTCGAGCCCTCGCTCCCGCCGACGGACGCGTGGCGCGTCGGATCAGCGTATGTTGACGATCGTCTCGGTCACGAGCGCGCGCGTGCGGCTCGCATCCAGCAATTCGCCTTCGCACGCGGCCATCCGCGCGATCGCGCCACGGTCATCGCCAAGTGCCGCGAGCGCCCCGGGTGCATGAATGAACAATTCATCGATGACATCGAAGAATTTATCCGAGCTCCCGCCGGGGTGATCGGACTCCGGCAGCGTGTGGTTTTGCACGTACCTCGACGCGACCCGCCCGAAGGCGGGATTCGAGCCCAATACCTCGGGCGCGCGCGCCTTCCACTGCATCTGGAACTCGGCGCGTGACAGCCCGGCGCGGCGTCGACGGAAATAGAACACCTTGA
This sequence comes from Pseudomonadota bacterium, assembly GCA_025356075.1. Classification (GTDB taxonomy): domain Bacteria; phylum Pseudomonadota; class Gammaproteobacteria; order Steroidobacterales; family Steroidobacteraceae; genus CAIKZZ01. The sequence continues at coordinate 36,039 of JANXUT010000008.1, read as the reverse complement.
TGCCTGTGGCAGGACCCTCGACGACGCTGTGCTCCGCGGTGTAGTGCATGACCGCGTTCGCCGTATCCGCGAAGCGCGCCTCGTCTGGCCGCACGATTTCGAGGTAGCGGGGCTCGCGCATGTTCTCGAGCTGCGCGGCACGGCTGTCGAACCAGCCCTGGGTCACGATGTCGAGGTGGCTCGCCGAGGGGTGGTGGAAGGCGGTGTCGGTAGCGCCATGGATCGGGAAATTGTAGTGGTAGCGCCGGATCACCCGCGCGACCTCCGGCACGCTCTGCACAAGCGGCCCGTGGACTTCCGTCACGTAGCGGCGAAACTCAGCGTGCGACAGGTCGCGCCTCCTCGGCGCGAGGATCATCATTTTCATCATGCCGAGTCTGCTCTCGCGTTGATCTGATAGGCACGGAGGAACGTGGCGACGCCCGCCCGGAGGACACTGTCCTTCTCGTCGGCACCCGGGCGCTCATGGACGCCGAGGAGCGCCCGCAACATCAGGTCACCACGCACGAGACCCACGAATTGCTCGGCCGCCCGGCGAGCGTGTCCGGAGCGGAGCTGGCCGTCCGCCATCGCCGTCGCGAAGAACTCCTCGAGCCGTCCGAGCATCTGGGCGGCACCGTTCGCGTAGTAGTCGCGGCCAAGTTCGGGGAAGCGGCTCGCCTCACCGACGACCATTCGGTACGAGGACACCGTCTCCGGCGCGAGCAGAAGATTCTGGATCGTCCGGCCAACCCGGAGCAGCGCTCGGGGAAAGTCGGGATCGGCACCGGCGTCGGTCAGCAGGGAATGCGAATGGCGGTCGTCTTCGGCCGCGATGACCGCGGCAAAGAGCTCGCGCTTGCCGGAGAAGTAGGCGTAGAGCGTCGCCTTGCTCACCTGCGCCTCGCTCGCGACAAGATCCATGCTGGTCGCGCCGAAGCCGTGTTCGCGGAAGAGGCGAGCGGCGGCCGCAATGACCTGTCCAAGCTTGCGGCCGGGCCGCGTCGGCGGTGAATCGATGGTCAGTGCTTGCACCTGGCAGCTCCCGGAGCGCGGCTCGCCGCGGCCCCGCCGTAATTCACTGATATTTCGCGATTTACGCCGAAATCATAGCACGTTCTGAACTAAACGGTGTAGTTTAGTTACTGCGACTGCCGACTGGAGCCCGCCATGGATTCGCGACCGATGAGCGCCGCGCCTCGATTCCCCGACCTGCTGATCCACCGCGGTTACGCAGCACCTGCGCGCATGGAGGTCGACGTCTACGACCTCGAAGTCGACGGGGAGATTCCGCGTGAACTTGCGGGCTGCTACTACCGGGCGAGCGCCGACCCCCAGTACCCGCCGCGCCTCGGCACCGACATCTTTCTGAACGGCGACGGCATGATCCACAGCGTGCGCCTCGAGAATGGCCACGCCGATCTCAAGACCCGCTACGTGCGCACCGAGAAATTCAAGCTCGAGCGCGCCGCGCGGCGCGCACTCTTCGGCGCCTATCGCAATCCGTTCACCGACGATCCCGCGGTCGCCGGCAGGAATCGGGGCACGGCCAATACCTCCGTCTGCTGGCACGCGGGCCGACTGCTGGCCCTCAAGGAGGACTCGCAGCCGATTGAACTCGATCCGAGGACGCTCGCGACGCGTGGCACCTTCGACTTCGCCGGCGCGCTCACCAGCAAGACATTCACGGCGCACCCCAAGATTGATCCGGTGAGCGGCGAGATGATCGCCTTCGCCTACAACACGGAGGGGCACACCTCGACCGGCATCGAGATTCACTTCATTTCAGCAAGCGGCGAACTCACGCGGACGGAGCGCTTCGAGGCGCCGTACGCCTCGATGGTCCACGATTTCCACGTCTCGCAGCGCTCGATCGCCTTCACGCTCTATCCGATGATCAACGACTGGGAGCGGGTCCGTAACGGCGAGCCGTTCTTTCACTGGAACTCGACGCTGCCGACCGTGGTCGCGGTCATTCCGCGCGCGGAAGGGGTCCGCGGTATCCGCTGGTACCGATACCCCGGTATAGGCATGGCAACCCATTCGTTCAATAGCTGGGATGAGGGCCCGGTGCTGCACCTTGAGCAGTTCTTCACAGGTTCAGGCTGGCTGTCGCAGTTCCCCGATATCCGCGACCCGAGCGCGCGCGAACTCCCGCCTTTCGCGAAGCGCTGGTCGTTCGACCTCACGTCCCCGTCGGAGGAGTTCGCCCAAGCCGCGCTCTTCGACCAGATCGGTGAAATGCCCGTCATCGACCCGCGCTACCTCACTCAGCGTGCGCGGCAGTACTTCTTCGGCACGATCAATACCGACCTGGGACCCATGCTCGAATGGGGACCCAAGGGACCGCCGTTCACCTGCATCGGGCACTTCGACGAGGCGCGCGGCGCGACCTCCTTCTACTACGCGGGCCGAAACTCCGCGCCCGAGGAGCCCTGCTTCGTGCCGCGCAGCCCCGCGGCGCCCGAGGGCGACGGCTGGCTGCTGACGATGGTCGGACGGCGCGCCGAGAACCGAACGGACCTTGTGATTCTCGACGCCCGCGCTGTCGGCGCCGGGCCGGTCGCGACCATCCGCATGCCCTGCCGGCTGCACGAAGGGTTCCACGGTACCTGGGTACCGCTCGAGCAGCTGCCCGGATAGGCACTCATGGCGGCTCGCACGGGCGCAGCGGCGGTCTTGTTTCGCCTCGATGCTTGTAGTAATGTATTAATACATTAATACAGTAGTACGGTCGATGAAACTGCACCGTCCACTCAGCCCACGCCAGGAGGCGCTCACCGAGCGCTCCCTCTACCAGGCCATACTGACGCTGAAGAGCGCGGATGAATGCCGGGCGTTCTTCCGCGACCTGTGCACGCCCGCCGAACTGCAGGCGCTCGCTGACCGCTGGGCGGTGGTCGAGCTCCTGCGCCAGCAACTCCCCTATCGCGAGATCCATAGGCTCACCGGCGTCAGCGTCACGACCATCGGCCGTGTCGCCCGCTACCTCAGCGCCGGCAACGGCGGCTACGCACTTGCCGCGACTCGCGCGCAAGAACACCGGCATGGATAGGGAACAACGGCTCCGGATCGCCATACAGAAGACCGGACGACTCACAGACCACTCCCTCGACCTGCTGTCGCGGTGCGGCCTCAAGTACAGCCGCGGGAAGGACCAGCTGCTGTGCTACGGCGAGAACATGCCGCTCGACGTGCTGCTGATGCGCGACGACGATATCCCGGACCTCGTGCAGGAAGACGTCTGTGACCTCGGCATCGTCGGCTCGAATGTCGTCCGCGAGAAGCAGCTCGCACAGGACGCCGCGCGGACGACGCCGGGGTTCGAGGTGCTGCAGGAACTCGACTTCGGACGCTGTCGCCTCTGCATCGCGGTTCCGGACGACTTTCCGTGGGCGGGTGTCGGGAGCATCGCGGGACGGCGCATCGCGACGACCTATCCGAATATCCTGGCGGATTGGCTGCGCAGCGCCGGCATCACGGCGCAGATCGTCACGCTCTCGGGGGCGGTCGAGATCGCGCCGCGCCTCGGCCGCGCCGAGCTCATCTGCGACCTCGTGGCTACCGGGGGCACGCTCGCCGCCAACCACCTGCGCGAGGCGGCAACGGTGCTCGAGTGCCAGGCAGTCCTGATCCGAACGCCCGTGCCGCTCTCCAAGCCGAAGGAACAGTGGCTCGACCGCATCCGTCTGCGCATCGACGGCGTGCAGCAGGTCAAGGAAAGCAAATACATCATGCTGCACGCGCCGCGCTCGGCGCTTCCTGAAATCCGTCGGCTGCTGCCCGGCAGCGAGTCGCCGACGATCATCCCGCTCGAGGGATCGCCCGACCGCGTCGCCGTCCACGCCGTGTGTCGTGAGAACGTATTCTGGGAGACGCTCGAGAGCCTGAAGCTCGCCGGTGCGAGCGCGCTCCTCGTGCTGCCCGTCGAAAAGATGCTGGCGTAATGGCGCTGCCCACCTACGACTGGTCGTCGCTAGCGCCGGCCGAGCGGGCGGGGTTGCTGCGCCGGCCACGCCTCGCCACGCAGCGGGCACTCGACGCCGATGTCGCGGAGATCATCGCAGAGGTTCGGGCGGGCGGCGACGCCGCGCTTGCGCAGCTCACGCGCAGGTTCGACGGCGTGGCGCCGACCGGACTTCGGGTCACGGACGAGGAGTTCGATGCGGCCGAGCTCGCACTCGGCGCCGCGCCGCGACAGGCGCTCGAACGCGCCATCCGCAACGTAACGCGGTTCCATGAAGCACAGCTCGGCGCCGCGATCTCGGTCGAGACCTCGCCCGGCGTCACTTGCGAACGGCGCGACGTGCCGCTCGCCGCCGTGGGACTCTACGTACCGGCCGGGTCGGCGCCGCTCCCCTCGACCGCGATCATGCTATCGATTCCGGCGGCGCTCGCAGGCTGCCCGCGCCGCGTGCTGTGCACGCCGCCCCGTCCGGATGGTGGCGCGGATCCTCGCATCCTCGTCGCGGCCCGGATGTGCGGCATCCGCGAGATCTACAAGGTGGGCGGCGCGCAGGCGATCGCGGCGATGGCCTACGGAACCGCAACGATCCCGAAGGTCGACAAAATCTACGGCCCGGGAAATGCCTGGGTCGCCGCGGCCAAGCGACTCGTCGCACAGGATCCGGAGGGTGCGGCGCTCGACCTGCCGGCGGGTCCCTCGGAGGTGCTGGTCATCGCCGATGACGGTGCCAGTCCCGCATTCGTCGCCGCCGACCTGCTGGCCCAGGCCGAGCACGATCCGACCGCGCAAGTGCTGCTGGTGACGACGTCCGCGCGACTCGCTACGGCGGTTGCGTTGGAGGTGGAACTTCAACAGCTGCGACTGAGCCGCCGAACGATCACCGCCGCCGCGCTCGAGCATGCGCGCATCATCCTGGTGCCCGATCTCATGACCGCCGTCGCCCTCAGCAACGCGTACGCGCCCGAGCACCTGATCCTCGAAGTGCGCGAACCGCGCGCGCTGTTGCCGGGGATCACCGCCGCGGGCTCCGTGTTCCTTGGCGACTGGTCGCCGGAGACGATCGGCGACTACTGCAGCGGCACGAACCACGTGTTGCCGACCGACGGTCACGCTCACGCATGGTCGGGGCTCTCGGTGCATGACTTCATGCGGCGGATCACCGTCCAGGAACTCACCCCCGCGGGACTCGCGGACTTAGGTCCCGTCGCCGTGACGCTCGCCGGGCTCGAAGGCCTCGATGCCCACGCCCGCGCGGTCACGGTGCGCCTCGCGGCGCTCGCCTCGTCATGAGCCTCGCGACCGCGCTCGCGCGCCCGGAACTCCTGTCGCTCGATCCCTACGTGCCCGCAAGCTGGGAGCCCGCGCTCGAACGCCTGCACGCGAACGAGAACCCGTGGCGCTCGATGGGCGATGCATCGATTGCCGGGCTCAATCGCTACCCGGAGCCGTATCCGCTCACGCTCGAGGCGCGCCTCGCCGCGCTCTACGGCGTGGCGCCCGAGTGCCTGATCGCCGGGCGCGGCTCGGACGAGGGTATCGACCTGCTGGTCCGCGCATTCTGCGTGCCGGGGCGCGATGCGGTGCTCATCTGTCCGCCGACGTTCGGCATGTACGCGTTCGCCGCCCGGGTCCAGGGAGCGCAGATCCGCGAAGTGCCGCTTGCGGCCGAGCTCGATTTCGCGCTCGATGAAAAGGCTCTCGCCGCCGCCGTATCGCCCACCGTTAAGCTCGTGTTCCTCTGCAGTCCCAACAACCCGACCGGCACTGCACTCACGCTGTCGCGACTCGCCCGGCTCGCGAACGCGCTCGACGGGCGCTGCCTGGTCATCGTCGATGAGGCGTATGCCGAGTTCAGTGACCAGCCGAGTGCGATCGGGCTCCTGCCGGCGGCGCCGAATCTCGTCGTGCTGCGGACGCTGTCGAAAGCCTATGCGCTCGCCGGCGCGCGCTGCGGAGCGGTGATTGCTGCACCCGATGTGATCGGGCTCCTGAGGCGGATCATCGCGCCCTACGCGATCGCGACACCGACCAGCGAGGCGACGTTCGATGCGCTCGAGCCCGCCCGCCTCGCACTCGCCCGTGAGCGGATCGCGCGGATCGTCGAGGAGCGCGAGCGACTCAGCGTCGCCCTGAGTGCGATACCGGATTGCACACGGGTCTTCCCGAGCCGCGCGAATTTCGTGCTGGCGAGATTTCGCGACGCCGGGCGGGTGCTGGCGATCGCGCGGGATGCCGGGTTCCTGCTCCGCGATTTCAGCCACAATCCGTCCACCCCGGGCTGCGTGCGCATTTCAGTCGGCACGGCCGACCAGACCGATCGACTCCTCACGGCGCTCGGCCGGGCGGCGGCGACCCGATGACTCCGACGCTCTTCATCGATCGTGACGGGACGCTCATCGAGGAGCCGGCCGATGAGCAGGTCGACCGCCTCGACAAGGTGCGCCTCGTCCCCGGCGTGATGGCGGCGCTCGCCACGCTCAAGGCCGCTGGCTTCCGCTTCGTGATGGTGACCAACCAGGACGGGCTTGGCACGGCAAGCTTCCCCGAGCCCGCGTTCCGGGCGGTGCATGATTTCGTGCTCGAGCTCTTCGCCTCGCAGGGCATCGAGTTCGACGCGGTGCTCATTTGCCCGCACCGGGAATCGGACGGCTGCGACTGCCGCAAGCCCTCGACGCGGATGGTTGATGAGTACTGCGCGCGCTCGCCCATCGACCCGGCCCGATCGGCCGTCATCGGCGACCGGCCGACCGACCTCGAGCTCGCCCGCCGCCTCGGTCTCGCCGGCCTTCGGATCACGCGCGCCGCCTCGCCCGAATTCACCTGGGAAGCGATCACCCGCTGCCTGACCGAACGCCACCGGACCGCGACGGTCGAGCGCCGGACCCGCGAGACCGACATCCGCGTATCGCTCGACCTCGACCGCGAGGGCCCGACCCGGGTCGCGACCGGCATTGGCTTCTTCGATCACATGCTCGAACAGGTCGCCCGCCACGGCGGCTTCTCGCTCGAGCTCGACTGCAAAGGCGACCTCACCGTCGATGAGCACCACACCGTCGAGGACTGCGCGCTCGCACTCGGCGAAGCCCTCAAGCGCGCCCTCGGCGACAAGAAGGGCATCGCACGCTACGGCTTCCTGCTCGCGATGGACGAGGCGGAAGCGCAGGTGGCGCTCGACCTGTCGGGACGGGCCTACTTCGTCTTCGAGGGCAGGTTTCCGCGCGAGTCGGTCGGCGGACTGCCGACGGAACTCGTGCCGCACTTCTTCCGCAGCCTCGCCGACTCGCTCGGCGCGGCACTCCACCTGACAGTGCGCGGCGAGAACACGCACCACATGGTCGAGAGCTGCTTCAAGGGCGTGGGACGGTCACTGCGCCAGGCGCTGCGCATCGAGGGGGTCGAGCTCCCAACCACGAAGGGCGCGCTGTGACGACGGTGGCCATCATCGACAACGGCGGCGGCAACGTCGCCTCCGTGCGCTTCGCGCTCGACCGGCTTGGCGCGCGCTCCATCGTCACGCAGGACGCGAGCGAGATTGCCGCCGCGGAGCGCGTAATCCTGCCGGGTGTCGGTGCGGCGCCGGAAGGCATGCGGCGGCTCGCCGCCGCGGGCCTCGATCGGCTGATCCCGACGCTGAGCCAGCCACTCCTCGGTATTTGCCTCGGCATGCAACTCCTCTGCGATGGCTCCGAGGAAGGATCGACGGCCTGCCTCGGAATCTTCGCCGGCACCGTCGCGCGGTTGCGGCCCCCGGGCGCGCTGCCAGTGCCGCACATGGGCTGGAACCAGGTCGACCTTTGCGGGTCGAGCCCGCTGCTCGCCGGGATCGGCTCGGGCGACTACGTTTACTTCGTCCACAGCTACGCTCTCCCGGTCGGCGCCGACACGGTGGCCGCCACGGACTACGGCGGTGCATTCGCCGCCGTCGTCAGTCGCGGCAACTTCCACGGCGTGCAATGGCACCCGGAGCGCTCGGCCGCGGCGGGTGCCCGCCTGCTCGCCAACTTCCTGTCGCTCGACGCCTGACCTATGGAACTGATACCGGCCATCGATCTGAAGGACGGACGCTGCGTCCGGCTCGTCCGCGGCGACTTCGCGGCGGAGACTCGCTATCCGGTGACGCCGGAAGCGCTCTACGAGCGCTTCGCCGGCTTCGGCGCGCGGCGCCTGCACGTCGTCGACCTCGATGGCGCACGTGTGGGGGCGCCGGCCCACCTCGAGGCCATCGAAGCGCTCGCGCGGCGCGGGCGCCTCCGGCTGCAGGTCGGCGGCGGACTCAGGACCCGCGAATCGCTCGAGCGGATGCTCGCGAGCGGCGTCGCGCGAGTCGTCGTCGGCAGCCTTGCCGTCACGGAGCCGGGTCTCGTCGGCGAGTGGTTGCGCGACTTCGGGCCCGACTCCGTCGTACTTGCGTTCGACGTCCGTCTTGATGCGGACGGCACGCCGCGGATCGCGACTCACGGCTGGGCGCAACAGTCGGCCGTCGTGCTCTGGGACGCGGTCGAGGGCTTCCTCGTGGCGGGTCTCGAGCACGTCCTTTGCACGGATGTCGACCGCGACGGATTGCTCGCGGGCCCCAATGTCGAGCTCTACGCCGAAGCGGTCCGGCGCTTCCCCACGATCGAGTGGCAGGCATCGGGCGGAATTCGCGACGCGGCGGACCTGCGCGCGCTCGCGGCGAACGGGGCGGCGGCGGCCGTCAGCGGGCGCGCGCTACTCGAGGATCGCCTCCCGGCGGCGGAGCTGCAGCCATTCTTGCCCGCCGCATAATCCCCTGCCTCGACGTCCGCGACGGCCGCGTCGTAAAAGGCGTGCGTTTCGCCGGACACCGCGTCGTCGGCGACATCCTCGAGCTTGCCGCGCGCTACCGGAGCGAGGGTGCCGATGAGCTCGTGTTCTACGACATCGCGGCGAGCCCCGACGGGCGCCGCGTCGACCGCGCCTGGATCGAGCGCGTCGCTGCGGTGCTCGATATCCCCTTCTGCGTCGCGGGAGGCATCCGGTCGGTCGCGGACGCGGAGGCGATCCTCGGGGCAGGCGCGGAGAAGATTTCCGTCAACTCCCCGGCACTCGAGAATCCGGGCCTCATCGACGACTTAAGTCGGCGTTTCGGCAGCCAGTGCGTCGTTGTCGGCATCGACAGCCAGACGGAGCCCGGGGCCTCGGCGCCCTGCTACACCGTCCAGCAGTACAGCGGTGACCCGTCCCGCTCCCGCGCCGCCGCGCGCGCCACGCTCGAGTGGCTGAGCGAAGCGCAGGACCGTGGTGCCGGCGAGATCGTGCTCAACTGCATGGCGAGCGACGGCGTCCGTGCGGGGTACGACCTTGAGCAGCTCGCGGCCGCGCGGGCGCTCTGCCGCGTGCCTCTAATTGCCTCGGGAGGCGCCGGCGCCCTCGAGCACTTTCGCGATGCGTTCGAGCGCACGAGCGTCGACGGCGCGCTCGCCGCGAGCGTGTTCCACTCCGCGGCGATCGGCATCGGTGAGCTGAAGCGCTACCTCAAGACAAGCGGCATCGAGGTGCGACTGTGACTCCGTCCGACATCGACGGGCTCGACTGGTCGAAGGTGGACGGCTTGCTGCCGGCCGTCGTCCAGCACGCCGGTACCCGCGCCGTGCTCATGCTCGGGTACATGAACCGTGCCGCGCTCGAGCGCACCCTCGCCGAGCGCCGCGTGACGTTCTTCAGCCGGACGCGCGGGCGCCTCTGGACGAAGGGCGAGACCTCGGGGCACTTCATCGCCCTCGAGTCGATCGCCATCGACTGCGATCGCGACGCGCTGCTCGTCACCGGGCGTCCGGCGGGCCCCGTCTGCCACACCGGGGCGGCCGACTGCTTCGGCGGAGCGGCGCGCGATGAGGGCAGCGGCCTTGCGTTCCTCGATACGCTCGAAGGAATCCTCGAGGAGAGGATCGCAGCACCCACCGCTTCGAGCTACACGGCGCGGCTCCTCGCCGAGGGTCCGCTGCGCGTGGCGCAGAAGGTAGGCGAAGAGGGCCTCGAACTCGCGCTCGCCGCGGTCGCGCAGGGCAGGCCGGAACTCATCGGGGAAGCCGCGGACCTTGTCTTCCACCTGCTCGTGCTTTTAAGGAGTCGGGGGCATTCGCTTCGCGAGGTCGTCGAGGAACTGAAGTCCCGCCACCTCAACCGAGCGCCCGGTTAGGCGGCGGCGTCGGGATGCTTTCTCGTGCGGCCTGGCGGCACGTCGAACCCGCGGATCCGGCGAAGTGTCGCGCCGGGAGCTGATCTCGCGATCTTGCTTAGCTTATTGTTTTATAACGCTTTATGTTGGCTTCGCGGGCCATGCTCGCCAACCCGCAGTAGCCTCCGGTAATCCCCCGGTTGCGGCCGGTCGCGAACTCACAGAACATCGAGAGCGAGTGATTTCCTAGAAAAACAACGAGCCTGGATGGGGAGCAAGGATGCTGAGCCTGACCAGCGACGCCTCGCGTCAACCGGCCGGATCCCCCTGTCGCGAGCGCTCCCGGCCGGCCACCTTCGGATCCCGGCGATCGCCGCATCCGCTATCGCCGCTCTCGCCGCGCTCACCGGCGCCAGCGCCGCCGTCGCCTCGGACTGGCTGCCGGTCTCGGCGGAGGAAGTGGCGATGACGAGCGTGCCGGAGGCGCCCAATGTCCCGGCCGTCTACCTCTACCGGCAGGTTGACCGCAACGACGAAGCGTCGACCGAGTACGAGTACCGGCGGATCAAGATCCTGACCGAGGAAGGCCGCAAGTACGCGGACGTGAAGATCACGATGCCGAGCGAATACGTGACCTTTCCCGACGTCGTCGAGCTGTACTTGTAGCTGTCGAACCGCGTGGCACCCGTGACGTTCAGCTTTGAGAACACCGGTACGTTCACCTCGGCGCCGGATCCGTAGTGGTCGCGCGAGCCAACCGCGCTCGTGTTGTGCAGTCCGTAGTAAGTCCCGTCGAGCGACAGCGGGTCCGCCTTCAGGCCGTAGTACTGGCTGCCGTATTCGGCCACTGCCGCGAAGCCGACGGGACCGGCCGGCAGAACGAACAACTTCGTGTTGTTGATGCTGAGCGTCAGGTTCTCGGCGCGGCTCTTATCGTTGTCGATGGACAACTGCGTGATGGAACGAAACTCGGCGACCGTCAACGGCGTTTAGAGCCGACTGACGGGTGCATTGTAGATCTGGTAGCTGTCAGAGGTGACGCCGAGGGAGGGCTCGAGGTAGAGCATTTGAGCCTTCGCCGAGACCAGCGCTGGCTCCTTGCTCTCGAGCGTGTTCTGCAAGTGCCCGAACACCGCCTCGTAGGTCCAGGACGTGTTGGCGAGCGTGCCCTTGATGCCGGTGTTCAAGGTCAGCGTTTTGTCGATGTTGTGGATCTCGCCCGCCTCGAAGCCACCGTTCTCCTCGATGGTGAAATACTTGCGCTGCCACTGCTCCACCATGTTGGTGGCCTGGTTGAAGAAGGGGATGGGCGAGGAGTCGCCGTTCAGCTGGTAGCTGTTCTGCCACTGGAGCGGCGTGTTGTAGCTGATCTGGTGCGAGGCGCCCGCCTGCACGTCGAGGAACAGGCTCGCGCTATCGTTCAGCCGATAGCTCGCGGTGCCGTAGAAATTGAGCGCCTTGCGGCCGTTCTCGAGCGTCCCGTAGCTGACGTCGCGGTACGAGCCGCAGTAGTTGCCGTAGTTGTTGCGGTTGGCGTAGACGATCGAGCCATGGTCATACGACGCAAGCCCGGCGCAGGTCGCGGCACCCGGATCCAGGTAGTTGACATCGATGTCGCTGCGTACCCACACCGGGCTCGCGGCAATGTCCCCCGGGTCGGCGGGGCTGTCGAGACGCGAATTGGTGAAGCTCCGCTGGAAGGCCCAGAGCGGATCCTGGTTGTAGATCTCGACCGCGAACGCCGAGTCGAACCGGTCGTTCGAGTAGCCGCTCGACAACTGCAGGCGCTGCGAGGCACCTCCACCGTGCTGGGTGTCGCCGGCGCGGAAGTCGAACGTCGTGCCGTCGGCCTTCTGCTTGAGGATGAAGTTGATGACGCCCGAGATCGCATCGGAGCCGTACACCGCGGATGCACTTCCGCTCAGGATCTCGATGCGCTCGACCATCGAGGTCGGGATGTTGGAGATGTCGGTGAACGTGCTGTTGCCACCGTAGGCCTGCGGATAATCCGCGATGCGCCGTCCGTTCACGAGTACCAGCGTGTGATTGGGGCCTAAGCCCCGCAGGTCGACCGCCTGGGCGCCCGGCGAGAAGCCGTTGGTATTCTGGTTGTTGTCGAGCGCGCCCAGGTTCTGGGTGAGCGAGGTCATCACGTCGGCGATAGTCGCGAAGCCGTTGTTCTGGATGTCGACGGCCGTGATCGTTCCGATCGGCGCTGGACCTTCCAGCTGGACTCGCGGGATGCGCGAGCCCGTCACGGTCACAGGTTCCAGCGTCTGGCTCGGCTCGGTGCCTACGCTCACGGGAGGACCGGAAGCGCTCTCCGGCTCAGCGATTGCAACGCCACAAACGGAGGCTGCCAGCGCGGCCGCCGCGATAGATAGTCTTCGCATGCCATTCCCCAACGATGCGTGTTCTTGTTTTTGCTGACGAAAGATCGTGCGACTGCGCTTCCGTGGCGCGGTGATATCCTTCCTCCGCCCAAGTTGTCAGTGTTCCGTCAGTGCCTAAGTCATTTCTAACTTGGCGCCTTAGGCTCGGCAAGGCCGTGCAGTCCTAACGCCGCTCCCGTCAATCGCGAGAATCTTGCCGTATGCGTTCGTTCCATCGCCCGCGCATCAGCGCAGCCCTTCTCGTCGTCGTCCTTGCCTCGGCGGGGGCCCCGGAAGCCGCTCCCGCCACGGTGCAGGTGGTCCCCTCGGTGCCCAGCGCGGTGACCGGCGCGGCACACAATTACCGCGACAAGAATTTCGACTATTTCGTTTCCGGAGATCCCTCGAAACCACGGGCGACCCGAACGGAATTTGCGCTCGCGCTGATGGGCGGTGGCGGACGAGTCGATGCGGCCTACGCCTCGATCGCGCGTCACGCCGGCAACGGCCACATCGTGATCCTGCGCGCCGTGTCGGACGACAGCTTCGATCCCGAGGATGGCAACTACGGTGAGCTCTACACGACAGCGTGGGGACCGGTCGTGTCCGCCGAAATGATCGTGTTCCACCACCGGGAAGCGTCGTTCGACCCGCGGGTCATTGGGGCGCTGCGCGAAGCCGATGGCATCTTCCTCGCCGGTGGCGACCAGGCAAACTACATCCGTTACTGGAAGGGCACGCCGGTCCAGGCGGCGCTGGACGCGCACGTGCTAGCCAACCGCCCGATCGGCGGCAGCAGCGCGGGTCTCGCGATCCTCGGCCACTACAGCTACACCTGCCTCGACGGTGTCAGCATGGAGTCGCGAATCGCGCTCGCGGATCCCTACAATTCGGGAGTGACGCTCGAGAGCGACTTCCTGCACCTTCGCTGGCTTGAGCACGTCATCACGGACACGCATTTTTCTGCCCGCAGCCGCCTCGGGCGCCTGATCGTGTTCGTGGCGCGCATCAACAAAGCGCAACCCGCCGCACAGGCATTCGGCATCGGCATCGACGAGAACAGCGCGCTGCTGATCGGGGCGGACGGAATTGGGCACGTGGCGGCCGGCTCTGCCGGCAGCGCGTGGATCGTGACACCCGGGCGACCGGCGGGTGTCCTCGTCGCGGGACAGCCGCTGTCGATGGCTGACATCCACATTTCGCGCCTGAGCGGCGGCGGCACGATCGACTTCAAGACGGGCGAAGTAAGTCACCCGGCGGCCGAGACCCTTGACACGATCGCGCGCGGGGCGCTCGCGCACCCTTCGATCGCCTCGCCCATCCTGTATCGGACCAAAGCGCCGCTCGACGAAAGCTAGCGGCGCGATCGCCGCCCTGGCCGTGCACCGGGGCCGGTCGGGCCTATTTGCCAGACACACGCTCCGACCGGATACTTGCAACCAGGCGGGACGGACGTCGGCAGACCCTGTTTCCGCCGAATTCCGACGCTCAGGGGATCCTCGCCATGGCCGCAGTTCATCAGTCTTCGAACCGTCTCGCCGACGCCGAGCGCCAGGCTCGGGTCGATCTGGCCGCGTGCCATCGACTGGCCGTCCACTTCGGCCTGCACGAGGGCATCGACAATCACCTGACCACGCTCGTCCCCGGAGCGCCAGACCAGTTCCTGCTCGCGCCATTTGGCCTGCACTGGTCGGAGGTCAAGGCGAGTGACTTCATGGTCGTCGACTTCGAGGGCCGCGTCGTGAAAGGGCGCGGGCCGATCGAGGACACCGCGTTACATATCCACCGACCCCTCCACCGCCTCGCGCCGCATGCCAGCTGCGTCTTGCATACGCACATGCCCTACGCGACCGCCCTGTGCATGCTCGAGGATACCCAGCTCGAAATGACCGGCCAGGGCGCGCTTATGTTTCACGACGATGTCGCCTACTACCCCGACTACAACGGCCTGGCGCTCGACGATGCCGAAGGCGCGCGAATGGCGGCGGCGCTCGGATCCAAGTCGGTGTTGATGCTCAGCAATCACGGTGTCATCGTCGCCGGACGCTCGCTCGCCGAGACGTTCGAGCGACTCTATTTCCTCGAGCGTGTCGCACAGGTCCAGGTACTCGCGCTCTCGACCGGCCGGCGGCTGAAGCAGATTCCGCCGGCGGTCATTGCCGCGACGATCGCGCAGTACAACGGCACGACCCAGGTCGAGGGCCTCAGCCGCGCGGAACTCCACTTCGCCGCGCTGAAGCGGCTGCTGGATCGATCCGATACAAGCTATACGGCCTAGCATCGACCGATTCTGCGATCGCAGCCGCCCAACCGCGCCTATGCCAATCCGCATCGTCAACGCCCACGAAGTCGACCGGCTGCTGCCGATGGCGGAATGCATCCGCCTGATGCGCGAGGCCATGCCGCTCGCCGGCGCCGGTGGTGCCGTGCAGCCCATCCGCACGGCGTTGCGCCTGCCGGACGGCCGCGGCCTGCTCGGCATGATGCCGGGGTACCTTCCGGCCCGCCCGAAGGCCGTCGCGCCGCAGCTCGGCATCAAGGTCGTTACGGTGTACCCAGGCAACTTCGGCACCAACCTCGGCTCGCACCAGGGGATGGTGCTGCTGTTCGATGCAGCCGACGGACGTCCGCTCGCGATCATCGAGGCGCGCGAGGTGACGGCAATCCGCACCGCGGCCTCCTCCGCCGTCGCGACCGACGTGCTGGCGCAACGGGATGCACCGGTGCTCGCCGTGTTCGGCTACGGCGAGCAGGCTACGGTGCACGTCGAGGCACTGCGCTGCGTCCGTGACATCCGCGAACTCATCCTCTGGGGTCGCAACCCCGCGCAGGCAACCGCATTCGCGGCCGAGACGGGCGCCCGCTTTGGCATTCCGGCGCGTGCGGTGGCTCGCGTCGAGGACGCAGCCGCGGCGGCCGATATCCTCTGCACGACGACCGCAGCCGCGGAGCCTTATCTCAAGGGCGCGTGGCTGCGACCCGGACAGCATCTCAATGTCGTTGGCTCCAGCATCCCGACGACTGCCGAGGTCGACCACGATACGGTCGTTCGCTGCCGGTTCTACGTTGATTTCCGGGACAGCGCGCTCGCGCTGGCGGGCGAATTCCGCCGCGCCCGCGACGCCGGGCTTGTCACCGACGATCACATCCTCGGTAGCATCGGGGATGTGCTCGCCGGGCGCGCCGTCGGTCGCCTGAATCCAAACGACATCACTCTCTTCAAGTCGCTCGGCATGGTCAGCGAGGACCTCGTCGCGGCACGCTTCGTACTCGAGGAGGCCGAGCGCCTCGACGTCGGCCGCGTCGTCGACTTCTGAGCCGATGCGACTCGCGGAGCTCTCGAGGCCGGTACTGCCGCCCGCCCGCGGCCGGCTCGCTTCACGCGCCGAACGCATCCGGGTGCGGGCGCGCGAGCTCGGCGTCGCGCCTCCGAATGACCGGAGCACCGCGGCCACGTCGCAGGGTGCTGGCTACGGTCCTGTACTCGATCCGAGCCCCGCTCCCTCTTTCGCGTGGCTCCCCGCCTCCGGTGTCCACCCGGAACGCGGCGAGATCATCGGGACCACGCCGCCCCTTCGAGCGACTTCCGATCGGTGCACGCTTGCGCATCCTGCCGAACCACGCGTGCATGACGGCGGCTATGTACAGCCGCTGTCACCTCGTCGACGGGAGCTCGGCCGAGGTCGCGGGGACGTGGCAACGCACCCACCGCTGGGACTGAAGCGCCCCGCGGCGCATCACGGGCGCGGAAGCTGCGGCAGCCGCTCCACCGGCATCGTTCGCTTCATGAAATCGGCGAAGAGCGGCACGGTGAACGCCGTGTCACCGTGCGCGGGGCTGTAGATCATGCCCTTCTTGATCAGTGAATTTCGCACCGGCGCAACGCTCTGCACCCGCACGCCGAGCCGCTCCGCAATCTCGCCGGAGCGCTTGGCGGTGTCGCCGAGTTCGGCGAGGGCACGCAGGTAGTCCTTTTCGCGCGGCGTGAGCCGGTCGAATCGCACGCGGAAGAAGTTGGCGTCGAGGCGCCTTATCGAGGCGTCGGTGGCCGCCCGGATGACTTCGACGCCGATCGGCGAGTGCGGCGCGAGGTTCCAGGCCTGATAGCCCCACTCCTGCAGGAAGTAGGGGTATCCGCGCGTCTGGCGAATCAGCTCCTCGAGTGCCGCATCGCTGAAATGCACGCCCTGCGCGAGCACCGGCTCCTGCACCGCGGCCGCCGCATCGGCCGGCGGCAGCGCACCGACTTCCGGGAACTGGAACAGCCGCTCGGCGTAGGACTTGGAGCGCCCCGAGAGGGCGACGAGCTGCGGCAGGCCCGCGCCCACCAGCACGATCGGCAGCTGTCGCTGCGAGACCTGGTGCATCGCCATGATCAACGCGCCGAGCTCCTCCTCGCTCAGGTACTGCATCTCGTCGATGATAAGCGCGACGGCGGCGCCGCGATCGGCCGCGGCCTCCCCGAGTGCGACGAAGACTTCCGACAGATCCGCCTCGAGACTGCCGCTGTCCGCGGTGCCCTCTTCCGGGTCGATGTCGAGGCCGATCTCGATGTCGTGGTAGCGAAGCTTGAGGCCGTTGAAGAAGCTCTTGAGCACCCGCAGCCCGCGCTTCGCCTTCTGGCTGATATTCGCCATTCGATCGAGCGCAATCATCAGCTGGCGCAGTGACGGGAGCAGTAGCGCGGCGAGCGGCTTGCCCTCGTGCGCTTCGATCAGCACGGCGCGGTAGCCGGCGGCCTCCGCCATTTCACGGATCTTGTTGAGAAGTACCGTCTTGCCGACGCCGCGCAGGCCCACGAGCAGGAAGCTCCGCTCGGGCCGGCCTTGCTTGACGCGGCCGAGCGTGAGGCGCGCCTGCTCGAGGATCGGGTCGCGGCCGGCGAGTTCCGGCGGTGGCGAGCCCGCGCCCGGCGAGAACGGGTTCTGCATGGGGTCCATCGTGCTATCGAGATTACTCGTCCTTTTGATAAGCTACAAATACATTAGTAACTTTATATAACTTCCCTATTGACGGCTGCCATCCTCCCGGCGGTCGGCGTGACGGAGGAACAATAACTCTTTTTTTATCAATATCTTATGTCAGCAGGTTCAGCAACCCAAGCTTCGCTCCGAGACCGCTTATATATGCGCGCTCCCCCGGCGATCGCCCACCTCCCCGTCGCCTGCGATCCGCGGGTGACGGCCCAATCCTGAATCGTCGGCGACTCCGCGGGGGTGCTCTATGCTCACGCGACTCGATACGACGCCGGAGAAACACCATGACCGCTCCACGCTCGCGCGCCCGTCGCGCCGCCTCACCGCTTGTCGTCGCGCTCGCCGGAGTTGTCGCGTCGCTCGGCGCGGTGGATGCGGTAGCGGCGACTGCGGCGGATCCGGCGCTCGCCGAGTGCGTCGCACTCGGGCTGTCGAGGTGCCCGCAACCGTTCGACGCAACGATACCGCCGGCGAAGAGCATGCTCGAGTGGGACCAGGCCAGCCGCCTGATCGGCTTTCGGAACACGTACCGCCAGTACCCGGGCGATGTCTTCCACGCCGGCGGCGTGGCGCCCCTTCCGCTACCGCCCGCGACGAGGCCGCTCCCGTCGTTCCGCTACCGTTTCGACGGCAAGTCGCTCGGCCTCGATGACTTCCTTGAGCGACAGAGCGTCACCGGACTTCTCGTCCTCAAGGACGGCCACCTCGTCATCGAACATTACGCCGGCGGCAACACGCCAAGCACGCTCTGGACGTCGCGGTCGGTCGCGAAATCCGTGGTTTCGGTCCTCGTCGGCATGGCCATCAAGGAAGGGTCCATCCACGCCGTGACCGATCCCGTTACCCGCTACCTGCCGGAGCTCAACGGCACAGCCTGGCAGGACGTCACGCTCCAGAATCTCCTGCAGCACTCCTCCGGTGTGCTCTGGACGGAGAACTACGCGGACCCGACCTCCGACTTCGCGCACCTGACGGCCTGCGAGGCGGGCGCCACGCCCTACCCTTGCATCATCGAGCTACTGCGCGGCTTGAAGCGCAGGCCCGGCGTCACTCCGGGCGAGTTCTGGGCGTACAACACGGGCGGCGCGTGGCTCGTCGGAGCGGCACTCGAACACGCGACAAGGATGACGCTGGCGCACTACCTCGAGACGCGCCTGTGGAGTCGCTTCGCGATGGAGAGCGACGGCGTCTGGCAGGCGCTCGTCAAGGGCGAGACCGACATGGGCGGCCACGGATTCAACGCGACGCTGCGCGACTGGGGCCGGTTCGGTCTGTTCATCGCCAACGGCGGCAAGCTCGCCGACGGCACCGCGCTGCTGCCGGCCGACTGGATCCGCCAGTCGACGACGTGGACGCGCGCGAAGGGCTCGGTGACACCGGAGACTCCGCGCGGCCAATACGGCTACCAGTGGTGGTACGGCGGACTCGATCCGCGCCGTCCCGCCAGCGCATCGCAGCGACGGACAGCGGACGGCACGTTCTGGGCGCAGGGGATATTCGGGCAGGGCATTGCGATCAACCCGACCGAGCACCTCGTCATGGTGCAGTGGTCGGTGTGGGCGCACGCGGATGGCCCCGAGTCGCTCCACGAAGAGCGGTCGGCCTTCTTCAACGCGCTCGCCGACGCGCTCGCCTCGCCGCGCCGGCACTAACGCGGGGACGCAGCCGGGCGGTATCCGCGACGCCGCCGCCGGGTGCCGCCACGGGCTAGCGGGTACGGACCCAGATCACGTCGCGAGCCTCGCGTCGTTCGGCGAACCGGTCGACGGTACCGCGGGGATCGCGGAGGAATATGCGGCGCGTGCGCGGCGCGCCGGGCTCGAAGAACACATCCGCGACCTCAGCCCGAAAATGCCGCACGGGCTTGCCGGGCCGCTCGAACAAGAGCTCATCCCCCTCGCAGCGGATCGTGGCCGTGAGCTCCGGCGTCAACCGGTATTCCCCCGCATAGCTGCAGAGGAGGTCCTTGCCGAACGCGATCGCGGGCGGGTCCATCAGCACGGCCAAGACCTGGGAACCGAGCAACCGCCAGCCGGCGGCGGTGCGGATCCAGGTGTCCGTCATGCGAAACCGGCTGCGGATTTCCTGACCGTGGTAGTCGAGGTATTCGCGGTCCTCGTGGCTCACGACCGCGACATCGCCGCGCCGCGCGACCCGGAACTCATCTACAGCGAGGTTCCCGACGAGGCCGGGACCGAGCGGCTTAAGCTCCGCGAGAAGCTGCGCCTTGTCGCGCACGACGTCGTTCTCGTCCGTCTGGATGGCGCGTGCATCGAGCAGGCGGTCCCATACCGACACATCGCCGGGCGCGATCGCATCCAGGAGCTCTGTCGTGTTCCGCCGCAGCTCCGCTTCGGCTGGGTCGGGGGCAGCGAGGGCAGCCGGCGCGAGACTAATCCCGAGCAGCAGCCACGTCGCCGGTGTGAACCGAGCCGGGTGCGGCCGCCGGCCGATGGGAGCCGATTGATTCGGGCTTGCCGGGGACATGGCGCCTCGCTCTTTCAAAGCTTCGACGCGCCGTTCGCGCCGGTGAGTCGATTGTAGATCCTCGCCGCCGGTGGGTGTCGGCCCGGGGCCGTGCAACTAGGCCGGCCGCGCCGCGGAAACTCCGCTAGAGTTATTCCGACCAGCGACCCGGAGGCGTGATGCGCAAGACTCCTTTCCCCGCCGTCGTCGTGGCCGCCGGATTCGCGTTCGCGGCGACGTCACTAGCGGCGTCCGACCTCGATGTCGCTGCCACGAAAACGGACATCGACCGCGGGCTCGACGCGAACTACCCGCAGCTGGATGCGCTCTACAAGGACCTCCATCGCCACCCGGAACTTCCGTTCCAAGAGAAGGTGACCGCCGCGCGCCTCGCGAAGGAGATGCGGGCGCTTGGCTTCACGGTCACCGAAGGAGTCGGCAAGACCGGGATCGTCGCGATCCTCCACAACGGCGCGGGCCCGACGGTTCTGGTGCGGACCGAACTCGACGCGCTGCCTCTCCAGGAACTGACCGGACTCCCGTACGCGAGCACCGACCAGCAGACCGCAAACGGGCACCTTTCCTTCGTCGCCCACAGCTGCGGCCACGACATCCACATGGCCGCGTGGGTCGGCACCGCGAAGACGCTCGTCGAGCTGAAGGGGCGCTGGCACGGCACGTTGATGTTCATCGGCCAGCCAGCGGAGGAACTGGTGTCGGGTGCCGCGGCGATGCTCGGCGACGGGCTCTTCAGACGCTTCTCGAAGCCGGATGTCGGGTTCGCGCTGCACGTCGGGCCCGATGCCGCCGGGACGGTCGGCTACCGGCCCGGCGTCATCAGCTCCAACTCCGACGCCTTCGAGATCGCCTTCCACGGCCGCGGCGGCCATGGCGCAATGCCGAATCTGACCATCGATCCCGTGCTCGAGGCCGGCCACTTCATCGTCGACGTGCAGAGCGTCATCAGCCGCGAAAAAGATCCAGCGGCCTTCGGCGTCGTGTCGATCGGCGCGCTCGATGCCGGCAGCGCCGGCAACGTGATCCCGGACCTGGCCCGGGTCCGCGGCACGATTCGCAGCTACGACCAGGCCGTACGCGCCAAGCTCCTCGCGGGTGTCGAGCGGACCGCGAAGGCAGTCGCCGCGATGTCGGACGCGCCGCCACCCGACATCATCATCAGGGCTGGCGGCATTGCGGTCGTCAACGACGCGGCCTTGACCGAGCGAACCGGACGCGTATTCCGGGCCGCCTTCGGCGCGCGCGCCGAAGTCACGCCATCGCCCGGCAAGGCGAGCGAGGACTACTCGCAGTTCATTCTCGCGGGAGTGCCGTCGACCTATTTCTCGATCGGCGGGCTTGATCCTTCGGCCGTCGCGCAATCGCAGGCGAGCGGCGTGCCGCTCCCCGGCAATCATTCGCCGCAATTTGCGCCGCTACCCGAGCCCACGATCCGCACCGGCGTCGAGGCGATGACGCTCGCGGTTCTAAGCGCGCTCGCCAACTGACGCCGCGACAATGACAGGCGCCTGGGGTGTCGCAGCGTGAATGCCTTGCGCCAACGGGTGGTGGTGGCGGGCCTTGGCGTCGGCATGTTTCTCGTGTTCGGCGGCGCGGCGCTGCCCGCGGTCGCCGCGGCCGGTCGCGGCGACCCGCTAGTCGTGACGCTAGGTGCCGGAGTGCTCCGCGGCCGCGCCGGCAACGGGGTGCGCGAATTCAAGGGAATTCCGTACGCCGCGCCGCCGCTCGGCGCCCTGCGCTGGACGCTGCCCCAACCCGCGATTCGGTGGCGCGGCGTCCGCGATGCAGCGGCCTACCGAAGCGCCTGCCCCCAGCCGTCTCGCTATGGCCTGACGGATGCGAGCGACGACGAGGACTGCCTGTTCCTCAACGTGACCACGCCCGCGGCACCCGCGGTGCAGCCGCGCGGCCGGCCGGTGCTCGTGTGGATTCACGGCGGCGCCTTCATCGGCGGCTCGAGCAACCTCTACCCGCTCGACTACCTCGCGCGCGAGGGCGACCTCGTCGTCGTCTCGATGAACTATCGCCTCGGCGTTTTCGGCTTCATGCCGCATCCCTCGTTCGAGGCGAGCCACAACGGTGGCTACGCGCTCGAGGACCAGCGCGCGGCGTTACGCTGGGTCAAGCGCAACATCGCCGCCTTCGGGGGCGACCCCTCGAACGTCACGATTGCCGGCGAGTCGGCGGGCGCGGCGAGCGTCTGCATGCACCTGATCGCACCCGATCAGTCGCGCGGCCTGTTCGAGAAGGCCATCGTGCAGAGCGCGGCGTGCGCGGTTCGCCTGCACACCGTCAGCGAGGCCGAGGCCGTCGGCCGCAACGTCGCTCACCTCGTCGGCTGCGACGATGCCGCCGGGGCACTCGCGTGCCTGAGAACCAAGACCGTCGCCGAACTCCTCGAGGCGGCAGCGAACGCCGCGAGCGGTGAGCTCATGGCATTCGCGCCGGCGGTCGGGTCACGAACGCTGCCGCAGCAGGGGGCGGTTGCGCTCGCCACCGGGGAATTCCTGCGCGTACCGTTGATCAACGGCGGCAATCGCGACGAGATGCGCCTCTACGTGGGCTACGACGTCCTCGCCGGCAAGGCGGTGACGCCCACGAATTATCTCGACAAACTCCGCGCGATCTACGGCGAGTCGGCCGCCGCCGTCGCCGCCGAGTATCCGATCGCCTCGTACTCGTCCGCGCCGGCGGCACTCGGCACCGTCCTCTCCGACTTCATGCCGGGCGGCGGGCTCTGCAACTGCCTCTACCTGCGCAGTGGCCGGCAGGCGTCCGTGTACGCGCCAGTCTTCGAGTACGAGTTTGCGGATCGCGCGGCGCCGCCGGTCATGCCCGACCCCGGCTTTGAGCTCGGAGCCGTCCACGCGGCCGAACTGCCCTACCAGTTCCCCCACATCTCCCATACGTACAAAGTCGACGGCCCCGACCTCGGCGCACCGGCCGGTCGCCTCGCCGCCGAGATGCTGGCCTACTGGAGCCACTTCGCGCACAGCGGTGCGCCGGCGCCGGCGGGGCTCCCGGCGTGGCCGGACTATTCGGGCGACGCCGCGGTGCTGCGGTTCGATGCGGGCGAGATCCGCCTGTTCGATGCGGGCGTCGCCCACCACTGCGAGTTCTGGCAGCGCCTGTACCCCGAGATTCTCGGGCGCTGATCGGCCGGCCGCTTTGGCGGCTGCGCTTGCGCTAAACTCGCGTCCCCCCACTCGCCGGCTTCCAATCCAACCGCCATGAGCCACCCCAACACGCCATCGCTCACCTGGACTTACTACTCGAACGCCTGGCACGAGGGCAACATCGCCCTCTTCGGTCCGCGCACCCATGCCGTCTGGCTCGGGACTTCCGTCTTCGACGGCGCACGCGCGTTCGAAGGGGTCACGCCGGACATCAATCGCCACTGCGAGCGGATCAACGATTCGGCCCGCAAATTTGGGCTGGACGCATCGGTGCCGGTCGCGCGTTGGCTCGAGCTCGTGCAGGAGGGGCTCAAGCGGTTCGGCCCGAAGCCGGAACTCTACATCCGGCCGATGTACTGGGCCGAGAGCGGTAGCGCGCTCGCCCTGCCCGCCGACCCGGCCTCGACGCGCTGGTGCCTGACCATGTACGAGACGCCGATGCCCGCGCCCGGCAACACCTCGATCACGCTCTCGCCGTTTCGTCGACCGTCGATCGAAACGATGCCGGTCGATGCCAAGGCAGGCTGCCTCTATCCCAATGGCGCGCGCGCACTGGTCGAGGCGGCCGGTCGCGGCTTCGACAACTGTCTAATGCGGGATCAGCTCGGCAACATCACCGAGCTTGCAACCGCGAACATCTTCATGGCGAAGGGCGGCGTCGTCTACACGCCGGTGCCGAACGGTACGTTCCTGAACGGCATCACCCGGCAACGCGTGATCGGCCTCATGCGCGCCGCCGGCGTCCGGGTCGAGGAGATGTCGCTCAAGTACGAGGATTTCGAGCGCGCGGACGAGATCTGGAGTTGCGGCAATTTCGCGAAGGTCGCGCCGGTGACCCGGATCGACGGCCGCACGCTCGGCACCGGCCCGCTCTATACCAAGGCGCGTGAGCTCTACTGGAAATTCGCACACGGCTGAATGAATCGCTGCCCGCCGCACGTGCGCTTGCGAGGAGACAAGGCAATGACAGCAACTGGGAAGTCAGGGCTCCCTGCGCTCGCGGCCTCGGCCGCGCTACTCGCGCTGACACAGCCCGCATTGGCGGATGCAGCAAAGGCGCAGCTCAAGTACGTCTCGGCGCAGGATCTCCGGGTGAGCGCTGCCACGACGGCCGACGGACTCATCGCGAAGGAGATCGCGGCCGACCCGAGCGCCACGACGCTGATCATCCATCGCGACAAGAGCGGTGAGGTCGAAGTCCACACGACGCTCAACGACATCATCATCGTCGAGTCCGGCCGCGCGACGATGCTTGTCGGCGGCGAGGTCAAGGGCAACCACGAACTGAAGCCCACCGAGTGGCGCGGTGGCGAGATCGTCGGCGGTGAACGCCACGAACTCGCAGCCGGCGACCTGCTGCTTATCCCCGCGGGGGTGCCACACCAGTGCATCCTGAAGTCCGGAGACTCGTTCGTTTACCTCACGATCAAGACGCCCTCGGGAACCCACTGAGAGCCGGATCCCGTTGACCGCGCGCGTCCGTCGCCGCACACCACCGCCGGACGGTCAGGGCAGGAGCCGCGCCATGATTCGACGATTGCTCACGGCCTTCACGGCGAGCGTCGCGTTCGCCACGTCGGCCGGAGCCGCCCCACCATCCGCGGCCGCACCCGCGACCGATGCCCCGTCGGTCAAGGACGCGAGCAAATTCGATCCGAGGCGGCCCGTCGCGGAGGAGCTCAGGACGCACGTGCCGGACGGCTTCACAGTGGCTGCCGTCGGCGATCTCATCATTTCGCGTCCGCTCTCGCAGTACGCGGCAACGCTGCCGGCTTTCAAGGCCGTCCTGGATCTGCTAAAGCCGATGATGGCGGTCTACGGCAACATGGAGACCGCGATCTTCGACGTCCGATCGTTCCACGGCTCGCCTTACTCGTGGGACGGCGATTGGACCAACGCCGCGGTTCCCGCCGTTGCGCGCGACTTGCGCGGCATGGGCTTCTCGATCGTCTCGCGCGCCAACAACCACGCGCTCGACTGGGGCCTCGAAGGCATGCACGAGACGAGCCGCTGGCTCGACGACGCCGGCGTCGTTCACGCCGGCGTGGGCGAGAACCGCGGCCTCGCGCGGGCACCCCAGTACCTCGAGAGCAGCGGCGGCCGGGTCGCGCTCGTCTCGCTTGCCTCGACGTTCCGCCCGACCACCGATGCGCTGCCGAGCCAGGGCGCCGCGCCCGGCCGCGCCGGTGTGAGCGCTCTGCACGTGACAACGACGATCGAGCTGCCGGCCGCCGCGATGAAGTCGCTCGCGGAGCTCAACTGCACCCTCTATCGCAAGGACTGCTCGGGTCACCCGACCGAGCTCACGCTGTTCGACCGGAAGTTCCGAGAGGCCCAGCGCTTTTCCTACGAGCATGCGATGGACGCGGAGGATCTTGCCGAGATCAATCGCAGCATCCGTGCCGCGCGGCAGAACGCCGACTTCGTCATCGTCTCGATCCACGCGCACGAGTGCTCGATCGGCTGCGATGAGGACGATACTCCGCGGGGAGCTGCGCATTTTCTCAAGGCGCTCGCTCACGGCGCGATCGACGCTGGCGCCGACATGTTCGTCGTCACCGGCAATCACAACCTCGGACCGATCGAGATCTATCGCTCACCGATCCGCGGGCCGCGACCGATCTTCTACGGGCTCGGTAACTTCTTCTGGAGCGACGTACAGGAACTGCTGGGACACGACCTGTTCCAGGGCAATCGCACGCTACTGGAGCAGGCGTGGGCCAACTCCGCGCAGGCGACCGAATACGACCTGACGGCCCCGCTCAACCAGGCCGCGTTCGCGCACACCTTCACCTTCGAGAGCGTGGTCGCGGAATGCCACTTCGACGGCAACCAGCTGTCCCGCGTAGTGCTGCACCCGATCGAGGAGGGCTACGGCAGCCGGCTGTTGCTGAGTGGCATCCCGCGTCTCGTCACGAATGAGGCGCAGGCAACCGCGATCATCGGCCAGGTGATCGAGCAGACCGCGCGGATGGGCCTGCCGGCACTCAACATCGGCTACGCGAAGTCGGCGGCGGTCATCAGGCCGTGAGGCGCGGTGCGCCGTCCGCGCCCCGGCGGGTTCTGCCTGGCTACGGACCGAAGGCGGCGGTGAATCCAACGTAGAAGGCCCGCCCCGGCGCCGGCTCCAGAAAGCGCGAATTGCTTTCGTTGACGATCACGGTGCCGACGTAGTGGCGGTCGGCGGCATTCTCGACTCGCGCGAACTCATCGAAGCGCCAGCGGCCCGCCGCCTGGCGCAACGTCGCGCGGGCGTTGACTACCCAATAGCCGGGGGCCGCGTCGCTGTTGCGGTCATCGAAATAGATCTGCGCTCGGTTGATGATTTCGGCCGAGAGCGAGAATGACTGCGGACGCGGCTGCCAGGTGAGGCTGCCGTAGAGCGAGTTCGCCGGAACCGCTGGCAGTCGGTTGCCCGCGGGAATCGTCGTCGGAACGCAGGGGATCCCGACGCAGGTCGCATACGCCGCGCTCGTCACCGCCCGCAAGTACGTGTACGCGAGCCGGGCCGACCAGGCGGGCGACGGGTTCGCGGCGATCGCAATCTCCGCGCCGGTCCGGCGGGTCCCGTCGATGTTCTGGAATACCGACCGTCCGCCGGAGTTCGTGGCGACAGCGATCTCGTCGCGAGTCGCGACTCGGAACAGCGCGAGCGTCGCCGCGAGGACGCCGCGCTCGGCTTTGGCACCAATTTCGTAGTTGTCGCTGCGCGCCGCCTTGAGCCCGAGGTTGAGCCCGGGGAGGCTTCCGTCGGTCGACCGGTATGCGAGGTCGTTCAGCGTCGGCGTCTCAAACCCCTTCCCGTAGGATGCGTAAATGTGCAGCTGTGGTGCGGCCCGAAAGCTGATACCCGCGACCGGATTGGTCGCTGCGTAGCGCACTCCGGACAGCGCCGATCCCGTGACGAGCGGCAGGTTGTTGGTCGAGCCGATGTCGACGAGGCTGTGCCGGACTCCCGCCAGTGCGCGCCAGCGCTCGCCGGGCAGCCACTGCAGCTCGAGGTACTGGTCGAAGTCGTGTACGCGATTGCTCTCGTCGCGCCGCTCGGCTCCCTCGACGCCGAGCCGGGTGCCGACGAAGTTGAGAAAGCCGCGGCGGGCTTCGGCGAGCGAGTCGTAGGACGCTCCACCGGTCAGCTGGAGTTCAGTCCCGCCGGGGTGGTAGTGCTCGGTCGCGTGAACGTCGATGCCGCGAAAGTCACGGCCGAGGTCGATGACGCCGCCGGGATGCGTTGCGCGGACCTGCTCCGCCGACATCAGGATCGCCTGGTACTGGATCGTGCGTCGGTGGCCTGCATAGGCGGTGGCCGACAGCTCGCCATCATCGTCGAGAGCGCGTGCGTAGCTGGCGCCCGCTTGCGCCTGCGTGAGCGATTTTCGGGTGTTGTAGGCAAGCGCGTTGGTCCCGGCCTGCGAGGCGTCCGCCAGCCACTGCGAGCGGGTCAAGCCGAGCGGATCCTCGACGAACGGAGTCTCGATCGCGTTCGCGACCAGCGTCAGCTTGGAGCGATCGCCCAGGTCAAAGCTAAGCTTTGAGTTGAAGTTGTTGCGCTCCGCGGCGCTGTGATCGCGATCTCCTTGAAGCTCGAAATGGCCGCCATCGACGACGTAATTGACTTGGCCGATATCACCATCGGCTTTGAGCGCGTAGCGCCGCAGACCGAGGCTGCCCGCGACGACGGCGCCTTCGACTTCGGTCCCGGGCTTCCCGTCCTGCGTGAAGATCGCGATGACGCCGCCCGATGAATTCCCGTAGAGCGCCGAGAAAGGCCCTCGCAGGACCTCGACACGATCGGCCGAGCCGAGGTCAAAGTGCGAGAACTGGCCCTGGCCGTCCGGCATCGTGCCCGGTATGCCGTCCGCGTAGAGGCGCACGCCGCGTACGCCGAAGCTCGAGCGCGCTCCGAAACCGCGGACCGACAGCTGCAGGTCCTGGGCGTAGTTCTGGCGATTCTGCGCGACGATCCCGGGTACGCCATCGAGCGTCTCCGACAGATTGACGCGCAGCTGGCCGTCGACGATCCGGTCGCGGTCGATGCGGTCGACCGAGACCGGCAGGTCGGAGCTTGACTGAAGTTCGCGGGTCGCCGTGACCACGACCGGGCCGAGCTCCGCCTCGGCAGTCGGCATGCCAGCGAGCGCCAGCAGCAGCAGCGTCCCGACATTCCGATTGATCGCGTCCACCAGCCTCCCGTCCGACTGCCTGCATTCCCGATGGCGCAATGTGCAAAGCGCCGAGGCAGCGCCTGCCCTGCGCGTGCCGGGCGACACTATATATGATTGCGCTTGGCGGCCGCGGCCCGCGCGAGGCTCCGCGCGGCGGCGCGGCGGCGCGGCGGCTAAAGTCGCGTGTGTATACTTGATACCGAGTTCGGCTCGGTAATAGCCGCTGGCCATTCCCACCGCTGCCACCGCGGCGCATCGGTGCCGGAGCCCGGGACGGCGCTACCAGCCAGCTCAACTACCGGCTAGCGCAGTCGGGCCCGGCCGGCGCTGCCCCGCACCCAGCAGGTGAAGATCATGCATTTGTTCGCACTCCGTCGGTCTGCCCTCCCGCGGGTCCGGCGCATCCTGGGTGTGCCGGGCCTCCTCGCGGCAACGCTGTTCGCCGGTTCTGCGCTCGCGGCGACCTGCACGCCCACGGCCGTCGCACCCGCAGCCCCGCTCGCCGTTGCCGGCGCGCAGCCGCCAGCCGCGGCGAATCCCGCCGATGCGCGGTTCAAGGCAATCTACACGCGCGAGTGGAGCTGGCGCGCTGCGGAATTTCGCGGCGAGGAGGAGGATGACGAGACGGCGGGCATAAGCCCGCACTTGCCCCATGTCGATGCCGCCACGCAGTCCGCCCGACTCGCCTGCTGGAGAGGCGTGCTCGCCGAACTCGACGCGATAGCGCGTCGGCAGCTCTCGGCTGCGCAGGCCATCGATTTCGCCGTGTACCGCGCCCAAATCGAGGTGCTGATCAGCGGCCAGGCATTCAAGGACTACGAGAAGCCCCTCAACTCGGATTCCTCGTTCTGGTCGAGCCTCGTCAGCACGGCGCGACGGACCTTCCACACGTCGGCCGATTATTCGCGGTACCTGAGCCAGCTAGGTGAGTTCCCGCGCTATTTCAGCGAGCAGACCGCGAACATGGCTGCGGGCCTCGCGCGCGGCTTCACGCCGCCGTCCGTCACGCTCATCGGCCGCGACCGCTCGCTCACGAACGTGACCGAGGCCGCGGGCATCGAGTCGAATCCGTTCTACGCGCCGTTCAAGAAGATGCCCGGAACGATATCGGCGAGCGAGCAGGCGGCGTTCCGGGCCGCCGGCGCCAAGGCCATTCAGGAGTCCGTGATTCCGGCGCACGCGTCGCTGCTCGCCTTCATGCGCGAACACTACGTACCGGGCGCCCGCAAGGCGCTCGCCGCAGAAGCGCTGCCCGACGGCAAGGCGTACTACCAGGCCAAGATCAAGGAGTTCACGACGCTCGACCTCTCGCCCGAGGAAATCCACCGCATCGGCCTCGCGGAGGTCGCGAAGATCCACGCGCAGATGATCGAGGTCATGCACGAGACCGGGTACAAGGGCGAGTTCGCGGAGTTCCTGCACTTCCTGCGCACCGACCCGCAGTTCTACGCGCAGACCGCGCCGGAACTGCTGATGCGCGCCGCGTGGATCGCTAAAGAGTTCGACGGGAAAGCGAAGGACTACTTCGGCTACCTCCCGCGCTCGCGGTTCGCGATCAAGCCGGTGCCCGCGGACCTCGCGCCCTTCTACACCGGTGGCCGCGGCGGCCCGGGCATCTATCTAGTCAATACCTACGACCTGCCGTCACGCCCGCTCTACGTGCAGACCGCGCTCACCCTGCACGAATCGGCGCCCGGCCACGCATTCCAGATGTCGATCGCACTCGAGCACCGCGACCAGCCGGAGTTCCGCCAGAAGGTCTACATCTCGGCTTACGGCGAGGGTTGGGCGCTCTACTGCGAAAAGCTCGGCATAGAGATGGGGATGTACGAAACGCCCTACTCGCGCTTCGGCATGCTGACCTATCAGATGTGGCGCGCCGCCCGGCTCGTCGTCGATACGGGGATACACGCGAAGGGCTGGACGCGGGAGCAGGCGCAGCAGTACCTGCATGACAACACCGCGCTTGCCGATCATGAGATCGAGACAGAGGTGGATCGCTACATCGCCTGGCCCGCGCAGGCGCTCTCCTACTACCTCGGCGAGATGACGATCGAGAAGGTGCGCGCCAAGGCCGAGGAGGCGCTCGGCCCGAAGTTCAATCTGCGCGCATTCCACGACACGGTGCTCGAACTCGGCTCGGTGCCGTTGCCAGTGCTCGAGGCGCGGATCGATCGCTTCATTGCCGAGGAGGGCAAGGGGCCCTACCCCGAGTACGAGTAGCGCCGCGACGGCCGCTTCTGTGGAGAAGTGTCAACTCGGCGCACGGCCGGTGCCGGCGTCCGCAGCTAGATCTGCACAAAACCCGGTGGCTTTTACGCCCGGACTGGGCGGTGCCGGGGCGACCAGTCGCATCTGAGGTCCCCTGTCGGCCGATATCAGGCATTATCGCGTGCCCCCTGCGCGGCCCACCGGCCGGACACGCAGGGGCTTCGGTAGCCGCAGTCGCGATACGCGCCTGCACCTGCCGGCACACGCCGATTGAACGGTCGTCAGTGGCCGCGGTCCGCTGGGTACCGCGCCCCTCGATCGCGGACCGGGCCAAAGGACATGACATGAACGCGAGGATTCGGATCGCTCTGGCGATGGTGCTGGCAGGGACGCTCAATGTCTCGATCGCCCGCGCTGACGACGTGGCGGCTCTGCGCGCCGAGCTAGACGGGCTCAAGTCCGAATACGCAGCCCGGGTGCAGGCGCTCGAGGCGCGGATCCAGCAGCTCGAGGCGCAGGCCGCCGCCGTGGCGTCGGCTCCGCCCCCGCCGCCGCCCGCTCCGGTCGCGAGCGCCGGGGGCGCGGGTACGGCCTTCAACCCGGCCATGTCGGTCATCCTCGCCGGAACTTACGCGCACCTGTCGCAGGATCCGGCGACCTACCGCATCGCCGGATTCATCCCGAGCGGCCCGGCGGTCGGCCCCGGTGATCGCAGCTTCAACCTCGGCGAGTCCGAGCTCACGCTCGCCGCCAACGTCGACCCCTATTTCTACGCGAACCTGACAGCGTCGATCGCGGCCGACGACACGGTCTCGGTCGAAGAGGCGTACTTTCGCACGACACACCTCTCGAACGGCTTCACGATCAAGGGCGGCCGGTTTTTTTCCGGAATCGGCTACCTCAACGACATCCATGCGCACGCCTGGGACTTCGTCGACCAGCCGCTCGCCTACCAGGCCTTTCTCGGCGGCCAGCTCGCCGAAGACGGACTGCAGGCCAAGTGGCTCGCACCGACTGACATCTTTCTCGAGGTCGGCCTCGAGACGGGCAACGGCGATCGCTTCCCCGGCACCCGTCGCGCCGAGAACGGCCCGAACGGCGGCGCCGCCTTCGTGCACATCGGCAATGACCTCGGCGACTCGGCGAGCTGGCGCGCCGGTGTTTCGTTCCTGAACCGTGACGCCGAGAGACGCAGCTACGCCGACGTCGAAGCGGGCGGCGCACCAGTCATCAACGCCTTTACCGGCACCTCGCGCATCTGGGTCGTCGACACGACGTTTAAGTGGGCCCCGCACGGCAACCCGACCGAGCACCTCCTCAAGGTGCAGGCGGAGTACCTGCACCGCACCGAGGACGGGACGCTGCTGTTCGACTCGACGGGCGCGGCCTTGAACGGCGACTATCGCTCGGGGCAGTCCGGCTGGTACGTGCAGGGCGTCTATGGCTTCCGGCCGCGCTGGCGCACGGGCCTTAGGTACGACTACCTCGACGCGGGCTCGACCCGCATCGGGCTCGTGACCGACGGCGGGATCGCGGCGAGCAACTTCCCGCTGCTCGCGAGCGCATCGCCCCGGCGCATCAGCTGGATGCTGGACTGGAGCCCGAGTGAGTTCTCGCGGCTGCGCGGTCAGATCGCATGGGACGACGCACGGGCAAACGCGCGTGACCACCAGTTGCTCTTGCAGTATCTCTACAGCATCGGCGCGCACGGCGCGCACAAGTTCTGACGAGGAGTTTTCATGTTGCACCGGTTTGCGAGGATTCTGGCGGTCGCCCTCAGCCTGGCGGCGGTGGCCCCGGCCGAGGCGGCGCTCAAGGTGCTGGCGACGACGCCCGACTGGGCGGCGCTCGCGACCGAGCTCGGCGGCGAGAGGGTCAATGTCTATGCCGCGACCAATCCATTCCAGGACGTGCACCGAGTCGAGGCGAAGCCGAGCCTGGTCGCGCGCGCTCGCTCGGCCGATCTCGTGTTCGCGACGGGAGCGGAGCTTGAGGTCGGCTGGCTGCCGGTGCTGATCCAGGAGTCGGGCAACTCACACATCCAGCCGGGTAGCCCCGGATATTTCGAGGCGGCGGCGCAGCTCAGGCTGCTCGAGGTTCCCTCCAGCGTCGACCGGTCAATGGGCGATGTGCACCCGCAAGGGAATCCGCACGTGCAGCTCGATCCGCACAACATCGCAACCGTTGCGCTCGCGCTCACCACCCGGCTCGCGACGCTCGATCCCGCGGGCGCCGCGTACTACCAGGCACGCGGCACGGAGTTCCAGGCCAAGTGGCAGCAGGCGCTCGTGCGCTGGGAAACGCGCGCGGCCCCTCTTAAAGGTGTCACCGTCGTCGTGATCCACAAGGACCAGGTCTACCTCTGCCATTGGCTGGGGCTGCGCGAAGTGGCGGCGATCGAGCCGAAGCCCGGCGTGCCGCCGAGCGCAGGGTACCTCGCCGAACTCGTGACCAAGCTCACCGCTGCGCCACCAAAGCTCATCCTGCGCAACGCCTACAACGATCCGAAGGCCGTCGAGTGGCTGTCGGGCAAGATCAATGTGCCGGTCGTCATGCTCCCCTTCTCGGTCGGCGGCACGCCGGAGGCGAAGGACCTCATCGGGCTTTTCGATGACACGCTGAATCGGCTGCTTGGGGCGACGAAATGAGCAACTGGGCAGCCGACCTCGGCATCCTCTGGCCCGCGCTCATCGCGGGCATCCTCGTGACGCTCTCGCACGTGCCGCTCGGGCAGCAGGTGCTGTCACGCGGCATCGTGTTCATCGATCTCGCGATAGCCCAGGTCGCGGGCGTCGGCGTGATCTCGGCGCACTATTTCGGGTTCGAGAGCCTCGGCTGGCAGACGCAGGCCGCGGCTGTGTTCGCGGCACTCCTTGGTGCGCTCCTGCTGACCTACACCGAGCGCAAGCGCCCGGAAGTCCAGGAGGCGCTGATCGGCATCCTCTTCGTGCTCGCATCGACCGCGCAGATCCTGCTGCTCGCGAACGATCCGCACGGCGGGGAGGACCTGAAGGATCTCCTGGCCGGCCAGATCCTCTGGGTCTCACCGCAACAGTTGATCCGGGCGGCGGTGCTTACGGGCCTATTCCTCCTAGTCTGGTTCCGCTGGCGCGAACGGGTCGGCCGCATCGGCTTCTACGTGATGTTCGCGTTCGTGGTCACGGTGTCGGTGCAGCTGGTCGGGGTCTATCTCGTGTTCACGAGCCTGATCGTCCCGGCGGTCGCAACCTATCGCTACCGGCAGAAGCTGCAGCTTGGCGTCGGCTACGCGCTCGCAATCGCCAGCTATCTCGCCGGGCTCGTGCTGTCGGCAGCGACGGACCTGCCATCGAGTGCGGTGATCGTCTGGGCCATGGCCGCGATCGCGCTGATCGTGCACTTGAGCGGTGGCGATGCCGCCAATTCGCGCATCGGCGCCAGCACGAACCACCGGACGGGCTGAGCTCAGGCCCTGGATGCTCGCGCGTCGTTGGGTGATTCGCCGCGATGACCTCCGGACCTGACGGCGAGGCACCTCGCTACGAGGTGCGGCGCGTAGGTCGCGACGGCGCCCCCGCCGCGGTCGCGATCGTGCGCGAGGCGGCGGCGCATTTCGCCGAGCGCGGCGCCGACATCTGGACCCCGGATGAGCTGCGCGAGGCGGACTTCCTGGCCGCCGCGGACGCGCAAGAGCTCGTCCTCGGTTACACCGATGCTCGGCCCGCCGCGACGATGCTGCTGCAAGCCGCCGATCCACTCTACTGGCCCAATGCCGCTCCCGGCTCCGCGCTCTACGTACACAAGGTCGCCGTGCGGCGGTCGTTCGCCGGCGGTGGCTGGCTCGACCGGCTGATCGGCTATGCCGCTGGCGAGGCGCGCGAGCACGGCTGCCGGTACCTGCGGCTCGATACGCTGGAAGGGCCGACGCTTCGTTCGCTCTACGAGCGGCTCGGATTCACGGCACTTCGCGAGCCGCCGCTGGTCGTCCGCGGTCGACCGCTCATCCGCATGGAGCGTCGGCTGTAGGCGCGCCATGGCGGATGCGCCGCCACGAGTGGTGTCCCCTCACCGGTGGCAGGCGCGTCGCGACACCGCGGCGGGTAGGATTGTCGGGGTTGGCGGAGCCGCGTGGTGACTTCGCCTGATCTTTTCGCGCGGCCGGAGCCGCGCCGATGTACCACCGAGGATTCAGCCATGCGCACGCACCGGACCGACAACCGCCGGAACCCACCCGCCACGGCGACCGCCGGATCTCATCGGCTGCGTCGCGCCTCGGTACTGGCGCTCGGCATCGCGGTCGCCTCGATTGCCCTTGCCGAGACCGCCCCCGTCCACGCGGGCACCGAGGCGGACGCGATCGCCACGCTCGTCGGCAGGCTCGGCCTCGACCGCTACAAGGCGACCATCAAGGGTCTCACGCAGTTCGGCGACCGTCGTCAGGGCACGGACCGCAATCGCGCTGCCGTCGACTGGATCGAGGCACAGCTGAAGGGCTACGGCTGCACGAATACGGCCCGCATCCGCTACGAGTACGTCGCCTCCGCCCCGCGCGCGCCGAGCGGCCCGGCACCGGCGGCGGCGCCCGCCGCCGCGCAGGGCGGTGCGCGTTATCGCGGGACACGTGCAGCGACCGGCGTCAATACCGATGCGATGCTGCAGCCCTACGAGCGACTGCGGGCGCTCAACGCGCAGCCGCCCACCGACGGAATCCGCGAGGAGGTCTACTGCACGAAGGTCGGGAAGACCCATCCGGAGGAGATGTACATCGTCGGCGCGCACATGGACGGACACGGCTGGGGCGAGGCTGCCAATGACGACGGCTCCGGCACCGCACTCGTGATGGAACTCGCGCGCGTGTTCGCCGCGGCCGATGTCACGACCGAGCGATCGATCCGCTTCGTGCTGTGGAACAACGAAGAAACAGGCCTCAATGGCGCGCGGGCGTACGTCGAGCAGCGCGCGGCGCTGCAGGGGAAGGAGGATCCGGCGGGCTCGGGTCGCTACCCGGAGCCCCGCTGGCTCGGCATGATCCAGCACGACATGATGATGTTCGACCATGGCATGCCGCACGCCGATGGCACCGTCGCGAAGGAGCAACGCGCCGAGGCTGACGTCAACATCGAATTCCAGCAGCTCGCGAAGCAGTCGGACGCCGCGCAACGGCTCGCCTGGGCTTTCTACGCGGCCAACGAGGCCTACGCGACCGAGTACCCCGCGAGCGTCGGGCCGCACATGACGAACACCGACAGCACGCCGTTCATGGACCTGGTTCCGGCGATCAGCCTGCGGGAGAACGAGCGCGGCAGGGAGATCGGCGGCGGCTGGGATCCGCACTGGCACCAGCCGACGGATGTCTACGCGACCTTCAGCGACGCGGATTTCAGGCTCGGTCTCAATGCGGCGCAAACCTCGCTCGGCGCGATCGCGCGCCTCACCGGCGCCTTCCTCACTAGCCTGAAGTTCCTGCCCGCGGCGCGCGATAAAATCCATGTGTGACAGGTAGATACATGGATTTCGGGTGTTCTGGTTCTGACTACACGGTGATTTGATCGACGAGCGCGAAGGCGCGGCGCTGCAAGTCGGTCGGCGTG
>JANXUT010000069.1 GCA_025356075.1 Pseudomonadota bacterium | reverse complement strand
GGAGTTGCCGGCGGGCGTCGAGATGGTCATGCCGGGCGACAACATCAAGATGGTGGTGGAGCTCATCAGCCCGATCGCGATGGAGGACGGCCTGCGGTTCGCGATCCGCGAGGGTGGCAAGACCGTCGGCGCCGGCGTCGTGTCGAAGATCCTGGCCTGACAACGGCGGGCAAGCAGCAAAGGTCATCCGGTCGCGAGAGGGACACAGGCCAGTAGCTCAATTGGCAGAGCGGCGGTCTCCAAAACCGCAGGTTGGGGGTTCGATTCCCTCCTGGCCTGCCACTCGCGACCGGGACCGATTTTTAGGAAGCCATGACGGAACAAACTGACGACAAGACCGGCGGCGGCGCCTGGCTCGGCATGGTGTTGGTGTTCGTTGCAGGCGCGCTGCTGCTCGCGGGCCTCGTCGCGTACTACGCGCTCACGACGCTGCCGACGGCGGAGCGCATCGGGATTCTGCTCGTCTGCGCCGCGCTCGGCGTCGGCGTGTTCGCGATGTCGCCGCTCGGCAAGCAGACGTGGCAGTTCGCGCTCGGCTCGCGGGTAGAGCTTCGCAAGATGGTCTGGCCGACGGGGCGCGATACCCGCGTCACGACGGTGATCGTGTTCGTGTTCGTCGTGGTACTCGGGCTCTTCTTCTGGGGCGTCGACGCCCTGCTCGCGTACGGCACGCGTCACCTGCTCGGAACGGGAACCTGATATGGCGCTGCGCTGGTATGTGGTCCACGCCTACTCGAACTTCGAGCACAAGGTCGCCGAGGGGCTCAAGGAGCGCGTCAAGATGCGCGGCCTCGACACCAAGTTCGGCGAGGTGCTGGTGCCGACCGAGGAAGTAGTCGAGATGCGCGACGGCCAAAAGCGCCGCAGCGATCGCAAGTTCTTCCCGGGCTACGTGCTCGTGCAGATGGAGATGGACGAGGACACCTGGCACCTGGTCAAGGAAGTGCCGAAGGTGCTCGGCTTCATCGGTGGGACGCCCGACAAGCCGGCGCCGATCACCGACAAGGAAGCGAACGCGATCCTGCGCCGCGTCGAGGAAGGCGCCGACAAGCCGAAGCCGAAGGTGCTGTTCGAGCCCGGCGAAGTGGTGCGCGTCGTCAACGGCCCGTTCAACGATTTCAATGGCGTGGTCGAGTCGGTCAACTACGAGAAGAGTCGCCTGCACGTCGCAGTGCAGATCCTCGGACGTTCGACGCCGGTGGAGCTCGAGTTCGCGCAAGTCGAGAAAGCCTGAATTTTTTGACCGGCCGGTAACGGCCGGAATCAACCGGGGAGCCGCGAGGCGTTTGCACCCACTGAGGTAGGTAATGGCTAAGAAGGTAACGGGGTACATCAAGCTCCAGATCCCCGCCGGGCAGGCGAATCCCAGCCCGCCGGTCGGTCCCGCGCTCGGTCAGCAGGGCGTGAACATCATGGAGTTCTGCAAGCAGTTCAACGCCCAGACGACGGCGCTCGAGAAGGGCCTGCCGACACCGGTCGTGATCACCGTTTACAGCGACCGCAGCTTCACCTTCATCATGAAGACGCCGCCGGCGTCGGTGCTGATCAGGAAGGCGCTCGGGCTCGAGAAGGGCAGCGCCCGGCCGAATACCAGCAAGGTCGGCAAGATCAAGCGCGCGCAGCTCGAAGCCATCGCCAAGCAAAAAATGCCGGACCTCACCGCGTCTGGTCTCGATGCCGCCGTCAATACGATCGCCGGCAGCGCCCGCAGCATGGGCGTGGATGTGGAGGGTTAATCATGGCCACCTTAGCTAGCAATCTGCCGAAGCGCATCAAGGCCTGGTCCGAGAAGATCGAGCCGGGCAAGCAGTACGACGTGGACGCGGCGCTCGCGCTCGTCAAGGAATTCGCGAAGGCGAAGTTCGATGAATCGGTCGACGTCGCCGTCAACCTCGGCATCGACGCCAGCAAGTCGGACCAGCAGGTGCGCGGCTCGACCGTGATGCCGAACGGCACCGGCAAGACCGTGCGCGTCGCCGTGTTCACGAGCGGCAAGAACCAGGACGTCGCGCGCGCCGCGGGCGCCGACATCGTCGGCCTCGAGGACCTCGCCGAGAAGGTCAAGGCGGGCGAGCTTAACTTCGACGTCGTCATCGCGAGCCCCGATGCCATGCGCATCGTTGGCGGCCTTGGCCAGATTCTCGGCCCCCGCGGCCTGATGCCGAACCCGAAGGTCGGGACCGTGACGCCGGACGTCGCCACGGCCGTCAAGAACGCGAAGGCCGGGCAGGTGCGCTATCGCTGCGACAAGGCCGGGATCATTCATTGCCAGATCGGCCGGGCCAGCTTCGAGGGCGGCAAGCTCAAGGAGAACCTGCAGGCGCTGCTCGCGGACCTGCAGAAGGCCAAACCCGCCTCCTCCAAGGGCATCTACATCCAGAAGGTGGCGCTGTCCTCGACGATGGGCCCTGGCGTAGCGGTCGATCGCTCGACGCTCGGGCTCTAGGCGAATTTTTTCACGGCGGCCGGCAACGGTCGCCCAGCAGTTTTGCGGCGCGAGCCGCAGAGATGACCGCCGGACGACGAATCCGGCAGCCATCCAAGACCGCAGGCGCGGTCGGGGGCCGCAAGGTCTCCGAGATCGCTCAATGAAGGGCCGGCAGGGCAACTTGCCGGTGGCCTGCGCAGATGGTGTCACCCGAAGCGAGTGACGGAGGGCTACAAGGCCCACCGCCACGCAAGGTCCGCAAGGACTGGCTGAAGGTCACCGTCGACCGTGGCGTCGCTGGTTCCGTTTGCGGGACCGGCGGCGGCTACGGCGAGCGTCCGGCAGGCGAGGCCGGGCGCGACAAAGGTGGGTGTGGACGACCGGTAGCCGGTCGGACGCATCCGTGGGCTGATCTTCTGCGAGGCAGTACATGTCACTCAATCTAGAGCAGAAGAAGGCGCTGGTGACCGAGGTCAACGAGATTGCGCGCACGGCGCAGTCCGTCGTGGCCGCCGAGTACCGTGGACTCACGGTAACGCAGATCACGAACCTTCGCGCCCAGGCGCGCAAGGCCGGGGTCTACATGCGTGTGGTCAAGAACACGCTGGCTCGGAAGGCGGTCTCCGGTACGACCTTCGAATGCATTGGCCCGCAGCTCAAGGGTCCGTTGATTCTGGCGTTCTCGAAGGACGACCCCGGCGCAGCCGCGCGCGTGGTCAAGGCCTTCGCCAAGGACAACGACAAGCTGGTCACCACACTGGTGTCGCTCGGTGGGCAGGTTCTGCCCGCCAAGTCGCTCGACCAGGTGGCGAGCCTGCCGACCCGTGAGCAGGCGTTGTCGATGCTGCTTGGCGTCATCAAGGCGCCGATCACGAAGCTCGTGCGGACGCTTATTGAGCCTCACGCCATGCTGGTCCGCACCGTCGCGGCGGTGAAGGATCAGAAGGTCGCGGCAGGCGGCTGAGCGCACTTCTAACGGTAGTTTCGGGTTTTACACAGTCATTTCTGAACGGATCATTTGGAGAGCATTGCAATGGCAGCTAAACAGGAAGAGATCCTGAACGCGATTTCCAGCCTCACGATCATCGAGGTGGTTGATCTCGTTAAGGCGATGGAAGAGAAGTTCGGCGTCACCGCCGCCGCCCCGGTCGCGGCAGCGGCCGCAGGCCCGGCCGCCGCCGCGGCGCCCGTCGAGGCGCAGACGGAGTTCACCGTCACGCTGAAGGCGTACCCGCCCGAGAAGAAAGTGACGGTCATCAAGGTCGTCCGCGAAGTGACGGGCCTTGGGCTCAAGGAAGCCAAGGACCTGGTCGAGGGCGTGCCCTCGACGGTCAAGGAAGCCGTCAACAAGGCCGACTCCGAGAAGATCAAGAAGTCGCTCGAGGACGCCGGCGCGACGGTCGAGGTCAAGTAAGGCAGCCG
This sequence comes from Pseudomonadota bacterium, assembly GCA_025356075.1. Taxonomy (GTDB): domain Bacteria; phylum Pseudomonadota; class Gammaproteobacteria; order Steroidobacterales; family Steroidobacteraceae; genus CAIKZZ01. The sequence continues at coordinate 12,117 of JANXUT010000069.1, read as the reverse complement.
CGCGGAGTGCATACCGCGCCTGTTGCCCGCGAGGCCCACTCGCACCCCGAACCCGCCCGGCGCGTTAGCGCCGGGCGGGCGGTGGTGCTTGCCGGGTTGAATTGTTTCCGCGCGGACCCCACTGATGTGGGTTCCGCAACACGTGGCCGCTTCGGCCGCGTGAACCGCAGAGGGTGAGCTCATGGCCTATTCGTTCACCGAGAAGAAGCGCATTCGCAAGGACTTCGGCAAGCGTCCGAGCATTCTCGACGTGCCGTACCTGCTGGCGATCCAGCTCGACTCGTACCGCAAATTCCTGCAGGCCGAGAAGGCCGAGGCGAGCCGCGGTGACGTGGGCCTGCACGCCGCCTTCAAGAGCGTTTTCCCGATCTCGAGCTACAGCGGCAACGCGACGCTCGAGTACCTGAGCTACCGGCTCGGCGAGCCGGTGTTCGACGTCAAGGAATGCCAGATGCGCGGGCTGACCTACGCGGCGCCGCTGCGCGTCAAGGTCCAGCTCAAGGTGTACGAGAAGGACCCCTCGGGCGCGCGCAAGCTGAAGCGCGACATCGCCGAACAGGAGGTCTATCTCGGCGAACTGCCGCTCATGACCGACAACGGCACGTTCATCGTCAACGGCACCGAGCGCGTCATCGTCTCGCAGCTGCATCGCAGCCCGGGCGTGTTCTTCGACCATGACAAGGGCAAGACCCACTCCTCCGGCAAGCTCCTGTTCCAGGCGCGGATCATCCCGTACCGGGGCAGCTGGCTCGACTTCGAGTTCGATCCGAAAGACTGCATGTACGCGCGCATCGACCGGCGCCGCAAGCTGCCCGTGACGATCGTGCTCAGGGCGCTTGGCTACAACGAAGAGCAGATGCTCGATATCTTCTTCGAGAAGAACAGCTTCTTCCTGTCGAAGCAGGGCGCCTCGCTCGAGCTCATCCCGGCGCGCCTGCGCGGCGAGACGGCGGCGTTCGAGATCCGCATCGGCGACACCGTGATCGTCGAGGAAGGGCGTCGCATCACCGCGCGTCACGTGCGGCAGCTCGAGGACGCGGGCGTCAAGCGCCTGCCCGTGCCGACCGAGTACCTGGCCGGCAAGGTGCTCGCGCACGACGTGTTCTCAAAGGAGACGGGCGAGGTGCTCGCCAAGGTCAACGAGATCCTCACCGTCGCGACCGTCGCGAAGCTGGTCGATTCCGGCATTGAGGACGTGCGCACGCTTTACGTGAACGACCTCGACCGCGGCCCGTACATCTCGGACACCCTGCGCATCGATCCGACCCGCACGCGCCTCGAGGCGCTGGTCGAGATCTACCGGATGATGCGTCCGGGCGAGCCGCCGACGAAGGATGCAGCCGAGAACCTGTTCCACAACCTGTTCTTCAATCCCGAGCGCTACGACCTCTCGCCGGTCGGCCGCATGAAGTTCAACCGCCGGGTGGGCCGCGACGCCATCACCGGCTCCGGCATCCTGTTCGACGGGCTCTACTTCACGCGTCGCACGGACGAGTTCGGCAAGCGCCTCGCGGCCGAGTTTGGCCTCCAGTCCGACGTCATCGACGTGCTGAAGACGCTCGTCGACATCAGGAACGGCAACGGCGTGGTCGACGACATCGACCACCTCGGCAACCGCCGTGTCCGCTCGGTCGGCGAAATGGCCGAGAACGCCTTCCGCATCGGCCTCGTGCGCGTCGAGCGCGCGGTCAAGGAGCGCCTGACGCTCGCCGAGAGCGAGCCGATCATGCCGCAGGAGATGATCAACGCGAAGCCGGTGGCGGCCGCAGTCAAGGAGTTCTTCGGCTCCTCGCAGCTCAGCCAGTTCATGGACCAGAACAACCCGCTGTCCGAGGTCACCCACAAGCGGCGCGTCTCGGCGCTTGGACCTGGCGGCTTGACGCGCGAGCGTGCGGGCTTCGAGGTGCGCGACGTGCACCCGACGCACTACGGTCGTGTCTGCCCGATCGAGACGCCTGAAGGCCCGAATATCGGCCTCATCAATTCGCTGTCCGTGTACGCGCGCACCAACGACTACGGCTTCCTCGAGACGCCGTACCGCAAGGTCGAGAACGGCAAGGTCGGCGAACGCATCGATTACCTGTCGGCAATCGAAGAGAGCCAGTTCGTGATCGCGCAGGCGAACGCGGAACTCGACGCCAAGGGTGGCTTCGGTGACGAGCTCGTCTCATGCCGCTACCAGAACGAGTTCACGCTGATGCCGCGGGCGCGCATCGACTACATGGACGTAAGTCCAAAGCAGATCGTCTCGGTGGCCGCTTCGCTGATCCCGTTCCTCGAGCACGACGACGCCAACCGCGCGTTGATGGGCTCGAACATGCAGCGCCAGGCCGTGCCGACGCTCCGCGCGGACACGCCGCTCGTGGGCACCGGCATGGAACGGGCGGTTGCGATCGACTCAGGCGTCACCGTCGTCGCGCGTCGCGGCGGCGTGGTCGACTCGGTCGACGCGTCGCGCATCGTGGTGCGCGTCAATGACGAGGAGACGAGCGCCGGCGAGCCGGGCGTCGACATCTACAACCTGACGAAGTACCAGCGTTCCAACCAGAACACCTGCATCAACCAGCGGCCGCTCGTGAAGGTCGGCGACAAGCTGACCCGCAACGACGTGCTGGCCGACGGCCCGTCGACGGATCTCGGCGAGCTCGCGCTAGGCCAGAACCTGCTGGTCGCGTTCATGCCGTGGAACGGCTACAACTTCGAGGACTCGATCCTGATCTCGGAGCGTGTCGTCCAGGAAGACCGCTTCACGACGATCCACATCGAGGAACTGACCTGCGTCGCGCGTGACACCAAGCTGGGGCCTGAGGAAATCACGGCCGACATCCCGAACGTCGGTGATGCCGCGCTCGCCAAGCTTGACGAGGCTGGCATCGTGTTCATCGGCGCGGAGGTCAAGTCGGGCGACATCCTGGTCGGCAAGGTCACGCCGAAGGGCGAGACGCAGCTGACTCCGGAAGAGAAGCTGCTGCGCGCGATCTTCGGCGAGAAGGCGAGCGATGTTAAGGACACAGGCCTTCGCGTGCCGCCGGGCATGGATGGCACCGTCATCGACGTGCGCGTGTTCACGCGCGACGGCGTCGAGAAGGACACGCGGGCGCTTGCGATCGAGAAGTCGGAAATCGAGCGGGTCCGCAAGGACCTGAACGACCAGCGCCGCATCCTGGAGGACGACCTCTTTTCGCGCGTTCGCCAGACGCTGATCGGCAAGAAGGCCGCGGGCGGCCCGAAGAAGCTGCGGGCGGGGACCGACGTCACGGCCGAGTACCTCGATGACCTGCCGCGCGATCAGTGGTTCGAGATCCGCCTCGAGGACGACGATGCCAACGGCCAGCTCGAGCAGGTTGCCGAGCGCCTGAAGGCGCAGCAGCGCGCCTTCGAGAAGCGGTTCGAGGACAAGAAGGCGAAGATCACCGCGGGCGACGACCTCGCCCCGGGCGTACTAAAGATGGTCAAGGTGTACCTTGCGGTGAAGCGCCGCGTGCAGCCGGGCGACAAGATGGCCGGCCGGCACGGCAACAAGGGCGTCATTTCCACGATCGTTCCGGTCGAGGACATGCCGTACATGGAGGATGGAACGCCGGTCGACATCGTGCTCAATCCGCTCGGCGTACCGAGCCGCATGAACATCGGCCAGGTGCTCGAGACGCACCTTGGCTGGGCGGCGCGCGGCCTCGGGCTCAAGATCGGCAAGATGCTCGAGCAGCAGAACGCGGTCACGGAACTGCGCGCGTTCCTCGACGACGTCTACAACAAGTCCGGCGGCCAGCACGCCGACATCAAGTCGTTGACCGACGAGGAAGCGCTCGAGCTCGGCCGCAATCTGTCGAAGGGCGTGCCGATGGCAACGCCGGTGTTCGACGGTGCGACCGAGTTCGAGATCAAGCGGCTCCTCGCGCTCGCCGACCTGCCGACCAGCGGGCAGACGATGCTGCTCGACGGCCGGACCGGCGAGAAGTTCGAACGTCCCGTGACGGTCGGTTACATGTACATGCTGAAGCTCAACCACCTCGTCGACGACAAGATGCATGCGCGTTCGACGGGACCTTACTCGCTCGTTACCCAGCAACCGCTGGGCGGCAAGGCGCAGTTCGGTGGCCAGCGCTTCGGCGAGATGGAAGTCTGGGCGCTCGAGGCCTACGGCGCGGCATACACGTTGCAGGAAATGCTCACGGTCAAGTCCGACGACGTGAACGGCCGCACCAAGATGTACAAGAACATCGTCGACAGCAATCACCAGATGGACGCGGGGATGCCCGAGTCCTTCAACGTGCTCGTCAAGGAGATCCGCTCGCTTGGCATCAACATGGAGCTGGAGGAAGAGGGCTGACGGCCCTCTGAAGGCGCTCGGCGCCATTTGATGCAGGCAAGCGGCAACTGACGATACGGTAGGAGTGGATATGAAGGATCTTCTCAAGCTCTTCAAGCAGCAGGTTCCGGTCGAGCATTTCGACTCGATCCGGATCGGCCTCGCTTCGCCCGACATGATCAAGTCGTGGTCATTCGGCGAGGTCAAGAAGCCGGAGACCATCAACTACCGGACCTTCAAGCCGGAACGTGATGGCCTCTTCTGCGCCAAGATCTTCGGGCCTGTGAAGGACTACGAGTGCCTTTGCGGCAAGTACAAGCGCCTCAAGCATCGCGGAGTCATCTGCGAGAAGTGCGGCGTCGAGGTCACGCAGAGCAAGGTGCGCCGTGAGCGCATGGGCCACATCGAGCTTGCAAGCCCCACCGCGCACATCTGGTTCCTGAAGTCGCTGCCGTCGCGCATCGGCCTCCTGCTCGACATGACGCTGCGCGAGATCGAGCGCGTGCTCTATTTCGAGGCCTTCGTGGTCATCGAACCCGGCATGACGCCGCTCACCCGCGGTCAGCTGCTCACCGACGAGGCCTACCTCGAGGCGATCGAGGAGCACGGCGATGAGTTCGATGCCCGCATGGGCGCCGAAGCCGTGCACGAGCTCCTGAAGTCGATGGACCTGCCGGCCGAGGTGCTCAAGGTCCGCGAGGACATGGGCAACACGACGTCCGAGACCAAGATCAAGCGCCTGTCGAAGCGCCTGAAGCTCATCGAGTCGTTCATCGACTCGGGCAACAAGCCCGAGTGGATGGTGCTGACGGTACTTCCCGTGCTGCCGCCGGACCTGCGCCCGCTCGTGCCGCTCGACGGCGGTCGCTTCGCGACCTCCGATCTCAACGACCTCTACCGTCGCGTCATCAACCGCAACAACCGCCTGCGTCGGCTGCTTGAGCTCAACGCGCCCGACATCATCGTCCGCAACGAGAAGCGGATGTTGCAGGAAGCGGTCGATGCTCTCCTCGACAACGGCCGCCGCGGCCGCGCAATCACCGGCACCAACAAGCGGCCGCTCAAGTCGCTCGCCGACATGATCAAGGGCAAGCAGGGCCGGTTCCGCCAGAACCTGCTCGGCAAGCGCGTCGACTACTCCGGTCGCTCGGTGATCGTGGTGGGCCCGACGCTGCGCCTGCACCAGTGCGGGCTGCCGAAGAAGATGGCGCTCGAGCTGTTCAAGCCGTTCATCTTCTCGAAGCTGCAGCTCCGGGGTGAGGCGACCACGATCAAGGCCGCCAAGCGCATGGTCGAGCGCGAGGGCCCGGAGGTGTGGGACATCCTCGAGGAAGTCATCCGCGAGCATCCGGTGCTGCTGAACCGCGCCCCGACCCTGCATCGCCTCGGCATCCAGGCGTTCGAGCCGGTACTCATTGAGGGCAAGGCAATCCAGCTGCATCCGCTCGTCTGCACGGCGTTCAACGCCGACTTCGACGGTGACCAGATGGCCGTGCACGTGCCGCTGTCGCTCGAGGCGCAGCTCGAGGCGCGGGCGCTCATGCTCTCGACCAACAACATCCTCTCGCCCGCCAACGGCGATCCGATCATCGTGCCGTCGCAGGACGTCGTGCTCGGGCTCTACTACATGACGCGCGAGCGCGTCGGCGCCAAGGGTGAGGGCATGGCCTTCGCCGACGTCGCCGAGGCTCACCGCGCCTACGAGGGCCGCCACGTCGGCCTGCAGGCGCGCATCAAGGTGCGCATTGTGGAGTGGCTACGCCAGCTCGACGGGACCGACATCGAGCGCAAGCGCACGGTCGAGACCACGGTCGGTCGCGCGCTCCTCGGCGAGATCCTGCCGAAGGGCATGGCGTTCGACGCGGTCAACCGCGACATGACCAAGAAGACGATCTCCGCGACCATCAACGAGTGCTACCGCCTGTTGGGCTTGAAGCACACGGTCGTATTTGCCGACCAGCTGATGTACACGGGCTTCGCCTACGCGACGCGCTCGGGCGTCTCGATCGGCGTCGACGACATGGTCGTGCCGGAGCAGAAGGAGAAGATCCTCACCGGTGCCGATCGCGAGGTGAAGGAGATCCAGGAGCAGTACGCCTCCGGTCTCGTCACCGACGGCGAGCGCTACAACAAGGTCGTCGACATCTGGTCGCGTACCAACGACCAGGTCGCGAAGGCGATGATGGAGAAGCTCGGCACCGAGGAAGCAATCGACCTCAAGGGCCAGAAGCAGCGCCAGAAGTCGTTCAACTCGATCTTCATGATGGCCGACTCCGGCGCGCGCGGTAGCGCGGCGCAGATTCGCCAGCTCGCCGGCATGCGCGGCCTGATGGCCAAGCCCGACGGCTCGATCATCGAGACGCCGATCACGGCCAACTTCCGTGAGGGCCTGAACGTCCTCCAGTACTTCATCTCGACGCACGGCGCGCGCAAGGGCCTCGCCGACACGGCACTCAAGACGGCGAACTCGGGTTACCTGACCCGCCGGCTCGTCGACGTGTCGCAGGACCTCGTGATCACCGAAGTCGACTGCCATACCGAGAATGGCCTCACGATGACCCCGATCGTCGAGGGCGGCGATGTGGTCGAGGGCCTCGGCGAGCGCGTGCTCGGCCGCGTGGTAGCGCTCGACCTCATGAGGCCCGGAACGACCGAGGTTCTGGTCGAGGCAGGCACGCTGCTCGATGAGAAGCTCGTGCGCCTGATCGAGCAGGCCGGCGTCGATACGATCCAGGTCCGTTCGCCCATCACCTGCGCGACCCGCTACGGCGTCTGCTCGCAGTGCTATGGCCGCGACCTGGCGCGCGGACGGCGGATCAGCATCGGCGAGGCGGTCGGCGTCATCGCGGCGCAGTCGATCGGCGAGCCCGGTACGCAGCTCACGATGCGCACCTTCCACATCGGTGGCGCGGCGTCGCGGGCGGCGGCGGCCTCGAGCGTCGAGGTCAAGAGCAAGGGCATCATCCGCTTCCACAACCTGAAGGCGGTCCGCCACGAGAAGGGCCACCTCGTCGCGACATCGCGTTCGAGCGAGCTCGGCGTCGTCGATGACTTCGGCCGCGAGCGCGAACGGTACAAGATCCCTTACGGCGCGATCATCAATGTCGACGAGGGCGCGGTGGCGCCCGCCGGGCACATGGTCGCTCAGTGGGATCCGCACACCCATCCGGTCGTCACCGAGGTCGCTGGCTTCATCAAGTTCCAGGACTTCGTCGACGGCCTGACCGTGACGACGCAGCTGGACGAGATCACGGGCCTGTCATCGACCGTCGTGCTTGATCCCAAGCAGCGCGGCTCGGGCGGACGTGACCTGCGGCCGGTCGTGAAGCTCGTCAACGCCAAGGGCAAGGAAGTGACCTTCGCGCACACCGACATCCCGGCGGTGTACGCGCTGCCGGCCGGCGCGCTCGTCAGCCTCGAGGACGGCGCCAAGGTATCGGTCGGCGATGTCATCGCCCGCATCCCGCAGGAGTCGTCGAAGACCCGCGACATCACCGGCGGTCTGCCGCGCGTTGCGGACCTCTTCGAGGCCAGGAAGCCCAAGGATCCGGCCATCCTCGCCGAGCGCTCGGGCACGGTGTCGTACGGCAAGGAAACGAAGGGCAAGCGGCGCCTCATCATCACGCCGGAAGCCGGCGAGAAGTACGAGGAGCTGATTCCGAAGTGGCGGCACCTCAACGTGTTCGAGGGCGAGTCCGTCGAAAAGGGCGAGGTCATCGCCGATGGCGAGCCTAACCCGCACGACATCCTGCGCCTGCAGGGCGTCGAGGCGCTCGCGAACTACCTCGTCCGCGAGATCCAGGACGTGTACCGGCTGCAGGGCGTCAGGATCAACGACAAGCACATCGAGGTCATCATCCGGCAGATGCTGCGCAAGGCCGAGATCGCCGATTCCGGCGAGACCGGCTACCTGCGTGGCGAGCAGCTTGACCGCGCGCGGGTGATGGAGCTCAACAATCGGCTGGAAGCGGACGGCAAGACGCCGGCCCGCTACGAGCCGCTGCTGCTCGGCATCACGAAGGCCTCGCTCGCGACCGAGTCGTTCATCTCGGCGGCGTCGTTCCAGGAGACCACCCGAGTCCTCACCGAGGCCGCCGTGCGCGGACTCAAGGACGACCTGCGCGGGCTCAAGGAAAACGTCATCGTCGGACGGCTCATCCCGGCGGGAACGGGCTTCGCCTACCATGCGGCGCGCCGTCGCCGGCCCGAGGACGACACGGGCCGCGGCAGCTTCATGGACATGGGCGGCGCACTGCCCGAGGGCGAGGAAGGCGGTGCGGAAAGCGCGGAGGTTCACGTCTCCGAGTGACGGACGCCGAAACCCCGGGGGCAAGGACTCCCGGGGGGCGTCGGTTGGCGCCGGAAAGGGCGGCAATTGGGCCGCTCCGGCGTTGACACCTCCGGACCCAACCCCCTAGAATCCGGAGTCTTTTCCGGCCGACCCCTGATACTCAGGGCCGGGCCGACAATAACTGAACCGGGCCGCCGCGAGGCGGCCCGCTTATCTCCGGCTCCCTCAGCCGGTCTGGCAGCGAGACTTCATGGCAACGACGAATCAATTGATCCGCGACGGTCGCAACGACCCCGCCGTTAAGTCGAAGGTGCCCGCGCTCGGCGCGAGCCCGCAGAAGCGCGGCGTGTGCACGCGCGTCTACACGACGACTCCCAAGAAGCCGAACTCCGCGCTTCGCAAGGTGTGCCGCGTGCGCCTGACGAATGGCTACGAAGTCACTTCGTATATCGGCGGCGAAGGCCACAACCTGCAGGAGCACTCGGTGGTGCTGATCCGCGGCGGCCGCGTCAAGGACCTGCCGGGCGTTCGCTACCACACGGTGCGCGGCACGCTCGACTGCGCCGGCGTCGCCGACCGCAAGCAGAGCCGGTCGAAGTACGGCGCGAAGCGCGCGAAGAAATAAGTAGGAATCCAGCATGTCCCGTCGCAGCCAAGCCCCCGTCCGCATCGTCCTGCCCGACCCGAAATTCGGCAGCGAGATGCTCGCCAAGTTCATGAACATGGTCATGGAGCGCGGCAAGAAGTCGGTCGCGGAGACCATCGTCTACGGCGCGATCGATCGCATCGCCGAGCGCACCAGCCGTCCGTCCGACCAGGCACTGCAGGTCCTGCAGACCGCGCTCGACAACGTGAAGCCCGCTGTCGAGGTGAAGTCCCGCCGCGTCGGTGGCGCGACCTACCAGGTGCCCGTTGAAGTTCGTGCCTCGCGCCGCCAGACACTGGCAATGCGCTGGGTGATCGAGGCTGCGCGCGCGCGCAGCGAAAAGTCGATGGCGATGCGGCTCGCGCACGAGCTGCTCGAGGCCTCCGAGAACCGCGGCGCCGCCGTGCGCAAGCGTGAAGACACGCACCGCATGGCCGAAGCCAACAAGGCGTTCGCGCACTACCGCTGGTAGTCAGCCGGCTTCGACCCTGACGAGTTCTCATGCCGGCGGACTTCAGGTCCGCCGGGGCTTTTCTGGAGTTCATTGAAGTGGCACGCACGACCCCGATCGAGCGGTACCGGAACATCGGCATCTCGGCGCACATCGATGCCGGGAAGACGACGACCACCGAGCGCATCCTTTTCTACACGGGCGTGTCGCACAAGATCGGCGAAGTTCACGACGGCGCGGCCGTGATGGACTACATGGAGCAGGAACAGGAACGCGGCATCACGATCACCGCCGCGGCGACCACCTGCTTCTGGAAGGGGATGGAGAACAACTTCCCCGAACACCGCATCAACATCATCGATACGCCCGGGCACGTCGACTTCACGATCGAGGTCGAACGGTCACTGCGGGTGCTCGACTCGGCCGTCGCCGTCTATTGCGCGGTCTCCGGAGTCCAGCCGCAGTCGGAGACGGTCTGGCGGCAGATGAACAAGTACGGCGTGCCGCGCATCGCCTTCGTCAACAAGATGGACCGCGCCGGCGCGAATTTTGAGCGCTGCATCGACCAGATCCGCACTCGCCTCAAGGGCAACCCGGTTGCGATCCAGCTCCCGATCGGCGCCGAGGAACGCTTCGTCGGCATCGTCGACCTCATCCGCATGAAGGAGATCTGGTGGGACGACGCGACCCAGGGCACGCGCTTCGAATACCGCGAAGTACCGGCGGACATGCTCGAGGAGTGCAGGCTTTGGCGCACGAAGCTCATCGAGGCCGCTGCTGAGGGCAACGAAGATCTGCTCAACAAGTACCTCGAGGGCGGCGAGCTCAGCGAGGAGGAGATCAAGAAGGGCCTCAGGAGCCGCGCGGTCAAGAACGAGATCTGCCTCGTGACCTGTGGCTCGGCCTTCAAGAACAAGGGCGTGCAGGCGGTCCTCGATGCGGTCATCGAGTACATGCCATCGCCCATCGAAGTGCCGCCGGTGAAGGGCCTGACGGAACGCGGCGACCCGATGACGCGCACCGCGCTCGACACCGAGCCCTTTTCCGCGCTCGCCTTCAAGATCCTGAACGACCCGTTCGTCGGGAACCTCACGTTCTTCCGGGTCTACTCCGGCGTCCTGAATTCCGGCGACCAGGTGTACGTGCCCGCAAGGAGCCGCACCGAGCGCATCGGCCGGCTGCTGCAGATGCACGCGAGCGAGCGCACCGAGATCAAGGAAGTCCGCGCCGGCGACATCGCCGCCGCCGTCGGCCTCAAGGACGTGACGACGGGCGATACCCTCTCGAACCCGGACAAGGTCATCATCCTCGAGAAGATGGAATTCCCGGAGCCCGTGATTTCGGTGGCGGTCGAGCCGAAGACTCAGGTCGACCAGGAAAAGATGGGCCTCGCTCTCCAGCGCCTCGCGAAGGAAGACCCCTCGTTCCGCGTGCACACGGACCAGGAGTCGGGGCAGACGATCATTTCGGGGATGGGCGAGCTGCACCTCGAGATCATCGTCGACCGCATGAAGCGCGAGTTCAAGGTCGAGGCGAACGTCGGCAAGCCGCAGGTCGCCTACCGCGAGACGATCCGCGGCACGGTCGAGCAGGAAGGCAAGTTCGTGCGCCAGTCGGGCGGCCGCGGCCAGTACGGCCACGTCTGGCTCAAGATCGAGCCGAAGGCCGCCGGCACAGGCTATGAGTTCGTCAACGGCATCGTCGGCGGCGTCGTCCCGAAGGAGTACATTCCGGCGGTCGACAAGGGCATCCGCGAGGCGCTCGAGGGCGGCGTGATTGCCGGCTACCCCATCGTCGATGTGAAGGTCACGCTGATCGACGGCTCGTACCACGACGTCGACTCGAACGAAATGGCGTTCAAGATCGCGGCTTCGATCGGCTTCAAGGAAGGCTTCAAGAACGCGCGGCCCGTGCTGCTCGAGCCCATCATGAAAGTCGAGGTCGTGACGCCGGAGGATTACTTCGGCGACATCGTCGGTGACTTGAATCGCCGTCGCGGCCAGATCCACGCGATGGAAGAGTCGGTCATGGGCAAGGTGGTCACGGCCGACGTGCCGCTCGCCGAGATGTTCCAGTACTCGACTTCTATGCGCTCGATGAGCCAGGGCCGCGCCAACTACACGATGGAATTCGGGCGCTACGCCGAAGTGCCGAGTCACGTGGCCGAGGCGATCCTGAAGAGATCGAGCTGATTCTTGCGACGGCGGCGGCCCGCGCGGACGCCTTCGTCGCCACAACTGTGTTCAACAACCTAAGCTTCACTTCGTCGAGGTAAGAGTCGTGTCGAAGGAAAAATTCCAGCGTACGAAGCCGCACGTGAACGTGGGGACGATCGGGCACGTGGACCATGGGAAGACGACGCTGACAGCGGCGCTGACCAAGGTGATGGCCGAGAAGCACGGTGGTGAGTTCAAGGCGTA
>JANXUT010000028.1 GCA_025356075.1 Pseudomonadota bacterium | reverse complement strand
TGTGATTTCTCCTTAATTCTGTCGGTGTTTTTATCCTTAATTTTGTCGGTGTTTGTCGAAAAGCCAGCATTTAGGCCCGCTGATTGATGATGATCGGCAGGTGCGAGCCGACATACTGCAGGGTATCCAGCGTGATTCTGGTTGAGCGTGTCGCGAGAGCGTGGGCGGCCGCTCGGCGCAGCACGTCCGTCACTCTACCGGTGATGCCATCTGTGAGCTCGAGCAGGTAGGCGATCACGCGCTGGTCGAGATCCACACCGAGGCGTGAAGGCAGCAGCTTGATGTACCCGGCGGCGAAGCGTCTCAACTCCTCGGTTTCGCCCCAGACCGGCAGCTCCATCTGCTCAAACCGGCTAGCGATTTGCGGGTCGTATCGCATGACGTGGACGGCTTCGTACGTGCCGGCGGCGACGATAGACATCCGCAGGGTATTGGCCAGGTACTTGATGGCGTTCAGCGCCGCGCGTTGCTCGCGCGTGTTGCAGGACAACAGGTGCTGGATCTCGTCGATGATCAGCATGCGCGGGGCGGCGTGCTTGAGCATATTGACAGCGGCACCCTCGAGCTCATGGAAGCGGGCTGCCGAGCGGGCGCCACCATCGAGTGCACGCACGATTTCGGCATAGAGGCTTCGGACCAAAGGTACCGGAGGCATCTGAGCGGCGACGATCATACGTCGCCCCGTCGGCCGCCCGACCCTCTTGGCCACGTCGCGCTGAAACTTTTCGAGCAGCATCGACTTTCCAGTGCCGCTCATTCCATAGAGAAGCAGGCACGGCATGCGAACCCGCGCCGGCGTTTCGAGCAGCTGTCCGAGGCGCTCAAGGCCTGCGTCGCCGGCCGGATAGCTGACCCAACGGTCCCGTTGCAACGCAACAAGCTGTGCTCTCGGGATCACCCGGAGCCGAACTGGCGCCTCAGCTCGCTTCACCATACCTCTCCCTTGGACGGCTTGGCGGCCCGGTCGTACTGAGGCTTGGTTCCCGTGGGCGGCGGCGTTGGAACAATCGCGAGGGCAGGGCGAGATTCCCGATTCCGTCGTGCCCGACGCGTCGAACGCGCGGCGGCGTCCTCGATCTGCCGCAGCTTGCCGGCGGCCTTGAATAACGCGTCCTCGCGGGGTCTCGCGTCGCCCTTCGTCACCAGGATCGTCCTGGCGCGTTCCAGCTCGGCCAGAGTGATGGGTGGCCGACGAAGGTCCGCGTACGGCACCGCGATATACCCGCTGTTGTCGGGAGAGGGCACGAATACCCTGGACAGATCGCGCGGATTGAACCGCACGAGGACGTTGGTCCCGGAAGGAAAGAGCCGGCCGAGGAGGGGATCCCAGTACCGGACTCTGTTGACCTGGAAGCCGTCGCGCCCGATCCGGCGGGTCTCGGCCGGGAGGAAGTCGAGCAGGAACCGGGCTGGGTCGGCGACCGGAGCGACCGGGGTCTTCCGCACGGACGTCTCCCAGACACGGGACGGGACCGCATGGATACCGCGGTGCACGTAATGGTGGTATCGCCCGGCAATCTCCGTCGTCACCCAGCGTTCGAGCTCCGGTATGGTCATCGACGCGTGCGCTTCGCTCTTGTACTTCCCCTTGGCGGCTGAGTTCGAGAACGTCGTCCCCGGCAGCCCATGTATCCGGCCCATCAGCGTCCCGAGGTAACGCTCAATGTGACCGCCGAAGTGGGGCCGGCCGGGAGGTCGGTACTCCAGACTCATTCCGTGCCGGTCACATCCCCGTGTCACGGCAATACTGTGAAACTCCGAGCCGTTGTCGAGATGGACGATCTTGGGGATGCCTTGCATCGGCCATTCGATATCGAGCTGCCGTTCCTTCAGCCAGGCCTCTTTGGGAAGGCAGCTCATAGCCAACACCATGCCGACGGAGACGGCCGACGGGGCGTGGAGACTCAAATGAATTCCGAGCACACACCGCGTCGCGAGGTCGAATGCCACAGTGATCCACGGCCGGCCCATGGATTTGCGGTGAAGTTCGTCGACCACCATGACGTCAACCAGGGTGTGATCGATCTGGACGATCTCGAGCGGGATCGACGAACGCGGCGGCTTCGCCTTAGGCGGATTGGTCTCCGGGTACATGCGCCGGTTCTGCAGCGCTTCAAGACCGGCGTCCCGGATGCGGGCCTGGATGACGGAGCGGCTGGGCGCCGGAATGCGCTTGGCCCGCGCGCGGCGCGCGCACTCTTCTTGGATCCAGCTGATCGAATGGCGCTGCCCGGCTTTGGCCCACTCATCAATCACTGCCCGAAGGAGCCTCTCGCGCTCTGGCAGTATCCGTCTATGACCGAGCCGCGGGCCACGCGCACGCGGGATCAGCGAGACGATGTCCGGGTTCTTCTGATAGAGGCGGAGCCAGCGTTCGATGGTTCGCTGCGACACGACCAGCTGTTCGGCGACCATCTTGATCGCCTTGCCCCGCGGCTTCGGCTGGGCCGCGAGCCACCCCACCGCCTCGAATCGGGTCTTGCCGTTGCGCCAGTTGTTCTCGTCGATATCGAGGATATCGACAATCGTCCCGTTACGAAGCTGCCGTTCGATCTTCCACGCGCCGGCGTGCGCTATTCCCCTTGGAACACGCGAGAATCCGATGGCTCGCCGGGGACGAGTTGCCTTCGCCACGGGTGTCGGCTACCCCGCGTTTCCAAGTTTCCGACACCATAAAAAGGAACTGTGACATTCCTGTGACAAATGCGGCCGGCTGACTCCCCGGGCCCTCCGGCGACGCTCGCGCTGGAAATAGGCTTGAATCCGCACCGCTTCGGCTGACAACTACGACAGAATTAACGATAAGAACACCGACAGAATTAAGGAGAAATCACA
>JANXUT010000024.1 GCA_025356075.1 Pseudomonadota bacterium | reverse complement strand
AAAGCCCCGCGCAAGACTGCCGCCAGACGGAAGCTGCCAACACTCGTAAATGGGAAGGTTCGCTCCGCGAAGGCCTCGCGGAGGTCTCAGGAGCGGCGATCGCGACCGACCCCTGACTCTCCCCTCCCCCCTCGGCGCGTCTCGAATGCGAAGCGCCGGGCTCGAGAACACTTGACGCCGGACGAGGTCGAGAAGCTCCTCACGGCTGCCGGCAAGATCGGCCGGCACGGGCACCGCGATCGCACCCTTCTCCTCCTCGCCTACCGTCACGGTCTTCGGGTCAGCGAGCTCGTGGCGCTTCGCTGGGACCAGGTCGAACTCAAGGGCGGGACGCTGCACGTCTCACGCGTCAAGAACGGGTTGCCGTCGAGTCATCCGATTCGGGGGCCTGAGCTCCGGGCACTCCGGGAGCTGCAGAGGAAGTATCCGGGGTCACCGTACCTCTTTGTGAGCGAGCTCGGCGGGCCGATGACGACCGCGACCGTCCGAAAGCTGATGACGCGCGCCGGCGTCCTGTCTCGCCTCCCCTTCCCCGTTCACCCGCACATGCTCAGGCACGCCACCGGCTACAAGCTCGCCAACGACGGCCACGACACGCGCGCCATCCAGCACTACCTCGGCCACCGGAATATCACGCACACCGTCCGCTACACGGAGATGGCACCGGGGCGGTTCAGGAATTTTTGGAGGGACTGAGGTTCGGCCGCTCGAGCTTAGCGTGCTAAAGAGTCCCTTTCTTGAGGTGACACCCTACCGCTGCTCGATGCGGTGGCGTCATTCGGCGATGTAGGTCTTGGCCAGGTCCATCCACTGCTCCTTACTCGTGCACTTAGTGCCCAGCACGTTGCACGCGGTTACCTCATGGAGGTCCTTCACGACGTAGGCGCCGAGCTGGGAGTTCTCGTTCACGTCCCACAGCGTGTTGCTTTGGAGGACATTGTCCTTCGGGTTCGGCTGCGAGCCGTACTTGAACGACATCATCTGCGAGAGCACGGCGAAGCAGCCACTGTGCGCCTGGCTGTAGTGGTTCTCGTAGGTAGGTGGCAATGACGAAATGCTTCCACCGCCTTTGACTGGGACGGGGTCCTGAGGCTCGGAATAGTTCCGCTTGAACCACTCCCCCGCGTCCTTCGCGCATCGCTCGCGCCGCTCGTAGATTTCCTTGGCCATCGGCTTCGCGCTCGCGCCGGGCTGTGTAGACATCGGCACCGATGGTGCGGCAACCGCATGGTCCGAGCCGTGAAAGATTGCCACCCACGCAGCGGCAGCGCTTATTACCGAGGCGATCGCAGATACAAGCGCAACGATCCACAGGCGACTTTCTCGCCCATGGCGTTCGGCTTCCAGCACGCGTCGTTGAATCTCGTGCTCATGGGCCGGTATTGATGCCATTCCTTGGCCGGCGACATTAATCATCTCGCCAGAGGCGATATTGACACCGAGCTCCTCGGCTCGGAGTTTCAACGCGTCACCGGTCAGAAGTGACTTGGCCATGGGACGGTACCGTCTACGCGAATGAGGCCGGCACGGCCGTCAAGGGTCCTTGGCTTGCGGTGGCCAATCAAAAGCGCGATCCGGATCCCCCGCCGTCATCCTCCTGTGAGCCTCAAGCGCACGCGCCAGTTTCTCGTTCGGGGGCGGCGGATTGTCGATAAGTTCCAGGAGCCGCGCCGAATCTCGCTTGGATAGCCGGATGATGCGTTCGCGTTCTTGCGGCGTGAACGGTTCGCCCTCGGTTGAACTTTCACTCATTTCGGCAGGCCTTCCACATCGTCACCCTTCCAGGCTGTTTCCAGGTCGAGCTTGGAATGAATGATACGCGCGAGCTCGATGCCATCATCGAGTGGCGAGTAGAAGATCACGTATTCTTCGAAGGGAAAGCTCCGGATCCCCTCCGCCACTTTTGGCCGCGCTCGGCCCATCAGTGGATGCTGCGCCAAGTATGCGAGCGCAGCGTCGACGCGGCGGAGGTACTGTTCAGCGCGAGCGTTCCCCGCGTTGTCAGCGATGTAGTTGTACATCGCCAGCAGGTCGAAGCGGGCTTTCGGTCGTCGGACGATGCGCCGCATCAGGCGCGACGCGCTCTTTGGGCTCGCGCGGTCGCGATGATCTCTTCCATATCGTGCGGCTCGGCGGGACCGCTCTCGAGGCTTTCGCGAATCATCTTGCGGAGCGCCTCGAGCTTGATGCGGTCGGCTTCGGCGCGCGTCGCCAGGAGCCTTAGGCCCTCGCGCACCACTTCGCTGGCCGACTGATAGCGGCCCGACTGCACCTGGTCGGATACGAACTGCTCAAGCTGCTGGGTCAGTGATACGTTCATGCCGTTAGCCTCGCTCTCCCCTTCTGGAATGTCAATCTTCGGTATCGCTATCGTTCCTGGCTTGCCAAGCAAGCCCGCTGTAGCTGTAGAAAGACAGTGTTTGCTGTTCTTCTAGTTATCTGTAAAGATAGCTATATAGTTTTATATAAAGATACTTTTCTATGCTCTATGCAGTCGTCAACACGAAAGGCGGCGTTGGCAAAACGACGACCGCGATTCATCTCGCAACGATGCTCGCGCGCTCGGACCGGACGCTGCTCATCGATGGCGACCCGCAGGCGAGCTCCGCGAGCTGGGCGGCCTGGCGGCGCGAGGCGAACCGAAATCCCTCTCCCACCACGACTTGCCTGACCGGCAAGGCGATCCTGGCTGAAGGAAAAGCACTCGCGGAGGGCTTCGCGCATACGGTCGTTGACGCCGGTGGCCGCGATTCCGTGGGCCTGCGCAGCTCGCTACTGCTGGCCCATCAGGCAATTGTGCCGGTCGGGGCTTCGAACCTTGATGCCGCAGCGATGACTGATCTGCTCGAGGTCATCGAGATGGCCAAGGATTACAACCCCGAGCTCCGGGTCAGAATTCTGTTGACCCGCATCGACCCGCGGACGAAGGACACGGCCGACATGGTGTCGTTTCTGCAGGAGCAGAAGCTCTCGGTCCTCGCGACGCGGGTCTGCGAGCGGGTTGCCTACCGTCGAGCCATCGGCGAAGGCGCGATCGTGCAGGAGCTCGGCAAGGACCAGGCGGCGAGTCACGAGATGGACGCGCTGCTCGCGGAGGTGAAGCCGTGAAGACGAAGCCGAACATCGATGCGTTTCTCGACGGAGGCGCCACCGGCGAGAAATTGCCGAAGGCAACGCCGGCTCCGGAGGTCGCAAGAGATGCTGCGCCGGCTCGAGCTCGATCGCAGGCGGCTGCGCCAACGCCCATGCCAAGTGAATTCCGGAAGCAAATGGTCATGCAGTTGCCGGTTGCACTGATCAACGATCTCAAGCGGAGGGCGCTCGAGCTTTCGGTCAGCAGCGGCAATCGCGTGACGCAGCAGCAACTGGTCGAAGAGGCGCTCCGTAAGTATCTTTATAAATAACTATATAATTATAAAACTATATAGATAAGCCATTGATCGAGCATCGCTTGAGGTCCGGAGAAGGGAAGGGGAGTATCCGGTCGGCGATGCACGTCGCCGTCGGGGGAAGGGGATGAGCGGGGACGACAAAGAAGGGGAAGGCCCAAGGCCGCTCGATGAGTTTCTCGAGCGATTCAAGCTGCCTGGAGCCATACAGAAGCGGCTACTCGACCTGCCTTCACCGGATGCGGACGAGGCGATCCTCTACCAGCACTCGGTGCTGTGCCAGACCTGCCTCCCGTTTCGCGACCCTGGCGAAGAGATCCGCACCTGGGAACGGGCCAACGGACTCGTGAGCCTTGTGGTCGCGGCCGGCCAAGCGTTTCACCCCGACACTCGGCGGTTCATGGACGTGGGGTTGCCGTACGGGGCCAAGCCGCGGCTCGTGCTCTACCACCTGAACGCCGAGGCCCTGCGGACACAATCGCCGGTCATCGAGCTCGAGGACAGCCTGACGGCATTCGTGAAGCGCACACTCGGGCTCGATCCGAAGGGTCGAAACATCCGAACGGTCAAAGACCAACTGACGCGACTCTCGGCCGCGGACTTCCGGATTGGCACGGTGGTAGGCGAGGGGCGGGCGGTGACCTTGAAGGGCTCCGTGATCGAAGGGTTTGAGCTCTGGGTTGCACGGGACCCGGCGCAGCGATTGCTGTGGCCGACGACCATCCAATTCTCGCAGCGCTACTTCGAGAGCCTGATGAACCACGCCGTGCCCCTCAACGAGACGGCGATCGCCCGGCTCTCGCACAACGCGATGGCTCTCGACATCTACACCTGGCTAGCCCAGCGATTGCACCGGATCGGGGAGGGCAAGAGCGCACTGGTCCCCTGGACGTCGCTGTGGGAGCAGTTCGGTCACGGCTACGCGCAGATCCGCCAGTTCCGGGCCGTTTTCACGCGGACGCTCAAGCAGGTCAAGGTCGTCTACCCGGAGGCCAAATTCGACTTCTCGGTGGGTGGCATGCGCCTGCACCACAGCCGGCCACCTGTGGCCCGCCGGTTGTTGCCAATGAGCCCCTGATCGGGGCTTCGAGGTCGGGAAACGTCAAGCGAATAGCCCCTGTTGATAAGCCTGTTAGTTCAGCGACTTATCCACGGCCACTTTGTGACGGTAACCACGGCCACTTTGTGACGATCGAGGCCCTAAGTCCACGGCCACTTTGTGACGCAATCCTATAGTTAAGACCTATAGGGTTCCGATAGCTGGGCGGCTGCGCCTGTGGACGGCGCTACGCGACCGCCCACCAGGCTTCGCGCCCCAAACCAACCGGGACGGTTTTAGGGAACTCAGGCAGAGGCCAGACAGGGCGTTGGAGCCGCCGGAGAAGGCGCTCACGCACCGATCGTGATTGAAGCGGCCCCCTGCTCACCGTGAGGACCGGCCAGCGGCGCCAGAGCGACCTCATGAGGTCGGAAGGGATCGCGCTCCGCGAGCACGTCGGCGATTAGGGGCGCTGACGACTCGGGAGGCGAGTGTGACGATCCGAGGGGGGCAAGGATCGTCACACGGGCACAAGGTGCCTGCGATGTATGACCCGCTCGCGGCAGAAAAGTTGCACTGCAACAATGGCACAGTGATCGGGCCGAGCCGGTGGCCACCCCGGGGGATTTTGGAACCGGCCGCAAGACACGAAACGGAAATTTACGCACGCCAAGCCGGAGCCCGGACGGGCGTCAGAGCCCGAACAGGGCGCGATCGTCGGGGCGGGTGAGGGCAGCGCCGAGCCAGGTGCGGAACTCAGCCTCGGGGAT
>JANXUT010000082.1 GCA_025356075.1 Pseudomonadota bacterium | reverse complement strand
CACCTTCGCGGACGAAGCACTCGGTTTGCGTGAACACGCCGTCGCGGCGTTCTGCACGCCGGTGCCGCGGCTCAGTGCGCGGTCTTGATGCGCGTCCAGGTGCGCGTGCGGATCCGTTCCGTCGCCGCGCTCACCTCGTCCGTCAGGTAGAGGCGCTTCGTGATCTCTGGAGTCGGATATAGAGTCGGGTCGTTCAGAATCGCCGGGTCGACGAACGCATTTGCGGCGCGGTTGTCGTTGCCGTAGTGGATTTCATTGGTGATCGCCGCGATCACCTTCGGGCGCAGCAGGAAATCGAGGAACGCGTGCGCGGTCTTCACGTGCGGTGCATCGACCGGGATCAGCAGGCCGTAGTAGGTCGCGTTAGCGCCTTCCTTGGGTACCGTGAACGCGAGCTTGACCTCGGCGCCGGCCGCGCGGGCACGCGCCATCGCGACCGCGTAGTCGCTTGACCAGCTCATCGACACGCACGATTCGCCCGTGGCGAGGCCGTTCAGGTATTCGACCGAATCGAAGGTGCGCACGTAGGGTCGGACCTTGAGGATGAGATCCTCGGCCGCCTTGAAGTCCGCGGGGTCCGACGAGTTCGGGTTGCGATGCAGGTACACGAGCGCGAGCTGCAGGACGTCCTCGGGCGAGTCGAGGAACGTGACGCCGCAGTCGGCGAAGCGTGACACGACCTCGGGCTTGAACAGGAGGTCGAGGCTGTCGATCGGCGCATCCGGCATGCGCGCACGGATCATGTCGATGTTGTAGGCGTAGCCGTTGATCGCATGCAGGTACGGGACCGCGTACTGGTTGCCGGGATCGGATTTCGACATGAGCTCGAGAACCGGGGGCTCCAGGTTGCCCCAGCCGGTCAGCAGGCGCCGGTCGAGCTTCTGGTAGGCGCCGGCCTTGATCTGGCGGCTGAAGTAGTTGGTTGAGGTGCCGACCACGTCGTAGCCGGAGCCGCCGGCGAGCATCTTCGCCTCGAGCGTCTGGTCGGCGTCGAACGTGTCGTAGTCGACGCGAATTCCGGTCGCGGCCTCGAAGTCGGCGATCGTGTGCTTGCCGATGTAGTCCGCCCAGTTGTAGACGCTGACCTGCTTTTCGTCCCTGTCAGTGCCCCGGCCGCACCCGCCGACCAGGCCGACTCCCGCGAGCGTGAGCAGGAGTGCCGGCAGCAACCGGCCGCGTGTCACTGCGGGAGCTCGCGCGCCACTTCCTGCAGCATGCCCACGAGGTAGGCCGTGAACGAGCGCCACACCTCGACGTGGAACGCCTCGGCGGCCGTTCGCCACAGCACGATCTCGGTCTTGGCGAATACCGTCCGCGTGCACATGCCGACGGGAAAGGCAGCAGGGTCGAGGTCGAGCGGGCAGCCGGCGGTGAGCAGCCACGCCGCGTCGGGGCCGCGAAGCTCGAGCGCTCCCTGCCGGTGGCTGACATCGACGAGTGAGTGCGGAATATCCCTTAGCCCGCTCGCGAAGGCGCTCCTGAGGGCGCCCAGGTCCTCGGCCGGTGCCATCAGGAGATGCTCGTCGGGACCGAGCCACAGCGCCGCGCGGGCCGGCCGCATCGAGGCGCGACAGGGCGTCGTCGGGAGCCGGAGACCGAACACCGTTCCGGCCGCCGCGTGCGCCGCGGCGGGACCGCGGAAGACAAAGCGCGTCGCCGGCGGCAGCAGCCGCAACCAGGAGCTCGACTCAACCGGCGGAGCCTGGCGCAGTCCGGGGTTAGCCATTCAGGCGCACTCCTTCCGGATCGTAGAACACGGGCGCGGTGACCTTGACGGCGATATCGCCGCCCGGCATCGGCACGTAGAGCGTCTCGCCGATCCGCGCGCGACCGCCGGCGAGCATCGCGAGGGCGATCGAGCGGCCGAGCGCCGCGCTCGCGTAGGACGAGGTGACGTGGCCGATCATCCGCATCGGCACCTTCTGGCGGGCTGATTCGACGAGCTGCGCGCCTTCATCGAGCACGACGGTGGGATCCTCGGTCAGGAGCCCGACGAGTTGCTTGCGCCCCGGCGCCTTCATCGCGGGACGCTCGAGCGAACGCTTGCCGACGAAGTCGGGCTTCGCCTTGCCGATCGCCCAGCTCAAGCCCACGTCGTCCGGGGTCGCCGTTCCGTCCGTCTCCTGGCCGACGATGATGTAGCCCTTCTCGGCGCGCAGGACGTGCATCGCCTCGGTGCCGTAGGGAGTGATGTCGCGCGAGCGACCGGCCGAGTACACCGCTTCCCAGACCGCGCGGCCGTAGTCGGCGGGCACGTTGAGCTCAAAGCCGAGCTCACCCGTGAAGCTCACGCGAAAGAGGAGGAGCGGAGCGCCGCAGATCTTGCCCCAGCCGACGCTCATGTGCGGCATTGCGCCGGGTGACAGGTCGATATCGGAGACGAGCGGCGAGATCACCTCGCGCGCGCGCGGGCCCTGCACGGCGATCACCGCCCACTGCTCGGTGGTCGAGGTCAGCCAGACCTTGAGGTCCGGCCACTCGGTCTGCAGGTAGTCCTCCATCATGCCGAGCACGCGGGCCGCACCGCCCGTCGTCGTCGTCACGTGGAAGCGATCCTCGGCGAGGCGCGCGACGACGCCGTCGTCGTAGACGAAGCCGTCATCCCGCAAGAGGATCCCGTAGCGCGACTTGCCGACCGCGAGCGTCGACCAGTTGTTGACGTAGAGGCGGTTCATGAATGTCACGGCGTCGGGACCGACGACCTCGATCTTGCCGAGCGTCGATGCGTCGAACAGGCCGCAGCCGGTGCGCACCGCCCGGCACTCGCGCGCGACCGCCGCGTGCATGTCCTCGCCGGTCTTCGGGAAGTAGCGGGCGCGCTTCCACAGGCCCACGTCCTCGAACACGGCGCCGTGGCCGCGCGCCCAGTCGTGCGTCGGAGTCGTGCGCACCGGATCGAAGAGGTCGCAGCGCGCGTAGCCCGCGAAGACGCCGAACGTAACGGGCGTGAAGGGCATGCGGAAGGTCGTCAGGCCCACCTCGGGGATGGACCGCTCGAAGCCGTCCGCGACGACGCCGAGCGCGTTCATGCCGGACGTCTTGCCCTGGTCGGTCGCCATGCCGGTCGTGGTGTAGCGCTTGATGTGCTCGATCGAGCGGAAGCCCTCGCGGGCGGCAAGCGCCAGGTCCTTCGTCGTGACGTCGTTCTGGAAGTCGACGAACGCCTTGGCGGGCGGCGTGGGTCCCGGTTGGGCGAGCGCACCCGGCGCGCCGGCGCTGCCGAACTCGACCGCACTTGCCTCAAATGCAGGCGTCGAGCCTTGAAAGCCCGCAGCCGCGGCAGCGACGCTCCCGACCGCCGCGCCGTCGGCGAGCGCGGCGGCGAGCGCATCGATGCCGCGGCAGGCGCCGGCCGCGTGGGTTCGCTCGGCGGGTTTCCCCGGCACGAACACATTTCGCTCGGCATTCCAGCTGAGCGTGCCGCGCGACTGCGAGAAGAGGTGGACGGTCGGCGTGTAGCCGCCGGACATGAGGACGGCATCGCAGGCGACGGACGAGGATTCCTCGACCGCACCGCCCGAGGTGACCGTGCCGAGGCGCACGCTACTGACCCTGAGGCGCCCCGACGTCCCGAGCACCGTCGCGCGCAGCGACACCGGCAGGCTCGCCTCGCGGGCCGCCGCGGTGGCGGCCTCGCCCGCGGCGCTCCGGACATCGGCGAGTGCCACGATCTCGGCGCCGGCGGCCTTCAAGTCGAGGGCCGCCGCGTAGGCGGCGTCGCTGCCGGCGACGACGACGATGCGGGAGCCCACGCGCACGCCGTAGCGATTGAGGTAGGTGCGTCCGGCCGAGGCGAGCATGACGCCCGGGCGATCGTTGCCGGGGAAAACGAGCGGACGCTCGATGGCCCCCGTCGCGAGCACGACCTCGCGCGCGCGAACCTGCCAGAGCCGCTCGCGCAGGCTTCCTGCCGAAGGCGCTGCGGCATGGTCGGTGAGTCGCTCGCTGAGGCCGATCAGGTTGTGCGGGAAATAGCCAAAGGCCGTCGTTCGCGCGAGCAGCGTCACGTTCGGCCGCGCGGCGAGCGCGGAGCGCTGTGCCGCGACCCAGTCCGCCGCCGGCATGCCCTCGATCCGCGCCGAGGGTTCGGCGAGGAGTGAGCCGCCGAATTCCGGCTGTTCGTCGCACAGGATCACGCGCGCGCCGCTCGCCGCGGCGGCGAGGGCCGCCGCGAGCCCGGCGGCGCCGGCGCCGACGATGAGCACGTCGCAGTGCGCGAACCGCTGTGCGTAGCGGTCCGGATCCGGTCCCTCCGGCGCCCGGCCAAGACCGGCCGCCGCTCGGATCCTCGGCTCGTAGAACGCGTGCCACGCGCGTCGCGGCCACATGAAAGTCTTGTAGTAGAAGCCCGCCGGGAAGAGCGGCGAGAGGATGTCGTTGACCGCACTCAGATCAAAGCCGAGGCTCGGCCACCGGTTCTGGCTTTCGGCGACGAGGCCGTCATAGAGCTCCACCTGCGTCGCGCGCAGGTTCGGCGTCGCGCGGCTATGGTCGCGCACCACCCGGACGAGCGCGTTCGGCTCCTCGGACCCCGCGCCGAGGATGCCGCGCGGACGGTGATACTTGAACGAGCGCCCGAGCAGGTGCACGCCGTTGGCGAGCAGCGCCGAGGCGAGCGTGTCGCCTTCAAATCCCGTGAAGCGGCGCCCGTCGAAGCTGAAGCTGAGCGCTCGCGTGCGGTCGATCCGGCCGCCCCCGTCGGTCCGCCAGCTGTTCAACGGTCCCCCCGCGAATCGATCGCCGGTGCCGGCTCGCCGGTACGATAGGTCGCGATGAACTTGTCGGTCGTCGTGTCCCTGAGCGCGTTGAAAAACCGCGCGCAGCCACGCACGTGCCGCCAGCGCTCGGCGTGCAGGCCGCGCGTGTTGCTGCGCAGGTACAGGAACGCCGCCCAGTCGCTCGTCTCGACGGTGGCGGGGTTGGCGGGCCGCGCAATGTGCGCCTGGCCGCCGTAGCTGAATTCAAGCTCGGGGCGCGGGCCGCAGTAGGGGCAGTCGATGACCAGCATGGCTCGTCTCAGTGGGCGACGGCCGCGGCAGCGGCTTCGTCGATCAGGAACCCGTCGCGGAAGCGCTCGATCGTAAACGGCGCATTGATCGGGTGTGGTTCGTCGCGCGCGATGGTCCACGCGAACACGTTGGCGGAGCCGGGCGTCGCCTTGAACCCGCCGGTGCCCCAGCCGCAATTGACGTAGAGGCCGGGAATCGTCGTCTTCGCGATGATCGGCGAGCGGTCGGGGGTCACATCGACGATGCCGCCCCAGTTTCGCAGCATGCGCATGCGCCTGAAGGCCGGGAAGAGCTCGCAGATCGCCTCTAGCGTGTGCGAATTGACGTGCAGCGCGCCGCGCTGCGTGTAGCTCGTGTAGGCGTCGGTGCCTGCGCCGATCACGAGCTCGCCCTTGTCCGACTGGCTGATGTAGGCGTGCACCGAGTTCGACATGACGACGCACGGCACCACCGGCTTGATCGGCTCCGACACGAGCGCCTGCAGCGGGAAGCTCTCGAGGGGCAGCTTGATGCCGGCGTAGCCGAGCACGACGCTCGTGTGGCCGGCCGCAACGACGCCGACCCGGCGGCTCGCGATCGGGCCGCGCGAGGTCTCGACGCCCTCGATCGCGCCGTTCGCGTCGCGCTTGAAGCCCGTTACCTCGCAGTTCTCGATGATGTCGACGCCGAGCGCATCGGCGGCGCGGGCGTAGCCCCAGGCGACCGCATCGTGCCGGGCCGTGCCGCCGCGGCGCTGCAGCGCCGCGCCCATGACCGGGTAGCGGATGTTCGATTCGATGTTGAGCGGCGGGCAGAACGCCTTCGCGTCCTCGGGGCTCAGCCACTCGTTGTCGACGCCATTGCCCCGATTGGCATGCACGTGCCGCTTGATGACCTGCACGTCGTGAACGGTGTGGGCAAGCATCATGACGCCGCGCGGCGAGTACATGACGTTGTAGTTGAGCACTTGCGAGAGGTGTTCCCAGAGCTTGAGCGCATGGTCGTAGAGGCGCGCGCTCTCGTCGAACAAGTAGTTCGAGCGGATGATCGTCGTGTTGCGGCCGGTGTTGCCGCCGCCGATCCAGCCCTTCTCGAGCACGGCGACATTGGCAATGCCGTGCTCGGCCGCCAGGTAGTAGGCGGTGCCGAGGCCGTGGCCACCGCCGCCGATGATGATCGCGTCGTAGGCGGGCTTGGGCGACGCCCGACGCCACTGCGGCTGCCAGCCCTGGTGGCCGCCGAAGGACTGCTTGAGCAGTGACCAGGCCGAGAACTTCTGCATCAGGCCCTCAACTCCGCATTCTCCGGGTCGAACGGCGAATCGACGAGCACGGTGGCGCGCTTCCTCTCGCCCAGGATCTCGATCGCAAGTTCCGTGCCGACCGCCGCGAACTCAGGTTTGACGTAACCGATCGCGAGGCTCTTCTTGAGCGTGTGGCCATAGTAGCCCGATGTCGCCCGCCCGATCATCGTCCCGTTCGAGTCGAAGAGCGGCTCGTTGCCGAGCGGGTCGGCGTCGGTGACGCCGTGGACCTCGAGCGTGATGAAGCGGTTCGGGACGCCCGCGGCGAGCTGGCGCTCGAGCGCCTCGCGACCGATGAACGGGCCCTTCTTCATGCGCACGAAGCGGTCGAGGCTTGCCTCGAAGGGCGTGTAGTCGCGCGTCATGTCGCTGCCCCACATGCGGTACGACTTCTCCATGCGCAGCGACTCCATCGCGCGCATGCCGACCATGCCGATGCCGAACTCCTCGCCCGCGCTGAACAGCGAGTCGAAGATGTGGTGCGCGTATTCGATCGGGAAATGAAGTTCCCAGCCGAGCGCGCCGACGAAATTGACCCTGAGGGCGTAGACGTTGACCGCGAATCCGACCTCGACGACCTGGCTCGTGAGCCACGGGAAGCTCTCGTTGTCGAGCGGCGCGTCCATGAGCTTCGCCAGGAGCTCGCGGGACTTGGGGCCGGCCACGACGAAGCAGCCGCGGGCACCGGTGATGTTGTTCATGCCGACCGAGCCGTTGGTCGGCAGCATGCGGCGCAGGTAGTCACCATCGTAGCGTTCGGCGGCGCCGGCGCTGACGACGTAGTAGTGCTGCTCGGCGAGCTTGGTGATCGTGAACTCCGAGCGGATGCCGCCGCGCTTGGTGAGCGCATGGCAGAGCGCAATGCGGCCAATCTTGGTCGGCACCTTGTTGGCGATCAGGTTGTCGAGCCACGCCTCGGCGCCCGGGCCCCACACCTCGTGCTTGGTGAAGGGCGTAAGGTCAATGACGCCGACCTTCTCGCGCATCAGCCGGACTTCGTTGCCGACGTGCGGGAAGTAATTGCTGCGGCGAAAGCTCCACACGTCCTTGGGCTCGACGCCGGACGGCGCGAACCAGGCCGCGCGCTCCCAGCCGTAGCGCTGGCCGAACACGCCGCCCATGCGCTTCAGCTTGTCGTACACCGGGCTCGTCTTGGCCGGTCGGCCGGCGGGCCGCTCCTCGTCGGGGAAGTGGATCGTGAAGACGTCGCGGTAGGTCTCCTCGTTCTTGGCGACCACGTAGCGCTTGCTCGTGTAGGCCCCGAAGCGGCGCGGGTCGGTCGCCAGCATGTCGATGCCGGGCTCGCCCTCGACGATCCATTCGGCCAGCTGCCAGCCGGAGCCGCCTGCGGCCGTGATGCCGAAGCTGTGGCCCTCGTTGAGCCAGAGGTTGCGCACGTCCCAGGCCGGCCCCACCAGCGGGCTGCCATCGGGCGTGTACGAGATTGGCCCGTTGACGATGTCCTTGATGCCGCAGTGTTCGAGCGCCGGCACGCGTCGCTGCGCCGCCTCGATGTGCGGCAGCAGCCGCTCGAGGTCGCCCTCGAACAGGCTCTTGCCGAACCACTCCGGCACGCCATCGGCGAACCGCGCCGGCGCGCCGTGCTCGTAGGGCCCGAGAATCCAGCCGAGGCGCTCCTCGCGCAGGTAATAGGACTGGTCGGACTCCCTGAGCACCGCGAGTTCGCGGCCGCCACCACCCCGGTAGGCCTTGAGCTCCGGCGACTCGTCGTAAACGATGTACTGGTGCTCGACCGGGATCGCCGGCACGTTGATGCCGAACATCCTGCCGGTCTGGCGGGCGTAGTTGCCGGTCGCGCAGACGATGTGCTCGCAGGTGATCTCGCCCTTGGTGGTCGTGAGCTTCCACTCGCCGCTCGCCGTGCGCGTGGCGCCCGTGACCTCGGTGTGCTCGTAGATCTCCGCGCCGCCCGTGCGCGCACCGCGCCTGAGCGCCATCGTGAGATCGGCGGGCGCGATGTGGCCGTCATCGGGGTGGTAGAGCGCACCGACGATGTCCGGCGTGTCGCCGCCGTTCCCCAGGTTCACGAGCGGCCAGAGCCGCTTGACCTCCTCGGGGCTGATGACCTGGAACGGCACGCCGATCGTATTCGCCGTGCCGCAGTACTTCTGATACTCGTCCATGCGTGCGCGATTGGTCGCGAGGCGAAGATTCCCGGTCACGTGGAAGCTGACGTCCTGGCCGGTCTCGGCGGGCAGGCGCTTGTACAGGTCGACCGAGTACTTGTGCAGCTGGCCGACCGTGTAGCTCATATTGAAGAGGGGGAGGAGCCCGGCGGCATGCCAGGTCGAGCCTGCGGTCAGCTCCGACCGCTCGATGAGCACCACGTCCGACCAGCCCTTCTTGGCGAGGTGGTAGAGGGTGCTGACGCCGACGGCGCCGCCGCCGATTACAACTACGCGGGCATGGGTCTTCATCTGCGGGATCTCCGTTCGGGCGCGCGGGTACCGCTGCTGGCAGGCAGACGACGCGAGCGGGCGAGCCGCCCCGAAGTTTAACGGGCGCTTCGTGCCATACGTCTCTATTTGCGACAAGACCTGACGTAAATGCGTCAGTCGGCCCTATACTTCAGTCGGGCCCGGCTGATCCCGCGATCGCCCAGCCTTGGCGTCCCCCGCTGCGGCGGCATCCGGGAGAGTTCGTGAAAGCCACCGAGCCAATCCGCAAGAGTCGGTTCGCGTTCCTGACGCTGACGAACTACTCGATGATTGCGGTCTCGAACGCCGTGGAGCCGCTTCGGATGGCGAACACGCTGTCCGGGCAAATCGCCTACGAATGGGTCCTCGCGAGCCTCGATGGCGCGCCGGTCCCGGCGAGCAATGGCCTTGCCCTCTCACCGACCGTGCCGCTCGCGGATATCGGGCGCGTCGATGTGGTGTTCGTCTGCGGCGGCAACAACGTCCGCGAAGCGGTCTCGCCCGCGCTCCTGACGGCGCTGAGGCGCATCGCCGACCAGCGCGTGCCGCTCGGGGGCCTGTGCACCGGCGGCTATGCGCTCGCCCGCGCCGGGCTCCTCGACCGCTACCGGGCGACGATCCATTGGGAGAACCTTTCCGCGCTGCGCGAGGAATTCCCGCGCGTGCTGATCTCCGACCAGCTCTTCACGATCGATCGGAACCGCTTCACCTGCTCGGGCGGCGTCGCGCCCCTCGACCTCATGCTGCACCTCATCGAGATCCGCCTCGGCAGCGCGATCTCGCAGCG
The DNA here is from genome assembly GCA_025356075.1 of Pseudomonadota bacterium. Taxonomy (GTDB): domain Bacteria; phylum Pseudomonadota; class Gammaproteobacteria; order Steroidobacterales; family Steroidobacteraceae; genus CAIKZZ01. The sequence continues at coordinate 87,376 of JANXUT010000082.1, read as the reverse complement.
CGTGTCGGAGCAGTTCATCGTCGACCGGATTCGCGGCGACACCGAGCGGCAGTACGTCCCGTTGCGTGCGCAGCTCGGCATCTCCCACCAGAGCCTGATCAAGGTGGCCGAGCTCATGGAGGCGAACATCGAGCGGCCGCTGTCGCTCGAGCGCATCGCCCGTGCCACGGGACTCTCGCGCCGCCAGATTGAGCGGCTCTTCAAGCGCCATCTCAACTGCGTGCCGAAGCGCTATTACCTTGAGATGCGCCTGAAGCGCGCGCGCGAGCTCTTGCTGCAGACGGCGATGCCGATCATGGATATCACGACGGCGTGCGGCTTCCAGTCGCCGCCGCACTTCTCGAAATGCTACCGGAATCAGTTCGGCCACCCGCCGAGCGCCGAACGGCACGCCCGGGCGCGTCCACCGGCGGCGATCGATCCCGCGGCGAGCGCCGAGGCCGCACGCTGAGGGCGCCTCCGGCGCCGTCCCCGCTCCGTTTACTTGAAGATCACCGTGCGGTTGCCGTTCAGGAACACGCGGTGCTCGGTGGCGAGCCGTATCGCGGTGGAGAGCGCGCGCCGCTCCGAGTCGCGCCCGGCGGCCACGAGCTTGTCGGGCGTGAAGGCGTGATCGACCCGCTCGACGACCTGCTCGATGATCGGGCCCTCATCGAGGTCGTGCGTCACGTAGTGCGCGGTGGCGCCGATCAGCTTCACGCCCCGGTCGTAGGCCTGGTGGTAGGGCTTCGCCCCCTTGAACCCGGGCAGGAACGAGTGGTGGATGTTGATCGCGCGGCCGCGGAGCTTCCCGCACAGGTCGTCCGACAGGATCTGCATGTAGCGTGCGAGCACGACGAGCTCGGTACGGGTCGAATCGACGAGCTCGATCAGCCGGCGCTCCTGCTCGGCCTTCGTCGCCGGCGTCACGGGCAGGTGGAAGAACGGCACGCGGTGCTGGGCGGCGGTCGGCTGGAGCGTCACGTGGTTCGACACGATCGCCGTGAGGTCCATCTTTAGCTCGCCGATCCGGTGCCGGTAGAGCAGGTCCTCGAGGCAATGGTCGAAGTTCGAGACCATGATCAGCACCCGGGTGCGCTCCCGGCTGTCGTGAATCCGCCATTCCATCTGTTCGGCGGTCGCGATGGTCCGGAACTCGGTGCGCAGCCGCTCGAGGTCCACCTTCTCGCCCTGCACGCCGCAGAACGTCGCACGGAGGAAGAAGCGCTCCGAGATCGTGTCGTCGAACTGCTGCATCTCGATGATGTAGAAGCGCCGCGCGGCCAGGAACCCGGTCACGGCGGCCGTCGTGCCCATTCGGCTTCCGCAGCTCGCCGTCAGGATGATCGGATGTTCGGTATCGAAGTTCATCGGGCGGCTCCGGGTCGCCAAGAGTGGCGAGTCGCGCTTGGCAGTGTAGGAAGCCGGGCGAAAAGCGATTGTCGGAATGCGACAGGCTGTGACGGAGGAACGACCCCGATCGGCACGCCCCGCCCGCGTAGGGGTACCGCCGCAGGGGCGGGGCACGCCGTGATAGGCCTAGCGAAAAAAGGAATTTGGCGCCCGGGATCCGGCGCCGCCAGCCGCCCCGGGCGCGCGCGGCGGAAGCCGGCTAGAATGTCGCGTCCAGGCAAGCGGCAGTCGCGAAGCCACCAACGCCGTGGGAGCCGACGCCGTACCATCGCGGCGTAGCGAGGCTCTATGCTAAGCCTAGGACTCGGCTCGGAAAACCGCGGGGAGTACAGCGATGTCTGACGATCAGGGCGACGATTTCGACCTCAGCTCCCTCAACGACGCGGAGCTCGCCGAGCAGGTCCACGACGACCTGTACAACGGCCTCAAGAACGAGGTCGAGGAAGCGACGCATATCTTCCTGAAGCGCGGCTGGTCGCCCGAGAAGGTTCTGAACGACGCCCTCGTCGAGGGCATGCGCATCGTCGGCATCGACTTCCGCGACGGCATCCTGTTCGTACCCGAGGTATTGCTCGCCGCGAACGCCATGAAGGGCGGCATGGAGATCCTCCGGCCGCTCCTCGCCGAGACCGGCGTCGAGCCGATCGGCAAGATCGTGATCGGCACCGTCAAGGGCGACATCCATGACATCGGCAAGAATCTCGTCGGCATGATGCTCGAGGGTGCGGGCTTCGAGGTCGTGGACCTCGGTATCAACAACCCCGTCGAGAAGTACCTCGCGGCGCTCGAGCAGCACAAGCCCGACATTCTCGGGATGTCGGCGTTGCTGACGACGACGATGCCGTACATGAAGGTCGTCATCGACACGCTCAAGCAGAAGGGCCTGCGCGACAAGTACATCGTGCTGGTCGGCGGCGCGCCGCTCAACGAGGAATTCGCCAAGGCGGTCGGCGCCGATGCCTATTGCCGCGATGCTGCGATCGCGGTCGAGACCGCCAAGGCGCTCATCGCCGCGCGCCGCGCGGCGCGCTGAGGCATTGACCTCCCGATGGACGGTGGCACCCGCACACTGGCCATCGCCTGCGGCGCCCTGGCACGCGAAATCGTCGCGCTCAAGCGCCTGAACGGCTGGGAGACGCTCGATATCGAGTGCCTGCCGCCGGAGCTTCATAACCGCCCGGAGCGCATTCCCGCGGCCGTGAAGGCGGCCATCGACGGCGCGCGCGAGCGATACGAGCGCATCTTCGTTGCCTACGCCGATTGTGGCACCGGCGGCATGCTCGACAAGGTGCTCGCGGCCGAAGGCATCGAGCGAATCCCGGGCGCCCACTGCTACGAGTTCTTCGCGCAGGCCGAAGCGTTCGCCGCGCTCAACGATGCGGAGCCCGGCACTTTCTACCTGACGGATTTCCTGGTTCGCCACTTCGAGCGGCTCGTCATCGAGGGTCTCGGGCTCGACCGGCATCCGGAGCTTCAGCTCGAGTACTTCCGCAACTACCACCGCGTCGTCTATCTCGCGCAGCTCGAGGACGCGGCGCTGTCGGCCGCCGCCGAGGCATGCGCGAAGCGCCTGAACCTCGCCTACGAGCGCCGGCTCACGGGCTACGGTGACCTCGCCACCAGCCTCGGGAGCGCGATCGGCGTCCCGCTCGCCTCCATCACGCACCGAAAGGAAGCCACCCCTTGGCCTCGCTGATCATCATCTCCTGGCGCGATATCCCGGCCCAGGTCATCGTCAAGCGCGCGCGCGAGTCCGCGAAGGTCCAGCTTTCGCAGCGCTTCCAGGAAGCGGTCGACCGGGCGGCGATGCGCGCCGGCAAAGGGAGCTCGGATGCCTATCTGGCCGACTGGAAGCGCAGCGACCCGCGTCCGTGCGGGGACGATCTGAAGGCCGAAGCCGGGGCAGAAGCCAAGCGGCTCGAGGACAAGTACACGGACGCCGATCTCGAGCGGCTGATCCGCGCGAAGGGCCTGGAAGCGCCGTCCGCCCCAGCGTCCGACGCGGAGGCCTGACCCATGTACGCGGTGCGGCTCTGGTCGGTTCGGCACGCGCGCGGCCTTTCGCGTTTCTACACGTGGTTCGAGCAGCTGCTGGTCTGGAAGACGCCGCTCTATCGCTGGCTCGGCTACTCCCGCATCGAGCGGCCAACGGCCGCGGTCGAGCGCGTGGTGAAGGGTTTCCTGTTCGACTGCCGCATGTGCGGGCAGTGCGTATTGAGTTCGACCGGCATGTCCTGCCCGATGAACTGCCCCAAGCAGCTTCGCAACGGTCCGTGCGGCGGCGTGCGCGCCAACGGCAACTGCGAGGTAAAGCCCGAGATGCGCTGCGTCTGGGTCGAGGGATTTCGCGGCGCGGAGCGAATCCCAGGCGGGCTCGAGAAGATCCGCGTGGTGCAGCCGGCGGTCGACCGCCGCCTTGAGGGGAGCTCCGCCTGGCTCAGGGTCGTGCGCGAAAAGACGGAAACGACGCCATGATTTTCGAAGACGAACCGGTCCCCGGCTACCCGCTGCCGATCCTTCCCGGCCACACCTCGCCCGGGCGGCTCGAGCGCGTGCTGCGCACCGCGGCCTTCGCGGTGACGACGGAACTCGCACCGCCGGATTCGGCCGATCCCGCCGACGTGCTCAAGCGCGCGCGGATCTTCGACGGCTACGTCGATGCGATCAACGCGACCGACGGCAGCGGCGCGAACTGCCACATGTCGAGCCTCGCGGTCTGCGCGCTCCTGACCCGGGTCGGCTATGCGCCCGTGATGCAGATCTCCTGCCGCGACAAGAACCGCATCGCGATCCAGGGCGACATCCTCGGCGGCGCGGCGATGGGCGTCTGCAACATGCTGTGCCTGACGGGCGATGGCGTGCAGGCGGGCGATCACCCGCAGGCGAAGCCGGTTTTCGATCTCGACGCGATGTCGCTGCTCAACATCGCGCGGACGCTGCGCGACGAGCACCACTTCCAAAGCGGCCGCAAGATCACCTATGCGCCGCGTGTGCTGCTTGGCGCGGCCGAGAACCCGAACGCGCTCCCGGTCGAGCACCGCGCGCTCAGGCTCGCGAAGAAGGTCGAGGCGGGCGCGCAGTTCATCCAGACGCAGTACTGCTACGACATGCCGCTCCTGCGGACCTTCATGCGCGCGGTCGAGGACCTGGGCGTCCTCGACAAGGTCTCGATCCTGATCGGGGTCGGGCCGCTGCGTTCGGCCAAGGCCGCGGAATGGATGCGCACCAACGTCCCCGGCATCCATATTCCCGATGCCGTGATCGCCCGCATGGCCGGTGCCACCAACCAGGCGACCGAGGGCCGCAACCTTTGCGTCGACCTGGTCCAGGAGATCAAGACGATCAAGGGCGTCAGCGGCGTGCACGTGATGGCGTACCGCCAGGAAGAATCCGTCGCCGAGGTCATCGACCGATCCGGCGTTCTTGCGGGACGGCCGCCGTGGCACCCGGATCGCGACCAGCAAACACCCGCCGACAGGAAAGCATCATGACCGACACCGTTATCAGTTCCGCCACGCGCGAGGTCGTCATCGGCTTCAACCGTCCCTTCGTCATCATCGGCGAGCGGATCAACCCGACGGGCCGCAAGATCCTGGCGGCGGAGATGGCGGCCGGCGACTTCAGTCGCGTCGAGGCCGATGCGCGCGCCCAGGTAGAGGCCGGCGCGCACATGCTCGATGTCAACGCCGGCATCCCGCTCGCCGACGAGCCGGCGATCCTGGCGAAGGCCATCCAGCTCGTGCAATCAATCACCGACGTGCCTCTGTCGATCGACTCATCGATCGTCGCGGCACTCGAGGCTGGGCTTGCGGTCTACAAGGGCAAGGCGCTCGTCAATTCGGTCACCGGCGAGGAGGAGCGCCTCGAGCAGGTGCTGCCGCTCATCAAGAAGTACGGCGCCGCCGTCGTCGCGATCTCGAACGACGAGACGGGGATCTCCGAGGATCCGGACGTGCGCTTCGAAGTCGCCAAGCGCATCGTGCATCGCGCGATGGACCATGGAATTCCCACGTCGGACGTCATCGTCGACCCGCTCGTCATGCCGATCGGCGCGATCAACCAGGCGGGCGTCCAGGTCATGCGCCTCGTGCGTCGCCTCAAGGACGAGCTCAAGGTCAACTCGACCTGCGGCGCCTCCAACGTCAGCTTCGGCCTGCCAGCGCGCGATGGCATCAACAGCGCGTTCCTGACGATGGCGATTGCCTCGGGCCTCACCTCGGCGATCACCAATCCGCTGCACGGCGACATCGTCCGGGCGTGCATGGGTGCGGACGTCATGATGGGCAACGATCCGAATTGCGCGCGCTGGATCCGCCGCTTCCGCGAGGCCGCGCCCGCGCCGACCGGCGCTCCGGGCGAGGTCCGCGGCCGCCGCGAGGGCGGAACGCGGCGCAAGGCGTCGGGCCAGGCCTGAGCGCTGCATCGAGCGTGAGCGCCGCCGATCCACTGGTCGTCTTCACCCCGTCCGGCAAGCGCGGGCGGTTTCCCATCGGCACGCCGCTGCTGACGGCGGCGCGTGCGCTTGGCGTCGACATCGACTCGGTGTGCGGTGGCCGCGCGATCTGCGGTCGCTGCCAGGTGCTCGTCGCCGAAGGCGAGTTCGCCAAGCACGGGGTCCGCTCGAGCGCAGCGAGCGTCTCGGCCGTCGGCCCGTCCGAGGAGCGGTTCGGGAAGCACCAGGCGTTTGCCTCCGCCGAGCGCCGGGTGCTCGCCGCCGGCCGGCGCCTGTCGTGCCAGGCGAAGGTCGAGGCCGACGTCGTCGTCGACGTGCCCTCCAGCAGCCAGGTGCACCGCCAGGTTGTGCGCAAGGCAGCCGAAATACGCGACATCGAGCTCTACCCGGTCGTGACGCTGCACTACGTCGAGGTGGCCGAGCCCGACATGCACGATCCGTCCGGCGACCTGAGGCGCCTGCAGGACGCGCTCGGGCGCGAGTGGCAGTTGCAGGACCTCGCGTGTGACCTCTCGGTGCTAAAGACGCTGCAGGCGGTGCTGCGCGAAGGCGCCTGGAAGGTCACCGTCGCGGTGCATGATCGCGACCGCATCATCGCCGTGTGGCCGGGCTTTCACGAGACCGTCTATGGACTTGCGATCGACGTGGGCTCGACGACGATCGCCGCGCACCTCTGCAACCTCTTCAACGGCGAGGTCGTGGCCTCGGCCGGGCTAATGAACCCGCAGATCCGCTTCGGCGAGGATCTGATGAGCCGCGTGTCCTATTCGATGATGAACCCGGGCGGCGCGGCGCAGATGACGAGCGCGGTGCGCCAGGCACTCACCGATCTCGCCGGCGAAGTGGCGCGTGCGGCCGGCATCGAGCGCGAGCTGATCCTCGAGGCGACGCTCGTCGGCAATCCGATCATGCACCACCTCGTGCTCGGCATCGACCCGGTCGAGCTCGGCGGCGCCCCGTTTGCGCTCGCGCTCGACCGTGCGATCACGGTGACGGCGGCCGAGATAGGCGTCGCGCTGCACCCCAACGCCCGCTTCTACATCCTGCCGTGCATCGCCGGCCACGTCGGCGCCGATTCCGCCGGCGTGATGCTGGCCGAGCGCCCGGACCTGCAGGACGAGATGACGCTGATCGTCGATGTCGGTACCAATGCCGAGATCGTGCTCGGTGACAAGAAGCGCATCGTCGCCTGCTCGAGTCCGACCGGTCCTGCCTTCGAGGGCGCGCAGATCAGCTGCGGCCAGCGGGCCGCGCCCGGTGCGATCGAGCGGGTGCGCATCGATCGGGCGACGCTCGAGCCGCGCTTCAAGGTGATTGGCTCCGATTTGTGGTCGGACGATCCGGGCTTCGCCGCCGCGACCGCGGCGATCGGTGTCACGGGCGTGTGCGGCTCCGGCATCATCGAGGTGCTTGCGGAGCTCTTCCTCGCCGGGGTCATCACGCAGGACGGCGTCATCGACGGCGCGCTCGCCGCGCGCTCGCGGCGCGTCGTCGCGAGCGGGCGGACGTTCTCGTACGTGCTGCACGAGGGTGCGCAGACGCTGATGATCATGCAGAACGACGTGCGCGCGATCCAGCTCGCCAAGGCCGCGCTCTACGCGGGCATTCGGCTGTTGATGGAGCGGCTCGGCGTCGATCACGTCGACCGCATCCGCCTCGCGGGCGCCTTCGGCAGCCACATCGACGTGATGTACGCGACGGTGCTCGGCATGATCCCGGATTGCGACCTCGCCAAGGTCGCATCGGCCGGCAACGCGGCGGGCACGGGCGCGCGCATCGCGCTCCTCGATTCGCGTTCGCGCGCGACGATCGAGGAACTCGTCGGGCGGGTCGAGAAGATCGAGACCGCGATCGAGCCGCGCTTCCAGGCGCTCTTCGTCGAGGCGATGGCGATCCCGCACAAGACCGCCTCGTACCCGAACCTGAGCAAGGCGGTGACGTTGCCGGTGCCGCCGGTCGCGACCGCGGCGGCGGAAGCTCGCTCCGAGCGGCGCGGGCGTCGCTCGGCCCCCAAGGCGCCGTAGGCGAGCGGCGCGCACGATGTACGAGCGGGTCATCCTCTGGGCGACGCCGGCGTTCTTCGTGCTGATCGCGATCGAGATACTGGTCGGATGGCGGCGCGGGCGCTTTCGCTACCGCACTGCCGATGCGATCAACAGCATCGCGCTCGGGCAGCTGTCGACCTACTTGGGGGTGTTCGGGCGCGTGCTCAGCTTCGGCCTCTACGTGCTCTCGTACGAGCACCTTCGCTTCACGACCCTCGATGCCGGATCGCCCTGGGTGTGGGTGGCCGGGCTACTCCTCTACGACTTCCTCTACTACTGGTACCACCGCTTCGGCCACGAGGTGAACGTGTTCTGGGCGGCGCACGTCGTGCACCACCAGAGCGAGGAGTTCAACCTCTCGACGGCGCTCCGGCAAACCGGGACCTCGTACCTCTTCTCGTGGATCTTCTACGTGCCGATGGCGCTCCTTGGCTTTCCGCCGACCGTCATGCTCGGCGTCGGGCTCATCGACCTCCTGTACCAGTTCTGGATCCATACCGAGCACGTCCGCTCGCTCGGGGTCTTCGACCGGATCTTCGCATCGCCCTCGAACCACCGCGTCCATCACGCCGTCAACGACCTCTACCTCGATCGCAACTACGGCGGCCTCCTCATCATCTGGGACCGGATGTTCGGTACCTTCCAGCCGGAGGAGGCGAGCGTGCCCATCGTCTACGGGACGCGCGATCCGCTGCGGTCGTGGAACCCGCTCTGGGCGAACGTGCACAGCTACGTCGCGATCGGACGCGACAGCTGGCATGCGCGCCAGCCGCTCGACAAGCTGCGGGTCTGGTTCAAGCACCCCGGCTGGCGACCAGCGGATGTCGCTGCGCGTTTCCCGAAGGCGCCGTTCGAGATGGCGGCGGCCACGAAGTTCGCGCCGCCGCTCGCCCCGAACCTCGCGCTCTACTGCATCGTCCAGTCGCTCGTCGTGCTCGCCTTCGGCACGCACTTTCTTGCGATCGTGCCGCGGCTGGGGCCGGAGTTGACGGTCCTATACTTCGGGTGGCTTGCCGTTTCGCTCCTCATCATCGGCGGCCTCACGGAGAGCCGGCCGGCATTCATCGGGTTCGAAGCTGCGCGCCTGCTGTCGATGGTGGCGGTGCTCGCGCTCATTTTTGAACCGACGGTGGCATCGACCTGGGTGCCCATCGTGGCCGTCCCCGGGGGCTTCCTGGGGTGGCTGTGGGCGGCCGGGCGGACGATCCGCGCCGGCGGATCCAAAGCGATGGCTGCCTGAGCGGCAAGGAGTTCGCGATGGCGACAGCGGCAACTATCGATAGGGTCGGCGACGGCGACGTCGAGGCGTTCCGTCGCGACGGCGCGCTCTGCCTTCGGGGCGTGCTGTCGAGTGCCGAGGTTGCGCTGCTCACGGCCGGCATCGAGGCCAACCTCGCGCATCCGAGCCCGCGGGCGAAGGTCGCGAGCAGCCGGACCGACCCCGGGTTCTTCATCGAGGACTTCTGCAGCTGGGCCGAGAACGAGAGCTATCGGCGCTTCATCTTCGAGTCACGCCTCGGGGCGATTGCCGCACGGCTGACCGGCAGCAGTACGATTCGCCTCTACCACGACCACATGCTCACGAAGGAGCCGGGCACGCGCCAGAAGACGCCGTGGCACCAGGACCAGCCGTACTACAACATCGACGGCCGGATGAGCTGCAGCTTCTGGATCCCGGTCGATGCGGTGAGTCGTCCGGCGACGCTCGAGTTCGTGGCGGGCTCGCACTTGGGTCCCTGGCTCATGCCGCGCACGTTCCTGAGCGACGAGGCGCGCTGGTTTCCCGAGGGCAGCCTCGCGGAGCTGCCCGATATCGAGTCGCGGCGCGCCGATTTTCCCATCCTCGGCTGGGCGGTCGAGCCTGGCGATGTGATCGCCTTTCACATGCTGGCGCTGCATGCCTCGGGCGGCGTCGAGCCCGGTCGCCGCCGTCGCGTCTTCTCGGTACGGACGATCGGCGACGACATCCGCCATGCGCCACGCAGCTGGGTTACCTCGCCGGAATTCCCGGGGTTGCGCGAGATCCTGCCGGCGGGTGCGCCGCTCGAGCACCCGCTCTTCCCGGTCATGTGGCGCGCTGGCGCGCCTGCTGGCTAGACGTTCGAGTCGGCGAACGAGGACTTGCGGCGGCTCATGTAGTCGATGAGCGCCTCGTCGATCGCAGGATCGAGCGGCGGCGCCTCGTACTCGGCCAGCTGCCGCTTCCAGGACTGGTTCGCACGCTGCGCCATGTCCTGCGCGCCGTCCGCCTCCCACTGTTCGACGCTGTTGTTGTCGGCGAGTGGCGAGCGGTAGAACGCGTTCTCGAAGTTGGCCTGCGTGTGGGCGCAGCCGAGGAAGTGCTTGCCGGGCCCGACCTCGCGGATCGCGTCCATGGCCTGGCCGTTCTCGGAGAGGTCAACGCCGGCGAGCAGCGTGTGCATCATGCCGGCCTGGTCGGCGTCCATGACGAACTTCTCGTAGCCCATCGATAGGCCACCCTCGAGCCAGCCGGCGGTGTGCAGCACGAAGTTGACGCCGGCGAGCGAGGTCGGCAGCAGCGTCTGGGCGGATTCGAAAGCGGCCTGCGCATCGGGAATCTTCGAGGCGCAGAGGCTCCCGCCCGAGCGAAACGGTACGCCGAGGCGCCGCGCGAGCGCCGCCATCGTGTAGAGGACAAGCGCGGGCTCCGGCGTTCCGAACGTCGGCGCACCGGACTGCATCGAGATCGAGGAGGCGAAGCTGCCGAGCACAACGGGTGCGCCGGGATTGAGGAGCTGCGTCAGCGCCATGCCGGAGAGCGCCTCGGCGAGGGTCTGTGCCGCGGTGCCGGCGACCGTGACCGGCGACATGGCGCCTGCCAGGATGAATGGAGTGACGATCGTCGCCTGGTTCGCGCGCGCGTAGACCTTGAGTGCGCCGAGCATCGTCGCATCGAAGGTCATCGGCGAATTGGCGTTGATCAGGTTGATCAGCATCGTCTTCGGCCGCCCGGTCTCGGGGTCGGTGAGGTCGGTGCCGAAGGCGATCTTCGCCATCTCGACGCTGTCGGTCGCGCGTTCGGGTTGGGTGACGGAACCCATGAACGCTTTGTCGCTGTACTTGATGTGGCTGTAGACCATGTCGAAGTGCCGCTTGTTCACGGGCAGATCGACCGGCTCGCAGATCGTGCCGCCCGAGTGGTGCAGCGAGTTCGACATGTACGCGAGCTTGACGAAATTGCGGAAGTCCTCGATGCGCGCGTAGCGGCGGCCTTCATCGAGGTTGCGGACGAATGGCGAGCCGTAGGCCGGCGCGAAAACCGTGTTCTTGCCGCCGATGACGACGCTGCGGGCGGGGTTGCGGGCGTGCTGGGTGAACTGCCGCGGCGCCGATTTCTGGATCAGCGAACGGCACATGCCGCGCGGGAACCGCACGCGCTCGCCCTCGACCTCGGCACCCGCCTGCTTCCAGATCTCGAGCGACTCCGGGTCCTCGCGGAATTCGATCCCGACTTCCTCGAGGATCGTGTCGGCATTGCGCTCGATGATCTGCAGCCCTTCCTCGGACAGGACCTCGTAGTACGGGATCGACCGGGTGATGTACGGGACCGAGGCCGCCGCACGGGCGGCCCGGGCGACGCGCTTGGCCTCGCGACCACTCGGGCGGGCGCGCCTTGCGGACCCTGCCTGCTGCTCGTCCATCATGAGTCGATCTCCTGCCGGAATCGCCAGAGTATGGTCAGGAGGGCCGGCGCCGGCTGATCAGTTTGCGGCATCGACTTGCCCCGGCGCGCCATGGCGACCGGCGAGCGCCTCAATAACCTCGTCCGGACCGCAGATTCCGCAGAATCCACCCTCGATCGTCAGCAACACCAGGTGGCCGGTGTCGCGCTGCAGCTCGATCAGCCGCCTGAGCGGCGTCTCGGCGTCGGCGAGCGCGATGCCGGCGAGCGGCGCGCTCGCCGCCTCGCACAGCGGAATCGCCGCGCCGCGGTACACGATGCGGATCGGCTCCTCGCGCGTCCCGAGCACGAGCTGGTATTGGCGCGCGCTGTCGAGCCAGATGGAACCATCGACCTGCTCGAGCTCGTGGCGGTGCCGCATGATCATGCGGCCGCTCAGGACGGAGAGCGGATTCATGTGCTGGACGAATTCGGCGACGTAGCTGTCGGCGGGCCTCAGCACGATGTCCTCGGGCGTGCCCGTCTGCACGATGCGGCCGCCTTCGAGCACGCTGATCTGGTCGCCGAGCTTCAACGCCTCGTCGAGATCGTGCGTCACGAACAGGATCGTCTTCTTCACTCGCTCCTGCAGCGCAACGAGCTCATCCTGCAGCTTGTTGCGGATCAGGGGATCGAGTGCCGAAAACGGCTCGTCCATCAGGAGGATGTCGGCGTCGGTCGCAAACGCCCGGGCAAGGCCGACCCGCTGCTGCATGCCGCCGGAGAGCTCGTTCACGAAGCGGTCTGCCCACTGCGACAGCCCGACGAGCTCGAGTTTCTCATCGACCACGCGTCGGCGCTCGGCAGCGGGCTCGCCGCGCAGCTCGAGGCCGAGGCCGACGTTGTCGCGGACGCTCCGCCACGGCAGCAGCCCGAACTGCTGGAACATCATCGCGATGCGGCCGCGCCGGAGGCGCCTCAGCGTCGTCGCATCGCAGGTAGCGACATCGACGCTCGCGCCCGCATCCTCGACGAGCACGTGCCCGCGGGTGACCCGGTTGAGTCCGTTCGCGGCGCGCAGCAGCGTCGACTTGCCCGAGCCCGACAGGCCCATCAGCACCGAGATGTGCCCGCGCTCGACCATCAGGCTCGCGTTCGCGACGCCGAGGACGACGCCGTTCGCCGCGGCAATCTCGCTGCGGTTCCGTCCCGCATCGAGCGACTCGAGCGCCGCCTTGATTCGCGCCGCTCCCTGCCTTCCGCGCTCGCGCGAAAAGAGGATGTCGACGTTGCGAAATTCGAGTGCTGCCGTCACTGTGCCCCCGTCTGGTCCGATGGCCGGGTAATCCGGTCGAGAATGATCGCAAGCAGGACGATCGCGAGACCCGCCTCGAAGCCCATGCCGATCTGCACGGTGTTGAGCGCGCGCACCACCGGCACGCCGAGGCCGCCGGCGCCGACCAGGGCGGCGATCACGACCATCGAGAGGCTCAGCATGATGCACTGGGTGATGCCGGCGATGATCGTCGGGGCGGCGCTTGGCAGCTCCACCTTCAGGAGGAGCTGCAGGCGCGTCGCGCCAAAGGCCTCGCCCGCCTCGAGCAGCGGCTTCGGCACCGAAGAGATGCCGAGGTGGGTGAGGCGAATCGGCGCGGGCAGCGCGAAGATCACCGTTGAAATGAGTCCGGGCACCACGCCAAGCCCGAACAGCACGAGCGTCGGCGTCAGGTAGACGAAGGTCGGCAGCGTCTGCATGAGGTCGAGCGCCGGTCGCATCACTGCGTACAGTCGCGGTTGGCGCGCTGCGGCGATCCCAAGTGGCACGCCGATGGCGGTGGAGAGGAACGCGGCGACCAGCACGAGCGTCAGCGTCTCGAGCGTCGCCGCCCAGTAGCCCTGGTTCATGATGAACAGGAGCGCCGCCGCGACGAAGATGGCGAGCGGGACCGAGCGCCTGAGTGCCCAGGTGCCAAGCGCGATCGCGGCGATCAGCAGCGGCGCCGGCAGGAACCCGAGCAACGCCTCGACCGCAGCGGTGCTGCCGCGCACGATGGCCGAGATGCCGTCAAAGACGACCGTGCCGTGTGCCTTCAGGTAGTCGACGAATCGGGTGACGGAGTCACCGACCGGGATCTTGTGCGACATGACCCAGTCGTCGAAGGCGGCGCCCGAGGTCGCGGCGGGGCGCCGGCCGAGCGCCTGCTCGCCCGGCCGACCGTCGAGAGTGGTGACGCCCTCGAGCCAGCCGCGGGCCACGCTCGCGTTCTTGCCGAGCCAGGCCGCCGCCGCATCGTCGGGAGACTTGTGCTCATCGAGGATCGCCGCCATCAGCTCGCTCTCGCCGCGCGGCGTGAAATGAAGGTTCGCGAGCAGCCGGCCGATGTTCGGGCACTCGGCCGAGTAGCCGGCCCGGGTGTTCGTGTAGACGGCGGCGCCGCCGAAGTTGGGCCCGAAGGTTGCATCGCCGCCCGTCAGGTAGCGAAGGTCAAAGCGCATGTTCATCGGGTGCGGGTCCCAGGCGAGGAACACGATCGGCTCCTTCGCCCGCACCGACCGCTCGACCTCGGCGAGCATGCCTTGCTCGCTCGACTCGACAAGCTTGAAGTCGCCGAGGCCGAACTGGTTCTCCTGGATGATCTTGAGGACGAGACGGTTGCCGTCGTTGCCGGGCTCGATGCCGTAGATCGAGGACTTGAGCGCCTGGCGGAACCGGCCGATGTCGGCGAAATCCTTGAGGCCCGCAGCCTGCGTATACGAAGGCACCGCGAGCGTGTACTTCGCGCCGACCAGGTTCGCGCCGATGACGGCGACGGAGTGATCCTCGACGAAGGGCTTGCGATCCGCCTCCATCGACGGCATCCAGTTGCCGAGGAAGACGTCGATGTCGCGGTTCTTCATCGAGGCGTAGGTAACCGGCACCGAGAGCACGGTGATCGCGGGCTCGTAGCCGAGCCCGCGGACGAGGTGCGCAAAGAGCGCCGTCGTCGCGGTCACGTCCGTCCAGCCGATGTCGGCCAACCGCACGGTCCGGCAGGCGGGAGGGTCGGCGGTCGGGGGCTCCGCCGCCACCGCCCAGGCGGGGCCCAGGAGCGCGAGCAGGCAGCCGGTCCAGCGGCTGAACGGACGGGCGCGCCGCGAGCGGATCGCCGCGCGGCTCATCGTCTCGCTTGACCCCGGCAAGCGCCCGTCGGCATGATTCCCCATGACCGACTGAATAGCTGTTCAATCGGTGGGCTGTCAAGCACTGAGTGGACCTCTAACTCATTGATTAAAAAGCTATCAGCGGGCACTATCGGGCGTCTGCGGGGCCGCAGGCGCGAACCGCCGTCCGGACTTTTCAGCGCCTATCCCCACGGACAGGGAGCACGATACTGAATACGCAGTCAAGCAAGGTCGGCACCCCTAAATCGACGCGTCGCCGGGCGGAGTCGCGGGAGCACCTCGAGGACGACCGCCGCCTGCAGTTGATCGACGTCGCGATCGATTGTCTCGCCGAACTCGGCTTCGTGGGAAGCACGCTCGCGCAGATCTCGAGCCGCGCGGGCGTCTCCGCGGGGCTCGTCGCGCACTACTTTGGCGACAAGGACGGCCTCCTCGAGGCCGCCTTCCGCACGCTGAGCCGTCGCGTAGGCGAGGGTGTCCGTGCGCAGCTCAGGCTCGCCCACACGCCACGCGGGCGCATCCAGGCCGTCATCGACGCGAACCTGGCGCCGCAGGAATTCAACCCGCGCAGCAGCAACGCCTGGCTCGCGTTCTGGGGCCAGCTGCTGCACGAGGAGCGCCTCATGCGCGTGCAGACGGCCTACCAGCGCCGGATGCTGTCGAACCTCAGGCACGCGCTCCGCCAGCTCCTGCCGCGGGACGAGGCGCGAAGCCTCGCCGCGATGATCGCGGCGATGATCGACGGGGTGTATCTGCGCGCGGCCCTCTCGAACTGGCAGGAGGCCGACAGCGAATCCGCGCGGGCGCTGCTGACCGCATTCGTCGAAGGGCGTCTGCGCGAACGGGTACCGGTCGCGAGTGCCGCGGACGCGGCCAAGCCCGATGCACCGGGCGAGCGCGCAGCCATTGCGACGCACTTCGCCTCGATCAATCCGGCGACGGGTGCCGTCATAGCCGAGATTAGGATCGACGGCCCGACCGAAGTCGATGCCGCCGTCGCGGCGGCGCGCCAGGCCCAGCGCGCGTGGGCGGCCATGACCGGGACCGAGCGGGGCCGGATCCTGAAGCGAGCCGCCGACCTCCTGCGCGAGCGCAACGACGAACTCGCGCTCCTCGAGACGCGCGATACCGGCAAGCCCATCCAGGAGACCCGCGTCGTCGACGTGGCGTCCGGGGCCGATTGCCTCGAGTACTACGGCGGCCTCGCCGCGACCCTCGCCGGGGAGCACCTGGACCTCGGACCGGCAGCGTTCGGCTATACGCGGCGCGAGCCGCTCGGCGTCGTCGCGGGAATCGGCGCGTGGAACTATCCGCTGCAGATCGCCTGCTGGAAGTCGGCCCCGGCGCTCGCCTGTGGCAATGCGATGATCTTCAAGCCCGCCGAGCTCACGCCGCTGACAGCGATCGAGCTTCGCAAGGTCTACGACGCCGCGGGGCTCCCGCCCGGGCTCTTCCAGGTGGTGCAGGGCAAGGCCGACACCGGCCGACTCCTGACCCGCCATCCGCACATCCGCAAGGTGTCGCTCACGGGCGAAGTCGGCACGGGCCGGGCGGTCATGGGCGATGCGGCCGGCACGCTCAAGTACGTGACGCTCGAGCTCGGCGGCAAGTCGCCGCTCATCGTGTTCGAGGACGCCCCAATCGACAACGCGGTCTCGGGCGCGCTGCTCGCGAACTTCTACTCGGCCGGCGAGGTGTGCTCGAACGGCACCCGCGTCTTCGTGCACCGGCGGATCAAGGAGGCGTTCATCGAGCGGCTGCGCGCCCGCGTCCTCGCGATGCGGGTC
This sequence comes from Pseudomonadota bacterium, assembly GCA_025356075.1. Lineage (GTDB taxonomy): Bacteria > Pseudomonadota > Gammaproteobacteria > Steroidobacterales > Steroidobacteraceae > CAIKZZ01. Next base: position 70,915 of record JANXUT010000082.1, on the reverse strand, counting down.
GGCGACCCGCTCGACCCGGCCACGCAGGTGGGCGCGCTCATATCCGAGGCGCACATGCAGAAGGTGCTCAGCTACATCGCCCGCGGCCGCGCGGAGGGCGCGCGCCTCCTCGTCGGCGGCCATCGCGTGACGACCGGTGACCTCGCCAACGGGTATTTCGTCGAGCCGACCGTCTTCGACGGCTGCCACGACGACATGGCAATCGTGCGCGAGGAAATCTTCGGTCCCGTCATGACGGTGCTCGACTTCGAGACCGAGGAGGAGGTCGTCGCGCGGGCCAACGACACGGAGTTTGGGCTCGCCGCGGGTGTATTCACCGCCGATCTCACGCGCGCGCACCGCGTCATCGCGCGACTCGAGGCGGGAACGTGCTGGATCAACCACTACAACGTGACGCCGGTGGAGATGCCCTTCGGCGGCTTCAAGCGCTCCGGGCTCGGCCGCGAGAACGGCCGCGCGGCGATCGAGCACTACACGCAGCTGAAAAGCGTCTACGTGGCGCTGCGCGACATCGAGTCGCCGTACTGATTCCGCCATGAGCTCGACCCAGGAGGAATTCGACTACGTCATCGTGGGGGCGGGCTCCGCCGGCTGCGTGCTGGCCCACCGGCTGACCGAGGACGGCCGCAGCACGGCACTCGTCCTCGAGTACGGCGGTTCCGACCGCTCGATCTTCATCCAGATGCCCTCGGCGCTCGCGATCCCGATGAATCGCACCGAGTACAACTGGTTCTACCACACCGAGCCCGAGCCGCACCTCGGCGGCCGGCAGATGCATACGCCGCGCGGCAAGGTCCTCGGCGGTTCCTCGTCCATCAACGGCCTCGTCTATATCCGCGGCAATGCGCAGGATTTCGAGCGCTGGGAAGCGGAAGGCGCGCGCGGCTGGGGCTACCGGAACGTGTTGCCGTACTTCCGCCGCGCCGAGCGAAGGCAGGAAGGTGGCGACCGCTACCGGGGCGACAGCGGGCCGCTCGGCACGTGCTACGGCACTGTCGGGAACCCGCTGCACGCCGCCTGGCTCGCCGCCGCGCGCGAGGCAGGCTATCCACTGACGCCGGACGTCAATGGCTACCAGCAGGAAGGGTTCGGGCGCATGGACATGACGGTCGAGGACGGCGTGCGGGCAAGCGCGGCGAACGCGTACCTGCGCCCCGCGATGCGCCGCCCGAACCTCGAGGTGCGCACCCGCTCGCGAGCCACGGCCATCCTGTTCGACGGGCGCCGCGCGGTGGGCGTGAGCTACCAGCGCGGCGGCGACACGACCTCCGTCCGCGCGCGCCGCGAAGTGCTGATCTGCGGCGGAGCGATCAACTCCCCGCAGCTCCTGAAGCTCTCAGGTCTCGGGCCCGCTGCCGAGCTTGCCGCGAATGGCATACCGGTCGTCCAGGACCTGCCCGGCGTCGGCGAGAACCTGCAGGACCATCTCGAGTTCTACTTCCAGATGGCCTGCCGCGAACCCATCACGCTTTATTCGGCCATGAATCCGCTCGCGAAGCTCGGCATCGGCCTCCGGTGGATGCTGTTCAAGAACGGCCTCGGGGCGACGAATCATTTCGAGACCTGCGGCTTCATCCGCAGTCGCGCCGGTGTCCGTTTCCCGGACATCCAGTACCACTTCCTGCCGATGGCGGTGAGCTACGACGGCTCCTCGCTCGCCAACGAGCACGGCTTCCAGGCGCACGTCGGGCCGATGCACTCAAAGAGCCGCGGCTACGTGCGACTCGCCTCGGCGGACCCGGCCGCCAAGCCCGTGATCCGCTTCAATTACATGAGCCACCCGGACGACTGGGCCGAGATGCGCGCCTGCGTGCGCCTGACGCGCGAGCTCTTTTCGCAGCCTGCCTTCGCGCGCTACCGCGGGCGCGAAATCCAGCCGGGTGCCGAGTGCGTGGCGGACGCGGCGATCGACGAGTTCATCCGGCAGAAGGTCGAGAGCGCCTACCACCCATCGTGCACCTGCAAGATGGGGGCGGCCGACGATCCGTCCGCCGTCGTCGATGCGGAGGCGCGGGTGCGGGGTGTCGAGAACCTTCGCGTGGTCGATTCGTCGATCATGCCGTCGATCACCAACGGCAACCTCAACGCGCCGACCATCATGATTGCCGAGAAGGCGGCGGACCACATCCTCGGGCGTCCGCTGCTGCCCGCCGCCGACGCGCCGTACTACGAGGCGCCGAACTGGCAGGCGAGCCAGCGCTAGCGCCGCAGGGGCGCCGCGGCTAGCCAGGCGTCAGGTGTCCGGGTCGAGGCCGCGGTCGGCGACCGCGATCTGCCGCTTCTCGGCCTCGAGGTCGAACGAGCGGCACGCGATCAGGTAGATCACCGTCGAGACCGGCAGGCCGACCAGCATCGCGATGTCCGCGCCGCCGAGGGCCGTCGCGACCGGACCCCGGTAAATCCCGGTGCTGAAGAACGGGATCATCGCGGCGAATCCACCCGCGTAGGCAACCAAACCGCGCCAGTTCCAGCGGCCGTACATTCCGCGCGGATTGAAGATCTCGCGGACCGAGTAGTGGCCACGGCGGACGTAGTAGAAGTCGACCAGGTTGATCGCGGTCCACGGCGTGAAGAGGTAGAGCAGCATCGCGAGGAATTCGCCGAATTCGTGCGCGAAGTCCTTCGAGGCGCCGAGGGCAATTACGCAAGAGACAACTAGCGTTCCGAGCAGCGTCAGCATGCGCTGGGTGACCGTCGGTTTGAGCGGCCTGATCGAGTCGGCGACGCTGAGGAGCGTGAGCGAGGCGCCGTAGAAATTGAGGGTCGTGATCGTGATGAGGCCGAGGAGCGAAGCGACCAGGAAGGGCGTTCCGGATCCCGGCAGCAGCTGGTCGGCGGCGGCCTTGAGCGCCGGCGAGAGGTCGAGCGTCGGGAACATCGCCGCCGCGAACGTGCCGACGAGCATCGCCCAAGTGCCGCCGATGAACGCGCCGAGATAGGTCCACCAGAATGACGCGGCGACGCCGACGTCGCGCGGCAGGTAGCGGGAGTAGTCGGACACGTAGATCGACCAGGACACCTGGTACGCCGCTGCCGCGAACAGCTGGGTCAGGAACGGCGTCAGCCGGAAATCGCCGAGGTCGAGCTGCGCGGCGGGGAAATGGGTGCGCAGCGCCGCCACGCTCATCACGGCGAGCACCGCGAGCAGCAGGTAGGCGAGCAGGCGTTGCGCCCGGTGGATGAGGTCGTAGCCGACCGCCGCAAGTGCCGCGCCGAGGACACCGACCGCGAGGATCGTGGTTGTCCGCTTCCAATCGAACAGCGTCACCAGCGTGTCGGCGGCGAGCACCTGGTTGAAGGCGTTGTAGCCGACGTAGGTGATGAGCGCGACACCCCAGACGAGGAGCGCGCCGAGGTAACCGAACTGCGGCCGCGACTGGATCATCTGCGGCAGGCCGAGCTGCGGACCCTGCGTCGAGTGGAACGCCATGAAGAACGTGCCGAACGCGGAGCCAAGCAGCACCGCGATCGTCATCCAGATGAAGTTGCCGCCGAGCGCGATGCCGACGAACCCCGTCGCGATCGTCGCGAGGTGCGCGTCGCCTGAGAACCAGACCGGCCACAGGTGCCAGACCTTGCCGTGCCGCTCGGCGAGGGGCACGTAGTCGATCGACCGCTTCTCGATCAGGGACTGCTTAGCCACGGGGTGCTCCGGGTACGTCGACCGCGAGATCGCGAGTGTGCCCCAACAATACACGTCCCCTCGGGAGGGCAGGAGCGCCCGCCATTCGGCGGGCACTTCCCGGGCTCGCGAGCCCGCCGTCCCGGCCAGCGGCGGCTGCCGCTGGCCTCAGTTCCGAGGGCGACCCGGCCTCAGAACTTGTACCCGAGCGAGACCCCGAGCACGCGCGGCCGCAGCGGCGTCTCCGCGACGATGAACTGGTCGGTGCTCGTGAACGTCGAGGCGTGCGAGTTGCTCAGGTTCTCGCCGATCACCGACACCGTCCAGGCGTCCTTCGAGAAGCCAAACGAGGCGTCGTAGGAGGTGTACGCCGGGTTCTCGAAGCGGAGCCGGCCGGTGGTGATGGCGTCACCCTGCGCCAGCAGCGGATTGGCGCCGGCTTGCGTGAACGAGTGCGCCACGTGGGCAGCCCCGGCCTGCAGGAACGCGCCGAACTCGCCGATGTTCCACTCGTAGCGGGCCCGCAGGCTGAACTGGACGGGCGGTGAGTTCGCGCTGGGCGCACCGACCGGGCCGAACGGATTGGTGACCTGGGTGCAGGTGCCCGAATAGGCGCTACCGCCGCAGTTCAGCGTGATCGGGTGACCAAAATTGCCGGTGACCGGGTTGTTGTCAGCCGGATTGTTGTCGATCAGGGACGGCGAGTTCGTCTGCCGGCTCTTATTCCACGACGCTGCGCCCTGCAGCGTGAGTCCCGGCGCGACGCGCGCCACGAGCGAGGTCTCGATTCCCTTGATCAGGAAGTTCTGGCCGTTGGTGTCGTAGAAGACGTTACCGACGAGCCCTGGATTAAAGAACGCGACCTGCACGTTGTCCCAGTTCTCGCGGTAGATTGCGCCGTTCCACTGCAGCCGCCGGTTGAGGAACTCCGCCTTCCAGCCGATCTCGTTGTTGGTCAGGCTATCCGAGTGATAGGACTGCGGCACGAGGTACTGCGCCACCTGGTTCGGGCCGTATGCGTGCGCGGCGCCGCCATTCTGGTTGAAGCCGCCCGGGCGGAATCCCTGCGACCAGGTGTAGTAGAGCATCACGTCGGGCACGACGTGCCAGGTCAGGTTACCGCGGCTCTTGAATCCCGACTCCGAATTGGACAGATGGGCGGCGTCAAGATTGTAGGCCGTGCTGCCTTGGCACCCGCCGGCTGGTACGCCCTGTTCGTAGCAGAAGAAGCTGCCGTTGACCGCGCCCTTGAATGAGTTGTCGAAGCGGAAGTGGCGCGTGCCGAGCGTCGCCGTCAGCACTTTCGGGATCAGGTCGACGTCGATCGACAGGAAGAAGGCCGTCTGCTTGGTTTCGCGAACGTCGTCCTGATAAAACGAGCTGTTCGGATCGCGCACGCCGGGGTTGACGACGGTGGTCCCGGGTACCGTGCCGATGTTCGAGAAGCAGCCGGTGTTGCCAGGATCCTCGCCCGGAATGCCGTTCGTCGTGCACGAAGGAACGGTCTTGTAGCGCCAATCACTCTGATCGGCAAGCTTGTTGTCTTCGTAGTACACGCCCGCAATGCCACGAATCCGCCAGTCGTCCGGTGTGCTGAGGCGGAACTCGTGCTGCATGTGCTCGTTGCGTTCGACCGAACGCCATATGGCGCTCGGCGAATAGCAGGTCGAGGGGTAGTTCAGCGTACCTCCCGTCGGGCCGTAGCACTGGTAGTAGTCCGCGTACACGCCGCGCGAGTAGTTCGTGTAGTCGCCGACCTGCTCGACCTTGCGGACGAGGTAGCCACCCGTGTAGACGGCCTTGAGCTGGCCGAACTTGCCGTTCAGCGTCCACGAGGTGCTCTCAAACTTGTCCCGGTCGTAGGAATTGTTGAACTGGGTGACCTCGAGCGGGTTGAGCGCCCCGCCGTCGGAGGCGGTCGGCTGCTGGTAGAAGACGCCGTCGGTGCTCAGGTTCTGGTACATCTGGCTCACCAGCAGGTCCCAGTCGTCGTTGAACTTCCAGAGCGCCTCGACCCGTACGCCGGTGTAGGAGGTCGGATTGATGGCGTTCTTCGCGATCGCGTAGTTGTTGATCGCGGTAGCGCCAGGGGGCACGCAGAAGCCCGAGCCACCGTCCGGCCCGTTCGGGCACTGCCCGTTGACCGAGGGGAAGTTCGCGTAGTGGATGCCGATGTCGGTGTTCCTGCGAGTGAACGTCGCCGGCACGTTGTTGATGTAGCCGCCGCGCTGGTCGGTGAAGAGGACGCCACGGACCGCGAGCTTGTCGGTGATCAGCGGCAGGTTCAGGACCGCAGTCAGGTCGCTGTTCGGGTCGCCGTGCGCGGTGACACCGTAGCCCGCCTTGGCGCTCCCCTCGGTCACGTTGAGCTTCGGCTCGTTGGTGATGTAGCGAATCACGCCCGCCTCGGCGCCGGAGCCGAACAGCGTGCCCTGCGGGCCCTCCAGAACCTCGATGCGGTTGAGGTCGGCGGCGTAGATGTCGAGGTTGCGACCGGGGAGCTGGCCGGACTGGTTATCGAGGTAGATCGCGACGTTGGGGTAGGCGGCGGTCGAGCCGCTGCCCTGGCTTGGCTGCGAACCGGCGCTCAAGCCCCGCATGAAGACTTCGTTCTGGCCCGGCCCATTGTTGGCCGTCGTCACGTTCGGCAGGTACTTGATGTAGTCGTCGAACGTGGAGATGTTGAGTTCGGTGAGGGTCGTGGCGGTGAACGCCTGCATCGAGATCGGCACGTTCTGCATGCTTTCCGAGCGGCGCTGCGCGGTGACGATGATCTCGCCGAGCGAGTCCTGGGACGCCTCACTCGCCGCGGCGCCCGCGGCGCCAGCAGTCGATGCCACCGAGACGCTCCCCAAGACGGCCGCGATGGCGTACGGGAGCTTCGATGTCGTCGCTCGATCGGCTGGCTTCCTGATCCGCATGGAATTCCCCTTCGCTTGCTGGTGGCGACTTGTGCCCGTCGGCGGCGCGGCAACCGGTGTTGAATGCGCGGTCAATACCGAGCCGCGGCGCGCTCGATTCCAGTTTGTCGCAACAACCCGATGGAAGCAAGATTCGGGCGGGGCCCGGAAAAAACCTCTTGTTATCAGCTATTTAGCAGTTCATCCGCGCCTCCGATTCCGGTTCGTGACACGCGCGCAACAGCCTTGAACGTCCATTCAGCGGCATGCCGGGCGGCGCTCCGCGGGCAGTCTTCGCGAGCTCGACCTGCTTGCAAGCGTCGATCACCGGGTTCGGCATCTCGAGCCGGATCGCGCCGTTGGCGCGCCAGGCCTCGTGCGCCGAGGCGTCTCTGGGACCGACGGCCGAGCGCCTGGCCGGGGCCGCGGAGCTAACGCTCGATTGCGTGGACGATCTCGGCGTCTCGCGTCGCCGCGTTGTCGTTGGAGCAGCCGATCCCCGATTGGGCGCCCTCATCGCGACCGGGCTCGTAGCCCCGGCGCGCCGCACGCCCTTTCTCGGACCGCTGTTGGTCGCGACGCGGCCGAACGTCGGCCGCCCGATCGCGTACCTCGGTCGCGCCTCCGGCCGCGACCGGTCGACGTTGCAACAGCCCGCTCGCCGCCGCTCCCGCGGAACATAGTGCGGGCCTTTTGCTCACTCGCTCGGTATCATGCCCGCTTCGCGTTAAGACCTGTCCGGAGAGACCGTGAGGCTGGGGTGCAAAACCCCCGGTACGCGCGGCGCCGAAGGCGCAACCCGCCCGGAAACGCTCAGGCAGAACAACGGCAGGGTCTCGCGAACTCTGGAGAGCGGTCCGCGGCGCATGGCGCCGCAGGACCCACCGAAGGGGTGCGGTGCGGCGTCGGCTGCACTTGATCTCTCAGGTCAAAGGACAGAGGGGCGACAGGCGGCGGCCTGTCGTCCCGATCTATGGGGCGGGTCCGTCGGATGGCGTTGACCCGGAGAGCCCATGCCCTTGCAAACCCCGTTGTATGAGCGCCACCGCGCGCTCGGTGCCCGTCTGGTCGATTTCGGCGGCTGGGACATGCCGCTGCAGTACGGCTCGCAGCTCGAGGAGCACCACGCGGTGCGCCGCGACGCCGGCATGTTCGACGTCTCGCACATGCGGGTCGTCGATCTTGCGGGCCTTCGCACGCGGGAATTCCTGCAGGCCCTGCTCGCCAACGACGTCGCGCGGCTCGCCGTACCCGGCAAGGCGCTCTACAGCTGCATGCTGAATGAGCGTGGCGGCGTCATCGACGACCTCATCGTCTACTTGCGCGGCCCGACCGCCTATCGGCTGGTCGTCAACGCCGGCACCGCCGAGAAGGACCTTGCGTGGATCAGCGCGCAGGCGCTGCGCTTCGAGGTCGAGGTCACCGCGCGGCGTGACCTTGCGATGATCGCGGTGCAGGGTCCGAATGCGCGGGCGCGCGTCGCGGAACTCCTCACTCCCGCCGATGCCGCAATCGCGCTCGGTCTCCCGGTGTTCTCGGGCGCGGCGCTCGCCGCGCGCGGCTCCGCTTCCTTCATCGCGCGTACCGGCTACACGGGCGAGGACGGGTTCGAAATCATCCTCGGCGCGGGCGAAGTCGTTGCGCTCTGGGACCGGCTGATCGACCGCGGCGTCCGGCCGTGCGGCCTTGGAGCGCGCGATACGCTGCGCCTCGAGGCTGGCATGAACCTCTACGGCAACGACATGGACGAGACGACGACGCCGCTCGAGTCCGGGCTCGCCTGGACGGTGGCGCTCGATTCGCCACGCGACTTCATCGGCCGCGCCGCCTTGCTTGAGCAGCGTGCCGCGGGCGTCCCGCGGCGACTCATCGGCCTCCTCCTCGAGGACAAGGGCGTGCTGCGCGCGCACCAGAAGGTCATCGCCTCATCCGGCGAGGGCGAGACGACGAGCGGCACGTATGCGCCCACGCTCGAGCGCTCCATCGCCCTCGCACGCGTGCCAGCCGCGGTTATCGAGCCGCTCGTGGCCGAGGTCCGCGGCAAGCGACTCGCCGTTCGAATCGTCAAGCCTCCTTTCGTCCGCCATGGCCGCGCGCTGATCGCGCTCTGAGCGCGATCGTGCCCGGCCCGATTCCGAGAATTTCCCGTCCGTCATCCGAGGATTGAGCACATGAGCAGCAATGTTCCGGCCGAGCTTCGCTACACGAAGAGCCACGAGTGGGTGAAGAAGAATGCGGATGGCACCGTGACCGTCGGCATCACCGACCACGCCCAGCACGCGCTCGGCGACCTTGTGTTCGCCGAGACGCCGGAAGCCGGACGCGACCTGGCGGCCGGGGAGGCGTGCGCGGTGGTCGAATCGGTCAAGGCCGCCTCCGACGTCTACAGCCCGATCGCAGGCCAGGTGGTCGCGGGCAATGCCTCCCTCGCCGAGGCGCCGGAGAAGATCAACACCGACCCGTACGGCGAGGGATGGCTCTTTACGCTCAAGCCCTCATCCGTTGCCGAGGTCGATGCGCTCCTCGATGCCGGCGGCTACACGACCTTTGCGGAAGAGTCGGCCGAGTAACGATACCGGGCGCGCGGGCGCGCCCTAGAGGAACCAGCATGGCCTTCATCCCCCACACCGACGATGACGTGCGCGCGATGCTCGCGACGATCGGCGTCGCCGATATCGAAACGCTGTTCGATGAGATACCGGCGAGCCTGCGCGCCGGTGAACTCGGGCGGATTCCACCAGCGGCGTCCGAGCTCGAGGTCGGCCAGCTGATGAGCGCGCGTGCGGCGGCCGACAGCTGCGCACTCAACTTCATCGGCGCGGGGGCCTACGAGCACCACATCCCGGCCGCCGTGTGGGCGATCACGACGCGCGGCGAGATCTACTCCGCCTACACGCCCTACCAGGCCGAGGCGAGCCAGGGCACGCTGCAGACGATCTACGAATTCCAGACGATGATCGCGAGCCTGACCGGCATGGCGGTCTCGAACGCCTCGCTCTACGACGGTGCCTCCGCGCTTGCCGAGGCGAGCCTGATGGCGGTGCGGGCCAACCGCCGCTCGAAGTCCGCCCGGATCCTGATGCCGCGGGCGGTGAACCCGACCTATCGCAAGTGTGCGCGGGCGATAGCCGGCAACCAGAACCTCAGCTTCGAGGAAGTCGCCTTCGACGCGGCGACCGGCGGGACGCCCTGCGGCGCGCTCGAGCGTTACGCCGGGCAGGACGTGACCGCGCTCGTGATCCAGCAGCCAAACTTCTTCGGCGTGCTCGAGGACGTGGATGCGCTCACCGACTGGGCGCACAAGCAAGGCGCGCTCGTCATCGCGGTCGTGAACCCGACCTCGCTCGCGATCCTGAAGCCGCCCGGCGAGTGGGGCGCCGCGGGCGTCGACATCGTAGTTGGCGACGCGCAGCCCTTTGGCGTGCCGCTGTCATCCGGCGGGCCGTACGTCGGCTTCATGACCACGCGCATGGAGCATGTCAGGCAAATGCCGGGCCGCATCGTCGGGCGCACGGTCGATCTCGACGGCAAGCCCGGCTACACGCTCACCCTGCAGGCGCGCGAGCAGCACATCCGCCGCAGCAAGGCGACCTCCAACATCTGCACGAACCAGGGACTGCTGATGACGGCGGCGACGATCTACCTCTCGATCATGGGACCGAAGGGGCTCGCCCGCACCGCCACCGCCTCGATGGCGCGCACCGCCGAGCTCGTGCGGGCGCTCGGCGCGCTGCCGGGCGTTCGGCTCGCCTTCAGCGGGGCGCGCTTCCACGAGGCGCTCGTCAAGCTCGACCGGCCGGTCGCCCCGGTGCTCGCGGCACTCGCGCAACGGCGCATCGCCGGCGGCTTCGATGCTTCCGCCGACTACCCCGAGCTTGGCCACGCGCTCCTCGTCTGCGCGACCGAGACGAAGACGAGCGCCGACATTGCCGCCTTCGCGGGCGCGCTCGGCGATTCACTGCGCGCAGCCGGCGCGGCCTGAGCCAGGAGTGATGCCCATGGATACCCGCCTACGCTCCGCCGCCGCCGAATCCACGATCTTCGACCAGTCGCGGCCCGGCCGGCACGCCGCCGCGCAGATGCCACCCGAGCTCGTGGCCGACGTGCCCGAGGCGCTCAGGCGCCGCTCGCCGCCGCTCCTGCCCGAGGTGTCGGAGCTGCAGGCCGTGCGGCACTTCACGCGGCTCTCGCAGATGAACTTCTCGATCGACACGCAGTTCTATCCGCTTGGCTCGTGCACGATGAAATACAACCCGCGCGGCTGCAACCAGTACGCGATGCTGCCGCAGTTCCTCGCGCGCCATCCGCTCGGGCCTGAGTCGCTCGGCCAGGGCTTCCTCGCCTGCATGTTCGAGCTGCAGGAGATGCTGATGGAAGTGACCGGCATGCAGGCCGTGTCGCTGACGCCGATGGCCGGCGCGCAGGGCGAGTTCGCCGGTGTCGCGATGATCCGCGCCTATCACCGCTCGCGCGGTGACCACAACCGCACCGAGATCATCGTGCCGGAGGCCGCGCACGGCACCAATCCCGCGACCGCGACCATGTGCGGCATGAAGGTCATCGAGATCCCCTGCAACGCGTCCGGCGACTGCGACCTCGAGGCGCTCAAGAAGGTCGTGGGTCCCTCGACCGCCGGCATCATGCTGACGAACCCCTCGACGCTCGGCGTGTTCGAACGGACCATCGCCGAGATCGCCGAGGTCGTGCACGACGCCGGTGGACTCCTTTATTACGACGGCGCGAACCTGAACGCGATCCTCGGCAAGGTCCGGCCCGGCGACATGGGCTTCGATGTCATCCACATGAACCTGCACAAGACCTTCTCGACGCCGCACGGCGGCGGCGGTCCCGGTGCCGGTGCCATCGGCGTCGGCAGCCGGCTCACGGCATTCCAGCCGGTGCCGGTCGTCGGCCGCGAGGGCGAGGGCTACCGCTGGCTCGATGAGCGGGACCTGCCGCAGTCGATCGGCCGGCTGTCGGCGTTCATGGGCAACGCGGGGGTGCTGCTCCGGGCGTACATCTACATGCGCATGGTCGGCCGCGACGGCATGCGCCGCATCGGCGAATTCGCGACCCTGAACGCGAACTACCTGATGGCGCGGCTAAGGCAGGCGGGGTTCGATGCGGCGTACCCGACGCGGCGCGCGACCCACGAGTTCATCCTGACGATGAAGCGCCAGGCGCGCGAGCAGGGGGTGACGGCGATGGACTTCGCCAAGCGCCTGCTCGACTACGGCTACCACGCACCGACCACGTATTTCCCGCTGCTGGTGCCGGAGTGCCTGTTGATCGAGCCGACCGAAACGGAGGCGAAGGAGGCGCTCGATGGCTTCGTCGAGGCGATGATCGCGATCCAGCGGGAGGCGGATGAGGACGCGGCGCACGTCAAAGGCGCTCCGTATACACTCCCCGTCCGGCGCCTCGACGACGTCCGCGCCGCGAAGCAACTCGACCTCACGTGGAAGCCAGGCGCATGACAGTCGACGCCCGATCGAGCGTAAGGCCCGGCGAGAAGCCGCGCGGATTGAAGCGCGTGCTCGCGGCGTGCGGCAACAGCTGGGGCGGGTTCGTGGGTGCGTGGCGGGAGGAGGAGGCGTTCCGGCAGGAGTGCCTGCTGGCACTCGTTCTGCTCCCGGCCGGGCTGTGGCTCGGCGGCAGCGGCATCGCCCGCGCGCTGCTGGTCGCGCCCGTCCTCCTCATCCTCATCGTCGAGCTCCTCAACAGCGCCGTCGAGGCTGCGATCGATCGCATCGGCGCCGAGCGGCACGCACTCTCCGGGCTCGCGAAGGACCTCGGATCGGCGGCCGTCTTCGTGTCCTTCGTGCTGCTGGTTGCCACCTGGGCCCTCGTGCTCCTCGACCGCTGAGACTACAAGCGTAGTCGCGGCTCACGTCACGAAACTCGTGCCGCTGGCTGGCGGGCGCGCGGCGGGCTCGGGTATGGTGCCCGCTGGTTCCGGTGGGGGTCCCCGATGACTGTTCTGATCTGCGGCTCGCTCGCCTACGACACCGTCATGGTGTTCGACGGGCGGTTCAAGGACCACATCCTGCCGGACCGCGTGCACATGCTGTCGGTCTCCTTCCTGGTGCCGCAGATGCGCCGCAACTTCGGTGGCTGCGCCGGCAACATCGCGTTCAGCCTCAAGCTGCTCGGCGTCGACGGCCGGGCGCTCGGCACGGTGGGGGATGATTTCGACGCGTATGAAACCTGGATGCGCCGGCACGGTCTGAGTCTCCAGTACGTGCAGCGGATCCCCGGCACTTACACCGCCCAGGCGTTCATCACGACGGACCTCGATGACAACCAGATCACCGCCTTCCATCCCGGTGCCATGCAGCACTCGGGCGAGATCCCGGTGCCGGCGGACGGCGGTGTCTCGCTCGGGCTCGTCGGTCCCGACAGCCGCGAGGCGATGCTGCGCCACGCCGAGCAGTTCGCGGCCGCCGGCATCCCGTTCATCTTCGACGTCGGCCAGGGCTTGCCGCTCTTCGGCGGCCCGGAGCTCGCGACGTTCATCGAGCAGGCGACCTGGATGATCGTCAACGACTACGAGGCGGAGCTCGTGCAGCAGCGGACGGGACTCTCGCCCGCCGAGATCGCCGCCCGCTGCACGGCCTACATCGTCACGCGCGGGGCCGAGGGCTCGAGCATCTACACCAACGGCGGTGTCATCGCGATTCCCGCCGTGCGCGCCGCGCGCGTGGTCGATCCGACCGGTTGCGGCGATGCCTACCGCGCGGGCCTCATCTACGGGCTCACGCGCGGGCTCGACTGGCCGACCGCCGGGCGCATCGCGGCGCTCCTTGGCGCGATCAAGATCGCCCATCACGGCACTCAGTCGCACGGCGCCGAGCTCGCCGACATCGGCGCCCGCTTCCAGCAAGCATTCGGCTACGCGCTGTGACCGTTCCGACCCGGCGGCCCGGCTCCGGCCTTCGCGCGGCAGCACTCGGCGTGGGGCTCCTCGCGGCGACGCTTGCGCTCGCGCAGGCGGCGCCGGAGTCCGGCAGCCGGCCGCTCGCCTCGGCCGCGCCGCCGGTCGCCGCGGCCGGCGCACAGGAACTCGCGCCCGCGCTCAAGGCCGCGGGCGAGGTGCTCGATGAGCGACCGGAGTGGGCCCGCACGCTGCAGCGGATCGCCGACGGCGTCGTGACGATCCAGGTCGACCAGGCGCGGGCCTTCGACACCGAGTGGTACACCTCCGCGCAGGCGACCGGGTTCGTCGTCGATGCGAAGCGGGGGCTCATCCTGACCAACCGTCACGTCGTGACGCCGGGCCCGGTGACCGCGCAGGCGGTCTTCCAGAACCGCGAGGAAGTGCAGCTCTACCCGGTCTACCGCGACCCGGTGCACGACTTCGGCATCTATCGCTACGACCCCTCGAAGCTCAAGTTCGCCCATCCGCCCGAGATCCCGCTCGCGCCCGATGGCGCCAGGGTCGGGACCGAGATCCGCGTCGTCGGCAACGACGCCGGCGAGCAGCTCTCGATCCTCGCGGGCACCCTCGCGCGGCTCGACCGCGACGCGCCCGCCTATGGCATCGGCAAGTACAACGACTTCAACACGTTCTACTACCAGGCGGCCTCGAGCACGTCCGGCGGCTCCTCCGGCTCGCCGGTGCTTGATGTGAAGGGCCGGGCGGTCGCGCTCAACGCCGGTGGCTCGAGCCAGGCGGCCTCGAGCTTCTACCTGCCGCTCGATCGCGTCGTGCGGGCGCTCAAGCTCATCCAGGAGGGCCGCCCGGTCCTGCGCGGCACGATCGAGACGGTGTTCGAGTACACCCCGTACGACGAACTCGGGCGCCTCGGGCTCAAGCCCGACACCGAGGCCGAGGTGCGCCGCGCGTTCCCGAAGCAGGTCGGCATGCTCGTCGTCAAGGAAGTGCAGCCCGGCTCCCCGGCCGAGGGCGTGCTGGAACCCGGCGATGTGCTCGTCAGGATCGACGGGCATCACGTCACCGAGTTCCTGGCGCTTGAGTCGCTGCTCGATGACTCGGTCGGGAAGTCCGTCAAAGTCGAAGTGCAGCGCGGCGGCGCCGTGCTGACCCCGTCGCTGCCCGTCGGCGACCTGCATGCGATCACGCCGGATGAGTATCTCGAGTTCGGCGACGCGGTCGTCCATCACCTCTCGTACCAGCAGGCGCGCCATTTCAACGTGCCGATCAAGGGTGTCTACGTCGCAAGCCCCGGCTACGTGTTCGGCTCGGCCGGCGTGCCGCGGGGTGCCGTGCTGACCGCCTTCAACGGCAAGCCGGTCGACAGCCTCGATGACTTCGAGTCGGCGCTCGCCGCCGTCGGCCCAGGCGACAGGGCGACGGCGCGCTACTTCACGCTCGATGACACGCGCAACTCGCAGGTCCACTCGCTCAAGATAGACCGCAAGTGGTTCCCGGCCAGGCGCTGCAAGCGCGACGACACGCTCGGCTGGTGGCCGTGCCACGAACTCGGTGCCGGCCTTGCACCTGAGCCGCCGGGGCCGGCGACGACGACGTTCGCGCCGAGCGGCAACGCGCGCGCCGATCGGCTGGCGCCCTCGCTCGTGATGATCAACTTCGACATGCCCTACTCGGTGTCGGGCGTGACGGAGCGCAGCTACCGCGGCACGGGCGTCATCGTCGATGCCGCCCGCGGCCTCGTCGTCACCGACCGGAACACGGTGCCGGTCGCGATGGGCGATGTGAGGCTCACCTTCGCCGGCACCATCGAAATCCCCGGCAAGGTCGAGTACATCCATCCGCTCCATAACCTTGCGGTCATCTCCTACGATCCGGCGCTGATCGGCGCGACGCCGGTGCGCTCGGCGCGCTTCGCGCCGCGCGAGCTCGCCTCGGGCGAGCCGGTCTGGGTGGTCGGTCTTCGTTCCGACCAGCGGCTCGCCTCGCTCGAGACGGGCGTCGCGGCGGTCGAGGCGGCGCAGTTCCCGCTGTCGCGGACGCTCGCGTTCCGCGAGTCGAACCTCGAGGTCGTGAGCCTCATCAACGGGCCGAGCGACTTCGACGGCGTGATCACCGACAAGTCGGGCGAGGTGCGCGCGCTCTGGTCGAGCTTCGCCTTCGACAACGGCCGGGAGCTCCAGCAGGAGAACCTCGGCATCCCGGCGGACGTCGTCAGCGAGATGGTCGACGTGGTCCGAAGCGGCAAGGCGCTGCGCTCGCTGGAGGCGGAGCTGCAGGTTGTACCGCTGTCGGCGGCGCGCAAGTTCGGGCTCGACGAGGCCTGGATCAAGCGCATCGAGGCGCACAGCGTCGGCCGCCGCCAGGTGCTCGGCGTCGGGCGCCTCGTCGCGGGCACGCCCGCCGCGAAGCTGCTGCAGACCGGGGATCTCCTCCTCGCGATCAACGGCACGCTCGTCAACCGCTTCCGCGAGGCGGAGCGCGCGGCGCAGGCGCCGGCCGTGAAGGTGACCGTGTGGCGCAACGGCGCCGAGCTCACCCTCGACCTCGACACCGTCGCGCTCGCCGGCTCCGACATCGACCGCATCGTGCTGTGGGCGGGAGCGACGCTGCAGGCGCCGCACCGCGCGCTCGCGGCCCAGCGCGGCGTCGTGCCGAACGGCGTGTTCGTGTCGTTCTTCATGTATGGCTCGCCCGCGACCCGCTACGGCCTCTGGAACGGCCGGCGGATCATCGAGGTCGACGGCAAGCCGACGCCGGACCTCGACACGTTCCTTGCCGCCGTGGGAGCTAAGCCCGACCGCGCCTCGCTCAGGCTCAAGACGGTCACCTGGAACAACTCGACCGAGGTCATGACGCTCAAGCTCGACAAGCACTACTGGCCGTCCTACGAAGTCCGCCGCGGGCCTGTCGGCTGGGAGCGACACCCGCTCGAGTGAGCCGCCGCTGCCGCGACGACCCGTACGCCGGGACGAGACGCCTGCAGTTGCCGTGCGGGTCGGCATTGCTTAAGTTCGGGGCACCCAAGTGGCGGCGAGCCCCGTGACCCCCGATCCCTCCGCGCAGATCGAGCTGTTTGCCGCCGGCGGCTCCGACGTCGACCTGATCGGCGCGGCGGCGTTGCCGGCTGATCTCGAGGGCGTGCGCGAGCGGCTGCCGGCGGGCCTGCGGTTCGGCACCTCGAGCTGGGCGTTCCCCGGCTGGGCCGGCGTCGTCTACGCGCAGCGGGCGGGCGAGCAGCTGCTGGCCCGCTCGGGCCTTGGCGCATACGCGCGGCACGAGCTCTTGCGGGCGGTCGGCCTCGACCGGACGTACTACGCGCCGTTGAGCGCGGAGGAGTTCCGCCGCTACGCGCGCGCGGTGCCGGCGGACTTTCGCTTCATCGTCAAGGCACACGCCGCGCTCACGAACCCGATCGACCGGCAGGCGCGCAACGTCGCCGTCACGCCCGACGTCGATCGCTTCCTCGACCTGCCGTACACGATCGAGCGGGTCGTGACGCCGGTCATCGAGGGGCTCGGCGAGCGCCTGGGCGCGCTCCTCTTCCAGTTCCCGGCGCTCGGCTTGCCCTACTCGCGCGAGCCGCAGCTCTTCGCCGATGCGCTCGGCGCGTTCCTCGAGGCACTGCCGCGCGGCCCCCAGTACGCGGTCGAGCTCAGGAACCGCGAGCTCTTGGGTCCCGGCTACACCGATGCGCTCGCGAGGAACGGCGCCACGCACTGCTTCAACGTGCATCCGCGCATGCCCTCCGTGCTCGAGCAGGCCGACCTCCTCGGCGAGAGCGCCTGGCTCTCGGGCGCCGTCGTGATCCGCTGGCTCCTCAACCCGGGGCAGGACTACGAGGCGGCGCGCGAGCGCTATTTCCCTTTCGACCGGATCGTCGACCCGGACGCGGCGAACCGCAGCGCCGTCGCCGAGCTCATCGAGCGGGTCCTCGCCCGCGGCAACGAGGCGATCGTGATCGCCAACAACAAGGCCGAGGGCTGCGCGCCACTCACCCTCTTCGGCCTCACGCGCGAGCTCGAGCGGCGCGCCCGCCCGCCACCGCCGGCATGAGCGCTGAGGTGGAGCTCCGCGAGGCGGTCGCGGCACTTTGCGCCGGCGATGCGATCGGATTCCCGACCGAAACCGTCTACGGCCTCGGTGCCGACGCCGGGAACCCCGCCGCGGTCCGGCGCGTCTTCGCGTTGAAGGGCCGGCCGGCCAACCATCCCTTGATCGTCCACCTCCGCGACGCGAGTGCGCTCGGCGAGTGGGCCGCGCACGTCCCCGCGGCGGCCGAGCGGCTCGCGCGTGCGTTCTGGCCCGGACCGCTCACCCTCATCCTGCCGCGCGCGGCGGGCGTCATCGACGAGGTGACGGGTGGGGCGCCCACGGTCGGACTGAGGGTGCCTTCGCACCCGCTCGCTCTCGCGCTGCTGGCCGCCTTCGGCGGCGGCATCGCGGCGCCCTCCGCGAACCGGTTCGGGCGGGTGAGCCCGACGACGGCCGCGCACGTGCGCGCGGAGTTCGGCGCCGAGGTCGCTCTCGTCCTCGACGGCGGCGACTGCAGCGTCGGCCTCGAATCGACGATCGTGAGCTGCGTTGGTGAACTGCTGCTGCTGCGCCCGGGCGGCATCGCGCTGCCCGACCTCGAGGCCGTCGCAGGTCCCATCCGGCGCGCCGAGCGGGGCGAGGGGCCGCGTGCCTCGGGCACGCTCGCCGCGCACTACGCCCCGCGGACACCGCTGCGCGTGCTCCCGGCCGATTCGCTGCGCGCCCTGGCCGGCGCCTCGGTCGCCGTGCTCGCGCGCAGCGGCCGGCCGGCCGACTACGCAGGGCCGCTCTGGATCGAAGCGGGTGCCGAGGCGGTTCGCTTCGGTCACGATCTCTATGCGGACCTGCGCCGCCTCGATGCGAGCGGCGCGGCCGCGATCCTCGTCGAGGCGGTCCCGGCGGGCGCTAACTGGGATGCGGTGCGCGACCGGCTCGCGCGAGCTGCAGCCGCTTGCGATGCCGAGGATTTAGCCTAGAATCCGCGCGCCCACCCGAGGATCCCGCCAGTGCCCAAGCCCGCGAAGTCGATGTTGTCCGCCGAGACTCCCGCGACGGGGCGACTGCACGCGCCCTACGCGCGCGCCGACATCGAGGCGCTCGTGGCACGCCACGGCTCGCCGCTCATGGTGGTCGACTGCGACCGGATCCGCGGCCAGTACCGCGCGCTCAAGGCGGCACTGCCGGGCGTCGACCTCCACTATGCGCTGAAGCCGCTGCCGGACCCGGTGGTCGTCGCGACGCTGAAGGGCGAGGGCGCGTTCTTCGACCTCGCGAGTAGCGGCGAGGTCGATCTGGTGCGTGCTGCGCAGGTGGCGCCCGAGCGTTGCATCCACACCCACCCGATCAAGCGCGACGGCGACATCCGCGATGCGCTCAGGTTCGGCGTGCGCATCTTCGTCGCCGACAACGCCGACGAGATCGGCAAGTTCATCCGCCATCGCAAGCGCGTCGAAGTGCTGCTGCGAGTCGCATTCGGGACTTCCGATGCGGTGTGCGACCTCTCCAAGAAGTTTGGCTGCGAGCCCGCGGCGGTCCCGGCGCTCCTCAGGGTCGCCGCGCAGATGGGCGTGCGGGTCGTCGGGCTTTCATTCCACGCCGGTTCCCAGGCCGCCAGCCCCGACATGCACGTGCGCGCAATCGCGGCCTCAGGCGGCATGATCGAAGCGGGCCGCGCGGCCGGCCACGCCGACCTGGCTGTTCTCGACATTGGCGGTGGCTTCCCGGTCGACTACCTGGAGCCCGCAATGCCGATAGAGGAGTTCTGCGCACCGATCCGCGCGGCGCTCGCGGCGCTGCCGCCGAACCTCAGGATCATCGCCGAGCCCGGCCGGTTCATTGCCGCGCCCGCGGGCACCTGCGTCTCGACCGTCATCGGCCGCGCGGTGCGCGATGGCCGGCAGTGGTACTACCTCGACGACGGGATCTACGGCTCCTTCAGCGGCCAGCTTTTCGATCACGCCCGCTACCGGATCGAAAGCCTGCGCACCGACGGCGAGCGGCGCCCGAGCGTGCTCGCCGGTCCCACCTGCGACAGCATCGACGTCGTGATCGAGGACCTGCCGTTGCCGCCGCTCGAGATTGGCGACCTCATCGTCGGCCGGGACATGGGCGCGTACTGCTCGGCCGGCGCCACGGACTTCAACTTCATCCGCCGCGCCCGGGTGCTGCCGATCAACCGTGAGCCGGCCGACGCGACCGTCGTCACGCTCGTCCCGCGCTGAGCGCATGCCGGGGCGCCGGGTGCCGGCGCCGGCGGCGGCGGGGCGGCACGCGTTTCTCGGCGTCGCGGCCGCCCTCGCCGCCACGGCGCTCGGCGCCTGCGCGCCGGGCGGGGAGTCGAGTCACCGTGCGGCGACGCCGGCCGAACGCCTCTACGCGACGACCTGCGCCGCCTGCCACCGGCCGGACGGCAGCGGCATCGAGGGCGTGCAGCCGCCGCTCGCCGGGACGCCCGTGACGCTCGGGCCCCCCGAGGAACTCCTCGGCTGGGTCATGTACGGGCACCGCCCCGCCGCGCTCCCGCGCGGCGCGTACGCCGGCATCATGCCGCAGTTCAGCTACCTCCCGGACGAGGACCTCGCGACGCTGCTGACGCACGTGCGCACGAGCTTCGGCAACCACGCGACGCCGGTGACGGCGGCGATGGTCGCCGCCGCGCGCGCCGCGCACCGCGCCGGCTGAGCGCGCGCCAGACTCATCACCGCCACCAAGCGGCACCGTCGCGTACCCGGGAGCCTCGCATGCGTGAGTTCGGATGGACCGTGATCCTGCTGTCCCTGTCGAACGTGTTCATGACCTTTGCCTGGTACGCGCACCTGAAGGAATTGAGCCAGCGGCCCTGGTGGATCGCGGCGCTCGTCTCGTGGGGCATCGCGCTCTTTGAATACCTGCTGCAGGTCCCCGCCAACCGGATCGGCCACACGATCCTCACGATCCCGCAGCTCAAGATCCTGCAGGAGGTCATCACGCTCGGCGTGTTCGTGCCGTTCGCGTACTTCTACCTCAAGCAGGGCGTCAAGCTCGACTTCCTGTGGGCCGGCTGCTGCATGATAGGCGCCGTCTACTTCATGTTCAGGAGCCACGCATGAACGCAGGCGCGGACACGGTCATCCACCGGCGCGTGCAGAAGCTGCGCGGCGCCGCCGATGAGAGCTTCATCGCGCGGCTCGACTCAGGCTGGGTCGTGCTCGGCGACCCGCAGGTCATCGCGGGCTACTGCCTGCTGCTGCCCGATCCGGTGGTGCCGCAGCTGAACGCGCTCACCGGCGCTCACCGTGCCGCCTTCCTCGCGGACATGGCGCACGTCGGCGACGTGCTGCTCGAGGCGATGGGCGGGATCCGCGTCAACTACGCGATCTTCGGCAACGTCGACCCTGCGCTGCATGCGCACGTCTTTCCAAGGCGCGCCGAGGAGCCGGCCGCGGAGCGCGCCTGGCAGCCGTGGGCGTTCGACTGGCAGGCGGCCGATAGATTCTCCGCCGGCCGGCACGGCGAACTCGTCGGGAAGCTCAGGCGCGCCTTCGACGCCGCGCGCTCGGGCGGCGGGAGCTAGGCCCCCGGCTCAGGCGCGCTGCGCGCCCGCGGCGGTCAGGTGGCCGACGCCATCGCCGAGCGTGCTGACCAGCGTCGTGAACGACTCGAGCGGCGGAGCGCAGGTGGGTCCCCGGCAGACGTAGGCGATCGCCTTGCTGCCGGCCACCTTGGCGGCGAGCGCGGGCGGCAGATCGGTCGCCGAGTCCGGGATCGCGAACACCTTGCGACGCGGGGCATAGAGGCGTGCGAGCTCCTGGCGCCACACCTCGATCGTGCCGGCGGGGCCCCTGATGATCACCGTCTCGACGGGCATCGCCATCTCCTCGAGCGCATCGAGGAGCGAGGCATGGGCGGTCGGGTAGCGCTCGATGAGCGCCCAGCCGGCGCGCAGCGTCCGCTCCGCGGCCGCGAGATAGCGCGGCTCGCCGAGCAGGTAGCCGAGCCGACCGAGGAGCCGTGCCGCGACGCCGTTCGCCGCCGGCATCGATTCATCCGCAAAGATCTTCGGGCGGTGGATCAGCGGCTCGCCATCGTTCGCGGTGAACCAGAAGCCACCGAAGCGTGTGTCCTCGAAGTGCAGGAGCGCAGCCTCCACGAGCTGGATGACGAACTCGAGGTCGGCACTGCGCCAGCGCGTGACGAGGAGCTCGAGCACGGCATCGGCGAGGAAGATGTAGTCATCGATGAAGGCCGGCACGTGCGTCCGGCCGTCGCGGTGGGTCGCGTACAGCCGGCCATCCCGCCACAGCTCGGCGCGCAGGAAGTCGACCGCGCGCGATGCCGCCTGGCTCAGGTCCTCCCGCCTAAGCGAGCGGCCGGCGATCGCAAGCCCGCGGATCATCAGCGCGTTCCACGAGCAGAGGATCTTCTCGTCGCGCCCCGGCGGCACGCGGGCGGCCCGCGCGCGCTTCAGCTTCGCAAGTCCGCTCGCGATGCGCGCCTCGATGACCGGTACCGTGACGCCGGCGGCGCGCGCGACTTCCTCCGTCGCGACGTAGGAGTGCAGGTGCCAGAAGCGCTTCTCGAAGTTCGGCTCGCGGTCGAGGCCGAAGCGCGGCGCAAGCGCGGCGTACTCATCCGCCGTCACGAGCTTCTCGACCGCCGATCGTTCCCAGACGTAGAACTTGCCTTCCTCGCCCTCGGAGTCGGCATCGATGCTCGAGTAGAACCCGCCTGCGGGCGATTGCATCTCGGTGAGCACCCAGTCGGCGATGCCATTCGCCGTCGCGCGAAAGAGCGGGTCGCCGGTCGCAATCGCCGCCTCCGCATAGACGGCAAGCAGCGGGCCGTTGTCGTAGAGCATCTTCTCGAAATGCGGGATCATGAAGTGCCGGTCGACCGAGTAGCGCGCGAAGCCGCCTCCGACGTGGTCGTAGAGGCCGCCCTCGGCCATCCGCGTCAGCGTCAGCGTCGCCATGTAGAGCGCCTTGAGGTCGGGCGACTCGGTCAGCGCACTCGCGGACCAGTGCCTGAGCAGCCGCTCGATGAACGTCACGTTCGGGAACTTGGGCGCCGCCGTGAAGCCGCCGAACTCCGCATCGAACTTGGCCTCGAGATCGGCGCGCGCGCGGGCGAGCGGCGCCCGGTCGAGCACGATGGCGCCGAGGAGCTGGGTCGGCGCCAGCGACTCGAATACCTGCATGAGCCGGCCGGATTGCTCGTGCAGCATGACCTGCTGCTCGCGGAAGAAGACGCCGACCCGCTCCAGCACCTCCCGGAACGCGGGTCCCCAGGCGCGGCGCACCGGTGGGAAGTAGGTGCCGCCGAAGAAGGGCACGCGGTCATCGGGCGCGAGGAACATCGTCAGCGGCCAGCCACCTGTCTGTTGCGTCAGCACCTGTAGCGCGAGCTGGTAGATGCGGTCGATGTCCGGGCGCTCCTCGCGGTCGACCTTGATGTTGATGAACTCAGCGTTCATGAGTGCCGCGACCGCGGGGTCCTCGAACGACTCGTGCGCCATCACATGGCACCAGTGGCAGGCCGAGTAGCCGATCGAGAGCAGGATGGGCTTGTGTTCCGCGCGCGCGCGCTCGAGCGCCTCCGGGCCCCACGGGTACCAGTCGACCGGGTTCTGGGCGTGCTGCTGGAGGTAGGGACTAGTTTCGCCCGCAAGGCGATTGCGCGGTGTGCCGGGCGCCGTTTGCATCGTTTCAGATCCGGATTAGGGTGCGCGTCGGCTAGAATGCCCCCGCCCGCCCACTATACGCGAGCGCCGCCGCCCTCGCGGCCGCGCCGCACCCGCCGAGTAGCCACGATGAACGATGTAGCTCCCTCCGCCGCCGCACCCGGCGTTGCCGATTTTCCGGTGCTGAAGCTCAAGCACAACGAGGACCGGCGCGTCGCCGCGGGCCACCTGTGGATCTTCAGCAACGAGGTCGACACGACGGCGACGCCGCTGCCGGACTTCGTGCCCGGAACCATCGTCGCGGTCGAATCCGACCGCGGCAAGTTCATGGGCTACGCTTATGTCAATCCGCACTCGCTGATCGCCGCGCGCATCCTGTCGCGCCACGCGGGCTTCGCGCCGGGGCAAGGGCTCATGGTCCACCGCCTCAACGTGGCGCTCGCGCTGCGGGAACGGCTCTACGCGAGGCCCTACTACCGCCTCGTGCACGGCGAATCCGACGAGCTGCCCGGCCTCGTGGTCGATCGCTATGCCGATACGCTGGTCGTGCAGATCGGCACGGCCGGCATGGAAGTCCAGAAGGAGCACATCCTCGCGGCGCTCGAGAAGGTCGTGAAGCCGAAGGTCGTCGTGTTCAAGAACGATTCCGGCGCCCGTGAGCTCGAGGGACTGCCGAGCTACGTCGAGGCCGCCCGCGGCAAGCTGCCCGATGAGATCGAGGTGCTCGAGGGCGAGTGCACGTTCCGTGCGCCACTCGCCGCGGGCCAGAAGACCGGCTGGTTCTTCGACCAGGCGGCCAACCGCCGCGCGTTCCTCGGGCTTGCCGCCGGCAGCGCCCGCGTCCTCGATGCGTTCAGCTACGTCGGCGCCTGGGGCGTGCAGGCCGCGAAGGCCGGGAGTGAGGTGACCTGCATCGACTCATCGCAACCGGCGCTTGAGGCCGCGAGCCGCAACGCCGAGCGCAACGGGGTCGCCATCCGCACCCAGAAGGCCGACGTATTCGAGGCGCTCGAGGAGCTCCATGCGGCGCGCGAGAAGTTCGACCTGGTCATCATCGATCCGCCCGCGTTCATCAAGCGGCGCAAGGACGCGGGCAAAGGCGAGGCGGCCTACAAGCGCCTGAACCAGCTCGCGATGCAGCTCTTGCCGCGCGACGGCTTCCTGGTCAGCTGCTCGTGCTCCTACCACCTAGAGCCCGCCGCGCTCACCGACGCGATCCAGAAGGCCGGCCGCCACCTCGGCCGGTTCGTGCAGGTACTCGCGAGCGGTGGGCAGGCGCCCGACCATCCGGTGCACCCGGCGATCCCGGAGAGCCGCTACCTGAAGGCGTTCATGTGCCGGGTCACCCACGATTGACCCGCGGCGATGGACGCTAACCTGATCCTGCACGCCATCGGCCGGGCGCTGGTGCTGCCGCCCGGCGGGCTCATCCTCCTTGGCGTCGCGGGGCTTGCGCTCCTGCGGCGCTCACCGCGCCTCGGCCGCGCGCTCATCGCCTCATCCGTTGCCCTCCTGCTCCTCCTCTCGCTCGCGCCGGTCGAGCACGCGCTGACCCGCGCGGTCGAGTGCTGCCGGCAGGTCGACCCGAAGCACGTGCCGCCGGCGCAGGTCATCTTCGTGCTCGGCGGGGGCATCACCTCAGGGCCGGCGGGCGCGGTGGTTGCTCCCGACACGCTCGAGCGGCTCGCCTATGCCGCCGGGCTTGCGCGCCTCACGGGCCTGCCGCTCCTCCTCTCGGGCGGTGCCGTCGAGGCCGAGTACCCGGAGTCACGCGTCATGGCGCAGACGCTGAAGGACGAGTTTGGCCTTGAGGCGCGCTGGCTCGAGACGCGTTCGCGCACGACCGCCGAGAATGCCACCGAGAGC
Source organism: Pseudomonadota bacterium (assembly GCA_025356075.1). Lineage (GTDB taxonomy): Bacteria > Pseudomonadota > Gammaproteobacteria > Steroidobacterales > Steroidobacteraceae > CAIKZZ01. The sequence goes on along the minus strand of JANXUT010000082.1, from coordinate 45,941 downwards.
GCGGCGCTCCTTGGGTCGCTCGGGCTGACGCGCGTGCTGCTCGTGACCTCGGCCGTGCACATGCGCCGGGCGCGGGCGGAGTTCCGCCGCGCTGGCATCGAGCCGATCCCGGCTCCCGCGGGCTCGGCCGGTTCCCGTCCCGAGGGCGGGCTCGTGTGGTTGCCCTCGGTGCAGGCGCTCAGGCGCAGCCACGCGGCGCTCTACGAGGTCGCCGGCGAAGTCCTCGCGATCCTGTCAGGGCGGCGCTGATGGGTCGGGGCCGGGGATTTCGCTACACTTCGCGCCCATGCTGACTCCCCCCGGCATCGACCCGGTCATCGTCCACCTCGGGCCCTTCGCGGTCCGCTGGTACGGCCTCACCTACGTCGTCGGGTTCCTCGCCGGCTGGTGGCTCGCGCGGCGCCGCGCGAGCCGCGCCGACTCGAGCTGGACACCGCTCGAGGTCGACGACCTCATCTTCTACTCGGTGCTCGGTGTCGTGCTCGGCGGGCGCCTCGGCTGGCTCCTCTTCTACGGCCGGCACGCGCTCAGCGAGGACCCGACCTACTGGTACAAGATCTGGCAGGGCGGCATGAGCTTCCACGGCGGGCTCATCGGCGTGCTTTGCGCGCTCGCGTTCCTCGCCTGGCGGCGAGGGCGGAACCTCGGCGACGTGTTCGATTTCACCGCGCCGCTGCCGACCCTCGGGCTCGCCTCGGGGCGCATCGGCAACTTCATCAACAGCGAGTTGTGGGGCAAGCCCACCGACCTGCCGTGGGGCTTCGCGGTGCGCGGCGCCGACGGCATCACGCAGGTGCTGCATCCCTCGCAGCTCTACGAGGCGGGCCTCGAGGGCCTCGTGCTCTTCGCAATCCTCTGGACGTTCACCTCGCGGCCACGGCCACGCTGGGCGCCGACGGCCCTGTTCCTGATCTTCTACGGGACCTTCCGCACGCTGATCGAGTTCGTGCGCGTCCCCGACGCCGACCTCGGCTACCTCGCCGGCGGCTGGCTGACGATGGGCATGGTGCTGTCGCTGCCGATGGTGCTGATTGGCGTGGGCCTCCTCGCCTATGCCTATGGGCGGCGGACTCCGTCCGGCAACTACCGCAGCAAGGCGGCCGGTGGCGCGTGAAGCAGTACCTCGATCTCCTCCGTCACGTCCGCCGGCACGGCACCCCGAAGGCCGACCGGACCGGCACGGGGACGCTCGCGGTGTTCGGCTGGCAGATGCGCTTCGATCTCGCGCGGGGCTTCCCGCTCGTCACGACGAAGAAGGTCCACACGAAGAGCGTCGTCGAGGAGCTCCTCTGGTTCCTGCGCGGCGAAACGAACGTCGCGAGCTTGCGCGCGGCGGGCGTGTCGATCTGGGACGAGTGGGCGGACGAGGCGGGGAACCTGGGTCCCGTCTACGGCAAGCAGTGGCGCGACTGGGTTGCACCCGACGGCCGCCACATCGACCAGATCAGTGAGGTGCTCAGCGCGATCAGGCAGAACCCCGATTCGCGCCGCCTCATCGTCAGCGCCTGGAACGTTGGCGAGCTCGAGTCGATGGCGCTGCAGCCCTGCCACGCGTTCTTCCAGTTCTACGTCGCCGGCGGCAAGCTGTCCTGCCAGATGTACCAACGCAGCGCCGACCTCTTCCTCGGCGTGCCGTTCAACATCGCGAGCTACGCGCTCCTCGTGCACATGGTCGCCGCCCAGTCGGACCTTGGCGTCGGCGACTTCATCTGGACCGGCGGGGACTGCCACCTCTACCTCAACCACCTCGAGCAGGTGGACCTGCAGCTCGCACGTGAGCCCGGGGCGCTGCCGAGGCTCGTCCTCAAGCGTCGGCCGCCGACGCTGTTCGACTACGAGTACAACGACATCGAGATTGCCGACTACCATCCGCTCGCCGCGATCAAGGCGCCCGTCGCCGTCTGATCGCCGCGGGCACCGTTCTACGCCCCGACTGAGGATCCGCATGACCCGTTTCCGAGGCCTGCCGCCGTTTCGCGTCCGACGCTCCAGCATCCATGGCACCGGCGTCTTCGCCACGCGCCGCATCAAGAAGGGCACGCGCATCGTGGAGTACCTCGGCGAGCGCATCTCCCACGACGAGGCGGACCTTCGCTACGCCGGCAAGGATGTCGCCGACAACCACACGTTCCTGTTCACGGTCGATGAGCGCACTGTCATCGACGCGGGCGTCGGCGGCAACGCCGCCCGTTTCCTGAACCACGGCTGCGCCCCGAACTGCGAGACGGTCCTCGAGAAGCGCCGCGTCTACATCGAGGCGGTCAAGGATATCGAGGTCGGCGATGAGCTCGTCTACGACTACTGCCTCGAGCGCGACGCCGACGACCCACCCGGCATCGCCGAGATCTTCGGCTGCCAGTGCGGCACCTGGGAGTGCCGCGGCACGATGCTGCTGCCGGAGAAGCGCCTCGGCGCCTAGCGGCATGAGCGCCGAGGCGCGAGCGGCGGCGGTGGCTGCACGGCTCCTCGACGGCCTTGCCAGCGCCGGTTTTGCGATCGAGCCTCGTTTCCTGCCGCCCGACCTCGTCGCGGCCCTCCGGGCGCGGCTCCGAGAGCTCGAGGGTGCGGGGCGCTTTCGCGCCGCGGCCATCGGCGCCGGCACCCAGCGCGCGGTCCGGCCCGCCGTGCGCGGCGACCAGCTCTGCTGGCTCGATGCGCCGCTCGCCCAGGCGGAGGTCGATCTCCTCGCGCGGACGGAGGCGCTCAGGACCCACATCAATGGCGCGCTGACCCTCGGGCTGTTCGATTTCGAGTGCCAGTACGCGATCTACCCGCCGGGCGCCGTCTACGTCCGCCACCTCGATCGCTCACCGGCGGGCGCCGAGCGCGTGCTCTCGGCCGTGATCTACCTGAACGAGGCGTGGTCTCCCGCCGACGGCGGAGCGCTGAGGCTCCACACCGACGCGGGCGAGGTGGAGGTGCTGCCGGAGGGCGGCACCCTCGTACTCTTCGAGAGCGCGCGATTCGAGCACGAGGTGCTGTGCGCCCGTCGCGAGCGCCTCAGCGTCGCCGGCTGGTTCCGGCGCCGGGCGAAGCTCCCCGCCGGTCGCTAGGCGCCGGACCGCCGCTCGCGGCTCGCCAGCGCATCGAGGAAACGGGCGAGTTCATCGCCGTCCGACTGCGCGACGTTGAAGCGCCAGTAGGGTGTGACCCGCCCGTCAGGCCTAAAGAGCTCACCCGGTGCGAGCAGCACGCCCGCGGCCGCGGCCGAACGCCACAGGCGGCTCACCGATTCGCGCGAGCGCAAGCGCCCCCACAGGAAGAGCCCGGCCGCGGGCCGGAACGCGAGCTCCGCGCCGCGGCAGAGAAGCGCCGCCTGCACGCGTTCCTGGCTCGCCGCGAGCCGGCGGCGCAGCGACTCGAGGTGCCGGCGGTAGTGCGGCTGCGTCAGCACGCCGAGCACGATCTGCTCGACGAGCTCGCCGGAGGCGAGCGCACTTAGCACCTTGGCACGGGCGAGCCGACGCGCGACCTCGGGCGAGGCGGCGGCGTAGCCGACCCGGAGGCTCGGCGCGATCGTCTTCGAGACGCTCGAGACGTAGACGACCCGCCGGCACTGGTCGAGCGCCGCGAGCGGCAGCACGGGGTTCGGCGCGAGCTCCGCGAAGATGTCGTCCTCGATGATCAGCAGGCCGTGGCGCTCGGCGATCTCGAGGACGCGGCGCGCGACGGGGAGCGAGGTCGTGGTGCCGGTCGGGTTGTGCAGCGTCGTGTTCGTGAAGAACGCTCTGAGCGTCCGCCGCCGCGCGAGGCGCTCGAGCGCGAGGGTGTCCGGCCCGTCGGCGAGTCTCGGCACGCCGATGAGCCTCACGCCCCGCGCCCGGAGGAGCTCGAGCGTCGGCGGGTAGGCCGGGTCCTCGACGGCGACGACGTCGCCGGGCTCGAGCAGCGTCCGCACGATGAGGTCGAGCGCCTGGCTCGCGCCCTGCGTGAGCACCAGGCTGTCGTCCGCGATCGCGAGCCCGCGCGAGCGCAGCTGCGTCGCGAAGTGGCTCCGCAGGGCCTCGAGCCCGAACGGCGAGCCGTAGCCGTGCGCCGAGAGCGGCTGGCGCGCCTGGGCCCTGAGTGCCGCGCGGATGCCCTCGCCGTACTGCCAGCCCGCCGGCAACCAGCCGCCGCCGGCGTCGACGAGGATCGGCTGCGCGCGCGCCTCGAGGCGTCGCTCCCAGACGGCATCCGCGGTCGCGGCGGCGCGCGCGGAGGGCGGGGCGGCGGCGCCGGCTCCCGCGACGAAGTAGCCCCGGCCGCGCCGCGCCTCGATCAGGCCGGTGGCGACGAGGACGTTGTAGACCTCGGCGGCCGTGAAGGCGCTGATGCCGTGCTCGCGGGCGAGGGCGCGCACCGAGGGGAGTGCGCTCCCGGCGCTCAGCGTCCCCGAGGCGATGCGGGCCTTGAGGTCGCCGACGAGGCGCGCCCGAAGCGCGCCGCGCGCCGGTGCCTCGGGGGCGCCTGAGTGGGGCTTTTGTACTGCCATAACTACCAGTACAGTATAGCAGTTAGGTGCACTCACCGTGTCTGGCCCGCCGCCCGCCGGGCGCGCAGGCTAAGCGCGTGATCATCCGGTCGCCGGGCCCGCCGCGACCGCCTTGCCCCCGAATTCCCGGCCAGCGCCGGATGGGAGAGCCCCGTGAATGCCGTGAGTCAGCTGCACCCCGACAGCCGCGAGGGCGCCCTTCGCGCCTGGTGGATGCCCTTCACCCACAACCGCTATTTCAAGGCGGCGCCGCGCCTGATCGCCTCCGCGAAGGGGACCTACTTCACGCTCGCCGACGGGCGGCGCGTCTTTGACTGTCTGTCCGGCCTTTGGTGCTCGCCGCTCGGTCATTCGCATCCGCGCATCGTCGAGGCCGTCAAGGCTCAGCTCGACACGCTCGACTATGCGCCGAGCTTCCAGATGGGGCATGAGCCGGCGTTCCGGCTCGCGACCCGCATCGTCGAACTCGCCGGCCGCCCCGAGGATCGCGTCTTCTTCACGAACTCAGGCTCCGAGGCGGTCGACACCGCGCTCAAGATCGCGGTCGCCTACCACCGCGCGCGCGGCGATGCGAGCCGCACCCGCATCATCGGCCGCGAGCGCGGCTACCACGGCGTCGGCATGGGCGGCATCTCGGTCGGCGGCATGGTCGCCAACCGCAAGATGTTCGCGCCGCTGATGATCCCGGGCGTCGATCACCTGCCGCACACCTGGAACCCGGCCGAGATGGCCTACAGTCGCGGCCAGCCGAGCTGGGGCGCGCACCTGGCCGATGAGCTCGAGCGGCTGGTCGCGCTGCACGATGCCTCGACGATTGCGGCGGTCATCGTGGAGCCCATGTCGGGGTCGGGCGGCGTCCTCGTGCCGCCGCGCGGCTACCTGGACCGCCTCCGCGAGATCTGCACCAAGCACGGCATTCTCTTGATATTCGACGAGGTGATCACGGGATTCGGCCGGCTCGGCACGCCCTTCGGCGCCGACTTCTTTGGCGTCAAGCCCGATCTCACCACGTTCGCCAAGGCCGTCAACAACGCGACCGTGCCGCTCGGCGGCGTCATCGCCCGCGATGACATCTACCAGGCGTTCATGACCGGCCCGGCGCACATGATCGAGTTCTTCCACGGCTACACCTACTCGGCGCATCCGCTCGCGATCGCGGCGGCCCACGCGACGCTCGATGTGATGGCCGAGGAGAAGCTGATCGCGCGCGCGGCGGAACTCAGCCCCGTGCTCGAGCAGGCGGTGCATTCGCTGAAGGGCGAGCCGCACGTGACCGACATCAGGAACATCGGCCTCGCGGCCGCGATCGAGCTTGCGCCGATCGCGGGGCAGCCGGGCCTGCGGGCAATCCGCGTGTTCGAGAAGGCGCTCGATGACGGCTTCATGCTGCGCTTCAGTGGCGAGATGATCGCCATCGCGCCGCCCTTCGTGAGCTCAGCCGCCGACGTCGCGGCGATCGTCGAGGGCATCCGCCGGGCGCTGCGCGCCGTGCCGGTCTGAGTGAGGAGTACCCGAGCATGAGCGCCGTAGCCAAGCAGACCGGAATCGCCGCGCCCGCGGGCGTCGTCGGCCACTATATCGAGGGCCGCCGGGTCACGGGCGCCGGCACCCGCCGCTCGCCCGTCTACAACCCGGCCCGCGGCCAGGTCGTGCGCGAGGTCGTGCTCGCGGATGCGGCTGACGTCGACGCCGCGGTGCAAAGTGCCGCCGCCGCGCAAGCGGGCTGGGGGCGCACGCCGGCGCTGCAGCGCGCGCGCGTGCTCTTTCGGTTCAAGGAGCTGATCAGCCAGCACGCCAAGCTCATTGCCGCGACCCTGTCGGAGGAGCACGGCAAGACGCTCGCCGATGCCGAGGGCGAGGTCACGCGCGGCATGGAAGTGGTCGAGTTCGCCTGTGGCGCGCCGCAGCTCCTCAAGGGCGAGTTCAGCGAGAGCGTCGGCACGGGCGTCGATTGCTACGGCATGCGCCAGCCGCTCGGCGTCGTCGCCGGCATCACGCCGTTCAACTTCCCGGCGATGGTGCCGATGTGGATGTTCCCGGTCGCGCTCGCCTGCGGCAACGCCTTCATCCTGAAGCCGTCCGAGCGCGACCCGTCGGTGTCGCTGATGCTGGCGGAGCTCCTGCAGCAGGCGGGTCTCCCCGATGGCGTCTTCAGCGTCGTGCAGGGCGACAAGGCGGCCGTCGATGCGATCCTCGAGCACCCCGGTATCGCCGCGGTCAGCTTCGTGGGCTCCACCCCGATCGCCCGCTACATCCAGTCGCAGGCGGTGCTTCACGGCAAGCGCGTGCAGGCGCTCGGCGGCGCGAAGAACCACGCGGTCATCATGCCGGACGCCGATCTCGATGCCGCGACCGAGGCGCTGGTTGGCGCGGCTTACGGCTCGGCCGGCGAGCGCTGCATGGCGATCTCGGTCGCCGTCGCGGTCGGCGAGGCCACGGCCGATGCGCTCATCGACAAGCTCAAGAAGCGCGTCGCCGCGCTCAAAGTCGGCGCGCCGGATGGCGCCGGCGTCGACATGGGTCCGCTCGTCAATGATGCCGCGCGCCTGCGCGTGCGTGGCTACATCGAAGGTGGCCTCGCGGAGGGCGCCGCGCTCCTCGTCGATGGCCGCGGCGTCTCGGTGCCGGGCTGCGAGCAGGGCTTCTACGTCGGTCCCACGCTGTTCGACCGGGTGCGGCCGGACATGCGGATCTACCGCGAGGAGATCTTCGGGCCGGTGCTGTCAGTGGTGCGCGTCGCCGACTACGCGGGCGCCATGAAGCTCGTCAACAGCCACGAGTTCGCGAACGGCGCGGCGGTGTTCACGCGAAGCGGCGCCGTCGCGCACGCCTTCTCGCGCGACGTCGAGATCGGCATGGTCGGCATCAACGTGCCGATCCCGGTGCCGATGGCCTTCCACAGCTTCGGTGGCTGGCGGAATTCTCTCTTCGGCGACCACCACATGCATGGGCCGGAAGGCGTGAGGTTCTACACGCGCCTGAAGACCGTCACGCAGCGCTGGCCGGAACCTGAGGCCGTGCGGGCCGACTTCTCGATGCCGACGATGAAGTGAGGCGCCCTAGCGGGGGACGCGCCGCGCGCGTTCCTCCGCGCGCGCCGCTTCCCGCGGCAGCCCGAGCCCCTCGTAGACGCGCGCCAGCGTCCGGTTGAGCGGCACGCCGTCCGGCTCGAACCGACGGCGCTCCTCGAGGAGCTGCTGGGCGGTAGTAAGCTCGACGCTCCTCACCAGGCTCTCCAGGTATATTTGCCCGAACAGGTCGCGCTGCGCGTGGCTGCCGCCGATCTCGAGCATCCGCACGAGCGTGGGACCGAGCTTCTGCCGCGCCCGGCCGACCTCGCCCGCCGCGTGGGCGATGAGCGCCTCGCCCGCCGGCAGCACGACCTCCGCCCACAGCTCGCGGGCACCGGCCGGCGCCAGGGTCGCCCGCCGCCGGACGGCCTCGAGCAGCTCGCCCGCCTCGGGGCGCTGCGCGCGTGCGAGGCCGTAGAGGTACTGGAGCGTCAGGAACGGCTGCACGGTGTCGTTACGGCGGACGCCGAGGTGGCGGCCTAGATCCTGCCAGCGCTCGCCGACGCTACCGCCGGCGAGCTCGATCCTGGCGAGCAGCGACACCGCGCCGATCTGGTCCTGCGAGTACGAGCGGTCGCGCGCCCAGCAGTGGCCATCGTAGATCGCAAGCGCCTCCTCGAGCCTGCCTTCGCTGATGAGGAAGAGCGCGAGGTGCCACCAGTTGTGCGTGTACATGAACGAGGTGAGGCCGGTCCAGCTCGCCGACACGCTCTCGAGGAACCTGAGCCCCTCGCGCACCCGGGCGCTGCTCAGCATCACGTGGGCGAGCGCGTGGTGCGCCCAGGGTTCGCGCCGCTCCATCCGGAGCGCCGTGCGGGCCTCGGCCTCTGCCTCGGCCAGCAGGTGGCACTGCTCGTAGCCGAAGGCCAGCATGCCGTGCAGCTGCGCCACATCGCCCGCCACCGGTAGCGCGTTCTGCGCGACCCGCAGCATCGAGGGAAAGCGGCCGCGGATGAAGCTGAAATACTGGTGCAGCTTCAGCACCGCGAGATCGCGCGGCGCAGCCGCGAGCACCTCGTCCGCGGCGCGCGTCGCGCGGTCGAGGTCATCCGCCGCCCAGGCCTCGAGCACGGCGAGCGCTCCGCGCTCCCGTGCGCTCGCAATTGGTGCTGCGGCCTGCGCCCGCGCGAGGTACTTCGCTGCGCGCGCCGGTGCCTCGGGCGACTCGAGGAACATGAAGATCCAGCCGGCATAGGCGTTGGCGAGACACGAGTCGGGATCGGCCTCGGCGGCGGCGAGGATGCCGACCATGCGTTCCTCGTAGCCGAGGAAGCCGCCGACGAAATCATCGATCGCGGCCAGCGTCGCGGCGTTGGCGCCGCTGACAGGGTTTCCCAGGTAGTCACGCAGCACGGCTGGATCCTTCGGCGCGCGAGCGGCGCTCAGGCCGGCAGCAGGCAGATGCCGCCGATGATGCCCGCGAGGCATCCCCACTGCAGCTTCGTGATCCGTTCCTTGAGGACCAGAGCCGCAAAGGCGAGGGTGACGACCGGGTAGGCGCCCGTCAGCGGAGTCACGATCGAGATCGGCCCGGCGCTGTTGGCGATGATGACGCCCAGATCCCCGCCCGCCATCATGCCCATCGGAACGAACGAGTGCGCCCACGCGCGCAGCGAGTGCACGCCCGTGCGGCCCTTGATGAAGCCGAACACGCCGAGCGTCAATGCCCCTCCGACCGTGCTGCACAGCGCAAGATTTGCCGGGTTCGATTCCGGGAATCCGTAGGAGTACTTGATGACCGTCTGCGCGGACGCCCACAGGACCAGCGCGCCGAACGACAGCGGTATCCAGCGCCGGCCGATGATCTTCGAATCGCCATCGCCCGGAGCGTAGGAGAGCCCGAGGCAACCGGCGATGACGACCACGACCGCCCCGTACTGGGTGGGCGTGAGCACCTCGCCGAGGAAGAAGCGCGCGAACACGACGGTGAGGGCGGGGTAGGCGGCCGACAGGGTGCCGACGATCGTTATAGGGCCGGCGATGATCGACTCGAAGTAGAGGATCCAGCCGCTGCCGTCGAGGATGTAAGCGAGCACGCCGAGCGTGAGAAAGTGATGGCCGTCGGGGGCAGACAGCGCCGGGTGCGGCATGTAGAAGAAGTAGCCGAGGTTGACGATCGACTTGGCGAGCACGAAGTACAGGCAGAAGCGGGCCGGCGGCACCTCGCCGATCCACTTCTTGACGAAGCCCTGGCCGAGTCCGTAGAGGATGAGCGCGGCGAGCGCCGGTGTGAGCCAGGCGGACAGCGGTGCGGCGGCGGTCGGTTCCATGGCCCATTGTCGCCTGTCACCGTGAGCCGCGCTACCGAGGGCGCCGGCGCTTGGGGCATGATGACCGCCATGAAGTTCACCGGCAGGCGCGGCGCGTGGAAAGGATTCTGATCAACGGCGAGTGGCTCGAGGCGGCCACTGGGGATTCGCGGACCATCACGAATCCGGCGACGCTGGTGACGCTCGGGCAGGTGCCCGACTGCGGCCCGGCCGAGGTTGCGCTTGCGATCGAGGCGGCCGCGCGCGCCCAGCGTGGCTGGTGGAAGGTCCCCGGCGTCGACAAGGCGAGGCTCCTCAGGCGCATCGGCGCGCGCATCCGCGCACTCGAGCACGAGCTCGCGCACCTGATGTGCCTCGAGACGGGCAAGCCCATCGCGGAGGCGACCGATTGCATCGACTGGGTGGCGGCATGCTTTGAGTACTACGCCGAGGTCGCGCGCTCGAACTACGGGAATTCCATTCCGCCGGTCGCGGCGCACCAGCTCAACTTCACCATCAAGGAGCCCTTCGGCGTCGTTGCGGCGATCGCGCCGTTCAACTTTCCGCTCTTGCTGATGGCCTGGAAGGTGGCGCCGGCGATCGCCGCTGGCAACACCGTCGTCTGCAAGCCGCCGCACCAGAACCCGCTCTCGAGCCTCATGCTCGCGCGCGTCTACGAGGAGCTCCCGCCCGGCGTCGTCAACGTGCTCACGGGCGCCGCGGCGACCGGTGCCGCGCTCATCGAGCACCCCGGCATCGACATGATCGCTTTCACGGGCTCCACCGCCGTCGGCCGGAAGATCGCCGCGCGCGCGGGCGCCGACCTCAAGAAGGTCAACCTCGAGCTCGGCTCGGTCGACCCGTTCATCGTGTTCCGCGACGCGAACCTCGAGGTCGCCGCCGCCGGCGTCGCCTGGGCGCGGCTCCTGAACGCAGGCCAGGTGTGCACGTCGCCGAAGCGCATCTACGTCGAGCGGCCGATCGCGGCGGAGTTCATCCGTCGCCTCGAGGCCGAGCTTGCCGCGCTCATCGTCGGCGATCCCATCGACCCCGCGACGGACGTGGGGCCGCTCATCTCGGCCGAGGCGGCGCTGCGGGTGGAGGAGCAGGTGGCGAGGGCGATCGCCGAGGGCGCGAAGCTCGTCCGCGGCGGCCAGCGCCTCAGTCCCGCCGGCCTCGCCGGGCATTTCTTCGCGCCGACGCTGCTGACGGAGGTCCGCCACGGCACGCTGCCGACGCGCGAGGAGATCTTTGGTCCCGTGCTCGCGGTGACCGTGGTCGAGGATGCCGACGAGGCGATCCGCCTCGCGAATGACTCCGAGTTCGGCCTCGGCGCTTCGATCTACACCAACGACCTCGGCGTCGCGATGCGCGCGATGGAGTTCATCAAGGCCGGTACCTTCTGGATCAACGACCCGTTGACCGACAACGACGCGGGACCCTTCGGTGGCATGCGCCACAGCGGCATCGGGCGCGAGCTCGGTGCCGAGGGCCTCGATGCGTTCCGCGAGCCCAAGCACGTGCACATCGACTACGTGATGGAGCGAAAATCCTGGTGGTATCCGTACCGCAACCGCCGGCCACCGTCGGGCGGCGGGCCCGGGTGAGCCTCGCGGCCGACTTCGCGGCGACTCCGCTGTGGTGCGAGGACCTCCCGTACCCGGCCGGTTCCGGCGCGCCGCTGCCGGCCGCCGTCGACGTGCTCGTGGTTGGCGCGGGCTACACGGGCCTCGCGGCGGCGCGCGAAACCGCCCTCGCGGGCAGGAGCACGCTCGTGCTCGATGCGGGCCCCATCGGCGGCGGTTGCTCCTCGCGGAACGGCGGCCAGGTCGCCTTCAGCCTCAAGCCCGAACTCGCCGCGCTCGGCCGTCGCTTCGGCGCGGCGACGGCGACACGGCTCTACCGCGAGGGCTTCGAGGCGATCGCGGAGCTCAGGCGCCTCGCCGCGGAGCCCGGCGTCGACTGCGACTGGCGCGACGTCGGCTGCTTTTACGGCGCGCACACGCGGCGCGACTTCGAGCGCCTGAAGCGCGCCGTCGATGCGCAGCCGCCGGGCTTCGAGGTGCCGATCCGTGTCGTGCCGCCGGCATTGCTCGCGACCGAGACCGGCAGCCGACTCTACAAGGGTGGCTGCGTGTATCCGGAGGATGCGGCGCTGCAGCCGCTACGGCTGCTGAGGGCGATGTACGACCGCGCCGCGACGGCCGGCGCCATCGTCAAGGGCGGTTGCAACGTGCTGGCGCTCGAGCGCGACGGCGGCGGCTTCCTCGTCCACACGGCGGAACGCACCGTCCGCGCGCGGCAGGTGCTGCTCGCGACCAACGGCTACACGGGCCCACTGTCGCCGTGGCACCAGCGCCGCGTGATCCCGATCGGCAGCTACATCATCGCGACGGAACCCTTGGACCCCGCGCTCGTCGCGCGGCTACTGCCGCACGGCCGCAACCTCGTCGACACGCGCCACGTCGTCATGTACGTGCGGCCCTCGCCCGATGGCCGGCGCGTCGTGTTCGGTGGGCGAGCGTCAGCCGCCGAGACCGACACGACCCGCTGCGTGCCGCGCCTGAAGGCGATGCTGGTCGAGCTCTTCCCGGAGCTGAGCGCGGTCCGCATCAGCCGCGCGTGGATGGGCTTCGTCGCCTACACCTTCGACACGCTGCCGCACTTAGGGGGCAACGCGGGCCTCTTCCACTGCCTTGGCTATTGCGGGCAGGGTGTGCCGCTTGCGACCTACTACGGCAGGCGCGTGGGCCTTCAGATGCTCGGCGCTGCCGAGGGCGAGACGGCGCTCGATGGACTCAAGTTCCCGACGCGGCCGTTCTACAGCGGGCGCCCGTGGTTCCTGCCGGCGGCGATCCTCGGCTACCGGGTCCGCGATGCGCTTGGGCTTTAAGCGCAGATCGACATGAATGCGACGGCGCTGACCAGGCGCGGCGCCCTGCGCCACGCGGACGGCAAGTGGCGGTGCGCGTGGTGCGGGGTCGATCCTCTCTACGTCCGCTACCACGACAGCGAGTGGGGCGTGCCCTTGAAGGACGATGAGCGCCTCCTCGAGATGCTGTGCCTGGAGGGTGCCCAGGCGGGCTTGAGCTGGATCACCGTGCTTCGGAAACGCGAGGGCTACCGGCACGCGTTCGCGAACTTCGATCCCGAGAAGCTGATCAGGTTCAGCGCCGCCCGCCGCGCGCGCCTGATGCACGACCCCGGCATCGTCCGCAACCGCCTCAAGATAGAGTCGGTCGTGCTGAACGCGCGCGCGTACCTCACGCTACGCGAGGAGCGCGGCTCCTTCGCCGACTATCTCTTTGGTTTTGCGCCGACCGGCCGGCGGCGCCGGCCGCGCTATCTCGGCGACCTCGCGCCCGCGACGCCGGAGAGCGATGCGATGAGTCGGGACTTGAAGCGCCGCGGCTTCAAGTTCGTGGGCTCGACGATCTGCTACGCGTTCATGCAGGCGGTCGGCATCGTCGACGACCACCAGGCGCGCTGCTTCACGATCGCGAGCCGCCGCCCGGCCGCGAAGGGCCGCTAGGCCGGGGGCCGGTCCCGGACGCGGCGGGCGTCGAGCCGCGTGGCGCGGGGGGCGTACCAGCCACGGCGGCCGGTGTCTGGCCACCGAGATCGGTGGCCCCGAAGACCTCGACCGAAACGCTGAACGCGCGCCGCTCGAGCGGCTCGAGCGCGCCGACGCTGACGACCTGGCGCCTGAGCTCTTCCCCGGCGTCGTTGCGAATCGAGACGACGACCGCGTACTCCCAGTGGCGCACGTTTTCCGGGTTCTGGATCACGCCCTCGACCCGAAACGCCGGCACGCTCGGCGACACCGCCGGCTGCGCGGAGGCGTCGAACCTAAGGTAGTGCCGGCACGCCGGGCAGACGCTGGCGCTTTCGAGGATCGTCGCCTTGCAGTGCGGGCACGCTCGCGTCTTGCCCGCGGGCGAGGCGCGCGGCGCGCTCATGCCGGGCCGTGGGCCTTGATCGACTCGCTGCGCGCATCCGACTTCTCATCCCAGCCGAACTCGGCCTGGCCGCGCATGCGCGACCCCGCTGCGACGGTGAGTGAGCCCGCCTTGAGATCGCCGACGAGCACGGCGGACTCGAGCAGCTCGACGCGCTGGGCGCTTTCAATGTTGCCGTGCAGCTCGCCGCTCACGATCACGTGGCGTGCCTTGACCTGACCGGTGAGGTGGGCACCGGCATCGAGGGTCAGGTTGCCGGAGACGTTGACGTCGCCCTTGAACCGACCGGCGATGCGCACGTTACCGACGCCGTCGATCTTGCCATCGATGGTGAGGTCGGCGGCGATGAAGGATTCCTTCGCATCAGCGCGCGGTTCGGCGCGGGTCTCGACGCGCTCGGGCTGGCGACGTGGCGCGTCGGTGATGGGCGTCGCGGCGGGCGGCCGCTCGGCGGGCGGTGCGACGCTGCGCGGCGGCGGTGACTGGTTCGGTGCGGTGCCCGTGTCCTTGAAGAATGACATGCTGATATTCCCCTGGCCGGTGATTGGCGAGCCGACGGTACGGGGCATAGCCCGTGCCGTCAAAAAGCGTCGTCAGCTGGAGACAGTACGACGCCAATGCGACCGGCAAGTTCCGGGCGTGTCGTGGCCGTCGAGACAGGTTCGTTGCACCGCCGCATCCCCCCACAGGGCCCTGCGGCGGCTCAGACCGCCGGTGATGCCCGCGGGCGGGCCTCGAAGACGCCGCGCGCGATCGCGCGCGCCATGCAGTCGGCGGCGGCGGAGCCGAGGCGCGCGAGCACGTTCGCGCGCCCCTCCGCCGGCAGCGGGCCGGCGAGGCCGGTCGCGACGGCGAAGATCACATCGCCATCGAAGGGCGTGTGCGCGGGCCTGACCGCGCGCGCGATGCCATCGTGCGCCATCATCGCGAGGCGCCGGCATTCGGCGCGCGTGAGGGCGGCGGAGGTCGCGACGATGCCGATCACCGTACTGCTGCCGGGGAGCGGACCGCCGATCAGCGCGAGCCGCGAGTCGGCCGGCGCCGGGTCGATCGCGCTCAAGTCCGGCGCCGGGCGTGCGCCGCCGAACTCACCCTCTATCTCGAACGGCCACGACCAGAACGTCCGCCCGTCCGGCATGTAGACGCTGCCGATCGAATTGACCGCGACGAGCGCGCCGACGGTGAGGTCGGGCCCAAGCTCGAGCGAGGCGGAGCCGACGCCCCCGGGCACCAGCCCTGCGCGCGCACCGCGCCCGGCTCCCACCGCGCCAAGCGCGAACCTGCTCGCCGCCGCGGCGAGCGACTCGACGCCGAGGCGCCGGTAGGGCGGCTCGCGCCAGGCCTTGTCACCGGCACCGGCGAGGTCGTGCAGCACCGCCGCGGGCACGATCGGGATCGCGTGCGTGTGCTCGTGCAGCTTGAGCCCGATGCCCTCGGCCGAGAGCGCGATCGCGACGCCGTCGGCCGCGCCGAGCCCGAACACCGAGCCGCCGGCGAGCACGATCGCGTGCGCGTGGCCGACGAGCGTGTCGGGCGCGAGGGTGTCGGTCTCGCGCACCCCGGGCGCGCCGCCGCGCACGTCGACCGCGGCGACGAGCGGGTGGGCGCCCACGAGCGTCGTGACGCCCGTCGCGGCGCGCTCATCGGTCGCATGGCCGACGCGAAGCCCGGCGACGTCGGTGATGAGGTTGAGCGGTCCCGTCTGCATGGGCCGGGCCTTCAGATGCAGCGCCCGCCGTCGACCTCGAGGGCGACGCCAGTGACCAGCGAGGCTTCGTCCGCGCACAGGAACGTCGCCGCGTGGCCCATGTCCTCCGGCGTCGCAAAGCGCCCGAGCGGAATCGTCGCGAGGAAGCGCGCGCGTACCTCGGGCGTATCGTTCCCCATGAACGTCTTGAGCAGCGGCGTCTCGCTCGCAACCGGGTTCAACGCATTGACGCGAATGCCGAACGGCGCGAGCTCCACCGCCATCGAGCGGGTCGCGGTCACGACGAAGCCCTTGGAGGCGTTGTACCAGGTGAGGCCCGGCCGTGGGCTCACCGCGGCGGTCGAGGCGATGTTGAGGATCGCGCCCTTGCGCCGCTCCTTCATCGCCGGCACGAACGCGCGCGCTGTCAGGTAGATCGAGCGGACGTTGATCGCGAGGATGCGCTCGAAGGTGGCCTCCTCGAGCTCATCGAGCGGCTGCGGCGGGTGGCCGATGCCGGCGTTGTTGACGAGCACGTCGATGGGCCCAAGCGTGCGGGCGGCCTCGAGGCTGAGCGCGGCGACGCTCGCGGCATCCGCGACGTCGACGCGCGCCGCGCACGCCGCCGCCCCGAGCTGCGCCGCGACGCCCTGCGCCGCCTCGAGATTGAGATCCGCGATCAGCACGCGCGCCCCTTCCAGGACGAAGCGCCGCGCGATTCCCGCGCCAATTCCCGAGCCCGCGCCCGTCACGATTGCCGTCTTGCCATTTAAGCGCACGCCCGCTCTCCCGTGGTGGTCTCTATGAGTGCTGCTAGCGATGGCGCGCGGCGACCGTCTTGACCGTCGTGAACCCGTAGAGCGCCTCGAAACCCTTCTCGCGGCCGTGGCCGGACCAGCCGACGCCGCCGAAGGGGAGCTCGACGCCGCCGGCGGCGCCGTAGTCGTTGAGGAACACCTGGCCGGCCCGCAGCACCCGCGCCAGCCGATGCTGGCGCCCGGCATCGCGCGTCCAGGCTCCGGCAACGAGCCCGAAGCGCGTGCCGTTCGCAATCGCAATCGCTTCCTCCTCGGAGTCGAACGGCAGCACGACCTGGACGGGGCCGAAGATCTCCTCCTGCGCGAGCACGTGGGCGCCGGTCAGCGGCCCGAACAGCGCGGGCGCGACGTAGTGGCCGCCGGCGGGTGCGTCCGCGACGATCTCGCCGCGCGCGAGCACGGCGGCGCCGGCGGCGATGCCGGCGGCGATGTAGCGCTCGACGCGCGCCTTTTGCGGCGCGCTGATCAGGGGCCCGAGATCGAGGTCGCGGGCGGCGGGTCCCGCCCTGAGGCCCCGGTAGGTGCGCGCGAGCGCCTCGACCACGCGCGGGTAGACGCCGCGCTGCACGAGGAGCCGTGAGCTCGCGGAGCACGTCTGGCCTGCGTTCTGAAGGCCCGCGCGCGCCAGCACCGGCAACGCCGTCTCGATGTCGGCGTCATCGAATACGAGCTGCGGCGACTTGCCGCCGAGCTCGAGCGTGACGGGGGCCACGTGCCGCGCGGCCGCCGCCTGCACGGCGATGCCGACCTCGACGGAACCCGTGAACGAGACGTGGTTGACGCCCGCGTGCGCCGCGAGCGCCGCCCCCGCCTCCTCGCCGAGCCCGGGGAGCACGTTGATCGCGCCCGCCGGGAACCCGATCTCGGTCGCGAGCCTGGCGAACGCGAGCGTCGTGAGCGAGGCCTCCTCGGCCGGCTTGATGACGGCGGCGTTGCCGGCGGCGAGCGCGGCGCCGACCGATCGGCCGATGATCTGCATCGGGTAGTTCCACGGGATGATGTGGGCCGTGACCCCGTGCGGCTCCCTCAGCGTATAGACGGTGTAGTCGCCGAGGAACGGGATGGTGCTGCCGTGCAGCTTGTCGGCGGCGCCGGCGTAGAACTCGAGGTAGCGGGCGAGCGCGATCGCATCGGCACGTGCCTGCGTGAGCGGCTTGCCGACATCCATCACCTCGAGCGCGGCGAGCGCATCGGCACGCTCGCGTACCGCGTGGCCGAGCAGCGCGAGCAGCCGGCCGCGCTCGAACGCGGCGAGCCCGCCCCACGCGCCGCCGAGCGCGCCGCGCGCCGCGGCGACCGCCGCATCGACATCGGCGGACCTGCCGCGCGCGATGCGGCCGATTTCCGCCCCGGTCGAGGGGTCCTCGACGGGCAGTGTCTCGCCCGCTTCGGCCGCGCGCCAGTCGCCGCCGATCAGCAGGAGTTCAGCGGCAAACGGTAGGCTCATCGGCTCACGCTCCGGTCGGTGACACGCCCGCGATCCGCCCGAGGTCCGGGGTCGCGGCGATCAGCGCTTGAGTGTACGGGTGGCGGGGTGCGCCTAGCACCTCGGCTGTGGGACCTGCCTCGACGATCCGCCCCGCATGCATGACGAGGAGCCGCTCGGTGGTGGCGCGCACGACCCCTAGGTCGTGCGAGACGATCAGGTAGCCGAGCCCGCGGCTCGCGTTCAAGCCCGCGAGGAGCTCGAGGATCTGCGAGCGGAGCGAGGCGTCGAGCCCCGAGACCGCCTCGTCGAGGATCAGCAGCTTCGGTTCGATGACGAGTGCGCGCGCGAGCGCGATCCGCTGGCGCTCCCCACCCGAGAACTCGTGCGGGTAGCGCGCGAGGGCGTCCGCGCCGAGGCCGACATCCGCGAGCGCGCGGCCGACGCGCCGCGCCTGCTCGGCCGGTGCGAGCGGCGCCTCGAGGAGACCGAGTGGCTCGGCGATGATGCGCCTGACGGTGAAGCGCGGGTTCAGGCTCCCGAACGGATCCTGGAACACGGCCTGCACGAGCCGGCGCTGGCTCCGTGCCGGCGCCGCGCCGCGCGCGGCGAAGCGCCGACCGTCAAGCTCGAGGCTGCCGGCGCTTGGCGCATCGAGCGCGAGCAGCAGGCGCACCAGCGTCGACTTGCCGCTGCCGGATTCACCCACGAGCCCCACGCGCTCGCCCTCGGCGAGCGTGAGGCTGACGCCGTCGATGGCTCGCTTCGGCAGGCGCCGGCCGAGGAGCCCGGTGCGCGCACCGGGATACTCGCGCACGAGGTCCTGCGCGAGGAGGAGCGGACGCGGCGCGCCCGGGCCGGGCGCGAGCGTCACGCCGCCGAGCCCGAAGTCGCGCTTAAGCCGCCTGGTGTAGCCGTCGGCCGGGGCGCCGAGCACGGCGCGCGTCGGGCCCGTTTCGACGATGCGCCCGCCGTTCAGGATCGCGAGCCGGTCGGCGAACTGACCGACCACGGCAAGGTCGTGGCTGATCAGGAGGATCGCCATGCCCTCGGTCGCCGCGAGGGTCTTGAGGAGCGCGAGGATCTGCGCCTGGGTTGCGACATCAAGCGCGGTCGTCGGCTCATCGGCGATGAGCACGCGCGGCGCAAGCACGGTCGCGAGCGCGAGCGCGACGCGCTGCCGCTGGCCGCCGGAGAGCTCGTGCGGGAAGCGTTCCCCGGGAATGCTGCCGGGATCGAGGCCGACCCGCGCGAGCGCGCCCGCGGCGGCGAGCAGCGCATCGCGCCGCGAGACGCGCCGGTGCGCCCGCACGGTCTCGGCGACCTGCGCGCCGATGCGAAGGAGCGGATTCAGCGCCGTCGCCGGCTCCTGGAACACCATGCCGATGCCGCGACCGCGGACGCCGCAGAGCTCGCGCTCGGACAGCGTGCCGAGGTCGCGATCCTCGAGCCGCACCTCGCCCGTGCTGGTCGCGCCCGGGGGCAGCAGGCGGCTGAGCGCCAGGGCGGTCAGCGATTTCCCGGAGCCGGATTCGCCGACGAGCCCGAGGACCTCGCCGGCCGCGAGCTCGAAGGAAATCCCATCGAGTACGCGCACGCCGCCTATCTCGACCGACAGATCGCGGACCGTAAGGAGCGCCACCGTCAGCGCCTCGCCCGGGGGTCGAGCCGCTCGCGCAGCCTGTCGCCGAGCACGCTCAAGCCGAGCACGCTGCCCGCGAGCGCAATTCCCGGGAACCAGGCGAGCCACGGCGCGATCGCGGTCAGGGTCTGGGCGTCGTGCAGCATCCGGCCCCAGCTTGGCGCCGGCGGCTGGGCGCCGAGCCCGACGTAGGAAAGACCTGCCTCCGCCGCGATGCCGAGCGCGATCTGGATCGTCGCCTGCGCGATGAGGAGGCCGCTCAAGTTGGGCAGGAGGTGCTGGAAGCCGATCGCGAGCGGGCCCTTGCCCGCGACCCGCGCCGCATTGACGAAGTCGCGCGTGAGCAGCGTGCGCGCGCTCGCGCGCGTGATGCGCGCGAATACCGGGATGTTGAAAAGGCCAAGCGCGAGGATCGCGGTCAGCGCCCCGGGCCCGAGCGTCGCGGCGAGCAGCACCGCGAGCAGGAGCGGCGGGAGCGCGAACAGCACGTCGTTGAGCCGCGCGACGCCCTCGTCGGCGAGCCCGCCACGCGCGGCCGCGATGAGCCCGAGCGGCACGCCGCCGAGGAGCCCGACGGCGACGGCGCACAGCGCAACGCCGAGCGATGCGGTCGCGCCGGCGGCGATCATCGCGGCCACGTCCCGGCCGAGCGCATCGGTGCCGAGGAAGTGCCGGGCGCCCGGGGCGAGGAAGCGCGCATCGACGTTGAGCGCGAGACCTGGGTCGAACGCGCCGAGCATGTTCGCGGCGACCGCGAGGAGGAGGAGCGCGGCGATCGAGGCGCCGGCGATGAACGCGCCGTCGCGCGGCGGCGTGGCTTTCGTCACGCGCGCGGCGCTCACCGGGTGCCCTGCCGCGGCCGCGGGTCGATGATCGAGGCGGCGATGTCGACGAGGAAGTTCACGACGACGACCGCAGCCACGAGGAGGAGCACGACGCTCCTGACGACGATGAGGTCGCGCTGCACGGTCGCCTGGAAGATGAGCCGGCCGAGCCCGGGGAGCGAGAACACCGTCTCGACCAGGATCGCACCCGCCAGCAGGAACGAGAACTGCAGCCCGAGTACCGTCAGGACCGGCACGAGCGCGTTCGGCAGCGCATGGCGCCAGAGCGCCTGCCGGCGCGTGAGGCCCTTGGCGCGCGCGGTGCGCACGTAGTCCTCACCCTGCGCCTCGCTGAGCGCGCCGTGGAGCACGCGCGCGAGGATGCAGCCCTGTGGTACCGCGAGCGCAAGCGCCGGCAGCGTGAGCGCCCGGAGGGCAGGACCCAAACCCGCCTGCCAGCCGGGAAAGCCGCCCGCCGGGAACCACGCGAGGTCGACCGCGAACACGAGGATCAGCAGGATGCCGAGCCAGAAGTTCGGGATCGCGAGCCCGACCTGCGCGACACCCATGAGCGAGTTCGAGGTGCGCCGACGCGAAGCGCCGGCCGCCGCGAGGCCGAGCGGGAAGGCGATCAGCACGGCGAGCAGGAGCGCGTAGAGCGCGAGCGGCGCCGACACGATGAGCCGCTCGGCGATAAGGCTCGCCACCGGTACCCGATAGGTGTAGCTGATGCCGAGATCCCCCCGCGCGATCCCGCCGAGCCAGGCGCCGTACTGGGCGAGCGGCGAGGCATCGAGGCCGTAGTCGGACTTCAGGCGCGCGATGGCGGCCGGCGTCGCATTGAGTCCCATCATGTACGCCGCCGGATCGCCCGGCAGGATCTCGATGAGCACGAAGATCGCGACGGAAGCGACGAGGAGCGTGAGCGCGAGGCTGCCGAGGCGAGCGAGCAGGTAGTAGGGCGTCACGTGGCGGGCGACCGCGGCAGCCCCGAGCACGAGCGTCAGGAGCCCGACGCTGCCGAGGAGCCCCGCCACGACGCGCCCGGACAGGGCGCCCGACGTGCCCGCTACCGCCGCATCCGACCACGCAGCCGCGACGGGCACCCCCTGCACCGGCTGGTCGTGCCAGAGCCCGTGGACGCTGCGACGCCAGACGCCGAGCTTCGGCAGCTCGAACAGGAACACGTTGACCGCATCGTCGGCGAGCATCCGCTGCACGTCCCCGAGGAGTCGCGTGCGCTCCTCGGGGTCGAGCGTCCTCGAGAGCGTCTCGAGCAGCGCCTGGTAGGCGGGGCGCGAGTAGCCGAAGTAGTAACCGGGGCGCGCGTAGATGTCGTAGTCGAGGGGTTCGGTGTGCGAGACGATCGTCAGGTCGAAGTCGCGATTCTTGAACACCTGCTCGAGCCACTGCGCCCACTCGATGTTCTCGAGGCGCACGCGGATGCCGATCGCGGCGAGCTGGGAGGCGATGATCTCGCCGCTGCGCCTCGCGTAGTAGGGTGGCGGGAGCTTGAGCGTGACGCTGAAGCCGTGCGGGAAACCCGCCTCGGCGAGGAGCGCGCGCGCCTTGGCGGGGTCGTACGGGTAACGCTGGGTGAGGTCGATGTAACCCCTCTGGTGGGTCGCGAAGTGGCTGCCGATCGGCGCGCCGTAGCCGTACATCGCACCCTTGATGATCGCGGCGCGGTCGATGGCGAGGGCGAACGCGCGGCGCACGCGCAGGTCCGTGAAGGGGGGCCGCGCGTTGTTGATCGCCAGCAGCGTCTTCCCTTCCGTCGAGCCCACCACGACCTCGAAGCGCGGGTCCGCTTTGAGCGCCGCGAGGTTCTCGGGCGCCGTGAAGTTGGAGAACGCATCGACGTCGCCTGCGCTCAACGCCGCGAGGCTCGTGCTCGAGTCGGGGATGAAACGGTAGGTCACGCGCGCGAGACGCGCGCGCGCTCCCCAATAGTCCTCGTTTCGCTCGAGCACAACCGCATCGCCCTTGCGCCACTCGCCGAAGCGAAACGGCCCCGTGCCGACCGGGTGGGTCGCGGCATTGGCGCTCGTTGCGGCGTTCATGATCACGAGGTTGCCCCAGCCGAGGTAAGTCAGCAGATCGGCGACGGGGCGCGCGAGGTCGACCTCGAGGACGAGCTCGCTCTTGACCTCGACCGCCGTCACGGGCGCGAGCAGGGCGTTGAGCGGATTGGCGGAGTCGGCGGCGCGGGCGCGATCGAGCGAGTACTTCGCATCGAGCGCCGAGAGCGGCGTGCCGTCGTGGAAGCGCACGCCAGGCCTCAGGAAGAACCGGTAGTGCAGCCCGTCCGGGCTCACGCTCCAGCGCTCGGCGAGCGCGGGCGCCACGCGGCCATCGGCGTCGATGCGGGTCAGGCCCTCGAAGAGGTTCGCGTAGACGACGTCCTCGGTCGCCTCGGCGGAGGTCGCGGTCGGGTCGAGATTGGGCGGCTCGAGCGCGAGCCCGATCGTCAGCACGCCGTCGGCGTGCGCGGCCGGCGCCGCCGCCGTCGTCGCGCCGACGGCGAGGTAGAGCGCGAGCCCGAGGACGAGGGCGCCTCGTGCCTGGCTCATGGAGTGCGCGTTAGGAGCGCGTGCGCCGCGCGGGCGAGCACCTTGGCGGAGTTGACGAGGTCATCGACCGCGACGTACTCGTCCGGCTGGTGGGCGAGCTCGAGGATGCCGGGCCCGTAGGCGATGCACTCCTTCAGCTTGCCGATCCGGTCGATGTGCTTCTGGTCGTACGTTCCCGGCGAGCACACGATGCTCGCCTCGCGGCCGAGCACCGCGCGCACGGCGGCGCGCGTCGCGCTCACGACCGGGCCCTCGACGTCGGCCATCGTCGGCAGCACCTCGAAGAGGTCCTTCAGCCGGTAGCGAAATCCCTTGCGGCCCTTCACGAGCCCGTCGAGGAGGCCGGTCATCTCCGCCTTGACGCCCTCGAGCGTCTCCTCGACCAGGAAGCGACGATCGATGACGATGCGGCAGGAATCCACGACGCAGGGCGAGGGCAGCCCGCCATGCCCTTCGGCCTCGCCACCGTGGATCGAGTTGACGTTGAGCGTCGACTGCCGCGCGCCGTCGGGCACGACCGGCATCACGGTCCGGCGGGCGGCGAGCGCGGGCATGAGTTCGTGCTCGAAGCGCTCGAGCACCGCGCCCATGTGCCGCACCGCCGAGTCACCGAGGAAGGGCATCGAGCCGTGGGCGATCCTTCCTTGCGTCTCGAGTTCGGCCCACCAGACGCCGCGGTGGCCAATGCAGACCCGGTCGACGTTCAACGGCTCCGGGATGATCACGTGATCGACGCGCCCGGGGCTGAACCAGCCGCGCTCGGCGAGGTAGGCGACACCTCCGTAGCCGCCGGATTCCTCATCGACCGTGCCCGAGATCTCGATCGCGCCGGGCAGCGTAAGGCCGGACTCGAGCAGCGATTCCGCCGCGATGACGGCGGCGGCGAGCCCGCCTTTCATGTCGCAGGTGCCGCGGCCGTAGATGCGCCCGTTCGAAAGCGTCGCCGCGAACGGATCGAAGCTCCAGCCGTTGCCGGGCGCGACGACATCGATGTGGCCGTTAAAATGCACGCAGCGGCCGGGAGTAGCGCCGGCGTGACGGGCGATGATGTTGGTGCGCGGGTAGCGATCGGAGTCCCCGGGCGAGCCCTCGGCGCGCACGTACTCGACGTCGAAGCCGCGGCGCGCGAGGCGCGAGCCCAGGAACTGCGCACACTCGCGATAGGCGTCGCCCGGCGGGTTCACGGTCGGGATCCGCACGAGGTCCTGCGTCAGGGCGACGAGCTCATCGGAGCGCGCCTCGATCCGCCGCATCACGCTCTCGAGGGTCTCAGCCACTTTCCGGTCCTCGGGTTGCAACGATGGCGAGCCCGGTCAGCACGAGGTCGGGCACGAGCTCGCCCGGGCGGGTCAGGTAAGGTTCGATCGCGCGCGCATCGCCGCCCGTCAGTAGCACGCGGGGCAGGACACCGACGCGCCGCGCGAATTCATCGACCGAGCGATCGGCGAGCGCGGCGAGAAGCGGCAGCACCGGGTCACCGGGCGGCTCGGTCGGCACGGCGCCGAAGGTCGCGGCGTCGGTCAGGTAGTCGGCGTCGCCACCGAAGCGGGCACGGGCGTCGCGCATCATCTGCAGCCCCGGCACGATGAGTCCGCCCACGTGCTGCCCGTTGCCATCGAGCGCGTCAATCGTGACGGCGGTGCCGCCGCTCACGATCAAGGTCGGCTGCGGGCGGTTCCGCCACGCGCCGATGAGCGCGAGCCAGCGATCGACGCCAAGCGCCGCGGGGCGCGCGTAGGCAGTGCGGACGCCGCACAGTTCCGCGCTCGCGCTCACGAACTCAGGCTCCACCCGGTAGTGGTCCCGCGCCCAGAGGGTCAGCGCCGCGGCGAAGGACGGCCCCGCCACGCTCGCGGCGACGATGCGCCGGGGCCTAAGGCCATCCGCCTCGATCTCGCGCTGCCAGCTGCGGTGGGTCGCATCGTGGGCGACCGCGCCCGCCGGTGCGATCTCGAGGTATTCGAGCCACGCCCACTTCACGCGGGTATTGCCGACGTCGAGGAGCAGAATCATGGCGGACGAGTCTAGGCGATCTTGCGCCGCAGTGCGCCAATCGCCGCGGCAGCCACGGGCTTAGCGCCGCGGACGCAGGCGCGAAAAGTAGTCCGCAGCGGGAAGACTCGGGGGAAGGAGAAACCGCCGCGGGGGCCAACAACTCCCCCGCGGCGGCGTGGATAGCTGTGACCGCCTCACTGCAGTCGCAAGCCGTACCATCACCAGGTCAACCAGTCACCGGTGGCCGCGCCATCCGGGCGCCTGACGTCGATGACGGCGACAGGATATAAAGAGGCGGCCGGCGATAGCCAACGAGCCGTTCACATTTTCGGGCCATTATGTCAATCGCGACGCCGGTCACACTTCCACGGCTCGAACTCGTCGTGGCGAGGGCCCGTAACGGGGTCATCGGGCGCGGCAACCAGTTGCCCTGGCACTTGCCCGAGGACCTCAGGTACTTCAAGCGCCTGACGATGGGACTGCCGATCCTGATGGGCCGGCGCACCTGGGACAGTATCGGCCGGCCGTTGCCGGGCCGGCAGAACATCGTGCTGAGCACGCGCCACGACTTCGCCCCGGCGGGCGCGACCGTCGTGCACTCGCTCGATGCGGCGGTCGCCGCGGCCGGTGCCGTCGATGCGCTCAGGGTCATCGGCGGCGCCGGGGTCTACCGGCTTTGCCTGCCGCGCGCTGCTGTCGTCTACCTCACCGAGGTCGAGGCCGAGGTCGAGGGCGACGCGTACTTCCCGGCGCTCGAGCCCGGCGAGTGGCAGGAGCGCGGCCGCGAGGCGCGCCCGGCCGATGAGAAGCACGAGTACCCCTACGCCTTCGTCACCCTCGTACGGCGGGTGAGCTGACGGGCGAGAGCCTCTCGATGACCCTCGCCTCGAGCTTCCCGAGGTCGATCTCATCGAGTTCCCGGCAGCCGCGGGTCGCTTCCTCGAGCAACACGCTCTGCAGCGCCCCGCGCCGTTCGGCCTCGGCGTAGGCGATCTCGTCGTGGAACATCACCATCGAGTAGCGCGGGATGAAGCGGCTGGGCTGGCGCCGCTCGAGCTCGAGCGAGAGCTCCTTCTGCAGCGCAAACAAGGGATCGCGCACGGTGTCGCGCATCTCGGTGTAGTTCTCCACCGCCATGCGGGCGATCGCCGCGGTGTCCTCGCGCCTGAGCGCATCGAAGCGCGCAAACGCCTCGGCCCAGCCGAGCCCCGCCGCCACGAGGTCATCAAGCACGCGGCAGTCCTCGAACGCGCAGTTCATGCCCTGGCCGTGGAATGGCACGATCGCGTGCGCGGCATCGCCGACCAGGAGCGCCTGGCCGCCGACCTGCCACGGCGCCGCGTAGATCGTCGACATCCGCCCGGTGGGGTTTAGCTCAAACTGCTCGGCGAGATCGGGGATGAGCGGCGTGACGTCGGCGAACTGCCGGGCGAAGAACGCGAGCACCGCCTTCCTCGAGCCCAGCGCCGCGAAGCTGATGGGGCCTCCGGTCGCGGCGAGGAACAGCGTCGCCGTGAACGTGCCATCGACGTTCGGGAGCGCAATCAGCATGTAGCCGCCGCGCGGCCAGATGTGCAGCGCCCCCGAGGCGAGCGCGTGCGTGCCGTCCCGGCGCGCCGGGATCGTGAGCTCCTTGTAGAGGTGCTCGAGCGGCTCCTCGCGCGCCGTACCGCGGCCCGCCTCGACCATCGAGGCGCGCAGCGTCGACCCCGAGCCGTCCGCGCCGATGACCGGGCTCATCGCGACCTCGAAGCGGCGCGAGGTCGCCAGGTCCTCGATCTCGATGCGCCCGGTCGCGAAGTTGGCGCGCCGCGCGGCGTGTTCGAAGTGGAACTCGACGCCACGATCCTCCGCGGCGTCGGTCAGCACGCGGTTGAGGCCAAGGCGCGGCACCGACCAGAGCAGCTCGTGCGGCCGCTGGCCGTAGGCGAGGAAGCGCGTGTTGCCCTCAAGGTCGTGCACGATGCGCCCGCGCATCGGCACGAGCAGCGGGCGGATCGCCTCCATGAACCCCGCCCGCTCGAGCGCCGCGAGGCCGCGGGCCGCAAGCGCGAGGTTGATCGAGCGGCCGGCGCCGTGCGTGCCACTACGCAGGTCCGGGCGCCGCTCGAAGATCCGCACCGGGAAGCCACGCCGCGCGAGGAGCGCGGCGAGCAGCGGGCCGGTGCAGCCGGCGCCGAGGATCGTGACCGGTTCCTTCATGGCGCCGCGAGGGCCCGCGCGAGGTGACCGATCGCGCGCTCGACCTCGCCGTAGGTGTTGTAGAGGGGCGCCGGCGCGAGCCTGATCACGTCGGGCTCGCGCCAGTCGCCGATGACGCCCGCGGCTTGAAGCGCAGCGTGCACCGCGCGGCCGCGGCCGGGGGTACCTGCGACCTTCAGCGACAGCTGCGCGCCGTGCTCGGCGGGAGCGTCGGGGGTGATCAGCGTGACGCGGCCGCCCAGGCGGCGCCGGATCGTCTCGCGCGCGAAGCGCCCGAGGGCGAGCGATTTCTCGCGCAGGCGTTCGATGCCCGCCGCATCGAACAGAGTGAGCGCCGCGGCGAGCGGGGCGAGCGCGAGCACTGGCGGGTTCGACAGCTGCCAGCCCTCGGCGCCGGCCATCGGCACGAACTCGGCGGGCATGTCGAAGCGGCTCGCCGCATCGTGGCCCCACCAGCCGGCGAAGCGCGGGAGCCGGGTCGCGTGCGCGTGGCGGGCGTGCACGAACGCGCCCGCGACGGCGCCCGGGCCGCCGCACAGGTACTTGTAGCTGCACCAGACCGCGAAATCCGCGCCGCTGTCGTGCAGCGCGAGCGGCACGTTGCCGATCGCGTGCGCGAGGTCCCAGCCGACGCAGGCGCCCGCCGCCCGCGCGCATCGGCTGATCGCCTCAATGTCGAGTAGCTGGCCCGTCAGGTACTGGACGCCCGGCAGCAGCACGAGCGCAAGCGTCGGACCCGCTCGCTCGATCGCCGCGATCACATCCTCGGTGCGCAGCACTTCCTCCTCCGGCCGCGGGCCGATCTCGATGAGCGACTCCTCGGGGCGGCGGCCGTGGAAGGCGAGCTGCGAGGCGACTGCGTAGCGATCGGACGGAAATGCCGCGCGTTCGATGAGGATCCGGTGGCGGGTCGTGGTCGGCGCATAGAAGCTGACGAGGAGGAGGTGCAGGTTCACGGTGAGCGTATTCATCGCGACCACTTCGCCGCTCGCGGAGCCTACGAGGTGCGCGAGCGGCTCGGCGAACTGCTCGTGGAAGGTGAGCCAGGGTGCTTTGCCCGCCTCGTGCCCGCCGCCGCCCTGGCGCGCCCAGCTGTCGAGCACCTCGGCGATGCGCGCGCCGGCATCGACGGGCATGAGCCCGAGCGAGTTGCTGCAGAGGTAGAGCGCAGGCGTCCCGTCGGCGGCCTCGGGCAGCCGGAAGCGCGCGCGAAAGCCCGCGAGCGGATCGGCGGCATCGAGCGCGCGCGCCGCCATCGCCTCGTCCACCGCCTCAGTCATGCCGACGCGCCGGGTAGAGGAGCGGCCGGCTCGGCGCCGCATCGCTCATGAAGGCGGGCAGCTGCAGGTCGAGCAGGTACCAGCCGTCGTGGATCGTCGGGGCGATCCAGGCGAGCTCGGTCACGGTCGCCTCGCGGCGCGTCGCATCGTGCGCGCGCCTCGAGTCGCCGGCGAGCCCGAAGAAGCGCCGATGCGCGATGAGCCGGCCGCGGTCGTGGGCGCGATCGATCGAGGGCAGATCAACGACCAGGTGGCGCACCTCGTGTGCGACCAGCGCGTTGGCGGCCTCGGCCGTGAGGTAGGCCGCCGGCGCCTCGCCCTGGTAGCGCCTCGCCAGCTTGCTCGCGTCGTTCGGCAACGTGCGGATCACGAGCGCCTCGGCGGCGCCAGGGAAGGCCGCGAGCGCCCGCTCGAGGAGGCGGGCCGTGATGACGGGTTCACCGGCCAGGGCGTCCGGATCCGGCGTGTCCCCGGCCGCGGGCGCGGGCTCGGGCCGGATCGAGACGAGACGCGTGATGAAGAGGCCGCCCCGCAATATTTCGTGCACCGCGATCCGGTCGGAAGTCAGGTGCCCGACGCATTCGGTGTGCGTGCCGTTGCAGTGCGGGACGAGCGATAGCGCCTCGCAGTTGACGCTGCCGCCCGCGCGCACATCACCCACGAATGCACCGTCCTCGAGCGGGCGGGCGTGCGCCGGCGGCGCACCGAAGTGGTTCGGCTGCACCCCGTCAAAATCGAGCGGCATCGCGAGCGACAGGGGGTCGGAAAGGTCGGCCGCGTAGTGGTGGCCGCCGAAGGCGACAAGCACCTCGCTCACGGGACGGCGGCCGCGGCGGGGCGCGCCAGCACCGTGCCGCAGTGGCGGCAGGTGCGGCGGGTCGGGTCCTGGTAGAACCGCTCGAAGATCGGTGGAAACTGCGTCTCGATGTTGCTGAGCGCGAAGAACTCCTCGTAGAGGAGCACGTGGCAGCTGGCGCAATACCACTGGAAGCCATCGCGCTCGGCGTCCGTTCGGCGCCGCTCGACGACGAGCCCGACGGAGCCCGCCGGTCGCTTAGGCGAGTGCGGGACGAGCGGCGGCAGCAGGAACACCTCGCCCGGGCCCACCGCGTAGTCGAGCGGGCGGCCGGCCTGCATCGTCTTCAGGGTCAGCGTGCCCTCGAGCTGGTAAAAAAACTCGGCCCCCGGGTCAACGTGGAAGTCGCTCCGCGCGTTGGGACCCCCGACGACCATGATCACGAAGTCGCCCGACGGGAATACCTGGCGGTTGCCGACCGGGGGCTTGAGCTCAGCCCGGTGCTCCTCGATGAACCGCTGCAGGTTGAAGGGGGGGGCTGGGTTCATGAGCGGCTCCCGGTCCATTATAGCGGTCGGGATCGAGCGATCGCCGGAACTGTGCGCCGCGGGGGCGGTCCACCGGATTGGTTCCCTCAGCCTCGGAGATCAACCATGAAACGTCTGTTGACCATCGCGGTAGCGGTTTCGGGACTCGGGCTGTCGGGAGCGGCCCTCGCGGCGGCTGAGCCTCCGGTCGAGGGCACCTGGCAAAAGCACCAGGACAGTTTCACGTTCATGGGCTTCACGTCGCGCTACTCCTGCGACGGGCTCCAGTCGAAACTGACCACGCTCCTGAGGCTCACCGGTGCCCGCCCGGACTTCAAGCTCACGAGCACCTGCGCCTCCCCCGGTGGCGTGCCCGACCGCATCGCGACCGTGCGCATGACCTACCACACGCTCGCCCCGGCCGGCGCACCGCCACCCGCCCCGGCCAAGGATGCAGCTGGCAAGGACAAGGTGCCGGAGCCGCCGGAGCCCGGCGTCGGCGCCTGGCGCTCGGTCGAGATCACCGCGCGCCTGCCGCACGACATCGACAGCGGCGATTGCGAGCTCGTCGATCAGTTCGCGAAGGAAATCCTGCCGACGTTCACGACGCGCGACCTCGTGAGTCGCATGAGCTGCGTGCCGCACCAGTCGAACCCGTCCGGGATCTACCTCAAGTTCGGCGTGCTCGGCGCGCTGCCGCCCTCGAAGCCGGTACCGGTGGCCGCCGCCAAGTAAGGGCCTGCCCGGGGCGGCGCCCGCCGGCTAGGGTCGGGTCCTGAAGCCGCGCGAGACCGCCGCGAGCTTGTTGCCGTCGGGATCGCGGACGTACGCGGCGTAGAAGTCGGGGCCGTAGTGCGGGCGCAGGCCCGGCGCACCCTCGTCGGTGCCGCCGTGCGCGAGCGCGGCGGCGTGGGACTCATCGACTTCCCGCCACGACGCCGCGCGAAACGCGACCATGCTGCCGTTGCCGACGGAGGCCGCGCGCCCGTCGAAGGGCGTGCCGACCCAGAAGGCGAGCTCGCGCGCGCCGCCGTCCTCGTAGAGTCCCCAGCCGGCCGAGGTGCGGTCCCAGTCGGGGTCGCCGGTGACACAGCGCGGCAGCCCGAGCGGCGCGAGCGTCGCCTCGTAGAAGCGGATCGCGCGCGCAAGGTCGTTCGTTCCCACGTAGACGTACGTCAGCATCTCGCGCTCCTGAAGTCTCGCGCCACCGGGTAAGTGGCGGGTAGCACCGCGCGCTCAGGTGACGTCGAGCGTAGCCGCGACCGGGCACTCGACCTGCACGGGCGGTGCGTGCCGATCGAGGCGAAACGCGGTCAGTGCGCCGCCCCAGGCGCAGCCGCTGTCGAGCCCGACGACGCCATCCCCTTCGTAGAATCCGAGCGCCGACCAATGGCCGAAGGCGATGCGCTCGGAGGCGCTTTTGCGCCCCGGCACCTGGAACCAGGCGAGCGCCCCCGGCGGCTCCTTCCCGAGCGGCCCCTTGAGGTCGAGGAGCAGCCGGCCGTCGGCCGTGCAAAAACGCATGCGCGTCAGGCAGTTGACGGTGAATCGGAGCCGCTCGACACCCGCGAGCGAGGCCGACCACCGGGGCGGGTCATCGCCGTACATCGCCTGAAAGAACTCGCGCGGCGAGGCGGTGAGCGCCGCCTCGACCTCGCGAGCGCAGGCGAGGGCGGTCGCGATGTCCCACTGGGGCGGGAGACCCGCGTGCAGCATCGACCAGCCGAGGGCGGGCTCCGTGTGCACGAGTGGCAGCGTAACCAGCCAACCCAGCAGTTCGTCGCGATCGGGCGCTGCGAGCACGGCGCCTAAGGTGTCGCTCTTGCGCGGGCGGGGCGAGGGCTCCGCCGCGAGCGCGAGCAGGTGGAGGTCGTGGTTGCCGAGCACCACCGCGGCGGCGGGCCCGAGCGATTGGACGTACCGAAGCGCCGCGAGCGACCCCGGCCCGCGGTTGACGAGATCACCCGTGAGCCACAGCCGGTCGTGGCCGGGATCGAACTGGAGCTTGTCGAGGAGGCGGCGCAGTTCGTCGTAGCAGCCCTGCAGGTCGCCGATCGCGTAGACCGCCATCGGGTCAGTGCACGACGCCCGGCATCGCGAGCGAGAAGGGCGCGATCGGCGCATCGAAACGCTTGCCATCGTCGGCGACCATCTCGTAGCTGCCCTGCATCGCGCCGACCGGCGTCTCGAGCACGGCGCCGCTCGAGTAGCGAAAGCCCTGGCCGGGCTTTAAGTGCGGCTGCTCGCCGACGACGCCCTCGCCGTGCACTTCCTGCACCTTGCCGTTCGCATCGGTGATGATCCAGTGGCGGTTCATGAGGCGCGCCGGCACCTCGCCCTCGTTCTTGATCGTGATCGTATAGGCGAACACGAAGCGCTTTTCGCGCGGGTCGGACTGCTCCTCGACGTAGGAGGTCGCGACGGCGACGACGATGCGGGGGCTTTGTTCTTGCATGGTGCTACTTGAGGCGGACCGCCAGCACGTCGCAGTGCGCGGCGTGCAGGACCGAATCCTCGGTCAGGTTGACGAGTATCGAGAGGCCGTGCCGCTCGCGGCTGCCGATCACGATGAGATCGCTGCCGGTCTCGGCGGCGACCCTGACGATCTCGGACTTGGTGTTGCCGGCCTCGACCCGGCAGGCGCTGGCGGGCAGGCCAAGGCCCGCGGCCAGTTCCTGCAGGCGCTGCGTGGCGCGCTTGATGAGCTCCTCCTCGACCTCGATCGCAGGCAAGAGCGTCTCGCCCATCGGCTCCACCGGCACGTACTCGACCACGTGCAGGAGCGAGAGCTGCGCGCCGCAGGCGGCGGCGACCGAGCGCGCGCGGCCACCGAGCCGGCCGATGTCGTCGTTCAAGTCGACGACCAGCAGGATGCGGCGGTAAAGCTCTGGGGCGGAGGTCGGCGCCATCGGTCGGGTCCCCTAGGTTCGGGGGATTATAGCGGTGCCGGCGCCGGCGTCGCGGCCAGCCGGGCAAACTCCTCGGGACTTAAGGTTTCGGCCCGCCGCCCGGCGTCGATGCCGGTCGCCTCGAACCCGGCGGCGTCGACGACGTGCTTCAGCGAGTTGCGCAGTGTCTTGCGGCGCTGGCCGAACGCGCGCGCGACCACCTGGGCGAAGCGGGCGGAATCGGCGATCGGGAAGGGCGGCGAGGCGTGCGGGAGGAGGCGCACGATCGAGGAATGCACCGCCGGCGGCGGGCGGAAGGCGCCCGGTCCCACATCGAACAGGTGCTCGACCTCGCAGTGCACCGCCAGCATCACCGTCAGGCGCCCGTACTCGCCGGTGTCGGGCCGGGCGGCCATGCGCGCCACGACCTCCCGCTGCAGCATGAAGTGCATGTCGATGAGGCTCGCCCCCGCGGCGAGCACGTGGAAGAGGAACGGCGTCGAGATGTTGTAAGGGAGGTTGCCGCAGAGCCTCAAGGTCCGCCCAGGACCCGCGAGCGAGGCGAAGTCGACCTTAAGCACGTCCGCCTCGTGGGCGATGAGCTCGCCGCGCCCCGCCGCGCGCTCGATGAGCCCCGGGATCAGGTCGCGGTCGATCTCGATGACCTCGAGCCGCCCGGCGCGCTCGAGCAGCGGAAACGTGAGCGCGCCGTGGCCGGGACCAATCTCGATGAGGCGCCGCTCCCGATCCGGGTCGATCGCCTCGACGATCCGCGCGATGACGCCCGGGTCGTGCAGGAAATGCTGACCGAAGCGCTTGCGCGCCGGTCCCCGCGGCAAAGCGCCTTTCTGCTCCCCCATCAGAGCCTGAGCGAGGCGAGCGCGAGCTCGAGTGCGGCGATGAGGCTGCCGGGATCGGCGCGGCCGGTGCCGGCGAGGTCGAGCGCCGTGCCGTGATCGACCGAGGTGCGGATGATCGGGAGCCCGAGCGTCACGTTGATCGCGTGGCCGAAGCCCGCGTACTTCAGCACCGGCAGCCCCTGGTCGTGGTACATCGCGAGCACCGCGTCCGCATCGGTGAGCGCGCGCGGCGTGAAGGCGGTGTCGGCGGGCATCGGTCCCCGCGCCGCGATGCCGGCGGCGACGGCGCGGGCGATCGCGGGCGCGATCACCTCGAGGTCCTCGCGACCCAAGTGACCGGATTCGCCGGCGTGGGGGTTGAGGCCTAGCGTCAGGATGCGCGGCCGGACGAGTCCGAAGCGACTCCTGAGCCCCGCCGCGAGCACCGTCAGCGTCTCGTAGAGGTAGTCCTCGGTGAGCGCAGTGGGGACTTGCCGGAGTGGCAGGTGCGTCGTCGCGAGCGCGACCCTGAGCTTGCCGGCGACGAGCAGCATGACCGGGTGCGGGGTGCCGGTTAGCGCGGCCAGGTACTCGGTGTGGCCGCTGAAGGCGACGCCCGATTCGATGATCACGCTCTTCTGCACCGGCGCCGTCACCATCGCGGCGAAGGTCCCGGCGAGGCAGCCCCGGGTCGCGGTGTCGAGCATGTCGAGCACGTAGCGGGAATTGGCCGGATCGAGCCGACCGGCAATGACGGGCGCGGGCGCCCGGTGCTCGAGGATCTGCAGGATACCGGCGCGGTGCGGGGCGGCCTCGGTCGCGCTCACCGGCTTGAGGACGACGCTGAGGTCGAGCTCGGCGGCGCGCGCCGCCAGCAGTTCGGGGTCCGCCGCGACAATGAGCCGGCACTGCCAGTCGCGCAACGCCAGCATGAGGCAGAGGTCAGGGCCGATGCCGGCAGGCTCGCCGGAGGAGACGATCAGCGTCGGCAGGGCGTCGTTGGAGTCGGCGGGCATGCGCCCCCGTCAGGTGCGGTAGTCGACGAAGGCCTCGTCCCGGAGCCGGCGGAGCCACAGCTCCGTTTCCTCGTCCGCCTTGCTCGCGCGGATCTGCTCAAACGCCTTGCGGCGGCGCTCGTCAGTGCTCATGTCCTGGGTGCGCTTGCCGATGAGCTGCGCGATATGCCAGCCGTACTGCGTGTGGAACGGCTGGCTGATCTCGTTGTCCTCGAGCTTCGACAGCGCCGCCTCGAAGTCGGGCACGAACGTCCCCGGACTCGTCCAGCCGAGATCGCCGCCTTCGGAGCCCGAGCCCGGATCCTCAGAGACCGCCTTCGCGATCGCACCGAAGTCGTCCGCGCCGCTCGCGATCCGGTCGCGGATGATCTGCAGGCGACCGCGCACGGTCTCATCGTCCTGCAGTTCGTTCGTCTTGATGAGTATGTGGCGCGCGTGCAGCTGCTCGACGAGGAGCGGCTGGTTGTCGC
The DNA here is from genome assembly GCA_025356075.1 of Pseudomonadota bacterium. Taxonomy (GTDB): domain Bacteria; phylum Pseudomonadota; class Gammaproteobacteria; order Steroidobacterales; family Steroidobacteraceae; genus CAIKZZ01. The sequence goes on along the minus strand of JANXUT010000082.1, from coordinate 11,205 downwards.
TGCGTTGCGCGTTCAGGCGGATGATGTGAAAGCCCGACGGCGTGCGCACGGGCGCCGATACTTCGCCCGGCTTCATGGAAACCACGACGTCCGCCATGAACGAGGGCAGCTCGTTGCCCTTGCGCCAGCCGATGGCGCCGCGCTCGAGCGCCGACTGCGCCTGGGAGTTTGCGACCGCGAGCTGGCCGAAGTCCTCGCCGCCCTGCGCGCGCTGGTAGATCTCCTGCGCCTTCTTCTCGACCTGCTCGAGCTGGCCCGGCGAGGCGGCCTCGGGGAGCGCGAGCAGGATGTGCGAGACGTCGTACTCGACCCGGCCGGTCTTGTCGGCCGACGCCTTGGTGATGAACTGGTCGAGCTCGCGCGGGCTCACGTAGATGTGCGTGTAGACGTCGCGTTGCCTGAGCAGCGACAGCGTCATCTCGTGGCGGATCTGCTCGCGGTACTCGGAGTAGACGATGCCCTCGCTGGCGAGCGCATCGGGCAGGCGGCTGAACTCGATCTTGTTCTGGGTCGCTACGTCCCTGAGCGCGTTGTTGAGCGCCTCGTCCGTGACCCTGAGCCCGAGCTTCTGGGCACGCTGCAGCTGGATCTCCTGCAGGATCAGCCGCTCGGTGATCTGCTGCTTCAAGACCGAGGGCGCGGGCAAGGGCGTGCCCTGGTCCTTGAGGCGCCGCGCGACGACGGCGATCTGCCCGTCGATCTGGCTCTGCAGCACGACGCCGTCATTGACGACGACCGCGATCCGGTCGAGGAGCTCGCCTTTGCCGCCGAGGTCACGCGTCTGGGCGAGTGCGCCCGCGGCGAGGAAGGCTGTGCAAAGCAGCAGGATATTGGCGTATCGGCGCATGAAACGATCACTCCAGCCCGGAATCGGACGGGGTCGCGGAGTATCCCCGAATCGACCGCCCGAGGAAAGCATCGGCCCGTTCTCCGACACTGGAGAGGCCATTGAGTTCCAGCTGCAACGATATGCCCGTGTCGCGGGTGCCGGTGAAGCTGCTGACGTAGCGCCTGGCGACGAGCCTGAGGCGCCAGCAGCATGCCTGGTACTCAAAGCCGCCGAGCGACTCGATCGCCGCCCGGTCCCTGAGCGAATAGACGTGCCGGGCGTAGACGTTCCAGGAGTTCGCAATCGGCCAGGCGAAGGAGCCGTCGACCTGGTCGAGCAGGCCGCGGCGGTAGCGGTAGCCGAGGTTGGCGACGCGGTCCCAGGTCGGCTTGTACTGCACGCGCACCTCGCTCAGGTCCGAGCGCTGCGTGTGCGGGTCCCACTGCTCGCCGAGCGCGACGTTCCAGTGCTTGTACGCAGCGATGTCGACCTGCGTGATGATGTCGGAGGTCTTGGCGGGCGCGGTCGTTTCCGTCGGCAGCAGCACGCGCGGCGGCGTGAAGTAGTAGATCTGCCCGAGCGTCGCCGACAGAAGTTGGCGGCCGGAGGCGAGGTCGACGTACCGGGTGGTCGCGCCGAAGGCGAGCTGGTTGGCATCACCGAGCCGGTCGCCGCCGACGTAGCGTTGCGTCCGGAAGAGCTGGATCAGGTTCAGGTCGGGCAGGCCCGTGTCGAAGATCGGCAGCGTCGACTGGTCGCGGTACGGAATGTAGGTGTAGAGCGCGCGTGGCTCGAAGGTCTGCAGGAGCGTGCTGCCGGTGCGCTCGAAGGTGAGCCCGGAGTCGACCGTCGCGATCGGCGCGGAGAACGAGGGCGTCGTGTCGGCGCCCGGGTCATCGCGCAGCGAGTAGTGCGTCGTCCGCCAGCCGAGCGCAGGAACCAGGAACGCGCCGGGCGCCCGGAACGTGAAGCTCGCGGTCGGCTCAAGCTCGTAGCGGATCCCCTGGATCCCGCTGTCGCGCGTGAAGTTGACCGCCTCGCCACGCACCTCGAAGCCGAACCCGCTGCCCTCGTTCCAGCGGCCGGCGACGGTGAGCTGCGGGGCGCGCGTGTAGGGACTGTACGGTCGCGTGCCGTCCGGCAGCGTCGTGAAGAAAAGCGCGTCGATCGGCTGGTATTGCTCGGCGAGCCCGGTGAGCAGCCAGTGGCTGTCGAGGAAGGTGAGCCGGGCGCTCCTGGAGAGGTAGGTGACGCTGGTGCCCTCCGGGCCCTGGCCGAAGTCCTCGAAGTAGGCCGTGTCGCTCGCGTAGGAGAGGTTGGTGTCGAAGCGCAGCCGCGAAGTGAAATCCGTGCGCTCGCTGAACTTGAACAGGTCGCGCTCGCGGCCGGCGCTCGAGTCGTGCGGCACCCAGTCGTTGTGCAGCTCGCCGCGCGAGTTGTCGGTCAGGAAGCGAAACTCGGTGCCGAGCGTCGCGCCGCGCTTCGACAGGTAGCCCGGCGTCAGAGTCGCGTCGTAGTTCGGCGCCAGGTTCCAGTAGTACGGGGCCGCGAGGCCGAAGCCGTTGCGGCTCGATTGCCCGAACTCGGGGAACAGGAATCCGGACTTGCGCGCATCGCCCACGGGGAAGGAAATGACCGGCAGGTAGAGGATCGGCACGCTCATGAAGTCGAGCCGCACGCTGCGGCCAAATCCCTGCTGCGCCGCCTGGTCGATGTCGATGCGCCGCGCGTGCAGCACCCAGTCGCGGTGGTCGGCCGGGCAGGCGGTGTACTCGACGTGCTCGAGCTCAAGCCGCCCGTCCGCATCGACCGCGATCGAGTCCGCGTGGCCGCGCGCAGGCCGCGCCGGGATCTCGAAGTCGGCGTTCTCGAACCGGCCGCCACCGCCGCTTCGGTACTGCGCGGCCTCGCCCGACACCGTCAGCTGCGGGTCGTGGTAGACGACGTTGCCGGCGACATCGAAGGACTGGTTGGCGCTGTCGTAGGTTGCTTCCTTGGCCGTCAGCGTGCGCTCGCCCTGACGCACGGTCACCGGGCCCCGCAACGTCGCCTGGCCGCCGTCGGCGACCTCGGCGCCGGCGCTCGTCACCTGGATCGGGGCGTCGATGCTCGCCTTCAGCGACGGCACGGCCGGTAGCGAGGGCGTGCCGGCCCTGGCGGCGGCCGGCGGGGCGCAGGGCGGGTCGGCACGTGCCAGCGTCGATGCGAGCACGAGGGCGATGAGGACGAAGCGACGGGGCGCCGGGCGAGCGGTGCGAGAGTCTGGCAGTGGCAACAGCGCGGCCTGGTGGTTGCGGGCGGAACGCCGCCACGGGATTGGCGGGCTATCGCATTATAATCAATCGTTCATGCCGCCCGTTACCGCTTCTCCCGCCGACGCCCGCCTCGCACTCCTCGAGCAGTGGCTGCGTACCGACCTCGCGCTTGCGCCCGAGGGCCTCGCGCCCGCCTCGGCCGATGCGAGCTTTCGCCGCTATTTTCGCGTGCACGCGCGCGGGCAGAGCTTCATCGCGATGGACGCGCCGCCCGGGCGCGAGGACCTCTCGCCGTTCATCGCCGTCGCCGCCGCGCTGGGCCGCATGGGCGTCAACGTGCCGACGGTACTCGAGAGCGACCGGGCGAGGGGCTTCCTGCTGCTGACCGATCTCGGCTCGACGCACTACCTCGCGGCGCTGCGGCAGGGCGCGAACCCCGACCGGCTCTACGCGGATGCGACCGAGACCCTCCTGCGCATCCAGGTGGCGGGCGCCGCCGCCGCCGAGGCGCTGCCGCTGTACGACGCCAAGTTCCTCGACCGCGAGGTGCAGGTGTTTCCGGAGTGGTTCCTGAAGCGCCACCTTGGGCTCGAACCCGATGCCGCGCTCCTCGAGCTCATCGCATCCGTGTCGGCGCTCCTCGCCGCCTCCTCGCTCGAGCAGCCGCAGGTGTTCGTCCACCGCGACTACCACTCGCGGAACCTCATGGTCACGCGGGAGCGCAACCCCGGCGTCATCGACTTCCAGGACGCGATGCGCGGTGCGATCACCTACGACCTCGTCTCGCTCTTCAAGGATTGCTACATCGTCTGGCCGCGGCCGCGCGTGCTCGAGTGGCTGCGCCGCTACCGCGCGCGCGCGCTCGCCGCGGGACTGAAGGCCGGCGCGCACGATGCCGAGTTCATCCGCTGGTTCGACCTCATGGGCGTGCAGCGGCACCTGAAGGTACTCGGCGTGTTCGCGCGCCTGTGGTACCGCGACGGCAAGGCGGGCTACCTCGCGGACCTCCCGACGGTCCTCGACTACGTGCTCGAGACGGTTGCCGACTACCCCGAGCTCGACGCGCTCGGGGAGTTCCTGCACGCGGTCGTCGTGCCGGGATTTACGGCCGCGCAGGCGCGGGGGCTGGGCGCATGAAGGCACTGCGGGCGATGGTGCTCGCGGCCGGACGCGGCACGCGCATGCGACCGCTGACGAACTCGACGCCGAAGCCGCTCCTTCTCGTGCGCGGCCGCCCGCTCATCGAATGGCACCTCCAGCGGCTCGCGGCCGGCGGCATCCGCGAGGTCGCGATCAACACGTCCTGGCTCGGGGAGCAGCTCATCGCCACGCTCGGCGATGGCGCGCGGTTCGGCCTCAAACTCCACTGGTTCGACGAAGGCCCCGAGCCTCTCGAGGCCGCGGGCGGCATCGTCAATGCGCTGCCGTTCTTCCGGGACGAGCCGTTCGTCGTCGTCAACGGCGATGTGCACTCGGACTACGCGCTGCCGCCGCCGGCGCCGGCGGCGGGCCGCCTCGCGCACGTCGTGCTGGTGCCGAACCCTGCCGAGCACGCGCGCGGTGACTTCGGGCTCGAGTGCGGCGAGCTGCGCCTGACCGGTCCCGCAAGGTTCACGTTCGCCGGGATCGCGAGCTACCAGCCGCGGCTTTTCGCGGGGCTCGCGGCCGGGGTGCGCGCATGGAAGCCCGTGATCGACCGGGCGCTCGCGGCCGGACTCGTGTCGGGGGAGCTCTACGAGGGGCCCTGGACGGACGTCGGCACGGTCGAGCGGCTCACGGCGGTCAATTCAGGGGTCCGGTAGAATACGCACCCCGGTCCTTAAGGCGTCCCGTGGCCGATCTCAAAGGCATCCCGGTCGTCCTCGCGAAGAGCGGCCAGAAATACGTTACCCAGCAAGGGTTTACGGCGATCCGTGACGGCGTGAAGGCCGTCCACGGAGGCGCGGCCCTGCCGGTCGGGCGCAAGCCCTCGTGGCTGCGCGCGCCGCTCGCCGCCGGCGCGGCATTCGAGGCGGTCCGCGGCGTCGTGCGCGAGCATCGCCTCGCGACGGTCTGCGAGGAAGCGAAGTGCCCGAACATCGGCGAGTGCTGGAACGCCGGCACCGCGACGCTGATGCTGATGGGGGCGGTGTGCACGCGCGCCTGCCGGTTTTGCGCGGTCGACACCGGCAACCCGCGCGGCTGGCTCGATCAGGACGAGCCGGCGAATGCCGCCCGCACGGTTGAGCTGATGGGGCTCAAGTACGTCGTGCTCACCTCGGTCAACCGCGACGACCTCCCCGACGGCGGCGCCGCGCACTACGCCGCGTGCATCCGCGCGATCAAGGAGCGCTGCCCGGCGACGGCGGTCGAGGCGTTGACACCGGACTTCCAGGGCTCGACCGCCGCGGTCGAGACCGTCGTCCAGAGCGGCCTTCAGGTGTTCGCGCAGAACATCGAGACGGTGCGCAGGCTCACCCACCCGGTGCGCGATCCGCGCGCCGGCTACGAGCAGACGCTCGCGGTGCTCCGGCACGCGAAGGCGATGCAGCCCGCGGTGCTGACCAAGTCGAGCCTCATGCTCGGGCTCGGCGAGACTCATACCGAGATCGAGGAGTGCCTCGGCGATCTGCGCGCCGCGTCCGTCGACATCGTGACGCTCGGGCAGTACCTGAGGCCGACACAGAACCACCTCGCGGTCGAGCGCTTCGTGACGCCGGCGGAGTTCCAGGAGCTGCGCGCGCAGGCGCTTGGGCTCGGCTTCCTCGAATGCGTCGCGGGGCCGCTCGTGCGCTCGAGCTACCGCGCCGAACGCGCGCTCGAGCGCAACAACGCCGGACTCGGGTGAACGCGCGGGCGCGCTGGCTCGGGCGCGTCGAGTACGAGCCGACCTGGCGCGCGATGCAGCGCTACACCGATGCGCGCGGCCCTGAGTCGCCGGATGAGCTGTGGTGCCTCGAGCATCCGCCGGTGTTCACGCTCGGCATGAACGCCGATGCCTCCCACGTGCTCGACGCCGGCTCCATCCCGGTCATCGCCATCGATCGGGGCGGCCAGGTGACCTACCACGGGCCGGGCCAGCTCGTCGTCTACCCGTTGATCGACCTGAAGCGCCGCGGCCTTGGCGTGCGCGACCTCGTGACCGCGCTCGAGACCGCGCTGGTCGATCTCGTGGCCGAGCTCGGCATCGCCGCGGCACCCCGGCGCGAGGCGCCCGGCGTCTACGTCCAGGGCGCGAAGCTCGCGAGCGTCGGGCTTCGGATCCGGCGCGGCTCGAGCTACCACGGGCTCGCGCTCAACGTCGCGATGGATCTCGCGCCCTTCGGGCGCATCAACCCGTGCGGCTACGCGGGACTTAAAGTGGTCGACCTCGCGGCGCTCGGCGTGCGGTTGCCGCCGAGGGCCATTGCGGGCCTGCTCGTGCCGCACCTCGCGCGGACGCTGAAGCTCGGCGGCGGTCTCGAGCTTGCCGATGCGCTCGAGGCGGATCCGGCACTCGAGGTGCCCGCCGCAGGGCTCGGCTAGAGCGCGTAGAGCACGAGCCCGGTCGCGTGCAGCTCGCGGTAGAGCGCATCGAGTTCCGCGCGGCTCGCGACGTGCACGTGGCGGGTCAGTGAGAGGAAGGTGCTGTCGCGACTCACCCGTTCGCCATCGACCGCCGGCTCGTGCGGCGGCAGCCGCGCGATGATCGCGTCGACGGTCGCGCGGAACTCGGGCGTGTTGCGCCCCATCAGCTTCATCGCATAATCGCACGGAAACTCGAGCCCGGCCGGCGGCGGCAGTCCCTCGTTGCTCACAACGGCGCCGTGCCGGCGGCCTGGTGCCGGTAGGCCTGGAACGCCTCGTAGAGCGCCTGCCACACGGGGCCCGGCCGGCCAGCGCCGATCGGCGCGCCATTCAGGCGCGTCACGGGCAGCACGCCGCGCGAGGCGAAGCAGACGAGGAGTTCGCTCGCCCCCGCGAGCGAATCGGCCGCGATCGGCGCGATCTCGACGGCGATGCGCGCGCGAAGCGCGAGCCGCAGGCACAGGTCGCGCGTGGTCCCCGGCAGGATCTCCGGGCCCTCCGGCGGCGCGCAGAGCTTCCCGCCCTTAACGACCAGCACCGAGCTCGATGCGCCCTCCCTGAGTTCGCCGTTCGCGATCAGGATCGCCTCGGTGACGCCGGCCTCGACCGCGGCACTCTTCGCCAGCACGTTGCCAAGGAGCGCCGTGCTCTTGATGTCGCAGCGCTTCCAGCGGGGATCGGCGAGCGTGATCGCGGCGATGCCCTCGGTGAGAACGGCCGGAGCCTCCACGAGCGGCGGCGAGCACATCATGAAGACGGTGGGTGTCAGCCCCTTCGGCATCGCATGGTTGCGACCTGCCTCGGCGCCGCGGCTGACCTGCAGGTAGAGCCCCATGTCGCCGCCGCCATTTCTGGCGATGAGGTCGAGCATGAGCGCGACCCAGTCCTCGCGGCCGTGCGGGTTCGGGACCCTGAGCGCGGCCAGGCTCCGTTCGAGGCGCGCCAGATGCTCGGCGGCGAGGAACGGCCGCCCGCCGTACACGGGCAGCACCTCGTAGACCGCATCGCCGAACAGGAAGCCGCGGTCGAGCGGCGAGATGCGCGCCTGGCCGAGCGGCAGGAACGCGCCGTTCAGGTATGCGACGGCAAGCGGCGCCGCCATCAGTTGAACCAGAGCCGGACGGTGTCGACCGTCCGGCGCCACAGGTTGCCGGTCTCGATGGCGCTGGCCGGGTACACCGGCACGTCGCCGAGCAGCGTCTGCCCAAGCGACACGCGCAGGTGGCCGATCGGCGCGTTGGCGGCAAGCGGCGCGATGAGCCGCGTGTTGAGCACAAGCTCCGTCTTGGCGCCGGCGAGCTCGCCGCGCGCCGCGGTCGCGTACAGGTTGTCGTGGACGACGACCGCGACCGGGTCGCTGACCTTGAACACGCTCGTCGAGCCGACGCGCGTGCCGGGTGCGTACAGGCGCTTGGTCTCGAAGAAGTTGAAGCCGTAGCCGAGCAGCGTCGCGCTCGCATCCTCGCGGGCCTTCGGGCTCGCCGTACCCATCACGACCGACACGAGTCGCATGCCATCCCGAAGCGCGGAGCTCGCGAGGCAAAAGCCCGCGGCGTCGGTGTGGCCGGTCTTGATGCCATCGACCGTCGGGTCGCGCTCGAGGAGGCCGTTGCGGTTCTGCTGCGTGATGTGGTTGTAGGTGAAGGAGCGCTGCGAGTACCACTTGTAGTACTCGGGGAAATCGCGGACGAGGGCGGCGCCGAGGATCCCGATGTCGCGCGCGGTCGTGTAGTGCTGGGGATCCGGCAACCCCGAGCTATTCGTCCAGTGCGAGCCCTTGAGGCCGAGGCGCTGCGCATACTGGTTCATGAGCTGGGCGAAGGTCGCCTCGGAACCGCCGACCGCCTCGGCGAGCGCGATGGTCGCGTCGTTCCCGGACTGCACGATCATCCCCTGGATCAGGATCTCGACCGGCACCTGCGAGCCGACGTCGACAAAGGTGCGCGAACCTTCCGCCTTCCAGGCGTGCGTGGAGATGGGCACGGATTGACTCAGCTTGAGCTTGCCGTCCTTGAGTGCCTGGAACACGGCGTAGGCCGACATGAGCTTCGTCAGGCTCGCGGGCTCGAGCCGCTCGGTGTCGTTGTGCCCGACCAGGATGCGGCCGCTGAACGCATCGAGGAGCACGTAGCCCTTCGCCGCGACTTCCGGCGCCGGCGGGACGGGCGAGGTCGCGGCGAGCGACGCCTGCATCGCGAGCGACAGGACCGAGATGAGGCAAGCGTTCAGGAAAGTCGGCATCGTGCGTTTCGCCTTGGGCAACTGGAACGTGAAAAGGAATCAGAAAGTCTAGCGCGCCCGCACCTCAGTTGGTGACGAGCTTCGGGCTCGCAACGCCCAGCGCCTTGAGGCGGGTGACGATCGCGTCGTACTCGGCCACCGTCTGGATCGGTCCCACCCGGACCCGATAGAGCGGCGGGACGTGCGTGCTATCGGCGTCGACCGAGACGTGGCGCATGCCTTGCGCGCCAAGGGTGTCGCGCAGCTTCGTCGCGTTAGCCTCGACGGCGAACGCGCCCGCCTGTGCGTACAGCACGGCCGGATTGCTCGGCGGAAGCGGCGGGTCGTTGCTCTGCACCGCCGCGACCTCGACGAGCGTTGTTCCGTCGCGAACCATGTCGAGCTTCAGCGCTGCGGCGTAGGACATGTCGATGATGCGGTTCGACTTGAAAGGCCCCCGGTCATTGACGCGCACCACCACCGTGCGGCCGTTCCGCAGGTTCGTGACGCGCACGTACGATGGCAGCGGCAGCGTGCGGTGCGCCGCGGTCATCGAATACATGTCGTAGGGCTCGCCGGTCGAGGTGTGCTCGCCGTGAAAGTCAGGCCCGTACCAGGAGGCGACGCCGCGTTCGAGGTAGCCGTGACTGTCGGCGAGCACGGTGTAGCGCGTGCCGTAGACCTCGTAGAACGCGGGGTTGCCGAGGCGCGCGCGTGGCTCGGCGCGTGGCGTCGCATCGGGGAGCGCGAGCAGCTGCTGGTCGCTCGGCCGGGCCTGCGCCTGAGCCTGAGCGCCGGGGGTTGCGGGCTCGGGGATGACGGCCGTGGCCTGCGGAACGGGTGTGCCCGCGGGCGGTTCGCGCCGTACGAGCGGCTCTCGGCAGCCGGTCGCGAGCCACACGAGGGCGAGCCCGGCGAGCCGCGCGGCCGGGCTCATCGCTTCGCCTGCCCGGCGGCCGGCGTCGCGGCGAGCGCCTCGGCGAGTTCGCTGACGGCGAGCGCGTAGAGGCTGCTGTGGTTGTAGCGCGTGATCACGTAGAAGTTGTGAAAGCCGACGCGATAGGTCGGCGCCTCGGCGTCGCGCAACGCCAGGAACACGGCCGGTGATTCCCCGCCGAGCCGGGTCTCGAACAGCACGCCGCGCGCCTTGAGCGAGTCGATGCGATCGTTGAGGTCGAGGTGCCCGGCCGGCAGCCCTTCGATGTCCGGGTCCCACAGCGTCGCCGTCGCGACGACCGGCTCGCCCGGTTGCCAGCCGTGGGCGCTGAAGTAATGGGCGACGCTCGCGATGATGTCGGGCCAGCTGCGCCACAGGTCGACGCGGCCATCACCATCGCCGTCGACCGCGAACGCGCGGTAGCTGCTCGGGATGAACTGCGGCGCGCCCATCGCGCCGCCGTAGGAGCCCGTGACGGCGAGCGGGTCGAACTTCGCCTCCCGCGCCAGCAGCAGGAACTGCTCGAGCTCGCCGCGGAAGAAGGCGCCCCGCGCGGGGTACTCAAAGCCGAGCGTCGCGAGCGCATCGATGACGCGGTAGTTGCCCATGATCCGGCCGAAGGAGGTTTCGACGCCGACGATGGCCGCGATGATTTCGCCCGGGACCCCGGTGTCGTGGGTGGCGGCCTCGAGCTCCGCGCGGTGCGCCGCGACGAACTCGCGGCCGTCCCGGATGCGCCGGTCGGTGATGAAGATCGCGCGGTACTCGAACCACGCCCGCACCCGTTCGGCCGGGCGCGTCATCGCCTCGATGACCGGCGGGCGTACCTCGGCGGCCTTCAGGAGCTTCGTGACCCAGGCCTTCTTTAGGTGGTCGCGCGCGCTCACCTCCTCGATGAACGCCTTCACGTCGGCGCGCTTCACATCGAGCGCGTGCGCGGGCGAGGCCGCATGAAGCGCGCCCGCGAGGAGGAGGACGGCAAGCCCGCGCGTATGCAAGCTCAGGAGCCGACCAGCTTGCGGTGACGGTTGAGCGACATGAGGACGCCGAAGGTCGCCATCAGCGTGACCATCGCCGTGCCGCCGTAGCTGACGAGCGGCAGCGGCACGCCGGTGACCGGGAAGAAGCCGGCCGCCACCGCCACATTTTCGTGATCCGGGTGCCGGTCGATGACGAAGTGCCGGTCCGGAGTCAGTGTGTAGATGCAAGTGAGGGCATGTCGGAGTGGCCCATTGACGGCGGGCAGATAGGCGTTCAAAAACGCCCGAACGGGTGGCTCATCGGCCGCGACGACTTCCCGCCGTGCGTCTTCGGGCACCATGAGTTCGGGCGCGCCGTAATGGCGGGCGACCTTGTGGCCATTGCCATCGATCACCGGCAGGCCATAGAAGTGCCCCTCCGGCACTTCGGCGATGTAG
>JANXUT010000019.1 GCA_025356075.1 Pseudomonadota bacterium | reverse complement strand
CCCCAGGATGTGATGAGCCGACATCGAGGTGCCAAACTCCTCCGTCGATGTGGACTCTTGGGAGGAATAAGCCTGTTATCCCCGGAGTACCTTTTATCCGTTGAGCGATGGCCCTTCCATACAGAACCACCGGATCACTATCACCTACTTTCGTACCTGTTCGACATGTCCGTCTCACAGTTAAGCACCCTTATGCGATTGCACTCTATGCGCGATGACCGACCGCGCTGAGGGTACCTTTGCACTCCTCCGTTACTCTTTGGGAGGAGACCGCCCCAGTCAAACTACCCACCATACACTGTCCCCAACCCAGATAATGGGCCAAGGTTAGAACTGCGAATGTGTCAGGCTGGTATTTCAAGGTTGCCTCCATGAAGACTAGCGTCCCCACTTCATAGGCTCCCAGCTATCCTACACAAACAAATTCAAAGTTCAGTGTAAAGCTATAGTAAAGGTTCACGGGGTCTTTCCGTCTTTCCGCAGCTACGCCGCATCTTCACAGCGATTTCAAGTTCACTGAGTCTCGGGTCGAGACAGTGGGGCCAGCGTTACGCCATTCGTGCAGGTCGGAACTTACCCGACAAGGAATTTCGCTACCTTAGGACCGTTCATAATGTTACAAGCGACACATTGTTGCGCCTCTTGCGAAAAACTCTCCGTAGAATTTTTCCTGCATGTCGCCATGCAGATCGGACTTTATCATCTTCAAAATCAAACTTTTGAAGCCTGGCGTTAAGTCTCTGAGGATTTCGGTGCACACCCGTTATCGAGTGCATACCGATCTTTCCTGCTGATTGACCGCACCACGAGGATTTTAACTACTACCCCCGTTACTGCTAACGAGAGCAATGAGTACCTGTGGATACTCGGTTTTTCCAGCATATGGCCAAGTTTATTAACGTAACTACAACTTTTTAGTTGTCCCAAATTTAACCCGAACTCTACAATATTCAACTGCTTACCCGTCTCTCTATAGTTACGGCCGCCGTTTACCGGGGCTTCGATCAAGAGCTTCGCCTTGCGGCTGACCCCATCAATTAACCTTCCGGCACCGGGCAGGCGTCAGACCCTATACTTCCACTTTCGTGTTCGCAGAGTCCTGTGTTTTTGGTAAACAGTCGCAGCCCCCGATTATCTGAGACCTCTATCTGCTCAAGGAGTAAATCCCATCACAAACAAAGGCACACCTTCTCCCGAAGTTACGGTGTCAAATTGCAGAGTTCCTTAACCCGAGTTCTCTCAAGCGCCTTAGAATTTTCTTCTTACCCACCAGTGTCGGTTTGCGGTACGGACAACTATTACCTGAAGCTTAGAGGCTTTTCCTGGAAGCGTGGCGTCAACGACTTCGGTCTCCGAAGAAACCTAGTACTCAGTTCTTGGGATTAACGAGACTCCGGATTTACCTGGAATCTCTCCCTACGACCTTGAACCGGGAACCAACCCCGGATCGTTTAGCCTTCTCCGTCACCCCATCGCAGTAATAATCGGTGCAGGAATATTAACCTGCTTTCCATCGACTACACCTTTCGGTCTCGCCTTAGGATCCGACTCACCCTCAGCTGATTAACATAGCTCAGGAAACCTTGGGTTTTCGGCGTGCGGGTTTTTCACCCGCATTAACGTTACTCATGTCAGCATTCGCACTTCTGATACCTCCAGCAAACCTCACAGTTCACCTTCGCAGGCTTACAGAACGCTCCCCTACCGCGTATTGATCCGAAGATCTTTACACCCATAGCTTCGGTGCTTGGCTTAAGCCCCGTTAAATCTTCCGCGCAGGCCGACTAGACTAGTGAGCTATTACGCTTTCTTTAAAGGATGGCTGCTTCTAAGCCAACCTCCTAGCTGTTTTAGCCTTCCCACATCGTTTACCACTTAGCCGAAACTTTGGGACCTTAGCTGATGGTCTGGGTTATTTCCCTCTTCACGACGGACGTTAGCACCCGCCGTGTGTCTCCCGTGATAACACTCCTGGGTATTCGGAGTTTGCATAGATTTGGTAGAACGGGATGTTCCCCTAGTCTAAACAGTGCTCTACCCCCCAGGGTGAATGACACGAGGCACTACCTAAATAGCTTTCGGGGAGAACCAGCTATCGCCAGCCTTGATTAGCCTTTCACTCCTATCCACACCTCATCGACGCACTATTGCAACAGTGGTTCGTTCGGGCCTCCGGTAGGTGTTACCCTACTTTCACCCTGGACATGGATAGATCGACTGGCTTCGGGTCTACTCCTAGCGACTGAAACGCCCGATTAAGACTCGGTTTCCCTACGGCTCCCCTATTCGGTTAGCCTTGCCACTAAAAGTAACTCGCTGACCCATTATACAAAAGGTACGCAGTCACCCCCTTGCGGAGGCTCCCACTGCTTGTACGCACACGGTTTCAGGTTCTATTTCACTCCCCTCTCCGGGGTTCTTTTCGCCTTTCCCTCACGGTACTAGTTCACTATCGGTCGACAGAGAGTATTTAGCCTTAGAGGATGGTCCCCCTATGTTCAGGCAGGATTGCACGTGTCCCGCCCTACTCTTTGTACTCCATGCGTTCGTCTTTTCATGTACGGGGCTATCACCCGCTACGGCCAGACTTTCCAGACTGTTCCACTGAGACTTACGCAATTATGAGCACTGGGCTGATCCGCTTTCGCTCGCCACTACTAACGGAATCTCGGTTGATTTCTATTCCTCCGGTTACTAAGATGTTTCAATTCACCGGGTTCGCTCCCATAACCTATGTATTCAGTCATGAGTACCGCCTAAGCGGTGGGTTTCCCCATTCGGAAATCTTCGGATCGAAGCATATTTGCCGGCTCCCCGAAGCTTATCGCAGGCTACCACGTCCTTCATCGCCTTCTGTCGCCAAGGCATCCACCATGTGCGCTTATTCACTTGACCATATAACCCCAAACGATTTGGAGCTAATGGATAAAACAATAACAATTCACAATCAACTGGTTCTCGAATGCGACACCAAACACTAAGCGATTTCGCTTATGTTTGACATCAAAAACAAATTGCCGAATTTTTAAAGAACACACACGACCTCTTTTTAGAAGTCGCATGTCATGAGTCATGCCATCATTTAATAAAATGAGATACGCATGACTCATAACACGCCGTGCAGTAGTTGGTGCTGGTGGAGCCAGTCGGGATCGAACCGACGACCTTCTGGTTGCAAACCAGACGCTCTCCCAGCTGAGCTATGGCCCCTTCCGGTTGACGCTCGACGCAAGACCCGTTGATATGGTGGGTCTGGGAGGAGTTGAACCTCCGACCTCACCCTTATCAGGGGTGCGCTCTAACCAACTGAGCTACAGACCCCTGTATATATGAACTAAAGGGTCTACGTCGGGTTGCCCCTACGGGCAACAACTACTATCAGAACAGGTAACTTGTGAAGGGGCTCGCGCCATAACCTTTAATGATTTCTTTTTAAAGGAGGTGATCCAGCCGCACGTTCCCGTACGGCTACCTTGTTACGACTTCACCCCAGTCATTGAACACACCGTGGTAGGCGCCCTCCTTGCGGTTAGGCTACCTGCTTCTGGTGCAATCAACTCCCATGGTGTGACGGGCGGTGTGTACAAGACCCGGGAACGTATTCACCGTAGCAATGCTGATCTACGATTACTAGCGATTCCGACTTCACGGAGTCGAGTTGCAGACTCCGATCCGGACTACGATAGACTTTATGGGATTGGCTCCACCTTGCGGTTTGGCAACCCTTTGTATCTACCATTGTAGCACGTGTGTAGCCCTGGTCATAAGGGCCATGATGACTTGACGTCATCCCCACCTTCCTCCGGTTTGTCACCGGCGGTCTCCTTAGAGTTCCCAACTTAATGATGGCAACTAAGGACAAGGGTTGCGCTCGTTGCGGGACTTAACCCAACATCTCACGACACGAGCTGACGACAGCCATGCAGCACCTGTCTCCAGGTTCCCGAAGGCACATCCGCATCTCTGCAGACTTCCTAGGATGTCAAGGCCAGGTAAGGTTCTTCGCGTTGCATCGAATTAAACCACATGCTCCACCGCTTGTGCGGGTCCCCGTCAATTCCTTTGAGTTTCAACCTTGCGGCCGTACTCCCCAGGCGGAGAACTTAACGCGTTAGCTGCGACACCGGAAGGCTAACCCTCCCGACATCTAGTTCTCATCGTTTATGGCGTGGACTACCAGGGTATCTAATCCTGTTTGCTCCCCACGCTTTCGCACCTGAATGTCAATGTTGGACCAGGAAGCCGCCTTCGCCACTGATGTTCCTCCAGATATCTACGCATTTCACCGCTACACCTGGAATTCCGCTTCCCTCTTCCACATTCGAGCAATGCAGTTTCAAATGCAGTTCCCAGGTTGAGCCCGGGGATTTCACATCTGACTTACAAAGCCATCTACGTGCGCTTTACGCCCAGTAATTCCGATTAACGCTCGCACCCTCTGTATTACCGCGGCTGCTGGCACAGAGTTAGCCGGTGCTTCTTCTTTGGGTAACGTCACGGTCCCGACGTGTTAGGTCGAGACTTTTCTTCCCCAACGAAAGGGCTTTACAACCCGCAGGCCTTCTTCACCCACGCGGCGTCGCTGGATCAGGGTTGCCCCCATTGTCCAATATTCCCCACTGCTGCCTCCCGTAGGAGTCCGGACCGTGTCTCAGTTCCGGTGTGGCTGGTCGTCCTCTCAGACCAGCTACGGATCGTCGCCTTGGTGAGCCATTACCTCACCAACTAGCTAATCCGGCTTGGGCTCATCTATCAGCGCAAGGTCTTGCGATCCCCTGCTTTCTTCCGAAGAACGTATGCGGTAATAGCCCGAGTTTCCCCGGGTTGTCCCCCACTGATAGGCAGATTCCCAAGCATTGCTCACCCGTCCGCCGCTCGCCGCCAGGATTGCTCCCGCGCTGCCGCTCGACTTGCATGTGTTAGGCACGCCGCCAGCGTTCAATCTGAGCCAGGATCAAACTCTTCAGTTAATAACATCGAAGAAGCTTGTCCCAAGACCCTTGAACAACTGACTTTCGCTTGTTAAAGGCGAAAATTAAATTTGCTTGGATACTTAGAACTCGCAATACAACGTCCTAAGACGCTTGACGCGAGTCCCCACACAAATTACCTGCTGATTCTTAAAAAGCGCCCGCAGCGCAAGGCTACAGGGATTTGGCGCGCTGCTAAGCAGCACCCGCCAGTGAGCCACCTAGTATAGACGGGATATCGGGTCCGTCAACACCTTGTCGCTCACAAAACTGCCGTCCGGTGGCTTGCCTTTTGGCCCGAAACCGGTCGGCAGGGGCCCCCGTCGAGGCCAGCCTCTTCAGGGGGCGCGCAGTATATCGCCGCGATCCGCGCTGTCAAAGGCGAATGCGCATTTAGCGCGCAAGTGCTGGAAATTCAGGGCTTCGCGCGCAGCGTCACGCGGGCGAAGCCGCGCTTTCCGACCTGCAGGAGGTGCTTGCCTCCCGGCAGGATCACGAGTTCGCGGTCGCTGACCTTCTCCCCGTCGAGGCGGACGGCCCCCTGCTCGAGCATCCGGTAGGCGGCGGAGGTGCTCGCAACGAGCTGGGCCTCCTTTAAGAGGGTCGCGAGGCGGGTCCCGGCGGCCTCGATCGCGATCTCGAGCTCCGGGATATCGACCGGGACCGCCCCGTCGCGGAACTGGGCGATGAAGGCATCGCGGGCCCTGGGCCCCGCACCCGTTCCCTGGAAGCGATCGACAATCTCAACGCCGAGCTCGAACTTGACGTCGCGCGGATTGCGGCCGGCGACGACGGCCGCCTTAAGCGCCTCGACCTCGGCGAGCGGGCGGAACGAAAGCAGCTCGAAATACCGCCACATCAGCGTGTCGCTGATCGACATGAGCTTGCCGAACATCGCATCGGGGGCTTCCGCGATGCCGACGTAGTTGCCGAGCGACTTGCCCATCTTGTTGACGCCATCGAGCCCCTCGAGGAGCGGCATCGTGAGCACGACCTGCGGCTCCTGGCCGTAGTGCTCCTGCAGTGTCCGGCCGACCAGCAGGTTGAACTTCTGGTCCGTGCCGCCGAGCTCGACGTCGGCCTTGAGCGCGACGGAGTCGTAGCCCTGCATGAGCGGGTAGAGGAATTCGTGCACGGCGATCGGCTGGCCACCCTTGTAGCGCTTGGCGAAGTCGTCGCGCTCGAGCATTCGCGCGACGGTGTATTTCGCCGCGAGCTCGATGATGCCAACGGCGCCCAGCGCGTCGCTCCAGCGGGAATTGAAGTCGATGCGCGTGAGCTTGGGATCGAGGATCTTGTAGATCTGCGCCTCGTAGGTGCGCGCGTTCGCCTGGATTTCCTCGCGCGTGAGGCGCGGACGCGTGACGTTCTTGCCGGTCGGATCGCCGATGAGGCCGGTGAAGTCCCCGATCAGGAACACGACCTCGTGGCCGAGGATCTGGAACTGCCGCATCTTGTTGATGAGCACGGTGTGCCCCAAGTGCAGGTCCGGCGCCGTCGGGTCGAAGCCCGCCTTGATGAGCAGCGGCTTGCCGCGGCCGAGCTTCCGGACGAGATCGGCCTCGAGCAGGATCTCGTGCGCGCCGCGCTTCAACTCGATCAACTGGTCAGCGGCACTTCGCATTCCAAACCCCTGGCATACCCGCCCTCGGGCGGGCAGCCAATTTAGGTGCGGTGCGACACGAGCGCAAATCGGCCCCGTGACGCGAGGCTTGTTTTTGAGGGCGCGCCTGAGAGGTGCGCCACCGACGCGGCACGGCCGCTCGCGGAAACTCCTGATCGGTCCGGGGGTTGACCGGTCCGGCAGGCCTCCGTAGCCTCTCCGCGGTTCACGACAGCAGGTTTGATGCAGTGCAGCAGGCAGCCGATCCCGCTCCGATGGAGTCCCGCTTCGCGCCGCCCGCGAAGCGCCGCGCGTGGGGCCAGCTGTCGCTCGGGATCCTCGCCGGCATGACGCTCGCGGGCCTTGCATGGCTGACGCTCCCCGACGATGTGGCGCCGCCGCCGCCAGCACCGACCGTCGCGGAAGCACCCGCCGCCCTCGCCGCCGGTCCCACCGGCCAGCTCGGGCAGGCGGCCCAGGCGGCCTCCCGGCCGCTCGAATCCGCCGTCGCCGTCGTCGTTCGTCGCAACGACACGCTCGACTCGATCTTCAGGCGCCTGCAGCTGTCGATCGAGGACCTGGCGACGATCAGGAACCTCCCCGGCATCCGCCAGAGCCTCGACTTCCTGAAGCCCGGTGATGTCGTCAGGCTCGCGACGCTGAACGGCGAGCTCACCTCGCTCGAGCGGCGCATCAGCGACACGGCAACGTTGAACGTGACGCGCGCGCCGGACGGCGAGTTCGCGGCGAAGGTCATCGAGAACTCGCTCGAGACGCACATCGAGCCCCTGCACGGGCGCATCAGCTCCTCGCTCTTCAAGACGCTGAATGACCTGGGCGCGAGCGACCAGGTCGGCCTTCAGCTCGCGGAGGTGTTCCGCTACGACATCGACTTCGCGCAGGAGCTGCAGCCCGGCGACACCTTCACGCTCGTGCTCGAGAAGATCTGGCGCGACGGCAAGTTCCTGCGCGACGGCGAGATCCTCGCCGCCGAGTTCGTGAACGCGGGCCACACCTACCGGGCGCTTCGCTACACGCTGCCGGACGGCCACCGCGAGTACTACACGCCGGAAGGCAAGAGCCTCCGGAAAGCCTTCCTGCTCGCGCCGGTGCAGTTCTCGCGCATCAGCTCGGGATTTGGATTGCGCTGGCACCCGATCCTGAACCACATGCGCGCGCACCGTGGCATCGACTACGCCGCGCCCGTCGGCACGCCCATCCGCGCCGCGGGCGACGGCCGGGTGGCGTTTCGCGGCGTGCAGGGCGGCTACGGCAACGTCGTCATGCTCGCCCACTCGGGCGGCGTCGAGACGGTCTACGGTCATATGTCACATTTCGCGCCAGGGATGTTCGTTGGCAAGCGCCTTAAGCAGGGCGAGCTCATCGGCTACGTCGGCATGACGGGGCTTGCGACGGGGCCGCACCTGCACTACGAGTACCGGGTCGGCGGCGTGCACCGCAACCCCGCCTCAATCAAGACGCTGCCGGCGCTCCCGATCACGCCGGCGCTTCGCTCTGACTTCGATGCCAAGGCCCGCGTGCTGCTCGCGAGCCTCGACGCAGCCACGCAACACGCGGAAAGTCCCGCGGCCCGCGCTGTCCCGGCGCTGTAACACAGGCGCACGGGGTACCCGTGCTATGGTGTTTTTCAAGCACGGGTGCGGCACATGGACGATGTAAATCTCAAGGCCCCGGACTTCTACATCAACCGGGAACTGTCGTTCCTCGAGTTCAACCAGCGCGTCCTTGACCTTGCGAAGGACCCCGCGGTGCCGCTCCTCGAGCGGCTGCGTTTCCTCGCGATCAGCTCGGCGAACCTCGATGAGTTCTTCGAGATCAGGGTCGCCGCGCTCAAGGAGCGCCAGGAGCGCGGCGCCGTCACCGTCGGCCCCGACGGCATGGGCGTCAACGAGCAGCTCATCTCGATCCACCCGCGCGCCCGGGCACTGGTCGCCGAGCAGTACCGTGTCCTCAACGACGAGCTTGCGCCGGCGCTGACGGAAGCTGGCATCCACCTGCTGCAGCCGAAGGGCACTACGCGCGCGCAGTCGGCGGCGCTCGAGCGCTACTTCCAGCTCGAGGTCGAGCCCGTGCTCTCGCCGCTCGCGCTCGACCCGGCAAGGCCATTCCCGAAGATCCAGAACAAGAGCCTCAACTTCATCGTCAAGCTCGCCGGCACCGATGCCTTTGGCCGCGACACGCACCTGGCGATCGTGCAGGTGCCGCGCTCGCTGCCGCGCGTGATCAACCTGCCGCGGCAGGAGGGCGATGCCGGCCAGCTCACACTCGTCTATCTCTCAACGATCGTGCAGCGCTACGTCGGCAAGCTCTTCGAGGGCATGAAGATCGAGGGCTGCTGGCAGTTTCGCGTGACGCGAAACTCCGACCTGTTCGTCGACGAGGAAGAAGTCGATGACCTCAGGCGTGCCGTCGAGGGCGAGCTCGCCGAGCGGCGCTACGGCGATGAGGTCCGTCTCGAGACCGCGCACGACTGCCCGGCCGACCACACCTCTTTCCTGCTGCAGCAGTTCCAGCTCGGCGCGAACGATCTCTACCAGGTGCCGGGCCCGGTCAACCTGAACCGCCTCGCGGCCGTCTACGACTTGGTCGACCGGCCGGACTTGAAGTACCCACCATTCACCGCCGGCATCCCGGCGCGCATCCTCGGCCGCAACGATCTGTTTGCCGCGATCCGCGACAAGGACCTGCTGCTGCACCACCCGTTCCAGTCCTTCGCGCCGATCGTCGACTTCGTGCGCCAGGCGGCGCGCGACCCCGCGGTGCTTGCGATCAAGCAGACGCTCTACCGCTCAGGTTCGGACTCCGCGGTCGTCGATGCGCTCGTCGAGGCCGCGCGTGCCGGCAAGGACGTGACGGTCATCATCGAGCTGATGGCGCGCTTCGACGAGGCCGCCAACATCGAGCTCGCGACGCGACTGCAGGCGGCGGGCGCGCACGTGATGTACGGCGTCGTCGGCTACAAGACCCACGCGAAGCTGATCCTCGTCGTGAGGCGCGAGGACTCGCAGCTGCGGCGTTACTGCCACGTCGGCACCGGCAACTACCACGCACGCACCGCGCGCACCTACACCGACTACGGCCTGTTCACCTGCGATGAGGCGATCGGCCAGGACCTGCACGAGCTCTTCTTGCAGATGACGAGCCTGACGCGCACGCCGAAGCTCAGGAAGCTGCTGCAGTCGCCCTTCACGCTGCACGACACGCTCCTCTCCCGCATCGCGCGCGAGTCGGAGCACGCCCTCGCCGGCAGGCCCGCGCGGATCATCGCGAAGATGAACGCGCTCATCGAACCGCGCATCATCGAGGCGCTCTACCAGGCCTCGAACGCAGGCGTACAGATCGACCTCATCGTGCGCGGCATCTGTGCGCTCAAGCCCGGCATCCCGCGGGTGTCCGAGAACATCCGCGTCCGCTCGATCCTCGGGCGCTTCCTCGAGCACTCGCGCGTCTACTATTTCTCGAACGCAGGCGCCCACGAGCTGTGGTGCGCGAGCGCGGACTGGATGGAGCGCAACTTCTTCCGCCGCATCGAGGTCGCCTTCCCCGTCGACCGCGAGAAGCTGCGCGACCGGGTGCTACGAGACCTCGAGGCCTGGCTCGCCGACAACCAGGGTGCGTGGCTCCTTGGCGCGGATGGCAGCTACACGCGCACGACCCCGGGCAACGAGCCGCCCTGCTCGGCGCAGGCGATGATGCTCGGCTGGTACGCCGAGAGCTGAGCCGCGGCGCTCAGTAGACCCTGAGGCGGAACCGCACCGACTTCAGGAACTCGACTTCCTGGACGAGGTCGGCACGCGTCAGCGCGTGCTCGCCGAGCCAGCCGCGTGGCAGGCGCAGCTCGAGCGACTGGCCCTTCGCGGCGAGGCGGATCGGCGGCAGCGCCACGCGCGAGCGGCCGCGATGCAGGAGCACCGCGAGGCGCACCAGCACGATCAGGAAGAGCGCCTTGCCATCCCAGGGCGGCATCAGTTCCTCGGCGCGGTCGAGCGCGACCTTGCGGCGCTGGCAGCCGACGAGGCAGGCAAGCAGTCGCTGCTCCTCGCGCGGGAACCCCGGCAGGTCCGCGTGCTCGAGGAGATACGCCGCGTGCTTGTGGTGGCTCGAGTGCGAGATGTCAAAGCCGATCTCGTGCAGGTGCGCCGCCCAGCGGAGCGATGCCTCCGCGAGCGGATCGGTCAGCGACCAGGCCGTTTCCACCTGCCGCAGGAAATCGACGACGGTCGCCTCCACGCGCGCCGACTGCTCGGTGTCGACGTGAAAGCGCTCGGACATCGAGCGCACCGAGCGCACGCGCGCGTCCTCGTCGGTGAGGCGCCCCACCATGTCATAGAGGAGCCCCTCGCGCAGCGCCCCGTCGGCGACACGCATCGATTCGATGCCGAGCGCGTTGAACACCGCCGTCAGGATCGCGAGCCCGCCCGTGAACACCGGCCAGCGCTCCTCGGTGATCGAGGCGATGCCGGCGGAGCGGACGTTGCCCGCCTTGATGAGGTGCTGGGTAAGCTCGGTGAGTCCCTCGCGGGTGATCTCGGTCGCGGCCGGGTCGAGCTCGCGGATCGCCTCGGCGACCGCGCGCACGCTGCCTGAGCTCCCGACCGCATGCTCCCAGCCGACGCCGCGGAACGGCACCTGGATGGGCTCGAGCTCGACTTCGCAGGCGACGATCGCGCGCTCGATGCGCTTCGCGGCGATGCGCCCGTCGGGGAAGTGCTCGGCACTCAGCGCCACGCAGCCCATGTAGAGGCTTTCGAGGATGCGTGGCTCGTAGCCATCGCCGATGATGCACTCGGTGCTGCCGCCGCCGATGTCGACGACGAGCCGGCGGCCGGGCTCGAGCGGCATCGTCTGGGTGACGCCCGCGTAAATGAGGCGCGCCTCCTCGATGCCGGAGATGATCTCGATCGGATGGCCGAGCGTCTCGCGGGCGCGCTCGAGGAACGCGCCCTTGCGGCGGGCCTTCCTCAGGGTGTTGGTACCGACGACCCGCACGCTCTCGGCGCGCATGTCACGCAGGCGCTGGCCGAAGCGTGCGAGCGCGGCGAGCGCCCGGTCGGTGGCTTCCTTCGAGAGCCGGCCGTGCTCGTCGAGCCCGGCGGCGAGCCTGACCATCTCCCGCAGCCGATCGACGATCGTGATCTGGCCGTGCGAGTGGCGCCCGACCACCATGTGGAAGCTGTTGGAGCCGAGGTCAACCGCAGCGAGTACGTCGGGGATCCGCGCGGGCTTCGGCATGGCGCAGGAGGCCCTTCAGGGGCGTGTCAGGGGGACGGGCAAGTCAGGCGGCGAACGAGGACCCGCAGCCGCAGGTGGTCTTCGCGTTCGGGTTCCTGATCACGAACTGCGCGCCCTCGAGGCCCTCGCGGTAATCGATCTCCGCGCCCATCAGGTACTGCACGCTCATCGGGTCGATGATCAGCGTCACGCCCTGGTTCTCGACGGTGAGGTCGCCGTCCTCGATGCTTTCGTCGAACGTGAAGCCGTACTGGAAGCCCGAGCAGCCGCCTCCCTGCACGTAGACCCGCAGCTTCAGCGCCGGGTTCGCCTCCTCGCGGATGAGCTCGCCGACCTTGTTCGCGGCGGCGTCGGTGAACACGAGCGGCGCAGGCGGCAGGGGCGCCATCTGCGCCGTGTGAGCCGAACCTGCGATCGCCGGGGCATCACTCATGACTCTCACCTTCGAATCAACCACTTAGGGCAAGTCTAGTCCCCGGGGGAACCCCGGTCAAAGCAAGCCGGGCGCGCCTTGGCCTGGCATTCGCGCGCGCGGTCACAGTTCTCCTAAAAATGGTGCCACTGCCGGGTGGTTACAAGCGCCCCAACGCCGCCGGCCCCACCCGGTACCGAGGGTAGCCAGCATCCTCGGCGCCGTGAGATCGTGCGTCATGCGCCTTGCAACCCCGTTTTTCCCCGCCGCGGCGCTCGCCGCCGTCCTCACGGTCGCCTGCACGACGAGCCCGCCGGCCGCCTCGCCCGGGGCCTCGCCCGCGACCTCGGCGACCCCCGCCGCGCGCTCGCACGACCGACGCCATTTCACGGTCGATGAGGCGCAGCTGCCCTTCGAGGCGCTCGAGGCGCCCACCACCACCACCGACCGCTGGTGGGGTGTCGACAGTGGCGCGGGCTACCGCGTCGAGGTGCCGGCGAACTGGAATGGCCGGCTCGTCATGTACGCGCACGGCTACCGGGGACCCGGCGATGTGCTGACGCCGTCCGTCCCCCACTTTCGCCGCGCGCTCATCGAGGCGGGCTATGCGTGGGCCGCCTCGACTTACAGCGCGAACGACTACGACGTCAGGGCCGGCATCGAGGACACGAACGCGCTCGCGCTCGCCTTCACGCGCATCGCGCGCGAGCACGGCCACGTGCTGCCGGACCCGACGCGCACCTACATCATCGGCCACTCGATGGGCGGGCACATCGCCGCGGCCGCGGTCGAGGCCGAGACGCTCAACCGCGCGCACCACCGGGTACGCTACGCGGGCGCGATGCCGATGTGCGGCGTGCTCGGCGACCTTGAGCTCTTCGACTACTACGCCGCCTACTCGCTCGCCGCGCAGGAACTTGCCCAGGTCGGTCCGGTCGGGTTTCCGGCAGCGAACTGGAACGAGCGGGCGCCGCAAGTCGTCGCGCACTTCTTCGGTTCCTTCCCCTCGCCCGCGGCGCCCACGACGCCCATTCGCCTGCGCGACACCGCCGATGCGCGCGAGCTCAAGTCGATCGTGATGAACCTGACGGGTGGCGCCCGGCCGATCTTCGAGCAGGGCTTCGCGCTCTCATCGAACGCCTCCGCCTGGAGTACGTTCGGGATCGGCGCCGACGCGGGCGGCATACTCCTGCGCCGGCCGCAGACGACCCTGCACACGCTCTATCGGTTCCAGGACGGTGCCACCCCCACGCCCGCCGAGGTCGCCTTCAACCACGACATCCCCCGCGCGATCCCCGAGCCGGACGCAGATCCCGTGCAGCCCGATGGCCTCAGGTTCGTGCCGACGCTGCCCGGCGAGATCGGCGTGCCGGTGCTGACGCTGCATAACCTCGGCGATGTGTTCGTGCCCTTCAGCATGGAGCAGATCTACCACCGCCGCGTGCAGGCACGCGGCCACGCGGGGCTCCTCGTGCAGCGCGCGATCAGGAGCCCGCTGCACTGCGACTTCACCGCTTCCGAGGAAGCGGCGGGATTTCGCGCGCTGGTCGAGTGGGTCGAGCACGGCAGGAAGCCGGGCGGCGATGAGGTCATCGCGCCCGCGAAGCTCGCGGCGCCCGACTACGGCTGCCGCTACACCGACAACACGGTCGGTGCCGGGGAAGAGGACGAGGGCGCGCTGCGCGCCGCGATGCCAGCGTGCCACGCGCCCTGAGCGCGGCGGGGCCGGATTCATCCGAGCGGACTTCGAGGCCACACGCATGACGAGCGTCTACGATTTCAGCGCGAACACGCTCGACGGCGCGGCGGTCGCGCTCAAGAGCTTCGAGGGCAAGGTGCTCCTCGTCGTCAACGTCGCGAGCAAGTGCGGGTTCACGCCGCAGTACACGGGGCTCGAGGCGCTCTACCGGCGGCTCGCGCCGAAGGGGCTCAGCGTGCTCGGCTTCCCGTGCGACCAGTTCGGCCACCAGGAGCCGGGCGATGCGGCCGAGATCCGCAGCTTCTGCAGCTTGAGCTACGACGTGACGTTTCCGCTCTTTGCGAAGATCGAGGTGAACGGGCCGGCTACCCACCCGCTCTACGCCTACCTGAAGCACGCGGCGCCCGGGCTCCTCGGCAGCGAACGGATCAAGTGGAACTTCACGAAGTTCCTCGTCGATCGCGGCGGGACCGTGCGGGCGCGCTACGCGCCGTTCGCCAAGCCCGAAGCCATCGAGAAGGATGTCGCCGCGCTCCTTTAAGAGCGCAGCCGGTCAGCCGGTCGGCACCGGCGTGGCGAGGCCGAGGCTCACGACGTTCTCCGGTCCCGACGCTGCGACCAGGCGCCCCTGGATCACGGCACCCGCGGCCATCTCGATGAGCCCGTAGCTCACGTTGCCACTGACCCGCGCGGTCGCGCCGAGCTCGACCTTCTCGCGGGCGCGAATGTCGCCGCGCACCTCGCCGTGCACGACGACGCGCGGCACCTCGACGATGCCCTCGACGACGCCCTTGCGTGCGATGGTGAGTAGCGCCGTGCCGCCCTGCTCGCAGGTCACGTTGCCCTTGACGACACCCTCGAGGTGGATGCCGCCGCTGACGATCAGATTCCCCTCGACGCGCGTGCCCGCGGCGATGAGGGTCTGGATCTCTCCGGAAGGCTGCTTGCTTCGCCCGAACATCGGCACTCTCCAGGGGTCAGTTCGTCTCGATCTTCCACGGATAGGTCTGGCGGATCGACGAGCTCGCGCGCGCCGGGCGCACCTCCAGCTGCACGCGCTGCGGCAGGAAGTCGGCCGGGAGCTCGATCTCGGTCTCCAGTTCCTGAAAATACCGGAAGGAGAACGCAAGGGACCGAGACGAAGTTCCGATTTCGGCAAGCGGCAGGTTCGCCGAATGCCCGCCCCGGACCCCGTCGATGGAAAGGTCGGCCGTGGCGCTCGTTACGGAGTCCTGGCGGGCCGCCTGGATCAGCACGATGCGGACCCGGAAGCGCCGGGGGGCGATGCCCGGCAGCACCTTGAGCTGCTGGATCCTGAGGCCCGCGATGTTATCGGTCGGGTTCACTATGCCGCGGTAGAAGGTCAGCTCCTGGCTCTGCTCGCCGAGCCGGGCCTGCAGGTCGGCCAGGGATTTCTCGACCTGGGCGTAGGACTCCTTGTCGACGCGCCGCGCCATCTCGGTCGCGGCGAGCTTCACCTCGGCCTCCCGGAGCTGCCCCGTCAGGGACTCGATCTGCTGGGCCTTGTCGTGCCGGTCGAGCTCGGCGCTGACGATCGAGTAGCCGCCGCGCGCCCGTCCGAGTTCGAAGGCGCCCGCGAGGCAGGCGAGGCCGAGGACGACGAGGAGCCCCCAGAAGAGCGCGGCGCGCCCGGGCGTGTGGCGCCTGACGATGAGCCGCGGAGCCTCCTCGGTGGGCACGGTAAGGCCGCCGCCCCTAGAATGGCCGCCGGCGCGGGATTCCGCCGGGGACCATCCAATGATTTATCCGTGGATCAAGGCTCTGCATCTGGTGTTCGTGATCGCCTGGTTCGCGGCGCTGTTCTACCTGCCGCGGCTCTTCGTCTATCACGCCGATGCCACCGATGCCGTGAGCGATGCGCGCTTCAAGGTCATGGAGCGGCGCCTGTTCGCGCTCATGAACCTCGCGGCGACCCTCGCCCTCACCCTCGGTATCAGCCTCCTCGTGCTCGAGCCCGGCTGGCTCTCGGCCGGCTGGCTGCACCTGAAGCTTGGCTTCGTGCTCGCGCTCGTTGTGTACCACATCTACTGCGGCCGGCTGCTGTCGCTCTTTCGCGACGGTCGCAACCGCCATTCGGCCCGCTGGTTCCGCTGGTTCAACGAGGTCCCGGCGCTCCTGCTGCTGGCGATCGTCGTGCTCGCCGTCGTGAAGCCGCTCTGAGCGCTCAACCGCCGGCTCCGCTTGAGGGCTCCGCTTCCCACCACGGCGGGTAGGGCGGCAGGCCGTCCGGGAACGCGATCGCCCCGAGTTCGTGGAGCGCCCGCCGGTAGACGTCGCGCTTGAAGAAGATCACCTCGCGTACCGGATCCCAGTACTCGGCCCAGCGCCATTCGTCGAACTCCGGCGGCTCGCTCGTCGTGTCGAACCTGACCTGCTCATCACGCGCAAGAAACCTGAGCAGCACCCAGCGCTGCTTCTGGCCGATGCAGCGCGGCGCGCCGTGGCGGCGCACGTACTGCTTCGGCAGCCGGTAGTGGAGCCACTCGCTCGTGGCGCCCAGGTACTCGACGTCGGAGGGCACTAGCCCGATCTCTTCCTTGAGCTCGCGATAGAGCGCGTTCTCGAGCGACTCCTCGCGACTGATCCCGCCCTGCGGGAACTGCCAGCCGCGCCCGCCGGGACGTCCGCCGAGGAACACCCGCCCGTCGGAGCGCATCAGCACGATGCCGACATTGGCGCGGTAGCCGTCCTCGTCGATCCAGTCGGTCATGGGCCCCCTCGAGCGCGCCCCGCGGCGCGCGATTCTTTCACAGGGTACAGGGGCGGCCAACCTGCCGCCGCGCTCCCGATCCGGGTAGGCTCTCTCGCCCAGGCTCGCCGGAAGGGTCTCCCGTGATCGAATCGCTCGCCCGCCGCCCGACCCTCGCGATTGCGTTGCTGGCGCTGCTGGCACTACTCGCGCTCCTCGCCTCCCTGTCGATCGGCAGCGCCGGCCCCCGCGCGCTCGGGCTCTGGGCCGGCATCGCCGATGGCACCGATCCGCTCGCGCGCTCGCTGGTGCTTGAGCTGAGGCTGCCGCGCGCGCTCACCGCCTTCGGCGCGGGAGCGCTGCTGGCGCTCGCGGGGGTGTGCATGCAGGTACTCCTGCGCAACCCGCTCGCCGATCCCTACGTGCTCGGCGTCTCGGGCGGCGCCTCGGTCGCGGCGCTCGGCATGATGCTGCTCGGCGGTGGCACGCTCGCCGTGCAGGGCGCGGCGTTCACGGGCGCGCTCGGCGCGACGCTCCTCGTGTTCGCGCTCGCGCAGGGACCGGGCGGCTGGACGCCGACGCGGCTGCTGCTCACCGGCATCGTCGTCGCCGCGGGCACGGGCGCGCTCGTCAGCCTCATGCTCGCCGCCGGCGACCCGACGGTGCTCCGGAGCATGGTGTTCTGGCTCATGGGCGACCTCTCCTGGTCCGGGTCGCCGCTCGGCCTCCTCGTGCTCACCGCGATCGCGATCCCGCTCGGCGTGTTCGCGGCGCGGCCGCTCAACGTGCTCGCGCGGGGCGATGTGCAGGCGCAGCTCTTAGGCGTCGCCGTGACCCCGCTTCGGGGCGCGCTCTTCGTCGCGGCGAGCGTGCTGACGGCCGCGACCGTCACGGAAGTCGGCGCGATCGGCTTCGTCGGGCTCGTGACGCCGCACCTCGTTCGGCTCGTGCTCGGCTCCGACCACCGGCGCGTGGTCCCGGCGGCGGCGCTCGCCGGCGGCACGCTCGTGATGGTCGCCGACCTCGTGGCGCGCACCGTGCTCGCGCCGCGCCAGCTGCCGGTGGGCGCGTTGACGGCGATCGTCGGGGTGCCTCTCTTCCTCGCGCTGATGCGCCGGCCGCAGGTCGCGACCTAGCGCCCGGCCGCGGCCTCGGGGTTCGTCGCGACCCGGTCGCGCCCGGCGCCCTTGGCGCGATAAAGCGCCGCATCGGCCTCCGCCAGCAGCCGGTCGGCGAGTGCCTTGAGTTCATCGTCCGCGCGCTTGGGCGTCAGCGCCGCCGCGCCGATCGAGAGCGTGATGCGCCTCTTCTGCCCGCCGCCGACGTCGATCGGGACGGTCATCGCCTGGCGGATCCGCTCGCCGAGGCCCACCGCCGCCTCGAGCGAGGTCTCGGGCAGGAGGAGCGCGAACTCATCGCCACCGAAGCGCGCCGCCGTGTCGCTCGCGCGGATGTGCGACTCGATGCGCTGGGTGATCTCCCTGAGCGCCTCATCGCCCCCTAAGTGCCCGCAGCTGTCGTTCAGCTCCTTGAAGTTGTCGACATCGATCATGAGGCAGGCGACGCAGGCGGAAGTGCGCTGCGCCCGCGCGAGTTCCTCCCGCAGGCGCGACTGGAGGTAGCGGCGGTTGTGCCAGCCGGTCAGGTAGTCGGCGAGCCCGCTCCTCAAGACCCGCGCGCGGTTGCACGCGTTCTCAAGGCAAACCGCCACGACGCTCGCCAGATGCTGCAGGAAATCCGCGCTCAACCGATGCGAGAACCGCTCGCGGTCGCGGCTGCCGAAGCACAGCGCACCGGTGGTCCGCGCCTGGCGCCTGAGCGGCAGCAGCGCGATCGACTTCAAGTCCTTCTGACCCGGGAAGAGGAGATCGTGGTCGGCCCGGACCCACAGCCCGAGCCACGGGCGCCTGAGGCTCCCGAACTGCGGCGCGAGCCCGACCAGCGTATCGACGAAGCTCACCCGCGGGAACTCATCGAGCCGTCCGCCACCGCCGATCAGGAGGTGCTGCACCTCGTGGTTCGGGTCCTCGAGCACGAGCTGCACCGCATCGAGCCCGTAGCTCGCCGCCATGCCGCTCGTGAGGAGCTCGAGGAGCTCGGGCAGCGTCTCGGCGCGCAGCAGCTCAAGCTCGCGCTCGTGCGTGCGCTGCCACTTCTGCTCGTTCGCGCTCGCCTCCTCGCGCAGGCGCTTCAACCGGCTCCTGAGCTCCGCGAGCTGGGCGCGCTCGGGCGCGCCCCCCGCCGGCGGCCCATCGGGCTCGCTCACGCCGGTTCCCGCCCCGGCTGCGGGCGCGTGTGCAGGTAGGTGCGGCCGCGCTCCATCATCAGCTTGAACCCGGCGGCGTCGTGCGAGCGCACCGTCGCGCGCAGGCGCTCGACCGCGAAGAGCAGCGCGCTCAAGGACTCGGTGCCGTAGTCATTGAGCGCCTGGATCTCGAAGTAGAGCGCCGGCGAGTCCTCGGCGACGCGGCTCGCGACCTCGAGCTGCGCATCGAAGGTCGTGCTCGACATGCGCGCAAGCCGCGGCGCCGCCTCGCCGCTCTCGGCGAGCGCGGTGAAGAAGGCGATGTTGAGCGCGTGCGAGAGCCCGAGCACGTAGGCGATCAGCCGGTCGTGCTCATCGAGGCCCATGACGACCTGCTCGGCCATGGTCGGCTGGAAGAGTTCCTGCGCCTCGGCGAGCGCGGCGGCGTTGCCCAGGTTGATGTAGATGACGTGGCGGCCCGACAAGAGGTCGGTGTCCGGCCCGAACATCGGGTGGAGCGAGGTGACCTTGACGCCCGCGGCCACCAGCGCATCGAGCCCGGCCCTGAGCGGCGTCTTCACGGACGCCAGGTCAAACACGATGCCGGCGGGCTTGCGCGCGGCGAGCGCGTGCAGCACCTCGCTGGTCGTTCCGAGCGGCGTCGCGACGACGATGAGGTGATGGTCGAGCGGCGAGTCCTGCCAGTCGAGGCGGTGCGCGTAGCCCTCGACGGGGCCGGCGGGATCGGCGACCTCGACGAGGAAGCCCTGCGAGGCGAGGAAGTCGGTGAACCAGCGCCCCATCTTGCCGCGACCGCCGATGACGAGCGCGCGCCGCCCGCTCCCCTGGCCGGTCGCGACGACCCGCGCCTGCTCCTGGGTCGCGAGCGAGGAGCGGATCAGGAGCCTCAGGATCTTCTCGGCGACCTCGGGCGAGACGCCGTGCTTCTCGGCGTGCGTGCGCACGCCGACGATGACCTCGCGCTCGCGGCGGTAGTCGCGGGTCGCGTGCCCGGTCGCACGCTTGGCGTGCTCGACCTGCCGGCCAAGGCTCTGGCGCTCGGCGATGAGCTCGATGAGCTCCCGGTCGATCGCGCTCAGGCGCGTCCTCAGTTCCTCGAGCGTCTTCGACTCCGCCACATCCGCTCCTCGTCGGCCGGGTGGATCCCGGCCTACGAGGATTCTGTCAGCTTAGCCCCCACCGCGTCAGTGGCCGGGGCCGGGCACTCACCAGGGCGAGGGGAGCTCCAGCACGATGCCGGGCACGCGGGGCCGTGGCGGCGGGTAGTAGGCGCGGGCCACGAGCGGCGCCTCGCACTCGCGCGCCTCGGCAGAGCGCCACCCGCCCGCGCCATAGGCATGGCCGTGGCGGTAGCCCGACCGGTACCCGCGCGGCGGCGGCGCCGGCTGCCAGGCGCGCTCGCCCCGGCCCCGCCAGCCCTGCTCGTGCGCCTCGGCGGCGGTCGTGGCGCCCACGCTCGCCGTCGCGAGTGCGGCGGCGACGAGGGTGCTTCGATAGAGTGTCTGGACCCGGTTCATGGCGGTTCTCCTTACATCGTCTGAGGGCTCCATGCTCCGCCCCGGACATGGCAGGGCCATTGAAGCGCCATTACGAACGGCTCAGCGAAGCCTTAACATCGCTTCATGAGCGAGTTGACCGCCCAGCGCCTGCCCGAACCCCTGCCCGCCGAGCCCCTCGGCCTCGCCGCCGAGTGGCTGGGCGAGGCGACGCGCAATCGCGTCCAGCCGAACCCGAACGCGATGGTGCTCGCGACGGTGGGCCCGGGAGGCGCGCCGAGCTCGCGGGTCGTCCTCTGCAAGGAGATCGTCCTGCCCGAGGGCTACCTCGTCCTCTACACGAACTACGCCTCGCGCAAGGGCGCCGAGATCGAGGCCAACCCGCGGGTCGCGGCGCTATTTCACTGGGACGTCCTGCACCGCCAGGTCCGGATCGAGGGTCGCGTGGTCCGTTCGCCGGCCCCCGAGAGCGATGCCTACTTCGCGAGCCGCCCCTGGCAAAGCCGGCTTGGCGCCTGGGCGAGTGAGCAGAGCCGCCCGGTCGCCTCGCGCGCAGCGTTGATCGAGGCGCTCATCGCTGCCGGCCGACGTTTCAACACGCCACCCGTCGGCCCCGGCGCGCCGCCGGCGGGCCCGGGCCAGGCCGAGGTCGCCGTGCCGAGGCCGCCGCACTGGGGCGGCTACCGGCTCTACGCCGAGTCCGTCGAGCTCTGGGTCGAGGGCGAGTACCGGATCCACGACCGCGCGCGCTTCCAGCGCGAGCTCACGCGCTCGGGCGAGGGTTACGTGGGCTCGCCGTGGCACGCGACGCGGCTGCAGCCCTAGAGCACCGCGGAGGCGCATCCCGTGCTGGCCGTCGAGTCGCTCGAGGTATCCGTCGCCGGACGCCGCCTGGTCGCGGGGCTCAGTTTCACGGCGCGCCCGGGCGAGTTCGTCTGCGTGCTCGGCGCGAACGGCGCCGGCAAGTCACTCACCCTGCACACGCTTGCGGGCCTGCGCGCACCGGCCGCCGGACGCGTCGCGCTCGAGGGCCGCGCGCTCGGCAGCTGGCCGAGGCGTGAACGTGCGCGGCGGCTCGGGCTCCTGACGCAGGTCACGGAGGATCCGTTCCCGGGCACGGTCTTCGACGCGGTGCTGGTCGGCCGCCACCCGCACCTCGAACTCTGGCAGTGGGAGACCGAGCGGGACCTCGAGGTCGCCCACGCCGTGCTCGCGCAGTGCGAGCTCGACGGCTTCGCGCCGCGGGCGATCGACACGCTCTCCGGTGGCGAGCGGCGCCGCGTCGCGCTCGCCGCGGTGCTCGCGCAGGACCCGGACGTCATGCTGCTCGATGAGCCGCACAATCACCTGGACCCCCACCACCAGCTCGACGTCCTGCGGCTGCTGAGGGCGCGCGCCGACTCCGGCCACGTCGTGCTCGCGACGCTGCACGACCCCGCGCTCGCCGCGCGGTTCGCGGACAAGGCACTCCTCCTCTTCGGCGACGGCCGCTGGCAGTACGGCCCGACCGCCGAGGTGCTGAACGCCGAGGCGCTCTCGGCGATCTACCGGGTCGCGATCCGCGAGGTGGTGGTCGAGGGCCGGCGCATCTTCCTGTCCGACTGAACCCGGCAGCCGTTCCGTCAGTCGGGCGGGCGGTCCCCCTGGAACAGGCGCTCGAGCTGCGCCGCCGACTCCTTCACCGCCGCGACCATCTTGTCCTGGTCTTCCTTGAGCGCCGCCTGCTCGGCGAGCGTGCGCTCATCGTGCGTGCGGAAGGTCTTGACGCTCGAGCGCGCCTCGGCGAGCGGCAGGCCGAGCGCGACGAGCGTCGCCTGGGCGATCTCGAGGCTCGAGGCGTAGGTCTCGCGCACGATGACGGTGATGCCGAGGTCCATGAGCCTGAATGCGTGCTGGCGGTTCCTCGCCCGCACGAGCACGGTGAGCTTCGGGTAGTGGCGCATGGCAAGCTCCGCCGTGCGCACCGACGCCTCGACGTCGTCGATCGCGATGACGAGCACCTCGGCGTGCTCGGCGCCGGCGGCGGCGAGCAAGTCGAGCCGCGAGGCGTCGCCGTAGTAGAGCTTGTTGCCGAAGCGGCGCAGGAAGTCGACCTGTGCCTGGCTGATCTCGAGCGCCGTGAAGCGGATTCCCTTCGCGCGCAGCACCCGGCCGACGATCGCCCCGAAGCGCCCGAAGCCCGCGATCAAGACGCGCGGCTCGGTCGGCTCCGGCACGTCGAAGGGCGCGGGCGGGGCGGTGGGTGCGAAGCGCTCCTCCGCCCACGCGTGCGCGTTGATGAGGAGCGGTGTCGCGATCATCGAGAGCGTCACGACGATGACGAGCAGGTCCGCGAGCTCAGGGTCGACGAGGCCGAAGCGCGCGGCGAGCGCGAGGAGCACGAAGGCGAACTCCCCGCCGCCGCACAGATCCGTCGCGAAGCGCCGCGCCGCGCCGCCGCGATAGCCCGAGATCACCGCGACCAGCCAGCCGGCCAGCGCCTTCAGCGTGAGGAGGAGCACGAGGAGCACGAGTACCGCGAGCGGTCGCTCGAGCAACGTCGCGATGCTGGCCGACATGCCGGTCGCGATGAAGAAGAGCCCGAGCAGCAGGCCCTTGAAGGGCTCGATGTCGGCCTCGAGCTCGTGGCGGTACTCGGAGTCCGCGAGGAGGACGCCCGCGATGAAGGCGCCGAGTGCCATCGATAGCCCCGCCGCCGAGAAGAGCGCGGCCGTGCCGACGACGACGAGCAGCGCCGTCGCCGTGAACGTCTCGCGCAGCCGGCTGTTGGCGACGACGCGCAGGAGCGGGCGAAGCGCGTAGCGCCCGCCGACGAGCACCAGGACGAACGCGCCGAGTCCCGGCAGCCAGCCGCGCGGGCCCTCGCCATCGTGCGCGCCAGCCGCGCCGAGGAGCGGCAGCAGCGCAAGCACGGCCATCGCCGCGACGTCCTGGAAGAGGAGCGTACCGAAGGCGGCGCGCGCGTGGTGGGCTTTCAGCTCGACGCGCTCGGCGAGCACCTGCAGCACGAGCGCGGTCGATGAGAGCGACAGCGCGAAGCCGATGAGCGCCGCGTTCGCGAGGCTGAGCCCGAGCGCCCACGCGGCGAGGCCGAGCAGCAGCGTCGAGACGAGCACCTGCAGGAGGCCGACGCCGAACACCGTGCGGCGCATCGTCACTAGGCGGGACGGCTGCAGCTCAAGCCCGATCACGAAGAGGAGCAAGACGACGCCAAACTCGGCGAAGCTCAGGATCGCCCCGACGTTCGTGATGAGGCCGAGCCCGGAGGGCCCGACCACCATGCCGGCGGCGAGGTAGCCGAGTACGGCGCCGAGCTTGAGCTTCCTGAACACCGGCACCGCGAGCACGGCGGCGGCCAGGAGGAGCGCGACCTGTGCGGTGAGCGTCACGGGCGCGCCTCAGCCCAGCGCCGCGCGAAGCGGGCCGTGCAGGCGCGCGTTGCTCGCGAGCACACTCGTCGACTCAAGGCCGATGCGGCCCCCCTCGAGCGTGGTGAACTCACCGCCCGCCTCCTCGACGATGGTCACGAGCGCGGCGATGTCGAGGATGTTGACGTCGGACTCGATGACCGCATCGATGCGCCCGCTGGCGAGCAGGTGGTAGTGGAGGAAATCGCCGTAGCCGCGGATCCGGTTGAGCCGGCTGACCACCTGGCCGAAGCGCTGCCAGCGGGCGCTGCCGGCGAGGCTCTTGAGGTTGCCGGTCGAGAGCGCCGCGGCCTCGAGCGTGTCAATGTCGCTCACCTTGAGGCGGCGGCCGTTGAGCCAGGCGCCCTCACCGCACTCGGCCCACGCAAGTTCCCCGTAGAGCGGCGCGCTCGAGACACCGAGCACGAGTTCACCCTCCCGCATGAGCGCGATCTGCGTCGAGAACATCGGGTAGCCGCGCACGAATGCCTTCGTGCCGTCGATCGGGTCGACGAGCCAGAGCGAATCGCCGGTGCCGTGGCGGCCGGTCTCCTCGCCGAAGAACGCGTGGCCGGGGAAGCGCGCGCCGAGCACCGCGCGGATCGCGCCTTCCGCGCGCACGTCAGCCTCGGTCACGGGCGTCGCATCTGCCTTCAGGCGCACCTCGAGGGCGCGCGCATAGCACTCGCGGATCACGCTCGCGGCGGCCGCCGCCGCCTCGAGCGCGGCAAGGAGTTCCGGGCTTCCTGTCATCGGGACCTCGCGTCCGCGGCGCGCCGGGCGCCGCCTGTGACGACAAGAGTGCCACGGCGCTTGAGAATGCGCGCGGGACGGGCTATGAACCGGACTTGGGAATCGCGTGGCCGGGGCTCATCGCCGGGGACGTTCATGGGGCATCGACTCAGCAAGATCTACACCCGCACGGGCGACGACGGCACGACCGGGCTCGGCGATGGCACGCGCGCACCGAAGGAATCGGCGCGGGTGGAGGCGTACGGCACGGTCGATGAGGCCAACAGCACCGTCGGGCTCGTGCTCAGCGTTGCTGGGTTGCCCGCGAGCGTCATCGAGTGCCTGACCGAGGTGCAGCACGACCTCTTCGACCTCGGCGCCGAGCTTTGCATCCCCGGCCACCGCGTCGTCACGGATACTGACGTCACGCGCCTCGAGACGACGCTCGATGGGTTCAACGAGGGGCTGCCCGCGCTCAAGGAGTTCATCCTGCCGGGTGGCGGGCCGGCCGCGGCCGCCTGCCACCTCGCGCGCACCGTGGTCCGGCGCGCCGAGCGACGCGTGCTCAGCCTCGCGCGCATCGAGGCGGTGGCGCCGGAGGTCGTCAGGTACCTGAACCGCCTCTCCGACCTCCTGTTCGTGCTCGCGCGGGTGCTCGCGCGCCACGAGCGGGGCGGTGAGGTGCTGTGGAAGCGCGCCCGGCGCTAAACCCGACGCTCAGCGCCAGGTCGTATCGTCCGCGGTCGGCGCCATCTCCTTGACGTGCTGGCCGACCGCGTCGGCCAGCAGCCCCGGATCGTAGGCGATGTCCTCGGGGAGCTTGAGGTCAGCGCCGTGCGCGGGGCTCTCCTGGCGCGGCACGATGAGGTTGTCATCGCCGTACTCGACCTTCCAGTCCTGCACGGCGTCGTTCCCCGGCACGTGCGTGACCGAGCCATCGAACCGATGGAACGCAGGCACCGGCCACGCAGCGCGCGAGAAAGGCTCGAGCGAGCCGATGACTTTCCAGTCGCCGCGGTACAGCGCCGCGTCCTTGAACCGGCACACGAGCGCCGCCGTCTGCGGGTGGAGCGCATTCAGCCACTGCGGCACCGGCGCTTGGCTGCGGCGCGGGCCGAAGAAGTACCCAAGCAGCACGCCGCCGCGCGCCGGCGCACGCGCGATCAGGCCGACCGCGTACGCGCCACGCTCGACGGGGAGCAGGAAGAACTGTCCTTCACGATAGGGGATCGCCATGGTCCGTCAGCATCCATTGAGTCGGATCCGCCGGGTTAAGGTGCCACGTCCGGGGCCGCCGCGCCACGGCGGGCCTGTTGCCCGCAAAAAAGCGCAAAACCCGCCCTGAGGCCCCCACTTTACCCTCAAATACAGCCGAATCCAGCGTGATAACGCCCATCAACCGGACACCTCGTCCGGCCTCGCTCGTCAGGAGATCCACGCCGGAACCGTCAGCAATGCGAACACCGCGAGCCAGACGTAGAAGGCGGCGTCGGTGAGCCCAAGGGCCGCGCCCGTCCGTTCCTCCTCGTTCGCCGCGCCCTCCCAGCGGGCGCCGAGCGCGCCCTGGCCCGCGTGCAGGAGGAGGTGGTCGTTGGCATCGAAGAAGTGATCGGACTCCTCCGCGAGGTAGCCGCGCCAGCCGGTGAAGGATTCCTCGAAGCTGCCGGCGATGCCGTAGCTGAGCGCGAGGAGCCTGGCGGGCACGAAGGCCAGCACGCCGTGCAGCCGCTGGCAGAGATCGCCGAGGTGCGCGGCCGCGGGCGGCGCATCGGCGCGCGTTCCGCGAACAATCGCCTCGCGCCTCAGGAGATCCGTGACGCGAAAGGTAAGCGCGCCGAGGGGCCCTGCGAGCGCAAACCAGAAGAGCACGCCGAACAGGCGGTTGTTGGCCTGCACGAACACGGCGGCGGCGACCGAGCCGAGCTTGGGGCCCTGCCGCTGGCCGGCGTCGTGGCCGAGGATTTCCTCGGCGAGCGCCGCCGCACGCGTCGCATCGCCCGATGCGAGCGCGGCACGGTACTCGTTGACCTCCTGCTTGAGGTCGCGGGGACCGAGCGAGAAGAAGAGCACGACCGCCGCAATCAGCACCCTGAGCACCGGGTGCACGGCAACTGGCGGCAGCGCGAGCAGCGCCTCGACCACGAGGCCGGGCGCAAGCGCGGCGAACACCACGATGATGAGCGAGAGCGAGGAGAAGCCACCGCTCGCGCGAAGCGCGGCCTCGATGTAGCCGGTGAGCCACTTCGGCTCGCGGATGCCGAGCCGCGAGGACATCAGCCGCTCGATGCCGAGGCCGACGAGGAAGGCGATGAAGTTCACGGCGCCCCGCCGGGCGCGATCAGCGCGCCGAGGTGCGCCCAGTCGAACGAGGGACCGGGATCGGTCTTGCGCCCGGGGGCGACGTCGCTGTGGCCGACCAGCGCATCGCCGGCGAGGGTCGGGTAGGCGCGTCTCAGCGCACCGATGAGCGCCGCGAGCACCGCGTACTGCCCGGGCTCGTAGGCGACCTCGTCCGCGCCCTCGAGCTCGATGCCGATCGAGAAATCGTTGCACGCCGTGCGGTAGCGCCAGGCCGAGACGCCGGCGTGCCAGGCGCGCGCGTGCAACGGCACGAACTGCACGAGCGTGCCGTCGCGGCGGACGAAGACGTGCGCCGAGACCTTGAGCCCCGCGAGCGTCGCGAAGAACGGATGCTCATCGGCAGGCAACTCGTTGGTGAAGAGCCGCTCGACCCACGGCCCGCCGAAGACGCCGGGCGGCAGCCCGATGCCGTGCACGACGATGAGGTCGATCGTCGCGCCCGGCGGGCGCGGATCCTGGTTGGGGGACGGCACGAAGCGCGCCTCGTTGATGAGCCCGCGGCCTAAGTCGATCGTGACCTCTGGACGCTGTGCCATGCGCGGAGCTTACGGCACGCCCGCCCGGCACGGAAAGCGCGGCGCCGGTACACTTGGCGCCGACAGCACGCCCATGAACCGCCCGCCCGCCACCGCCCCCGTCGCCCGCGGCGAGCCCGCTCTCGCCTTGCCTGCGTGCGCCTGACGCGCTGCTACGTGGGCGCGACGCTCGCGGAGGGCGTGGAGCTCGTGCTCGACCCCAAGGTCGCGCTGCACCTCACGCGCGTCCTCAGGCTCGCGACCGGCGCCGCGCTCAGCGTCTTCGATGGCGCAGGTCAGGAGCACTCAGCGCGCATCGCGAGCGTGCGCGGCTCCGCCGTCCTCGTGCGCCTGGGGGCCGCCGTCACGCCGGTGCCGGAGTCAGCGCTGTCGATCACGCTCGCGCAGGGCGTCTCGCGCGCCGAGCGGATGGACTACGCGATCCAGAAGGCGACCGAGCTTGGCGTCGCGCGCATCGTGCCGGTGCTGTGCGAGCGCAGCGTCGTCAAGCTCGATGCGCGCCAGGCGGCGGCGAAGCTCGAGCACTGGCAGGGCGTCGCCATCGCCGCCGCCGAGCAGTGCGGGCGCGCGACGCTCCCGGTCATCGAGCGCGCCGGCCGCCTGCTCGAGTACCTCGCGACCGGCCAGGGGCCTGGCGGTGCCGGGACGCTGAAGGCCGTGCTCGTGCCCGATGCCGCCGAAGGGCTCGCCTCGCTGCCCTCGCCGCTCACCGCGGCCGAGCTTCTGATCGGCCCGGAGGGGGGCTTGAGCGATGAGGAAGCGCGGCTCGCGATGGGTAGCGGCTTCCGGGGACTCAGGCTTGGGCCGCGGGTGCTGCGGACCGAAACGGCCGCGGCGGCGGCGATCGCGGCGCTGCAGGCGCTGCGCGGCGATCTCGCCTGAGGCGGCGCGTGAAACTCACACCGCGCCGCCGTCGCGTGCTCGTGGTGGTGGCGCTCGCGCTACTCGTCGCGACCGTCCTCTTCATCGGCTGGGTCGTCTACCTCGACCGGCTCGTCACGAGTGAATTCCAGGGGCGGCTCTGGTCGGTGCCGGCGCGCGTGTACGCGGCTCCCGTCGAGCTCTACGCGGGCGCGCCGCTCTCGGCGGACGACCTCGAGGAGGAGCTCGTGCGCCTCCACTACCGAAGTGGCGACCCCGCGCAGGGCCCTGGCTTCTACCGCCGCCGCGGCGGCGAGTTCGAGCTGCACGCGCGGCGCGTGCGCTTCGTTGACGAGGAACGCGCGCCCTTGAGGCTCGCGATCCGCGCGGGGACGGCGGCGATCGCGAGCCTCAAGGGCGCGGACGGCGCGGAGCTGCCGCTCTTTCGGCTCGACCCGCTCCTGGTCGGCAGCGTCTTCCCGGTGCACGGCGAGGATCGCATCGTGCTGACGCCCGCCGAGGTGACCCCGCTGCTGAAGTCCGCGATCAAGGCGGTCGAGGACCGGCGCTTCGATGAGCACCACGGCGTCGACTTGAGGGGCATCCTGCGCGCGCTGTGGACGGACCTCAGGACCGGCCACGCGACGCAAGGCGGCAGCACGCTGACGCAGCAACTCGTCAAGAACTACTTCCTGAGCGACGAGCGGACCTTCAGGCGCAAGGTCACCGAGATCGTCATGGCGCTTCGGCTCGAGGCCAGGTTCCCGAAAGAGGACATCCTGGTCGCGTACCTGAACGAGGTGTACCTCGGGCAGGACGGCGAGCGCGCGGTGCACGGGTTCGGGCTTGCCTCGGAGTTCTACTTCGCCAAGCCCTTGGGCGAGCTCGAGGTGTCCGAGGTCGCCCTCCTCGTCGGCAT
Source organism: Pseudomonadota bacterium (assembly GCA_025356075.1). Lineage (GTDB taxonomy): Bacteria > Pseudomonadota > Gammaproteobacteria > Steroidobacterales > Steroidobacteraceae > CAIKZZ01. The sequence goes on along the minus strand of JANXUT010000019.1, from coordinate 59,214 downwards.
CGTGCGGGGGCCCTCGCTCTACGACCCGCGGCTCCACCCCGAGCGCGCGCGCGCGCGGCGCAACCTCGTGCTCGCCGAGCTCGCCGAGCAGCGCGTCATCGATCCTGCGACCGCCGCGCGCGCCCAGGCGCGGCCGCTCGGACTCAAACCCCCCGGCGGCGGCTACGTGCCGGCCTACCTCGACCTCGTGCGCCGCCACCTGAGGCGCGACTACGCCGAGGCCGACCTCGCGGCGGCGGGCCTCGGCGTCTACACGACGCTCGATGCACGCGCGCAGGCGGCGGCCGAGCGCGCGATGATGCGGGGCTTGAAGCGCCTGGATGCCGCGAGTCGCGTGAAGAACGCCCATCTCGAGGGCGCGATGATCATCGCCGAGCCCAACAGCGGCGACGTGGTCGCGGTGGTCGGCGGGCGCGAGGTCGGCGCCGACGGGTTCAACCGCGCGCTCGATGCGCACCGGCCGATCGGCTCGCTCGTGAAGCCCGCGATCTACCTGGCCGCGCTCGAATCCGGCCGCTACACCGCGGCGAGCGTCATCGAGGACGCGCCGCTCGAATTGAAGCTCGGCGACGGGAGCCTGTGGGCGCCGCAGAACTACACGCGCGAGGTCTACGGGCCGGTGCCGATGGCACGCGCGCTCGCCGAATCCATGAACCTCGCGACCGTGCGCCTCGGCCTCGACCTGGGGGTGCCCAGGGTCATCGAGACGCTGCGCGAGCTCGGCCTCGAGTCGAAGCCCGCGCCCAATCCCTCGCTCCTCCTCGGCGCCCTTGACCTCACGCCGCTCGAGGTCGTGCAGATCTACACGGCACTTGCGAACGGCGGGTTCCGCGCGCGCCTGCGCGCGGTGCGCGCGGTGCTCGATGAGCACGGCGTCGCGCTCAAGCGCTTCAAGGTCGAGGTCGAGGCGGCGGCGCCGCCCGCGGCGGTCTATCAGCTCGATCGCATGCTGACCCTCGTGACCACGCACGGCACCGGCCGGGGTGCGGGCGCGCACTTGCCCGCCGGCACCGTCGTCGCCGCCAAGACCGGCACCTCCTCCGACACGCGCGACAGCTGGTTCGCCGGGTTCACGGGGAGCTACCTGGGTGTCGTGTGGGTCGGCTACGACGACAACCGGGTCACGGGGCTCACCGGCGCCACAGGCGCGCTCCCCGTGTGGGCCGATGCGCTCGGCGCGCTAAAATCGGCCTCGTTCGAGCCGACGCCGGCAGAACTCGTCGAGGATCGCTGGATCGAATTCTCGAGCGGGCTGGCGACGACGCCCACGTGCAGCCCCGATGCGGTCGCGATCGCCGTGCCCCGGGGTACGGTGCTGCCGGCGAAGTCGGGCTGCGGGGGTTCCCCGGCACCCTCGGTCACTGACAAGATCAAGGCATGGTTCCAGACTACCGTTCACTGACGCCCGCCCGGCCCGCCCTCGCCCTCCTCATCGCGCTTGGCCTCGGCGGCTGCGCGCTGCCGGGACCGTATCGGGCATCGCCACCGCCGGCCGCCGAGCCCGCGGGCGTGCCGCCGCCCGCCCCCGCGCCGCTGGCGCCCGCCCAGCCGGAGCAGCCGCCCTCCTCGCCACCGCTCGCCCGCGAGTATCGCCTCGGCGCGGCGACGCGCTCGCTCGTCCTCGAGGCGAGGAGCGCCGCCGGCCGCGGCGACCTGCCCGCCGCCTCGATGACGCTCGACCGGGCGCTTCGGATCGAGCCGACGAACCCGCTCCTCTGGATCGAGGTCGGGCGGTTGCGCCTCGCCGAGAACGACGCGCGCCAGGCGGAGGGCTGCAGCCGCAAGGCGCTCAGCCTCGCGAGCGGCGACAGGAGCGCCCAGTCGCAGGCCGGCCACGTGCTCGCCGATGCGCTGCGAGCGCAGCGACGCAACCAGGAAGCGCGCGAGGTCGAGAGCCAGCCGTGGATGAACTAGCGCGGCCGGGCGGGAACGCGCGCTGAGCGAGGCGCCAGGGCGCCCCGCGCGCAGGTCGCTCAGGCGGCGACGGAGGTCTCATCGGCGATGAGCGCCTCCAGGTACTCGAAGTCGGGCACGAGCGGCGCCTCGTTGACCATCCGCAGGCCACAGAGCACCGGGCTTCGGTCCGGGAACGAGCGCGTGGGATCTGGCTTCACGACGTCGGGGTTCAGCCGCACGAGCTGCGGAAACCCCTGAGTCAGGATGCCGAAGTTGCCGGCCTGCACGCGGGAGCCCAGGCACTGCAGCACCACGATGCGCGTGCGCCCGCCGGGCTGCGGGATCGCTCGACCGAGCGTTCCCTCGAACGAGACGACCGGCACGCTGCGTCCGTTCCAGACGACGGTGCCGACGTACCAGGACGGCGCGCCGTCCATGACGGTCGGCTCCTGCCAGGCGATGACCTCGGCGACGCAGGCGCGCGGCACGATGAGGCGCTCATCGGCGAGCGGCACGAGCAGGCCATAGAAATCCGAGGTGTCCGTGTCGGTCATACCGCCTCCCGGCGCCGGTTGACGAGCGGCTCGATCGCATCGAGCAGCTGGTTCTCCTGGTAGGGCTTGCCGAGGTAGTCATCGACGCCAAGCTCGATCGCACGCGCGCGGTGCTTCTCGCCGACGCGGGACGTGATCATGACGATCGGTATCTGCTTCAGCCGTTCATCGCCCCGCACGTGCGCGGCGACCTCGTAGCCGTCCATGCGCGGCATCTCTATGTCGAGCAGGATCACGTCGGGGAGGTGCTCCTCGAGGATCGAGAGCGCATCGACGCCGTCCTTGGCCGTCATCACGCGCATGCCGTTGCGCTCGAGCAGGCGCTGCGTGACGCGCCGGACGGTGATCGAGTCATCGACGACGAGCGCAAAGGTGCGCCTGTCGCTCCTCTCGCGCACGCCCTCGGCCATCGGCCGCGCGCGCCAGTCGCCGCGCACGAGCGAACCCATGTCGAGGATGATGACAATGCGCCCGTCGCCCAGGATCGTCGCCCCGGCGATGCCGCGGATGCCGGAGACCTGAGGACCGACGTTCTTGACGACGATCTCGCGGCTGCCGACGAGCTCATCCGTCACGAGCGCGGTCGATGAGTCCCCGGCGCGGATCAGCACGACCGGCACCGGCAGGTCGTTCTCGGGCAGCTGCGAGGCGACGCCGCCGATGAACGTGCCCAGGTGCTGGAAGCGGTAGCGCTGGCCGCCGTAGTCGAAGCTCGCCGACTCCTGCGCGAGGTGGTGCTGCACCTCGGCGCGCGGGAGGCGCACGACGCTCTCGACGGTCGGCAGCGGCAATGCGTAGAACTCATCCCCGGTGCGCACGATCAGCGCCTGCGAGATCGCCAGCGTGAACGGCAGCCTGATCGTGAAGCGCGTGCCGCGTCCCGTGGTCGTGTCCATCTGCAGCGCGCCGCCGAGGCGCTTGATCTCGGTCGCGACCACGTCCATGCCGACGCCGCGGCCGGCGGCCTGGGTCAGGCTGCTCGCGGTCGAGAAGCCGGGCTCGAGGATCAGCTGCATCGCCGCCTCGTCCGACATCGCCTGCTTGGGTCCTATGAGGCCGAGGCTCATGGCCTTGTCCCTGATCGCGCGCAGGTTCATGCCGCCGCCATCGTCCGTGACGACGATGACGACCTCGGCGCCCTCGCGGCGCACCTGCACCTCGATGCGGCCGGTCTCGGGCTTGCCGCGCTGAACGCGCTCGGCCGGCGCCTCGATGCCGTGCACGACGGCGTTCCTCAGCATGTGCTCGAAGGGCGGCAGCATGCGCTCGAGTACCTGCCGGTCGAGCTCGCCGGTCGCGCCCGTCACGATCAGGTCGACCTTCTTGCCGGTCTCCGCGGCGACCTGGCGCACGGTGCGCGTCAGGCGCGGCACGTGGCGCTGGAACGGCACCATGCGCGTGCGCATGAGGCCGTTCTGAAGGTCCGTGACGACGCGCGCCTGCTGCATGAGGAGGTTCTGCGCCTCGCGCGTCTGGGTCTCGAGGAGGCTCTGCACCGAGCCCACGTCGCCCGTCGACTCGGCGAGCGCGCGCGAGTACTGCTGCAAGCTCGAGTAGCGATCCATCTCGAGCGGGTCGAAATCGTCGCGCCGCTTGCCGTCATCGCCATGGCGATTGAGGATCTGCACCTCGGTCTCGAGCTCGAGGTTGCGCAGCTGCTCCTTCAGGCGCTGCACGACGCGGTTGAGCTCGGCGAGGTTGAACTCGATCGAGGAGAACTGCTGCTCGAGCCGCGCGCGGTAGATGCTGACCTCGCCCGCGCTGTTGAGGAGGCTGTCGAGGAGGTCCGCATCGACGCGCGCGAGCTCCTGCCGGTCCTCGCGCGGGGTACCCTCGCGGCCCGGCGGCAGGATGATCGAGCGGGATTCCTCGAAGGCGCTCTGCGACTGGGATTCGGAGCTCACCGTGAGCGAGGCCTCGCTCGGCGCGATCTCCCCGACATGCGCCTCCGGCGGGGGCGGCGCGGGCGCGGCGGCCGCCTCGGCGATCAGCGGCATCGCGGGTTCCGGCGGCGGCGCGGCCGGCTCCGGCGGGAGTTCGAGCACGGCGGCGCGTGTCGTCGCCGCGACGTCGCGGACGATCGGCGGCGGCAACGCCGGCGGCGCCTCGGCCGGGGGCGCGGTTGGCGAGGGCAGCGGCTGGTCGCTGGCGACGCTCTTGAGTACCGGCGGTCCCGCCGTGCCGCGCGCGAGCGCGCGGATGCGGGTCACGAGGTCGCGCGCGGCGGTGACGCGCCGTCCCGCGCTCACCGTATCGCGCATGCGATTCAGTTCATCGAGGCTCGCCTGCAGCACCTCGAGCGTGCGGGGGTCGGCGGCGGTGCCGTCGGCCTCGCCCTGCGTCAGGAGCGACTCGACCTCGTGCGCGAGGTCGCCCATCGCGGTCACGCCCGCCATGCGCGCGCCGCCCTTCAGCGTATGCAGCACGCGCTTGAGTTCGGTCACCTTGCTCGCATCGCGCCCGTCGGCGCGAAATGCCGCGCTCGCGCGCTCGGCGATCTCGAGGAGCTCGGTCGCCTCCTCGCTGAAGATCACGGCGATCTCCGCATCGAAATCGTCCGAGCCCTCCGGCTCGGGCGCGGCGGGACGCAAGCCCGCGGGCAACGAGAGCGCTGGCGCGGGCGTGGCTGCGGGTGCGGCGGCGGCCCTGGCGGCCGGCGCCTCGAGCATGTCGTCGGCCGCGAGCAGGTCGGCACCGGCCACTAAGCCGCTCATGCTGACATCGGTCACCGGCTGCAGGCCGCGCGTCGCGATCTCGCGGTCGGCGTCGGCGTCGAGCCAGGCGAGTCGCGAGAGAAGTTCGGCGTGCGTCGTGAAGAACCCCGTGCCCTCGTCGAAATTGGACGCGACGTGGTCCATCGCGGCGACGAAGTCGGCCATGACGCGCCGGCCGGATTCACTGAGGCCAAGGCCGTGATCGTAGAGCTTGCGGATGTACAGGTTCAGGGGCTCGGCGAGCTTGATGCCCTGGCGCGCGTCGGCCATCTTCGAGGCGCCGGCGAGCGTGTGGCAGGCGCGATGCAGCGCTTCGGTCACGACGAACGGCGCGAAGCGGCCGTTGCACGCCTCGATGAACTGGCGCACCGCCGCGACGTGGCTCGACACCTCGCCGCGGTAGATGTCGACGAGCACGGGATCGGCCGTCGCGTTCGCGAGGTCCGGCGGCCCGACGGAGAACTCGGAGCCGCTCGGCGGCGGCGGTGGCGGCGCGCTCCTCGACTCGCGCTCGGCGCGCGGGCTCGGCTCGTCGGTGATGCGCACGAACCGCGAGGGGATCTCGAGCACCGGGCCGCCGCCCGAGCCCGGCAGCGGCGCCGCCGGCGGGCGCGGGGCCGGCGGCGCGGGCGCGGCCTCCTTCGGCTTCGGTGCGTGCGGCGAGCGCGGCGCGGGCGCCGGAATCGCCGGATCGTTGGTCATCAGCACTTCGGTCGCGATCAGCGAGGGGGCATCCGGCTGGTTGGGGTCGGGCGGCGGCGGGAAGAGCGGATCGGCCGGGACCGCGGCGATCGACATCGACACCGACGGCGCGCCGCGCAGCGCCGCTTCCGCCTTCGGCGGCAGGCCCTGCTCGACGTCGCGCCCCTCGGCGAAGGCGTGCGCGCGGCCGACCAGCAGGCCCGCCTCGGCCGGCGGCGCGCGCCCGGTCTCGAGCTGGTCGACGAGCTGCGGCAGCATCGCGACGCCTTCGCGCAGCATGACCAGCATGCCCGGGGTCCTCGACAGCGTGCCGCTGATCAGGCGGTTGAGCAGATTCTCGATCGCCCAGGCGAACTCGCCGATCTGGCGCGCGCCGACCATGCGGCCGCTGCCCTTCAGCGTGTGGAACGAGCGGCGCATCCGCCCGAGCGCGTCCTGGTCGAGCGGGTTCTCGTACCAGCGCGGGAAGAGCTCGGCGACCTTGGCGATTTCCTCGCGCGCCTCCTCGACGAAGAGCGCGACGAGGTCGGGATCGGGCGCCGCGACGTGGCTCGGCGGCGCGAGGGGCGCAGCTCCCGACGGCCGCGGCAGCACCTCGGTGCGCTGGCCCGCTGCATCGGCGGGCGGCGCATCGGCGAGGCGTTGCGTGCCGCCGAACACGTCCGTCGCCGCGTGCTCGCCGAGCTGCTCGGGAACGTCCGGTACTTCGGCGACCTCGGCGCTGTCGCTGAGCGCCCGCACGCACGTCTCGGCGTTGTCGAGCATGTACCAGGGATCGCTCCGACCGCTCTGCAGCGTCTCCATGTAGTACTCGAGCGAGACGATCGCATCGGCGAGCCGGTCGAGGCGGCTCCGGGGAATCTGGCGGTTCGGTCTCAGCGACTCGTTGACGTGGTGGCTGAGTGCCTCCACGACCTCGACCGCGCGGGCGCGACCGAGCATCAGCAGGCCTGCGGTCATGCCGTGCAGGAGGTGCGGGACCTGGTCGGCCCCCGAGGGCTCGTGCTTGGCGACGACGGCGGCGATCGCCTCCTTGATGCGCGCGAGGTTGACGATGCACTCGCGCAGCACCGCGTTCTGGACCTGCAGGAACTCGGCGTCCTGGTCGCCGTCCGCCGCGGCGCTCCTGTTCGGCATGATGAGCCGGACCAGCTGGCTGTCGAGGTTGTCCTCGACGCTGATCAGGGTCGCGGCGATGTCGACCAGGATCGAGTCGCTCGGCGGGGTCTTGTGGGCGACGATGTCCTGCAGCCTGAGGATCTGCGCCTGCACCTTCGCGCGCAGGCCGCCAAGCCCGAGGACGCCGAGCGTGTCGCTGATCTTGCGCAGCATCTCGAGCTGCACGGCGAGTTCCTCGACCTGCGCGCCGCCCTTGCGCACGAAGATATCGAGGACATCCTTGACCCGCGACAGGTCTTCCTTGATCGCGGCGCCGACGGTCTCCATGAGCTTGACCGAGGGCGCAGACAAGCTCTCGCGCTCCTGCTCGACCTGCTCCGATACCGGCAGGAGCTCCTGCAGCTTGAACGAGGCGCGCACGGACGCGGTGCGCGGCCCCGTGCTCGTCGCCCGCGCGACGTAGTAGAGGAGGTTGTTGAGCAGGTCGAGCGAGGGCGCCTCGGCGTAGCGCGGTTCGCCGGTCTCGTAGAGCTTCTTGAGCTCGCGGTCGGCCTGGCCGAGCAGGCGCTTGAGCGTCGCCGTTCCCTCGAGTCCGCCCTCGCGCAGCGCCTCGATGACGGCGCCGACGACCCACCAGAGCTGGAACACCGGCTGGCGCGTCGCGACCTGCTCGAGGCGCTCGGCGACGACGGCGAGGATCTCGAGGTGCTGCGCGGCGCGCTGGCCGCGGATCCAGCCGAGGAGGCCCGTCTGGAAGCGGGGGCGGAGGCGCCTCGCCCACTGCGCGACCGTCATCGGCGCTTCCCCGGACGCCTGCATCGCCGGCGTCGGCTGGCGGTCCGAGGTGAGGTTGAGGAGGAGCAGCGTGCCCTCGGAGAGGAGCGCGTTGCCGCGCACGGCCCGGAGGTCGTTGAGGAGTGGCAGGAGCACGAGAGCCAAGTCGCGCCCGCCGCCGAGCACGCGCTCGAGGTAGGCCGGCAGCTGCACCATCGCGCGCATCAGCGCGTCGAGGCTCTCCGGCTGGTTGCGGTTGTCCTGCGCGTTGTCGATGAGGTAGCGGGCGACGTGTTCCATCTCCTCGGCGAGGAGCGCGGCGCCATAGACCTCGACGAGCCTTAGGACCCCATGGACCTCGTGCAGGCTCGTGACGCATTTCTGCAGAAGCGCCGTGTCGTCGGTCTTCTCGGCATAGGCCTCGAGCGCCACCCGCGCCTCGGCCAGCGTGACGCCGAGTTCCTTGGCGACGACGTGCAGCGTCTGTTCAGCGACCTCGGCCATCGATCAGACCTTCGCGCCGCCGGCCTTGCGCGCCGCGGCGGGAGCCGCCGGGGCCGTGGCTGGCGGGCGCGCCGGCTCCTCGGGCTTGACGAGCTTGACGGGCTTCAGCTTCGGCGGCGGTACCTCGGGCAGGCGGAACCCCGACACCGACTTCCTCAGCTGCGCCGAGAGGTCCGCGAGCTTGCCGATCGACTGCGACATGCCGGTCGTGCCCTCGGCCGTCTGCGTGCTGATCTCCCGGAGCACCTGCATGCTCCTCGAGATGTTGGCCGAGACCGCCGCCTGCTGGCGCGCGCTCGCCGAGATGTTCTGCATGAGGCTCGCGATCTGGTTCGAGACCTGCTCGATCTCCTCGAGCGCAGCGCCGGCGTTCTCGGCAAGGAGCGCCCCGCCGACGACGTCGGTGGTGCTGCGCTCCATCGACACGACCGCCTCGTTGGTGTCGGCCTGGATCGTGCGCACCAGCACTTCGATCTGCTTGGTCGCATTGGCGGCGCGCTCGGCGAGGCGCTGCACCTCGTCCGCCACCACCGCGAAGCCCCGCCCCGCCTCGCCCGCCATCGAGGCCTGGATCGAGGCGTTGAGCGCCAGGATATTCGTCTGCTCGGCGATGTCGTTGATGAGCTCGACGATGTTGCCGATCTCCTGCGAGCTCTCGCCGAGGCGCTTGATGCGCTTGGAGGTCTCCTGGATGGTCTCGCGGATCGCGTTCATGCCGTCGATCGTGCGCCTGACCGCGTCGCCGCCCTTGTGCGCGACGTCGACCGAGTGGCGCGCGACGTCGGCGCAGCGCTCGGCGTTGCCGGATACTTCCTCGATCGAGGCCGCCATCTCCGCGACCGACTCGGTGGCCGAGGACACCTGCTTGGACTGCCCGGCGCTCGCCTTGGCGAGGTGCGCGGCGGCGGCCTGGGTTGATTTGGCGGCCGCATCGAGCGAGATCGCGGAGGAGTTCATCGTCGTCACGAGGCCGCGCAAGGCCTCGATCGCGTAGTTGATGGAGTCGGCGATCGCGCCCGTGATGTCCTCGGTCACCGTCGCCTGCACGGTCAGGTCGCCGTCGGCGAGGCTCGAGAGCTCATCGAGGAGCCTCAGGATGGCCTCCTGGTTGCGCTCGTTGGCGAACGCCTGGCGCTTCGCGTCGGCGCGCATGCTCGACGCACGGCTGTTGCTCGCTAGCGCCGCGAGGGTCGCAAGCACCGAGGCGACCGCAAGGCCGAAGCCGACCCAGACGTTGCCGGGCAGGCCGCCGACACCGAGCGCATCGAGCAGCATCACCACCGCCGCGAGCGCGCCCGCGACGAGCGCGAGCACCATCAGCAGCGGCAGCCTAGCTACGGCCTTATCGTCTTCCAGGTTCGAACTCATCGATCGTTACTCCGGCGCTTCGTTGCGCCGTGGACGCCGGCCGCGTTCAGGACGCGGCCTGCAGGAAACTGGGGTTCTCGACCAGGAGCTTCAGGCTCAGGACCGGCCACGCCTCGCTCTCGCGGCGGAAGGCGCCGGCGAGGTAGCGCTCGCAGCGCACCAGCGTCGGCGGCGGTGTCTGCTCGAACTCGGCATCCGCGAAGCGCCGAAAGCCGAGCACCTCGTCGACGAGGAGGCCCGCCGGGATGTCGCGGTGGTTGACGACGAGCACGCGGACGTTGCGGCCGGCGCCGGTGGCGCCGCTGCCCAGGTACTGCCTGAGGTCGATGACGGGCAGCAGCTGCCCGCGGACGTTGGCGAGGCCGCGGATCCAGCCGCGCGCGCCAGGGACGCGGGTGAGGCTCGAGGGCAGCGACATCACCTCGCGAGTCTCCTCGCGGGCGACCAGGAAGCTCTCGGGGCCGAGCCTGAAGGCGACGCCCACCCACTCGCGCCCGGCACTGCCGTCGCGCCCGCCGGCGGCGGCGCGCCCGCGGCGCTCGAGCTCGCGCAAGAGCTCGAAGGGCCGGTCGCGCAGGTCGCGCAGGCTCACTGGTTGCGACATCGGCTCGCTCACCCGGCCAGCGCCGCTTGTGCTTTTTCGATCAGCTTTTCCGGGCTGACGGGCTTGACGAGGTAGTCGACCGCGCCCTGGCGCATGCCCCAGATGCGATCGGTCTCCTGCGACTTGCTGGTGACCATGATGACCGGGATGCGCTTGGTCTCCGGGTCGTTGGCGAGCGCGCGCGTCGCCTGGTAGCCGTTGACGCCCGGCATCACGATGTCCATGAAGATGAGGTCCGGCTTCATCGACTTGGCGAGCCGGATGCCCTCGGCGCCATCGGCCGCCGCCGCGGTCTTGTAGCCGTGCCGCTCGAGCGCGGTGCGGATCACGTGCACCTCGGTGGGCGAATCATCGACGACGAGAATGAGTGCCATGGTCGCGCTCCCGTCCTAGGACGCCGCCGCGACCGGCTGGGTCACGTGCTGTTCGATCGCCGAGAGGAGTTCATCGCGCGTGAAGGGCTTCGTCAGGTAGTGCTCCGAGCCCACGATGCGGCCGCGCGCGCGGTCGAAGAGGCCGTCCTTCGAGGACAGCATGATCACCGGGATCGCGCGGAACACCTTGTTGTGCTTGATCAGCGAGCAGGTCTGGTAGCCGTCGAGCCTCGGCATCATGATGTCGACGAAGACGATGTCCGGCTGGTGGTCGGCGATCTTCGACAAGGCGTCGAAGCCATCGACCGCCGTGAACACCTCGCAGCCTTCCTTCGACAAGAGCGTCTCGGCGGTGCGCCGGATCGTCTTTGAGTCGTCTATGACCAGGACTTTGAGGCCCGAGAGCCGGGACTTGGGGGCCGTCTGCGCTGCATTGTCCATCGTTTGCACCTGCGATCGAGCCTGCTGTCCTAAGGGCGCGCGAACCATCGGCGCGCCTGAACCGCCGGGCCCGAATAACCAGCCGGTTTTAACATATCAAGCTTGAGGAGACCATGTTGGCGCTCCGACGCAGTTCACAGTTCGCAGGAGCACACAGGCACTGCGCGCTCCCGCCCGCGACGGGTCGCTCCGGGTTGCAGGTGTACTATGTGGCGGCCCCCCTGCGAGGGTGATCCGCATCACAATTACGATGACCGGCAGTGCAATTGCCGGTCGCGCGAGCGTCTGGAGAAACGCATGCCTGCCCCGGTACGCCTCGGCGTCGTCATGGACCCGATCGCCGCGATCAAGCCCGTCAAGGACTCGACCCTGGCGATGCTGCTGGCCGCGCAATCGCGCGGCTGGGAGCTCCTGTATGCCGAACAGCGCCACCTGTGGCTGCGCGATGGGGTCGCCTACGCGCGCCTCGCGCCGCTTAAGGTCAGCGACGACCCGAAGGCGTGGTTTACGCTCGGCAGCCCGCGAGCGGAGCCCCTGGGCGCGCTCGATGCGCTGCTCATGCGCAAGGACCCGCCGTTCGACACCGAGTACATCTACTCGACCTACATCCTCGAGCGGGCCGAGACCGCCGGCTGCCTCGTCGTCAACCGGCCGCAGGGCCTCCGGGACATGAACGAGAAGGTCTACACCGCCTGGTTTCCCGAGTGCTGCGCGCCAACCCTGATCACGCGCGACATGGACGACATGCGCGCGTTCATGAAGGAGCACGGCAAGGTCGTCTGCAAGCCGCTCGAGGGCATGGGCGGCAAGTCGATCTTCGTGATCGACCAGGGCGACAAGAACGCGACCGTCGTGTTCGAGACGCTGACGGACTACGGCAAGCGCTACGCGATCGTGCAGCGCTACCTGCCGGAGATCGTCACGAGCGGCGACACGCGGGTGATCCTCGTCGACGGCGAGCCCGTGCCCTTCGCGCTCGCGCGCATGCCGACCGAGGCTGACAACCGCGGCAACCTCGCCGCCGGCGCCACGGGCGTCGCGCGGCCGCTCAACGAGCGCGACCGGTGGCTCGCGGCGAAGATAGGACCGAAGCTCCGGGATCTCGGCATGGTGTTCGTGGGGCTCGACGTGATCGGTGACTACGTGACCGAGATCAACGTGACGAGCCCGACCGGCATCCGCGAGATAGACAAGGCGTACCACACCGACATCGGCGGCCTGCTGATGGACGCCATTGCGCGCCGGCTCGAGGCGCGGGTGCGGTGAGGCGGGGCGTGGACCCGGCGAGGCTCTGGCCACTCCTCGCCGCGCTCACGCTCCTCTGCGCCCCGAGCGGCAGCGGGATCGCCGCGACGCCCAGCCCGGTGCCCGAGGATGCGGAGGCGCTTAGGATCGAGGGGCTTGAGGCGCCCGTCGACATCCTCATCGACCGGTACGGCGTGCCGCACATCTACGCCGGCAACGAGCCCGACCTTTACTTCGCGCAAGGCTTCAATGTCGCCCGCGACCGGCTGTTCCAGCTCGACCTCTGGCGCCGCCGGGGCCGCGGCGAACTCGCCGCCGCGTTCGGGCCCGCCTACCTCGAGGCCGACCGGGCTGCACGGCTCTTCCTGTACAGAGGCGACATGCAGCGCGAGTGGGCCGCCTACGGTGAGGGGAGCGAGGCGATCGCCGCGCGCTTCGCGGCCGGCATCAACGCCTACATCGACTTCCTTCGCGCGCACCCCGAGCGCATGCCGCCCGAGTTCGCGCGCTTCGACTACCGTCCCTCGCGCTGGACGAGTGCCGATGTCGTCCAGGTCAGGAGCCACGGCCTGAGTCGCAACCTCGACAGCGAGGTCGCCCGGGCGCGCGTCGCCTGCATTGCGGGCGTGCACGCCGATCGCGTCCGCTCGCCGCTCTCCCCGCACTGGCAGACGCGCGTTCCGGCGGGGCTGAACCCCTGCCTGCCGAAGGACGTGCTGAAGGTCTTCGAGCTCGCGACCGCCGAGTTCAGGCTCAACGCCGCCGCAGGGCCCGAACCGCTCGCGCTGCTCGAGGCGCTCCCCGCGCGCGAGTCCCGTCAGGGCAGCAATAACTGGGTCATCGCGGCATCCAAGTCCGCGACCGGGCGGCCGGTGCTCGCGAATGACCCGCACCGGGACTACGTGATCCCGAGCATCCGCTACCTCGTAGACCTCGAAGCGCCGACGCTGCACGCGATCGGCGCCAACGAGGCGCACCTGCCCGGCATCTCGATCGGCCACAACGACACGATCGCCTTCGGCTACACGATCTTTCCCATCGACCAGGAAGACCTCTACGTCTACTCGACCCACGGTGCGAAACCCGGCGAGTACCGCTACCGAGGCGGCTGGGAGCCGTTCCGGGTCGTCCACGAGGATATCGCCGTGCGCGGCGGGCCCCCCGTCCCCGTCGAGCTCGTGTTCAGCCGCCACGGCCCGGTCATCTACGACGACCCGAAGTCCGCGCGGGCGTTCGCGGTGCGCACCGCCTGGCTCGAGCCCGGCACCGCCACCTACATGGGTGCGCTCGGCCACCTGAAGGCACGTTCCCTCGCCGAGTTCGAGGCGTCCATCGCCCGCTGGGGCGCCCCGTCCCTCAACCACCTCTACGCGGACACCGGCGGCACGATCGCGTGGCTCCCGGCCGGCTTCGCGCCGCGGCGCCCGAACTGGGACGGGCTCCTGCCGGTTCCGGGCGACGGCCGCTACGAATGGCGCGGCAGCTGGCCGCGCAGCGACCTGCCGCGCAGGGTGAACCCGGCCGCGGGCTACTTCACGACGTCGAATGAGATGAACCTGCCGGCCGGCTACCCGAATGCGATCAGGAAGCTTGGCTTCGAGTGGGAGGAGCCGTGGCGGCACATCCGCATCGACGGCGTGCTCGGCTCGCTCGGGAAGGTGTCGCTCGATGACTCGCTGAAGCTACAGAACGATGTCGTCTCCCTGCCGGCCAAGCGCCTCCTGCCGGTGCTCGCGCGCCTCAAGGCACCCGAGGGCGATGCGGACCGTGCGCTCGCGCTGCTGCGGGACTGGGACGGCGCGCTCGAGGGCCGCTCGGGCCCGGCGGCGCTCTACGAGGTGTGGATGCTCCACCACGCCGGACGGGCGGTGAAGGAACTCCTCGTGCCGAGGGCGGCGAGCGCATTCGATGCCGCCGACATCGATGTCGTCGTCTTCTTCCTCGAGCGCCCGCGGCAGTGGCTCAAGCACGGCGCGGAGGCGAAGCGCGACGCGCTCCTGCTCGCGACGCTCGCCGCCGCGTGGCGGGAAACGGCCGGGCGACTCGGCGATGACCCGGCGGCGTGGCGCTGGGACCAGCTCCACCACAACCTGACCGAGCATCCCTTGAGCGCCCAGCTCGACGCGGCGGATCGGGCGAGCTGGGGCGTGGGTCCGCTGCCGAAGGGCGGCGATGGATTCGTGCCGAACATGTCCTGGGTCAGCGAGCCCGACTTTCGCCAGACGAGCGGACCCTCGATCCGCATCGTCATGGACGTCGGCCACTGGGACGACTCGTGGGCGATGAACTTTCCCGGCCAGTCGGGCGACCCGCGCGATCCGCACTACCGGGACCTCGCGGGTCCGTGGCTGCGCGGTGAGTACTTCCCGCTCCTCTACAGCCGCGCCGCCGTCGAGCGCTCGGCCACGCGCACGCTGAGGCTGCTGCCCCGCTAACGCTCCAGCGCGGGTCCCGCGCCCGCGAAGCGTATAATTTGGACGTGGTCGACACGAAGCTGCTCTCGGAACTTGCGCGCCAGCGCGAGGGCGCACCGCCCTCGCGCGACCGGCTGATGACGACGCTGTTCCTGGTCGGGGCGCTGCACGCGCTCGTGATCCTCGGCGTCACGTTCACCGCCACGGGCTCGATCGCCTCGCACGAGGCCCCGACGCTCGCGGTGCTCCTCGTACGCGACCCGGTCGCGGAGGAGCGCGTCAACACCGCCGCCGACTACCTCGCCCAGGTCAACCAGCGCGGCGCCGGCACCGACCCCGCCGCCCGCAGCGCGGAGTCGCCGCACACCCCGCCGAGCGAGCCCGGCACCGAGGGCGCCGAGAATTCCGCCGGGAGCCAGGGCGCGGCGGCCGGGCGTGAGGGCGACGCCGACCGCCTCGCCGGCAGTGCCGCCGGCGAGAAGCATTTCCTAGCGCACGGCGGCCCGGCAGCGCCGGCCGGCGCGCCGCTCGTGTTTGAGCCCTTGTCGCCCGAGTTCGCGGGCGCCGAGACGGGGGAGGAGCTGCGCCTCAAGGGCCACGCGGAACGCGAACTCCTCGTCGCCGCGAACACCCGCGAGTCGAGCGTTGCGGTCTACCTCGATGCGTGGCGCCGCAAGATCGAGCGCATCGGCACCGCCAACTATCCGCTCGAGGCCGCCAAGCGCGCCGGGCTCTCCGGCAGCCCCGTGCTCGAGGTGCAGATCCTCGCGAGCGGGCAGCTGGGCGGTGCGTTCGTCAAGCGCTCGAGCGGCCATCCCGAGCTCGACCGCGCGGCGCTCGCGATCCTGAAGCTCGCCGCACCCTTCGAGCCGTTCCCAGGCGCGCTCGCGAGCCAGCACGATGCTCTCAGGCTCACCTACGAATGGCAGTTCCTCGGCGGCGAACTCGGCGATTCCACCGTTCGCGTGCCGGCCAACACGCGCTGAGCGCGCGGCTTGTCGGCGCCCGAATCGGGGTCGATACTAGGTTCATGCGCAGCGCCTACCTGACCAACCAGCTCTTGGTCGCGATGCCCTCGCTGAGCGACCCGAACTTCGCGCAGACGGTGACGCTCATCTGCGAGCACACCGCCAAGGGCGCGCTCGGCATCGTCCTCAACCGCCCGCTCGGCATGGCGCTCGGCGACGTGTTCCGCCAGCTGGCGCTCGAGCCGAAGGACGCAAGCCTGGCGGAACAGCCGGTGCTGCGCGGCGGCCCCGTGCAGCAGGACCGCGGCTTCGTGCTGCATCCGCCGGCAGCCGAGCAGCCGGAGCCGTGGGACTCGACGCTCAGGGTCTCACCGACCTTGAGCGTGACCACCTCGCGCGACATCCTGAGCTCGATGGCGCGGGGCGAGGGTCCCGCGCAGGCGGTCGTCGCGCTCGGCTATGCCGGCTGGGACGCCGGCCAGCTCGAGGACGAGATCCGCTCCAACGCCTGGCTCACGGTCCCCGTCGACGATGCGATCATCTTCGCGACCCCGTTCGAGCAGCGCTGGCAGGCGGCCGCGCAGCTCCTCGGCATAGACCTCGGGCGGCTCTCGACCCAGGCCGGTCATGCCTGAGGCCGGGGCCGGAGCGGGACCGCCCGGCCAGACACCGCCCGAACTCGCCTTTGGGTTCGACTACGGCGAGCGCCGGATCGGGCTCGCCGCCGGCGACACGCTGACAGGCGGCGCGCGCCCGCTCGGCGTCGTCGCCGCCACGGGCGGGCGACCCGACTGGCCCGCGCTCAGCCGCTACGTGCGCGACTACGAGCCATCCGTTCTCGTGGTCGGGGTCCCCTATAATATGGACGGCACGCCAGGCCGCCTGACCGAGGCTGCGCTTGGCTTCGCCGCCGACCTCGCGAGCCGCTTCCGGCTCAAGGTCGTCACGGTCGATGAACGGCTGTCCTCGCGCGAGGCGGCGGATCAGCTGCGCGGCAAGCGCGCGAGCGGGGAACACCCGCGGCGCATCCGGCCGGGCGAGATCGACGCGGCCGCGGCGTGCGTGCTTCTGGAACAATGGTTGCGCGAGCGTGCTCGCGCGCCCCGCAACGAGTGAGCCGCATGCTGCCATTCAGCCAGTTCGACAGCCACGGGCGCCTGCAGCACCTGATCACGCTCGAGGGATTGTCGAACGAGCAGGTGCGCGAGCTCCTCGACCGCTCGCAGCGCTACCTGCGCCGCCCGGGCGAAATGCCGGCGCGCGGCCACGCGCTCGAGGGCATCACGGTCGGCAACATCTTCACGGAGCCGAGCACCCGCACGCGCTCCTCGTTCGAGCTCGCCGCCAGGCGCCTCGGCGCCGACGTCATCAACCTCGAGATCATGCTGTCCTCGCGCGTCAAGGGCGAGTCGGTGCTCGACACGATCTATACGCTGCAGGCGATGGCGGTCGACGTGTTCGTGATCCGCGATGCCGAGCCCGGCGTTGGCCAGTTCGTCGCCGAGCACGTGCAGGATCACGTGAGTGTGCTGTCGGCGGGCGAGGCGCACCTGTCGCACCCAACCCAGGGGCTCCTCGATGCGCTGACGATCCTGCAATTCAAGGGTGGCTTCCGCGACCTCGTCGTCGCGGTCGTCGGCGACGTGCGCCATTCGCGGGTCGCGCGCTCCGCCTACCAGGTGTTCTCGGCGCTCGGTGTCGGCGAGCTGCGCATCGTCGCGCCCGATGGCCTCATGCCGGAGCCCGCCGAGATGCCGGGGACGGTGCGGTTCTCCTCGCTCGAGGCGGGCATCGCGCACGCGGACGTGATCATGATGCTGCGCATCCAGAAGGAGCGCATGGCCGATGCCGCGATCCCGGATTCGAAGGACTACTTCGCTCGCTGGGGCCTCACCCGCAGCCGCCTCAAGCTCGCCCGCCCCGAGGCGATCGTGATGCACCCCGGCCCCATGAACCGCGACGTCGAGATCGCGAGCGACGTCGCCGACGGCCCGCAGTCGGTCATACGCCAGCAGGTGACCAACGGTGTCGCTGTGCGCATGGCGGTCCTCGAGCAGGTCATTGCCAACCGCAACATCCGGCGTGCCGGTCGATGACGGCGAGCCGGGCGCACCGCGACACCATCCTCCTGGAGGATGCCCTGGTGCTCGCACAGGAGGCGTGGCCTGGCGCGCAGCACGTGCTCAAGGTGCGCTCGCCCGCGATCGCCCGTCGGGCGCTCCCCGGCAGCTTCGTGCACGTGCGCTGCGCGGATGACCTGCCGACGCGCCGGCCGCTCTCGATCCAGCGTGCCGACCCGGCAACGGGCCTCCTCGAGATCCTCTACAAGGTGCTCGGCCCCGGCCTCGCGGCGCTCGCGCGCGCGGTGCCGGGCACGCAGCTCTCCCTGCTCGGCCCGATCGGCAAGGGGTTCACGGTGGCACCCGGCCGGCCCCGCGCGCTCCTCATCGGCGGCGGCGTCGGCATGCCGCCGATGCTGTTCCTCGCCGAGCGCCTCGTCGCGGCGACGGACGGCGAGCCGCCGCCGCTCGTACTCCTCGGCTCCGAAGTGCCCTTCCCGTTCCGCGCGCGGCCCTCGACGCTGCTCATTCCCGGCATGCCTGCCGGGGTCATCGCCTCGATGCCGCTGCTCGAGGACGCGGGCGTCCCCTGCCGGCTCGCGAGCCAGGCGGGCTTTCCCGGCTGCTACGCGGGCTACGTGACCGACCTCGCCGCCGCCTGGCTCGGCAGCTTGAAGCCCGCCGCGCTCGCCGAGGTCGCGATCTACGCCTGCGGCCCGACGCCGATGCTGGCCGCCGTCGCCCGCGTCGCGGCAAGGTTCGCCGTGCCCGCCCAGGTGTCGCTCGAGGAGTTCATGGCCTGCGCGGTCGGCGGCTGCGCCGGCTGCGCGGTCCGGGTCGTGACCGCCGAGGGCGTCGCGATGAAGCGCGTCTGCGTCGATGGACCCGTGTTCGATGCCGCGGCCGTGTTTCCGCCGGCCGCCTGAAGCAAAGGATCCCCGTGCCCGTACAACTGTCCGCCCTCGACGCCCGCGTGCTCGCTTGCCTTATCGAGAAGGAGATCACGACGCCGGACCAGTACCCGCTGTCGCTGAACGCGCTCACCAACGCCTGCAACCAGAAGACCAACCGCGACCCGGTACTCGAGCTCGGCGAGGCAGTCGTGCAGGACACGCTCGATGCGCTCTCCAAGCGCCACCTCGTCATGGAACGGAGCGGCTTCGGCAGCCGCGTGCTCAAGTACCGCCACCGACTGTGCAATGGCGACCACAATCCGCTGCAGTTCTCGCCGCAGGAACTCGGGATCGTCTGCGAGCTGCTGCTGCGGGGTCCGCAGACGCCGGGTGAGCTCAGGAACCGCGCCCAGCGACTCGCGCCGTTCGCGGACCTGGGCGTTGTCGAAGCGACGCTCGAGGGCCTTCGCACGCGTAGCGACGGGCCCTACGTCGTGAAGCTGGCGCGCCAGCCGGGCGCCCGCGAGGCGCGCTACGCGCAGCTGTTCACGGGTGTGCCGGTGGTGGGCGCGGAGCCCGAGGAGGACTTGGCCGCGCCCGCGGCGGCCGGCGTCGCGGAGCGGCTCAGGCTGCTTGAATCGTCGGTTCAGGAGCTCAAGGCAGAGCTTGCGGAACTTCGCACCCGCCTGCCGTAGGCGGGCGCCGCCCGGGTCAGCCGAAGTTGATGCGCGTCTCGAGGTTGGCGCGCGAGTCGGCGCTGCCGAGCGCCTCCTCCATGTCGATTTTGCCCTGCTTCACGAGCGCATAGAGCGCCGCGTCGAAGTTCTGCATGCCGCGCTCGGTCGTGGTCCTGAGCGCCTCCTTGATCGCCACGACATCGCCCTTCTTGATGAGCTCCTGCACGTGCGGGGTGTTGAGCAGCACCTCGACCGCCGCGACGCGGCGGTTGTCCTTGGCCCGCACGAGGCGCTGCGACAGGATGGCGCGCAGGTACTGCGACAGGTCGAGGAAGATCTGGTCGTGCTGGTCGCGCGGAAACATGTTGATGAGCCGGTCGAGCGTCTCGGCGGCGTTGTTGGCATGCAAGGTCGCGATGCAAAGGTGGCCGGTGCCGGCGAGGCCGATCGCGGCCTCGGTCGTCTCGCGGTCGCGGATCTCGCCGATCAGGATGACGTCGGGCGCCGCGCGCATCGCGCTCCTGAGCGCGCGGTGGTAGGACTTCGTGTCGAGGCCGACCTCGCGCTGGTTGACGATCGACTTCTTGTTGGTGTGCAGGAACTCGATCGGGTCCTCGATCGTGAGCACGTGGTCGGCGGCGTTCTCGTTGCGGTGGTTGATCATCGCCGCGAGCGTGGTCGACTTGCCGGCGCCGGCGGCGCCGACCATTAAGATGAGCCCGCGCTTCAGCATCACGAGCTCTTTGAGGATCTCCGGCATGCCGAGCTGGTCGAGCCTCGGCATGTCGGCGGTGATGTACCTCAGCACGATCGCCGGGTAGCCGCGCTGGTGGAAGACGTTGACCCGAAAGCGCCCGAGGCCGGGCTCGGAGATCGCGAAGTCGATTTCGAGCTCTTCCTCGAAGTACTCGATCTGCTCGGCGTTCATGAGGCCGTAGGCGGCCTGCTTGACCATCTCGGGCGAGAGGATCTGCTTGTTGACCGGGAAGATCTGTCCCTCGATCTTGATCTTCACGGGCGCATAGGACGTGAAGAAGAGGTCGGAAGCCTTCTTCTCGACCATCAACTTGAACAGCGGCTTGGTGTTCAGCCGCGCCGTGCCCGTTTCGGCGGCTATCTCCGCCTGGACGAGATCAACGGGTTCAGTAGGCTTTGCCTTCGGATTCATCGTCGACGATCCTCAGGCTGCTTGCCTGCTCGTGGCTCAGTTTGTCTTCGCGCTTGCTTTCAAGCTTGACGCGCAGTCGCAATTCGTTCTTCGAATCGGCGTTCCTGAGGGCGTCCTCGTAGGTCACCTGGCCGGTCTCGTACAGCTCGAACAGCGCCTGGTCGAACGTCTTCATGCCGAGGCGGTTCGACCGCGCCATGACTTCCTTGATCTGCACGACCTCGCCCTTGAAGATGAGGTCGGCAATCAGCGGCGAGTGCAGCATGATCTCCATCGCCGCGATGCGCCCGGTGCCGCCCTCTCGCGGGATCAGCCGCTGCGAGATGAGCGCGCGGATGTTGAGCGACAGGTCCATCAGGAGCTGCTCGCGCCGCTCCTCGGGGAAGAAGTTGATGATGCGGTCGAGCGCCTGGTTGGCGCTGTTGGCGTGCAGCGTCGCGAGCACGAGGTGGCCGGTCTCGGCGAACTGGATGCCGTACTCCATCGTCTCGCGGTCGCGGATCTCGCCGATCAGGATGACGTCGGGGGCCTGGCGCAGCGTGTTCTTGAGCGCGGCGTGCCAGTTGTCCGTGTCGACGCCGACCTCGCGGTGAGTGATCACGCAGCCCTTGTGCGGGTGCACGTACTCGACCGGGTCCTCGATCGTCACGATGTGGCCGCGGGTCTTCTCGTTGCGGTGATCGAGCATCGCGGCGAGCGTCGTCGATTTGCCCGAGCCCGTGCCGCCGACGATGATGACGAGGCCGCGCTTGGTCATGACGACGTCCCTGAGGACCGCCGGCAGTTCGAGATCGTCGATCGTCGGGATCGTCGCGTTGATCGTGCGGATCACGCAGCCGGTGTAGCCCTGCTGGATGAAGGCGCTGACGCGAAAGCGCCCGATGCCGGGCGGGGCGATCGCGAACTGGCATTCCTTGGTGGAATCGAAGTCGCGCGTCTGCTTGTCGTTCATGATCGCGCGGGTGAGTACCGCGCTTTGCTCGGCCGAGAGCGGCTTGTCGGTCTGCGGGCGGATCTCGCCGTCGATCTTGATCGCCGGCGGGAAGCCCGTCGTGATGAACAGGTCCGAGCCCTTGCGCTCGACCATGCGGCGCAAGAGGTCCTGCATCAGCTTGATTGCTTGATCCCGATCCATGGCGGCGCCTCAGCGGTTGCGTTCGATCGAAGGCATCAGATCGAATCCTTGTTCTGCGCCTTGTAGCGCGCTTCTTCCTTGCTGACGACGCCCTTGGTGACGAGCTCCTGCAGGCACTGGTCGAGTGTCTGCATGCCGAGCGACTGGCCGGTCTGGATCGAGGAGTACATCTGGGCGATCTTGCCCTCGCGGATGAGGTTCCGGATCGCGGGGGTGCCGATCATGATCTCGTGCGCGGCGATGCGCCCGCCGCCGACGCGCTTCATGAGCGTCTGCGAGATGACGGCGCGCAGGCTCTCCGACAGCATCGAGCGGACCATCTCCTTCTCGGCGGCTGGGAACACGTCGACGATACGGTCGATGGTCTTGGCGGCCGAGCTCGTGTGCAGGGTGCCGAAGACGAGGTGGCCGGTCTCGGCGGCGGTGAGCGCGAGACGGATGGTCTCGAGGTCGCGCATTTCGCCGACCAGGATGATGTCCGGGTCCTCGCGCAGCGCCGACCTCAGTGCCTCGGTGAAGCCGAGCGTGTCCCTGTGCACCTCACGCTGGTTGATGAGGCAGCGCTTCGATTCGTGCACGAACTCGATCGGATCCTCGATCGTGAGGATGTGGTCCGGCCGGTTGTCGTTGCAGTGATTGATCATGCCGGCGAGCGTGGTCGACTTGCCGGAGCCCGTCGGCCCCGTGACGAGCACGAGCCCGCGCGGCAGCATGCACAGGTCCTTGAAGACCTTCGGGGCGCCGAGGTCCTCGAGCGACAGGACGACGGAAGGAATGTTGCGGAACACCGCGCCCGCGCCGCGCTGCTGGTTGAAGGCATTGACGCGAAAGCGGGCGAGCTTCGGAATCTCGAATGAAAAGTCGGTCTCGAAGAACTCTTCGTAACCCTTGCGTTGCTTGTCATTCATGATGTCGTACACCATGCTGTGCACTTCTTTGTGCGACATCGATGGCATGTTGATGCGCTTGACGTCACCGTCAACGCGGATCATCGGCGGCATGCCGCTGGACAGGTGCAAGTCCGACGCGTTGTTCTTAACCGCGAACGCGAGCAGCTGGGCAATATCGACGGCCATGGACACTCCCGGGGACCGAAGCCGCCGGTCAAACGACTGCGGCAGTATAGCCAAGGGAAACCGTCCCTAATATGTTAACCGCTCCGCAGTTTTTGCCGGCCAACATCGAAGCTTTCAGGGAAAGGATGGCGGCGGCGGCGCGCGCGGCGGGTCGGGCGCCGGAAAGCGTGACGCTCGTCGGAGTTACGAAGACCCAGCCCAAGGAAGTCGTCGTGGCGGCGCGCGCCGCTGGGCTCGCCGATTTCGCCGAAAACTACCTCCAGGAGGCCCTGCCCAAGCTCGCAGCGATCCCGCACGAGGGCGTCAACTGGCACTTCATCGGCCAGCTGCAGACGAACAAGACGCGGGCCGTCGCCGAGGAGTTCGACTGGGTCCACACCGTCGACCGCCTGAAGGTCGCCGAGCGTCTGTCCGCGCAGCGCCCCTTCCACGGCGAAGCGCTGAAGGTTCTCCTGCAGGTGAAGCTCGGCCATGAGCCCACCAAGGGCGGCGTCGCGCCCGCGGCGCTCCCTGAGCTCGCCCACGCGGTTGCGGCGCTGCCGCGCCTCACGCTCCGCGGGCTCATGTGCGTGCCGCCGGAGTCGGACTCCGCCGCCGAGCAGCGCGGGTACTTTGCGCGCCTGCGCCGGCTGCGCGATGATCTCAATGCCAGCGGCCTCAAGCTCGACGCGCTGTCGATGGGCATGAGCGGCGATTTTGAGTCGGCGATCCTCGAGGGAGCAACGCACATTCGCATCGGTACCGCACTCTTCGGCCAGCGGCCGTCGCCGGCATGACCCCGATTCCCGAGACGCTGCCCGGCGTCGCCGTCATCGGCGGGGGCCAGATGGCGCGCGCGCTCATCGGCGGCTGGTGCGCGCGCGGCCTGGCGGCGAGCGCGATCGCCGTCGCCGACCCCTCCGCCGAGCAGCGCGAGTGGCTGGCCGCCGCCTTCCCGGGCCTCAAGCTCGAGGCCGACAATGCCGCGGCGGCCGAGCACGCGGACGTCTGGCTCCTCGCGGTCAAGCCGCAGCTCCTCGCCGGCGTCGCGCGGGCGCTCGCGCCGCTCGCCGCCAAGCGCCGCCCGCTCGTCATCTCGATCGCGGCCGGCATCCGCACCGCCGACATCGAGCGCTGGCTTGGACCGGGAGCCACGGTGATTCGTGCGATGCCGAACCGGCCGGCGTTCATAGGCGCTGGCGTGAGTGCGCTTTGCGCGGGCGCGCTGGTGCCGGAGACCTCCCGCGGCATCGCGAGCGCGCTCCTCACGGCGGTCGGCAGCGTCGTCTGGGTCCGGAGCGAAGCGGAGCTTGATGCGGTGACGGCGGTCTCGGGGAGCGGACCGGCGTATTTCTTCCTGCTGATCGAGCTCCTCGAGGCGGCCGCGATCGCCGAGGGGCTCTCGCCCGCCGTCGCACGGCGTCTCGCCGTCGACACGGCCGCCGGCGCCGCCCGCATGGCCCAGGCCTCCGCCGATGACCCGGCAACCTTGCGCGAGCAGGTGACCTCGAAGGCAGGCACGACCGCCGCGGCGCTCGCGGTGTTCGAGTCGGCGGACCTGCGTGCTATCGTCGCGCGCGCCGTCGCCGCCGCCGCCCGCCGCTCGCGGGAGCTGGCCGACGAATTTGGGCGTGATCCGAGCTAGATACCAAACCGATGCCTGAACTCAGCTTCCTGATCAATTCGATCTTCTCGCTCATCGTCGGCGTGTTCCTGCTGCGCCTGCTGTTCCAGCTGATGCGCACCGACTTCAGGAACCCCTTCGTCCAGGCCATCGTCCGCCTGACCAACCCCGTCGTGATGCCCTTGCGGCGCATCCTGCCGCCGATCGGGCGCGTCGATACCGCCTCGGTCGTCGCGGTGATCGCCGCGCAGCTCCTGCAGACGGCCCTGATCGAGCTCCTTTACTCCGGCCGGCTGGCCTCGGCCGGGCGCCTGCTGATCACGGCGCTCCTGACGCTCATCGACACGACCCTCTACGCCTTCCTCATCGCGATATTCGCGTGGTGGGTCATCGGCATGGTCGCCCCCGATGCCTACAACCCCGTGAGCCGGGTGCTGTCGGCCATCGTCGAGCCGATCCTGAGGCCGTTCCGCCGGGCGCTGCCGCTCATCGGCGGCTTCGACTTCTCGCCGCTCGCGGTGACGCTCCTCATCATCGTGCTGAGGATGATCCTCAACGACCGCATCAAGCCGCTCCTGCTCGACCTTTGAGCGGCTGGTTCCGCTGGGACGGCCCGGACCTCGTCCTCGCCCTGCGCGTGCAGCCGCGCGCCTCGCGCGATGCGCTCGTCCTCGAGCCTGAGCGCCTGCGAGTGCGCATCACCGCGCCGCCCGTCGACGGCGCCGCCAACGAGCACTTGATCGGCTTCCTCGCCCGCGAGTTCGGCGTCAGTCGCTCGCGCGTGAGCGTGCTGCGGGGCGCGGCATCGCGCGAAAAACTCGTCAGGATCCTCGCGCCGTCGCAACTTCCCGACGCTATTGCGCACTTGGGCGCCGCGCGCGCGGCGCAGAAACATCGGAAAAACTAGTGGAATTGCGCGATCGGTGTGTTATTGTCGCGCGCGATTGACTTGCGGGGCAGACGTTTTTCCACTGTTTTTTTCGGACTTTGGCCGCTGCGAACGATTCTCGGCAGCATGAAGTCGGTGAAGAACACTCGGAAAAACAAGGGCCCGGAACAACAACTGCACGGAGAACACACACTATGGCGAAAAAGAACGCGGCACCGACCAAGTCCGAGATTCTCGCAACGATCGCGAAGGATACGGAACTGTCGAAGAAGCAGGTCGGAGCGGTTTTCGAGTCGCTGCACGGCATCATCAAGAAGAGCCTGCGCGGCTCAGGTCTCTTCACCCTCCCCGGCCTCCTGAAGCTGAAGGTCGTGAAGAAGCCCGCCACCAAGGCGCGTGAGGGCGTGAACCCTTTCACCGGCGAGAAGATGACGTTCAAGGCCAAGCCCGCCTCGAAGAAGGTGCGCGCGGTTGCCCTCAAGTCGCTTAAGGGCTTCGTCAACTGATCGTGGTTCCGCGGGACGCTCCCAAGGTCCTGCGGATACTTGAGAGCCGGGGGTAGCGCATCGCTCCTCCGGCTTTTTTATTGGTGGGCCCGGCCGGTCCCCCGTCGCGGGCTCAGCCGCCGAGGCTCCCGAGCACGGCACCTCTTAGCTCAGCGAGCTTGCCGTGGAAGAAGTGCTCGGCACCCTCGATGACGATGAGTTCCGGCGGCCGCGCGAGCCCCGTCGTCCAGACACGCACCGCATCAAGCTCGACGAGCTCGTCCCGATCGCCCTGGATGACGACCCACGGGACGGCCGGCACCGGCGTCGCCTCGAAATCGAAGCGCTTCACGGGCGGCGCGATCGTGATCAGGCGCTCGACCGGGCGCCTGGCGGCGAGCTGGTAGGCGACGAACGATCCGAACGAGAACCCGGCCACGGTGAGGCGCGCCGCGGGCCAGCGCTGGGTCGCCCACGCGGCGACCGCCGCCGCATCGTCCGTCTCGCCGCGGCCCTCGTCGAACGTGCCGCCGCTCGCGCCGACCCCGCGGAAATTGAACCGGACCGTCGCGTAGCCGGCCTCCTGGAGTGCGCGGGCCGTGACGGTGACGACCTTGTTGTCCATCGTGCCGCCGTAGAGCGGGTGCGGATGGCAGACGATCGCGACGCGGACGCCGTCGAAGTCGGCCGGCGTCTCGGCGATCGCCTCGAGGGCGCCGACGGGCCCCGCGAGGCTAAGCCGCTCGGCGGGCGCCCGCACAGGCGGCCGCGTGGCGGCCGGCGCATCGGTCACGGCGCGCGCACGTCCTTGTAGACCTTGCCGTCCTTCATGACGAACCGCACGCGCTCCATGACGCCGATGTCGGTGAGGGGATCACCGGGCACGGCGATGAGGTCCGCGAGGCGGTCAGGCTCGACGGTGCCGACCCGGTCGGACATTTCCATGAAGCGCGCGGGCACGACGGTCGCCGCCTTGATCGCCTCGAGCGCGGGCATCCCGCCGTCGACCATGTAGCCGAACTCCTTGGCGTTGTCGCCGTGCGCCGAGACGCCGGTGTCGGTGCCGAACATGATCCGGACGCCCGCCTTGTAGGCCTTGTTGAACGTGCCCTTGAGCTTCGGCCCGATCTCGGCCGCCTTCGGCCGCACGAGCACCGGGAAGAAGCCGTCCTCCTTGGCGCGCTCGGCGACCCAGCGCCCGGCGGAGAGCGTCGGCACGTAGTACGTGCCGTGCTCCTTGAGCAGGCGAATCGCCTCGTCGTCCATGAACGTGCCGTGCTCGATCGAGTCGACGCCGCCACGGATCGCGCGCTTGACGCCCTCGGCGCCGTGCGCGTGGGCGGCAACCTTGAAGCCGTAGTCCCGCGCGATGGTGACGACCGCGCGGACCTCCTCCTCGGTGAACTGCGGGTTCAGGCCGTTCTTCGCGACCGACAGGACCCCGCCGGTCGCCGTGATCTTGATCGTGTCGGCGCCGTCCTTGTAGCGCTGGCGCACGGCCTCGGCGGCCTGGAACGGCCCGTTGACGACCCCTTCGCGGGGCCCGGGCTCACCCATGATGTGCTGCGCCCAGCCGTTGGTGGGATCGGCATGCCCACCGGTCGTCGCGATGGCCTTGCCCGCCGCGATGATGCGCGGGCCGCGGACGGCGCCCTTGTTGATGGCATTGCGAAGCGCGATCGAGGCGTTGTAGGCGGAGCCTAAGTCACGCACCGTCGTGAAGCCCGCGTTCAGCGTCCGCTCGGCATAGAGGGCGCCGTTCAGCGCCACGTCCGCCTCGTTGAGCGTGAAGCCCTCGAGCTGGGCGTTCTTGCTGTACTCGCTCGTCAGGTGGACGTGCATGTCCCACAGGCCCGGCATCAGCGTCGCGTCCTTCAACTCGATGACGGTATCGCCTGGCCCGGCCGCCCGGTAGCCCTTCTCGACCTGGCTGATCTTGTTGCCCTCGACGACGACCGTGACCTCGGCGAGCGGCGCATTGCCGATGCCGTCGATGAGCCGGCCGGCGTGCAGGAGCGTCGCCGCGCCCGCCGCCGCGGCCGGCAGTGTGAGCGCAAGCAGCGCGAGGCCCAGTGAGTTCTTCATGCGGATCCCCCTCCGGCTGATTACTTCGCGCTGCCAGGCACCGCGTGGTTCAAGGGCGGCAGGAAGTCGTAGAGCCGCACCTCGAACACCAGCGTCGCGTTCGGCGGAATCGGCCCGCCCGGCGTCCCGTTGGCCCCGTAGCCCGCCTCGGGCGGGATCTCGAGCAGGCGCTTGCCGCCCGGCTGCATGCCGGCGACACCGAGGTCCCAGCCCTGGATGACCTTGCGCTGGCCGAGCGTGAACAGGAACGGATCGCCACGGTCGACGGAACTGTCGAACTTCATGCCCTTGCCGTCGGGCTTCGTCATGTCCTTGAGCCAGCCGGTGTAGTCGACCCGCACGTACGCCCCTGCGAGCGCCGGGTGCCCCTTGCCCACTTTAAGGTCGGTGACCTTGATGCCGGCGGCCTCCGCCGCCTGGCGGGCGGCCGCGATCGCCGCGGTGTCCTCGGCGGCGGCGGCGGACGGCGCCTTCGCGGCCGGCGCCGGGGTATCGGCGAGGGCGCCGAGGGAGGCGAGCGTGAGTGCGAGGAGGAGCGCGCGCGACGTGGACTCGATGGACATGCCAGACCCTCGGGCCCGACCGGGCCCTGGTTGAGAGGGCGCCAGTATGCCGTCATCGGCGCCGCCGCGCCGCGCTCAGCCGGCGGGCAGCAACAGCCGGTTCAGGCGCTTCACGAACTCCGCGGGCTCGGCGAGCTGGCCGCCTTCGGCGAGCGTCGCCTCCTCGAAGAGGAGCTGGGCGAAGTCGCCGAACTCGGCACCGTCCGGGAGCGCGCTCAGGCGCGCGAGGAGCGGATGGGCGGCATTGATCTCGAGCGTCGGGCGGCTGCCCGGCAGCTTCTGGCCGGTGGCCTCGAGGAGCTTTCGCATCTGCGCGCCGTACTCGTCGGCGCCCCGCACGAGGCAGGCGGCGGACTCGGCCAGGCGATTGGTCGCGCGCACGCCCTCGACGCGGCCCGAGAGGGCCTCGCGCAACCGCCCGCAGAGCGCGAGCGAGGCCTCGTTGCCCGCGGCCTCCGCGGCCTTCTCCTCGGCGCTTGTGAGCTCGCCGAGCTCGAGCTCGCCGCGGCTGACGTCCTTGAACGCCTTGCCCTGGTACTCACCCAGGTAGGACATCATCCATTCATCGACGCGGTCCGAGAGCAGCAGCACCTCGATGCCCTTGGCGCGCAGCTGCTCGAGGTGCGGGCTCTGCCGCGCGGCGTTGAAGGTATCGGCGATGACGTAATAGATGTGCTTCTGGCCGGGACGCATGCGCAGCGTGTAGGCCTCGAGCGAGTGCTGCTGCGTCTCGCGGTCATCGTGGGTCGTCGCGAAGCGCAGGAGAGTCGCGATGCGCTCGCGGTTGGTCGGGTCCTCCGCGATGCCTTCCTTGAGGACCTGCCCGAATTCCTTCCACACGCCCGCGTACTTCTCGCCCTCCTCCTTGGCGAGGCGCCCAAGCAAGTCGAGCACGCGCCGGGCGATTCCCGCGCGCATCGCCTCGATCTCGGCATCCGCCTGCAGGAGCTCCCGCGAGACGTTGAGCGGCAGGTCACTCGAATCGACGACGCCCTTGATGAACCTGAGGTACATCGGCAGGAACTGGTCGGCGTCATCGAGGATGAAGACGCGCTTCACGTAGAGCTTGAGGCCCCGGGCTGCCTCGCGGGTCCACAGGTCGAACGGCGCCCGCGCCGGCACGTAGAGGAGCGTCGTGTACTCGCGCTTGCCCTCGACGCGGTTGTGCGTCCAGGCGATGGGCGCGGTCGAATCGTGCGCGATGTGCTGGTAGAAGCCGATGTACTCCTCGTCCTTGAGCTCGGTGCGCGGCCGCGTCCAGAGCGCCTGCGCGCTGTTGACGACCTCCATGCGCGCCGCCGCCGGCGGCTCGCCCGCCTTGGCTGCCCCCGGCTGCTCCGCCATCCTGACCGGGAAGCCGATGTGGTCGGAGTAGCGCTTCACGAGGCTCCGCAGGCGCCAGGCGTCGGCGAACTCGGTCGCGTCTTCCTTCAAGTGCAGCACGACGCGGGTGCCGCGCTCGGGCAGCACCACGTTCTCGACGCTGAACTCGCCCGAGCCATCCGACTCCCAGCGCACGCCCGCTTCCGGCGGCGTGCCGGCGCGGCGGGTGAAGACCTCGACACGGTCGGCGACGATGAACGAGGAATAAAAGCCCACGCCGAACTGGCCGATCAGCTGCGCGTCCTTCGCCTGGTCGCCCGACAGGCGCGCGAGGAACTCCGCGGTGCCTGACTTGGCGATCGTGCCTAAGTGCTCGATCGCCTCCGGCCGGTCCATGCCGATGCCGGAATCGGCGACCGAGATCGTCTTCGCGACCGGGTCGAAGCTGAGGTCAATCGTGAGCTCCGCACCCCCCTCGAGGAGGGCAGGCTCCGCGAGCGCGCGAAAACGCAGCTTGTCGCAGGCGTCGGAGGCGTTGGAGACGAGCTCCCGGAGGAAGATCTCGCGGTCCGAATAGAGCGAATGGATCATCAGCTTGAGCAGCTGCTTGACCTCCGTCTGGAAGCCGCGCGTTTCGCGCGCCGTCTCGATCGTCATGCTGGCGTTGCCCCGTTGGCCGAATGGGTAGGCGCCCGCCATCGAACGGCAGGCGCGCCCACTCTAGGGGCAGATTGGCAGGATTCAAGTGGCGCGGCGTCGCCGCGCGGGTCAGAGGGCGCCGATCAGCGCCAGCGCCCGGTGCCAGACGATCGCGCAGAGGTCATCGACCTCATCGAGCAGCAGCAGCATTACTTCCATCGCGCTCTCACGGGGGCACCTTGGGAGAGACGACTCTAGGCCGGCAGGCCGGGACCGACTCTGCGGCCGGTCACACGAATTTCCGCGCAAGTGAGAGTTCCGTTTGCTTGCAGGAAAGCGGCACGCTGCGTAGGCTTGACTCCAAGAATATGGCAACTGCCCCGTCGCCCGGCGTCGGGCGGGAACAGGTGATGACCCAGCGGATAATCGTCATCAACCCCAAGGGCGGGTCGGGGAAGACGACTGTCGCGACCAACCTCGCCGCGTACTACGCGGCCGCGGGCCTCAACACCGTCCTGATGGACTACGACCCGCAGGCGTCGAGCACGCGCTGGCTCAAGAAGCGCGGCCCCGCCTCGCCGCCCATCCAGGGCATCACCGCCTTCGAGAAAAATGCCCGCGTCACGCGCAGCTTCCAGCTCATGCTGCCGACCGGCACCGACCGTGTCGTCATCGATACGCCGGCGGCGCTCTCGGGCCAGGAGATGCCCGAACTCGTGCGCGGTGCGGATGCGATCCTGGTGCCGGTGCTGCCCTCCGACATCGACATCCACGCCTGCTCCAAGTGCATCTCGGACCTCCTCCTGGTCGCGAAGGTGCGCAGGAGCGAGAACCGCATCGGCGTCATCGCCAACCGCACGCGGCGCAACACCCTCGTGCTCGGGACGCTGCTCAGGTTCTTGGGCACCATTGGCGTCCCGATCGTGACGACGCTCAGGGACTCGCAGAATTACCTTCGGGCCGCCGAGCAGGGACTCGGGCTTCACGAGATGAAGAGCTATGTGGTCCGAGAGGAACTCGAGACCTGGCGGCCGCTGATCGAGTGGCTCGATGCTCGCGTCCCGGGCGGGGCGCAGCAGCCGATGGGCGGCCTCGAGGCCGCCGTCTGATCAGGACTCCGGGTCCTTGCCCGGTTCCCAGTTCGCGCGCATCTTCTCCGCCCAGGTCTTGTAGCTGGCGTAGTTCTGAAGGTTGCGCGTGATCGCGGAGTGGCGGCTACCGACGACCCGTGCGCGCGGGAGCACCACGAGTTCGGGGCGCTGAGCCACGGCCGGCGCATCCGGGCGAACGCCCACGGGGGCGTCTGGCGGCTTGCGAATCGGCGGTATGCGCGGGCTCTTGCTGTCGGTCATTCCACACACCTATGACGGTGATACGGCAAGTCTCTGCCGGGGGTAGCCCCCCTTACAGGAACTGCGTCACAGCGGATCCGGACTCCGGTCAAGGAATCGCGGAGAGGTGCGGGGAATCAACCGACTACGCGGTAGACCGGCCGGTATTGACCCGAGATCTTCATGCGCCGCTGGGCGATGAACGAGGCGAGGAGCGCATCGAGGGGCCGCATGAGCCTCGGGTCGCCGTGGATCTCGAAGGGGCCCTTCGCCTCGATCTGGCGGATGCCGTGTTCCTTCACGTTGCCCGCGACGATCGCGGAAAACACCCGCCGCAAGTTCGCCGCGCGCACGTGCGCCGGCTGGTCGAGGTGCAGCGCCAGTCCCGCCACGCTCTCGTGCGACACCTCGAAGGGCAGCTGGAAGTCGCGCGGGATCTTGAGCGTCCAGTTGAAGTTGTACGAATCCCCGGTTTGTTTCCTGTGCCGGCGCACGGTCTCCATGCCGGCGACCATCACGCGGGCGACCTCGGCGGGATCGTCGATGATGATGCGGTAGCGCGCCTGCGCTGCCTTGCCGAGGGTAAGCCCGATGAATTCGTGGATCTGCTCGAACCAGGCCGCCGAGACCGCCGGCCCCGTCAGCACGAGGGGCGCCGGCTGCTCGGCGTTGGCGGGATCCAAGAGGATGCCGAGCAGGTAGAGGATTTCCTCGGCCGTGCCGACCCCGCCCGGGAAGATGAGGATGCCGTGGCCGAGCCGGGCGAAGGCTTCGAGGCGTTTCTCGATGTCCGGCATGATCACGAGGTGGTTCACGATCGGGTTCGGCGACTCGGCGGCGACGATGCCGGGCTCGGTGAGGCCGATGTAGCGGCCATCGTGGATGCGCTGCTTGGAGTGCCCGATCGTCGCGCCCTTCATCGGCCCCTTCATCGCGCCCGGTCCGCAGCCGGTGCAGACATTGAGGCCCCTGAGCCCGAGCTCGTAGCCGACGAGCTTGGTGTAGTCGTATTCCTCGCGCGAGATGGAGTGCCCGCCCCAGCAGACGATGAGGTCCGGCCGGCCGCGTGCATCGAGGACGCCGGCGTTCCTGAGGATGCAGAACACCGCATTGGTGATGCTGGCGGGTGACGTGAGGTCGAAGCGGCCGCTCTCGACGATCTCGTTGGCGATGTAGACGATGTCGCGAAGCACGGCGTACAGGTGCTCCTTGACGCCCCTGATCATCTGGCCGTCGACGAAGGCAACCGCGGGAGCGCTCTTCATCTCGAGCCTGAC
Organism: Pseudomonadota bacterium; assembly: GCA_025356075.1. Taxonomy (GTDB): domain Bacteria; phylum Pseudomonadota; class Gammaproteobacteria; order Steroidobacterales; family Steroidobacteraceae; genus CAIKZZ01. The sequence continues at coordinate 26,333 of JANXUT010000019.1, read as the reverse complement.
GCCCCAGGACTGCGCCACGATCTTGATCTCGAAGTCGCGGTACTTCTCAAAGAGCTCGGTCGGATCGTCGGACTGGCTGCCGGAATTGAGCACCGCGAGCGCGCAGCGCCGAAAGAGCGGGTAGAGGCCGCCCTGGCCGCGGTCGAGCAGCTGCGCCATCTCCGCCTGCGAGAGGTTCTCGAGGCTGCCGCGCGGCGTCACGCGCGCGTTCACGAACTCACCCGGGTCGACTTCCTCGGCGATCACGCTCACGGGCGGATCTCGATCGGCGTGTTGGTGTGCGTGAGCAGCCACACTTCCAGCATGTCGTCGTTGGTGAGCGCGATGCAGCCGTCGGTCCAGTCGGCCGTGTGGTAGTACTCCGAACTCTTGCGCGGCAGGTTCGGCAGGCCGTGGATCATGATCGAGCCACCCGGCTTCCAGCGGTTGCGACGTGCGTGCTGCATGTCCTGCTCGTTCGGGTAACTGACGTGGATCGACAGGAAGTAGTCGCTCTGCGAGTTCCTGCCATCGAGGAGGTAGCTCCCCTCGGGCGTCCGGTAGTCGCCCTCGCGCTCCTTGTGGCCCGAAGGGTTCAGGCCGAACGCGACGCGGTAGCTCTTGAACGGTTGGCCGCCGCGCAGCAGGTAGAGCCGGTGCTCGCTCTTGACGACGAGCACCTTGTCGGCGGCCTGCAGCACCTCGCTCGTGGCACCGGCAACCGCCGGCAGCAACGCCGCGAGGCCGAGCGCGAGGGCGGCGAGCGCGTGGCGAGGACGCCCACGGATGGATCCATTCAACATATGTCGATTATACGGATCGCGCAGGCCGCCGTGCCGCGACACCGGTCACGCCCGCAAAAGGCGCGCGAGTTCAGGCGAGCTCCACGCGGATGAGCGAGACGATGCGCCTGAGCGCCGCCTCGATGACGGCGGTTTCCGGCGCCCTCAGGATGATGTGGCCGACGCCCTCGTAGCCGCCCGGCTGCACCTCGCCCGCACGCGGCAGCTTCGCCTCGACGAGGAGCGCACCGAACTCGGCCTGTGCGCGGTCAAGCCCGTGGATCGCCCGCACGCGCCCGGTGCCCTGGCCGCGGACGTAGGCCGCGCCGACCGCGTAGCGGCGCGCGGGAACCTTGAAGCTGCCGTCGGTCACGAGCCGCGCCCAGGCACCGTAGAAGTCGAGATCGTGCGCGTACGACAGGAGGCTCGTGAACTGGGCGCCAGGCGGCCGCGCGGCGACCTCGGAGATCGCAAGCGTGCCATCGGGACGGCGGAACCACTCCATGTGCGTCATGCCGGTGACGAGGCCGAGCGCGCCGAGCGCCTTCTCCCCGGCGGCGCGGATGTCCTCGTAGCCATCGAGCTCGCGCGGCAGGAGCACGCACCACTGGATCCACGGGTTCTCGAGCACCGTCAGCGGCGCCGGCAGGTAGCGCGACACCGACCACCACACGAGGCGCGAGTCGATGCTGATCGAGTCGAACGAATGCTCCGCGCCGCTCAAGTACTCCTCGATCAGCACCGGCGCGCCCGCGCGCGGCGCGTAGCGCGCGAAGTACTGCTCGAGCATTGCGGGGGTATCGAGCCTGTGGGTCGCGGCGGCGCCGGCGCCGGCCGGCGGCTTGGCGACGACCGGAAAGCCGCTCGAGGCGATGAATTCGCGCGCCTCCAGGGCGCTTGCCGCGAGGCAGTGGCGCGCGCAGGGCAGGCCGTGCGCCCGAAGGACGTCCTTCATGCGCGCCTTGTCGCGGAAGTTGCGTGCGGCCTCGACGCCGAGCGCCGGGAGACCGAGCGTGGCCGAGGCGCGTGCGAGCGGCTCCTGCAGCTGCTCGAGCGAGCCGATCAGGCGCTCGACCGGGGCCACGCGCTTGGCCAAGGTCGCCGCCGCCGCGACGAGTGCCGCCGGGTCGAACGCGTCCTTGAGCTGGTGGTAGCCGGCGAGGCTTGATTTCAAGTCCGCCGGCAGCTTCTCGAGCGGGTCCTGGCTCGCGAGCGAGAGCGTCACGCCCGGCAGGGCAGCGGCCGCGCGCACGAAGCGCAGCGTCGCCTCCATCAGGAACGGTGCGACGAACACGACGTGCATGTCAGCGCGGCACCGCCCGAACCTCGCTGCAGTTCTGGTTGCCGGGGGCACTCTCGGGCTCAAGCACGTAGTGGTCCCCCGCCGATACGTCGAGGTTGAGTTCGAAGCGCGTCGTCGTGTGCGCCGCCTTCATCAGGCAGTCAACCAGCACCGAGTGGCTGCCGGGAAGCACGAGCACGCGCGCGTAGGCGACGCCGATCGTCGTCGCATCGACCTTGCGGATGATCGCGGCGATCGGCAGCCCGGCATTCAGCGCCGGCGAGCCGTCGATGCGCGCAAGCTCGGCGGAGAGCTTCGTGGGGCCCGGATACGCCTGCAGCGTCGCGCAACCGGCGAGGGCGAGTGCGAGCGGGAGTGCGAGCGGCGCCAGATTCACCTCGCACCGCCGTGCGCGGGCGGGGCGACGGGCGGCGCCTTCGGCGCGCGCGGCGCGCGCGGCGCCGGCGGTGGCGGTGGCGCCGCCTGCGCGGCGGAGCTTTCGATCTTCGGCAGCACGATCTCGGTTCCGATCCTCACCGTCGTGAAGTCGGTGTCGGGGTTGTACTGCCTCAGCAGCCATACCGGTACGTTGGTCTTCTGCGTCAGTGTCCATAGCGATTCTCCCGACTTCAGGCGGTAGCGCTCCTGGCCGGCAATCTTGAAGCGCTGGAAGAAATCATCCTGCAGCTGGCGGTGATAGCGGAGCCTGCGCTCCTCGAAGCGCGCGACGTCGACGTTCGAGAGGTCGAGCTTGATGCGCCGGCCGAGCGTGACGGTCGAGCCCGCGCGCATCTTGTTGATCTCACGCAGCCGATTCGCCCTCACCGAGAGCCAGTCGGCGAAGTGGCCGAGCGTCTCGGCACCCTGCACGATCGTCGAGTCGCCGCTGACGCTGTAGTCGCTCGGATCCGCCGAGGCCGCGCTCTCGATGCCGGGCACGAGGCCGGGACCAAGCTCGGCCGCCTGCTCGCGCGAGACGGGCTGCGGCTTCGCCCGCGCCGATTCGACCGCGCGCTTGGCATCCTCGATGGGCGCCTCCTCGCGAATCAGGGGCTCGAACGGCGCGATTACTGCGGCGGTGCTGGCGACGCTCGGCGCGCCTACCTTCAGCTTCTGGCCCTCGAAGAGGAAGTTCCGGTCCTTGATGCCGTTCTCGGCCATGAGCTGCGCTTCGCTGAGGCCATAGCGCTGAGCGATCTCGGAGAGCACGTCGCCACTACGCACGACGTAGACGTCGGCGGCGCCCGCCTCGGGCGTGGCCGCGGCCGCCGCCTGGGCACTGACGAAGGTCGGCGGCACGACGGGCGCGGCAGCGGCAAGCGCGGCGGCGGGCTCCGCCGGCGCCACGCCGACCGGCTGCTGCGGCGGGAGCTTGAGCGTCATGCCCGCCTTCAAGTCCTTCGCGTCGGTGAGCTTGTTGAAGGCAAGGAGCTCCGGCGCCCGGATGCCGTAGGCCGTGGCGATCCTCTCGAGCGTCTCGCCGCGGCGCACCTTGTGGGAAGCCTCGCGCTTCTGCCCGTCGTAGGACTCGGCGGCGAGGAGCTTCTGCGCGGCGGCAGGCACGGTGGGGGCCGGCACCCGCAGCTCGAAGCCGCGCGGCACGAAGCGCTGGCCGGACCAGACCGGGTCCATCAGCGCGAAGTTGAGGCTCCTGAGCGTATCGCGATCGGTGCCGAACGCCCGCGTCAGCGCGCTCACCGGCACGAAGTGCTGCAGCTTGACGATGTGGCTCGAGTCGGCGGGGTTCCGCTCCAGGCGGCCGAAGTACTTGTCGACGTTGCGGTCGATCTCAAGCGCCGCGAGGAAGGAGACGTAGAAGTTCCGCGAGGCGAACCCGAAGGTCCGGCTCTGGTAGTTGCGCACGATCGTGACGATGTCATCGGTGCCCATCAGTTCCTTGGCGCGCAGCATGCCGCCCGCGCCATGGTTGTAGGCGGTGAGCGCGAGCGGCCAGGTGCCGAGGATCGAGTAGTTGATGCCGAGGAACTGCGCGGCGGCCACGGTCGACTTGTAGGGGTCGAGCCGCTCGTCGACGACGTTGTCGACCCTGAGCCAGCGTCGCCCCGTCGAGCGCATGAACTGCCACATGCCGGCGGCACCGACCTTCGAGTAGGCGCGCGGGTTGAACGAGGACTCCACGTGCGGCAGCGCCGAGAGCTCGCCCGGCAGTCCCTGCTTCTGCAGCGTCTCCTCCACGTGGCGTTCCCACGCGCCGGCGCGCACGAGCCCTTCCTTGAAGCGATCCGCCTGGCCCAGCTGGAAGCGGACGTGCTCGGCCGCCTCGCGGAGCGCCGCCGCGCTCGCATTCTCCGGGAAGAGCGCGCGCACCCGCGCCTCGTCGGCCGTCAGCGGCTCGTGCGGCGCGGTCGCGAGCTCGCGGAGGATCCGTTCGTACCTGGAGCGCGCGTTGTCGACGAGGTCGGAGCGCTCGCGCGGCGAGAGCGCGGGAGCAAAGCTGATCTCCTCGTAGATGACATCGAGGAAGCGGTCATCGTGCAGGAGGCCGCCCTGCGTCGTGACGGAGGTGTAGATGCGCCGCCAGAATGCGACGTCGGGCTCAAGCTGCGGCGGTCGCGGGAACTCGGTCGGCGCCGCGCCCGCGCGCGCCACGGGCGCGAGCAGCCAGCCGGCGGTCACGACGGCGGCAAGCACTGCGCGGCGGCTCCGGGCGCCTGTCAGCATCGAACCTCCACTAGGGGCGGAAGGAGTGTCGCAAAGTCTTACACTCCGGCCGGTGACGATTGTACAAGCTATTGATTCCATTAGGTGGCATGCGCCTTGCTTCACTACAAGCACAGGGACGATTTCTGGTTCTGGATTGCAGGGGCCGCTAGGGGATACGGGGACGGATGCGCGGACTGCCGCCGTGGGGACAACGGCGGCAGTCGACCACTAAAGCGTCCGACCCGCGCGCGTGAGCAAGACGCGACTGGCACTGCACCGAGAAGCCCCGCTCAAACGGGGCTTTTTTTCGCGTGCGTGGCTCACACTCCCGGCACGTTGCTGTTCTAGACTAGCGGCGATGGCTTATGTTCCCGTGGTAACTGCCGGATCCAATTCGTCCGGTCCCTGCAGGTAGCCAAGGAATGTCGAAGCGCGCCTCACCTCCCCCCGTGTCGCCGGAGTCGAACCCGACTCCCCCTTCGCACGAGAAGACCCAGCCCATCGCGGTGCGCCCGAAGGAAACGGGCAAGCCCGCCGTGGCTGCGAGCACGCCGAAGGAGTCGGGCAAGGTGCAGTTCGATGAGCGCGGGCAGGCGGTGTGGGCGTGGGCGGTCCGGACCGGCATGTTTGATCGCAACGCCAGCACGCAGCGCGTGCGCGCGCTCACCGAAGGCCCGGTCAAGCTCGAGCTCGAGCAGACGCTCACCGACATCAAGCGCGCCGCGGGCGCCCGCCCGGCGCCCGGCAGCACCGAGAAGCCAGGCAGCGCCGTGAAGGCGGGCACCAGCTTCAATCCGTACGAGAGCACGAAGTCGAAGCCCTCGACGCACAAGGAGCCGGCGGGCACCGATCCCTACAGCCGCGGCAATGCGCGGCGTCCGGAAAGCGTCACGTTCAACCCGTACGAGCGCAAGCCGCCGAAGAAGCCCTGAGCCGTCCCGGGTCAATGGAGCCCGGGCAGCTGGAAGAGGTGCTTCACCTCATCGACCGCCCGCTGCGCCGCGACCGCGACCCTGAGCGCCGCCTCCGGATGCAGCCCCGTCACCTGCCACGCGATGGGGTCGATGGGCGGTGCATCCTCCAGCTCCTCGCTCTCCACTTCCGCGAGCACCGCCACGCTGCTCGCGATGTGGATGAGCGCGACCTCGAGCGGATGCGACGTGGCGCGCGCCGGCTCGTGGTGCCAGGCCATGCACTCGGCGAGGCTCGCGGGCAACTGCCAGCGCCGCGCGAGTGCGCCTCCGACCGCCGCATGGTCGAAGCCAAGCAGCTGCCGCTCGCACAGGTGCAGCGGCGGTTCGTTCGGCTCATCGATGCTCATCAGGAGCGCCGCGCGGCTCTCCTCCGGCAACTTGTTGAAGAGGACCAGCTGGCCCACGTCGTGGAGGAGCCCCGCCACGAAGCTGCTGTCAGGCCGCCCGCGCTCGCATTCGCTCGCGAGCTGCCGCGCCGCGACCGCGCAAAGAACGCTGTGGTGCCAGAACGAGCCCATCGAGACCAGCTCGTTCGGGATGCCGGCGAAGGCGCGCGCGGCGCACAGGCCAACCGTGAGGTCACGGACCTGGCGCGTGCCGAGCACGGCGATCGCCCGGCCGATCGTGTCGACCTCGCGCGACATCCCGAACATCGCGCTGTTGGCGAGCTTGAGCAGCCGGCTCGTCAGCGCCGCGTCCTGCGCGACCGCGCGGCCAATGTCCTCGGCGGAGGTCGCGGGGTCATCGACCAGCGCGTTGACGCGCACGACGACCTCCGGCAGCGACACCAGTGCCGCGACATCGCCAACCAGCTTCTCGGGATCGATCATGGAGCGTCCGCAAGGGGCCCGACTGCCTTCCAGTCGGCCGCGCGACCGCGGACTTGAGGGCCGCGGTAGAATCGGCCATGGCCTGGCGCCCCTCGCCCCGGATGTTCCGGATCATCGTGAACCTGTGGCCGCCGTTTCGCGGCGCCGGGATCCGCGTGCGCTTCATTGCGAGCGACTGGAGCGAGGTGCGGGTCGAGCTCCGGGAGGGGCTCCTCAACCGCAACTTCGTCGGCACGCACTTCGGCGGCAGCCTCTTCTCGATGACGGACCCGTTCTACATGATCATGCTGCTGCAGCTCCTTGGCGATGACTACGTCGTCTGGGACCAGGCCGCCGAGATCGAGTACCTGAAGCCCGGGCGCGGCACGGTCGTCGCGAGGTTCTGCCTCACGCCTTCCGAGGTCGACTCGCTCAAGGAGGCCGCCGAGGGCGGCCAGCGCGTGCTCAGGGACTTCCCCATCGAGGTGCGCGATGCGGGCGGGGAGATCGTGGCGCGCGTCGTCAAGCGCCTCTACGTCCGCCAGAAGAAGCGCCTGCGCGAGTCGCCCGCCGCAGCCGCCTGAGGAATCGCCATGGCACTTGAAACGACGCCGACCGAAGTCGCGAGCATCGCCCACTCGATCCAGCTGGCGGTCGCCCCGGTGTTCCTGCTCTCCGGCATCGGCGTACTGCTCGGCGTCCTGACGAGCCGCCTCGCGCGCGTCGTCGACCGCGCGCGCGGCCTCGAGGATCGCCATCTCGCGGCCGAGGCCGCCGAGGCGGAGGACCTCGCCGGCCAGCTCGGCTCACTTGCGCGGCGTGCGCGCCTCATGAACACGGCGATCACACTGAGCACGGTCTCCGCGCTCCTGGTCGCGAGCGTCGTCGCGCTCCTCTTCGCCAGCACCTTCGTGCACTTCAACCTGGCGCTCCCCGTGGCCGCCGGCTTCATCCTCGCGATGTTCGCGCTCGTCGGCGCGCTCGTCTCGTTCCTGATCGAGGTACGGGTCGCGATCCGCACGATCCACATCGGCCCGCGGGCGCGCTGAGAGGGGCGAAAAAAAGGGCCGCCCCTTGGGAGGGGCGGCCCAGAACGCACGCGCCTCGAGCCGCTTGCGCGGCACCGGGCTTGTGGCCCGGCTCGAGCGCGTGTCGACGGGTTCTTTAGCTCGTCATCCGCACTTCGAATCGCCGCAGTTAAGGCACGTCCGGCACCCATCCATCAGGATCACCGCCGCGGTGCTGCACTTGGAGCACAGCTGCGCGCCGTCCGGATAGTGGCCGCGCGAGAACGCGTCCTGCTGCTTGTTCCTCGCAACGTAGTCGTCGCGCTTTTCCTGGATCATCTTGATCCGGTGCTCGTCCATCTCCGGCCGCTTGATGAGGCCAATCGTCTCCAGGTGCTTCTCGATCACATAGCCGAGCTCGGCGATGATCGAGGGCATGAACTTGCCGCCCGGCTGCCAGTAGCCGCCGCGCGGGTCGAACACGGCTTTCAGCTCATCGACCAGGAACGTGACGTCGCCGCCCTTCCTGAACACCGCGGAGATGATCCGGGTCAGCGCCACAATCCACTGGAAGTGATCGAGGTTCTTCGAGTTGATGAACACCTCGAATGGCCGGCGGTGCTCGTGCTCGGTGCCCTCATTCAGCACGATGTCGTTGATGGTCACGTACATCGCGTGATCCGACACCGGCGTCTTGATCTTGTAGGTCGAGCCGACCAGGCACTCCGGACGCTCGAGCTTCTCGTGCATCTGGATGACATTGCTGCCGTCCTTGTTCCGCTCGATGACCTCGAGCTTGCGCTCCTCGGCGGTCTTGGGCGGGGCCGCATCGGTCGGCTTGTCGACGCGGAACTTGGTGATTTTCTTGTCGATCTTGATCATGTCAGAACTTCCCGTAATACCCTTCCTTCAAGGCGTCGAAGAGATTGGCGGCGGAATGCGTCTCGCCGTCGTACTCGATCTCCTCATCGCCGCGCACCTTCACCTCGGTGCCATCCTCGAGCGTGAACGCGTAGGTCGTGTTCTTGAGGTCCGCTTCCTTCACCAGCACGCCCTGGTGCGCCTCCGGGTTGTAGCGGAAGGTCGTGCAGCCCTTGAGGCCCTGCTCGTACGCGTACAGGTAGATGTCTTTGAACGTCTCGTACTTGAAGTCGGTCGGCACGTTGGCCGTCTTCGATATGCTCGAGTCGACCCACTTCTGCGCCGCCGCCTGGATGTCGACATGCTGGGTCGGCGTCACGGTGTCGGCGGTGATGAAGTACGCCGGCAGCTCATCCTCGGGCTTGCCCGCACCCGGCACCGCGCGCGGGTTCACGAGCGCGCGGAACGCCAGGAGCTCGTAGGAGTACACCTCGATGCGCTCCTTGGTCTTGCGGCCCGGGCGGATGACATTGCGAAAGTAGTGGTGCGCGAAGGAAGGCTCGATGCCGTTCGAGGCATTGTTCGCGAGCGAGAGCGAGATCGTCCCGGTCGGGGCGATGGAACTGTGGTGCGTGAAGCGCGCGCCCGACGTCGCGAGTTGCTCGACGAGCTCGGGAGCCACGGTTGCAAGCCGCGCCATGTAGCGGCTGTAGCGCGCGTGCAGGACCCGGCCCGGGACCTTCTGGCCGAGCTTCCAGCCGTCGCGCGCCATCTCGGGTCGCTGCCTCAGCATCTTCGCGGTGACCACGAACTCCTCGTTCATGATCGGCGCCGGGCCCTTCTCGCGCGAGAGCTCGAGTGCCTCTTCCCAGCCGGCGATCGCCATCTCGCGGGACACCGCCTCGGTGAACTGCACCGACTCCTTCGAGCCGTAGCTCATGCCGAGCATGGTGATCGAGGACCCGAGGCCGAGGAAGCCCATGCCGTGGCGGCGCTTGCGGATGATCTCCTCGCGCTGCCCCTCGAGCGGCAGCCCGTTGATCTCGACGACGTTGTCGAGCATGCGCGTGAAGACTTTGACGACCTCGCGATACTCGTCCCAATCAAACGCGGCATCCGCCGTGAAAGGACGCAGCACGAAGCGCGTGAGATTCACAGATCCCAACAGGCACGAACCGTACGGCGGCAATGGTTGTTCACCACAGTTTCCAGTCGCCAACCCGTTGAAAATCAAATTGTTTTTGTCAGGCTGCGTCGTATCAAACACGGCTTCCCTGCCGGCGTGCTCGATGCTTGCAATCGCGCTTACGAACCGCTCGCGGTGCGTCGACGGATGCTCCGCCTTCCAGCCGCGGTACTTCTCGTTCTTGGCCGGCGTGATGAAACCAATCTCGTCCATGAAGCGATCGCGGGACTGCGAGCCGATGATCAGCTCGTAATCGGCCTTGCCGTCGTAGGCGCGCTGTCCGCCTTTGCCGTCGGGCAGCAGGCGCTGGCCGGCGGCGCGACGCTTGAGGACCCGGCAGAAGATGCCGAAATTCGAAAGCAGCTGCTGCACGTCCTTCAGGAGCGACGGTTGGCTGGAGGCCAGCCGGATCGAGCAGCACCCATTGTTGTCGTCACGTTGGACAGTTCCATCGGTCTGGAACAAGCCGCGCAGGTAGCCGCGGACGCAGTCCTCGTTGCCGCGCCAGACGAGCTCCGGAACGTGCGTCTTCGCCTTGGCGGTGAATCGGTAGAACTCGAGGACTCTGGCCAGGATCACGGAGCGGATCACGACGAGATTGCGGTCCACTACGGGCACTGCTTTCACGCTGTAGCCGCGCGGCGCTTGGGACCAGCCGGCAATCAGGGAATTGACGTAGCCGACCACTTCCTCGGCGAATACGCGATCCTCGCCCCAAAGATTTACGACCGCCGCAGTCTGTCCCTTGCCGCGGTTGGTGAAGTGGCCGTCGCCGGTGATGAGCCCGAAGAGAGTTCCGAGCTGCTCGTTCCCGCAGCCGCCGAACTGACCCTTGCCGGATTGCACCAGCAGTTCGTCGCCGGGCTTCAAGTCCCGCAGCTTGATCTTGCCGCGCGTCGTGTAGAAATCATGCCACTCAGTCGCCTTGATCTCGTAGCCATCCTCGGTGACGACGCGGTACACGTCGGCGGACGGAGCCGTCATGAACGCCGGCACGGCTTCGCGCACCGCTACGCCAAAGCCTTCTTCGCCGAGTGCGCGATTGTCGACGGTCGCCTGGATGTCGACGCGAGCTTCGTGCAGATCGCCGATGCGCACCATGCCGAACTGCGTGGCGAGCCGCGTGTCGGCAGTCACGCACGGGTTGGTGGCGCGGATGTTCTCGCACCACCAGTTGTTGTTCATCGCGTTGACCCGGTCGATCAGCACGAAGCCGGGCTCCGCGAAGTCGTACGTCGAGGTCATGATGACGTCCCACATCCGCCGGGCAGGGAGCGTCTTGTAGATCTTGCAGCAGACGAGGCCGTCGTCGCGCGACACGTAGGCTGCCGTCGCCGGCCAATCGCGCCACAGGTACTTCGTCGCGTCGCTTAAGTCCGGCTGATCGGCCTCGAATTCCTTCTTCGAGAGCGGGAAGGCGAGCTTCCAGTCGCGATCGCTCTTCACCGCCTCGATGAACTCGTCGGTGACCAGCAGCGACAGGTTGAATTGGCGCAGGCGGCCGTTCTCGCGCTTGGCGCGGATGAATTCCATCGCGTCGGGATGGCCGATGTCGAAGGTTCCCATCTGCGCGCCGCGCCGGCCGCCGGCGGAGGAGACGGTGAAGCACATCTTGTCGTAGATATCCATGAACGACAGCGGCCCCGACGTGTAGGCGCCGGCGCCCGACACGTACGCGCCGCGCGGCCGAAGCGTCGAGAACTCATAGCCGATGCCGCAGCCGGCCTTAAGCGTGAGCCCCGCCTCGTGCACCTTGTTCAGGATGTCGTCCATCGAGTCGGTGATCGTGCCCGACACGGTGCAGTTGATCGTCGAGGTCGCGGGCTTGTGATCGAGGGCGCCCGCGTTCGAGGTGATGCGCCCCGCGGGGATCGCGCCTTTCCTCAGCGCCCACAGGAACCGCTCGCGCCACTCCTCGCGCACGGGCTCGGCCTCGACGTCGGCGAGCGCGACCGCGATGCGCTTGTAGGTATCGTCCATCGAGTTGTCGACTGGCGAGCCGTCCTTGGCCGTCAGTCGATACTTCTTGTCCCAGATATCGAGGGACGCTTCTTGGAAGGGAATTGCCACGTCGGTGGGCTCGATCTTGAAAGCCGTACTCATCTTGAAATATCGCTCCGTTGAGCCGAATGCGTAGTCATTATTTGGAAGCGCCCGGAAAGCACGAAGCAACGACGCACTCAGCGCCGTCGCTCCCCCCACTCCCCTCCCCATTCCCAAATCGGAAGAAACTATCCCGCCACAAGATCTTGTAGCGGGGTAGCTAAAGTATTTTTCGGGGGGTCCTGAGTCAAGACTTTCTTTTGTTATATCGGCATTCCATTTTTAGCGTGTTTAAACAGATACTTGCAAATTCCTTCTACGGATTACTCCGATTGCGTACCCGGGGACGCCTGTCAACATAATGCAGGGCTCCACTACAAGATCTTGTGTGCACCGTTCCGGCACACGAGATCCACCGGTAGCACACAGCTTGTCCACCGCCGCGACCCGCCGAGGACGCCCGCGGGCTATTTGCGAGCGCTCTTTCGCTTGAAAAAGAAATTCCCGCACAGACCTCCGGTGTCAGTGGATCAACAACTGCACGGAGCCATCGCCATGACACTCACCCGCTACGAACCTTGGTTGCTCATGAACCGCCTGCACCACGACCTCGACCGCCTGTTCACCCAGCCGGCCGGCAACGAGGAGTCGCAGCAGGCTGTCGTCGAGTGGACCCCGCCTGTCGACATCCGCGAGGAAGAGAAGCAGTTCGTGCTGCACGCGGACCTGCCGGGCGTCGACCCCAAGAACATCGACATCACGCTCGAGAAGGGCGTGCTGACGATCCGCGGCCGGCGCGAGCTCGAGAGCCGCGATGCCAAGCAGGGCTTTCGCCGCGTCGAGCGCGTGAGTGGCGAGTTCTTCCGCCGCTTCAGCCTGCCGGACACGGCCGATTCGCAGGCCGTCAAGGCGCGCTTCGTTGCCGGCGTCCTCGAGGTCGCGATTCCGAAGCAGGCGCAGGTCCTGCCTCGTAAGATCGCCGTCGAAGCTGCCTGACCAGGCGTTCGTCCGGCCGGTGACGGGCTCCCGCCCGCCGCCGGCCGGACGGAACTTTCGGACCCGTCACGAGGTCATGTGCAACTCGCGGGTCGGAAGCCTGTCCGTCACCTGACGTTGGGGCTCGGCCGGCCGCGCATCCGCCATTGCGGAGCCGACGTCTTGAATACAAGGGCCTATTGCATGCATACCGCCTCCTTGATCCGTCGCACGACTGCCGCGCGCGCCATCGGCGCGTTCGCGGCTCTCCTCATCGCCGCGGGCGCACTTAGCCCCGCCGCCCGAGCGCAGGGACCGCTGCCGACCGAAGTGAACGGCGCCCCGATGCCCTCGCTCGCCCCGATCGTGAAGCGCGCCTCCCCCGCCGTGGTCAACATCGCGACGCGCGGCACCGTCGCCGAGCGCGGCCAGCGCAATCCGCTCCTCGAGGATCCGTTCTTCCGGCGCTTCTTCGACGTCCCCGACCAGGGTCCGCGCGAGCGCCAGTTCCAGAGCGCGGGCTCCGGCGTCGTCATCGACGCGAAGCAGGGCCTCATCGTCACGAACGCCCACGTGGTCGAGAACGCGACCGAAATCACCGTCACCACCATCGAGGGTCGCGACTACAAGGCGACCGTGGTCGGCTCCGACACCGCCTCCGACGTTGCCGTGGTCAAGGTGAAGGACGCCAAGCTCGCCGAGCTTCCCATCGGTGACTCGAGCAAGGCCGAAGTCGGCGACTTCGTGCTTGCGATCGGCAACCCCTTTGGCCTCCAGCACACCGTCACCTACGGCATCGTGAGCGCGCTTGGCCGCTCCGGCATCAACCCGGACGGCTACGAGGACTTCATCCAGACGGATGCCTCGATCAACCCGGGCAACTCGGGCGGGGCGCTCATCAACCTCCACGGCGAGCTCATTGGCGTCAACTCCGCGATCCTGTCGCGCTCCGGCGGCAACATCGGGATCGGCTTCGCGATTCCCTCGAACATGGTCCGCTCGGTCGTCGACCAGCTGGTCAAGTACGGCGAGGTGAAGCGCGGGATCCTCGGCGTGCACATCGTGACGCTGACGCCCGACATCGCCGACAACTTGGGTTCCAAGGACGCGCAGGGCGCGCTCGTCCAGGAAGTCGTCGGCGGCTCGGCCGCTGACAAGGCCGGGGTCAAGGCCGGGGACGTGATCACCGCGGTCAACGGCCAGGCGGTGAAGTCCGCGGCCGAGCTCAGGAACCGCATCGGCCTCATGCGGGTCGGCGAGAGCGTCGACCTCGCGGTGCTCCGCGACGGCAAGCCCAAGCACTTCACCGCGCTCGTGCAGAACCGCGCCGCCGGCGGCGGCGATGAGGCCGGCGCGAGCGGCAGCGTGCACCACGCCTTCGACGGCGCCGACCTCGCCGACGCCCCGGGCGGCGGAGTGCTCGTCCGCGCAATCGAGGCCGGGAGCCCGGCGAGCGAGACGCAGTTGAGGCCAAACGACGTGATCACGAGCGCCAACCGCCAGCATGTCGCGACGGTCAAGGAACTCAGGGCCGCCGCCAAGGACCAGCAGACGCTGGTGCTCGGGATCCGCCGCGGCAGCTCGACGCTAATCATCCCGGTCCGCTGAACGGACGGGCGCGCGGCCGACGCCGCGCGCCCCGTCCTCGGCCGCGCTCCCCGCTATACTCCGGCCCTCGAGGCGCGAGGCGGGACCTAAGATGCGGCCACTGTCGATCACCGTACTGGGCGGCACCGGCTTCGTTGGCACGCACCTGGCGAGCCGCCTGATCCGCGCGGGCCACCGCGTGCAGGTGCTTTCCCACAATCGCGAACGGCACCGCGCGCTCCTCGTGCTGCCGGGCCTCGAACTCGTCGATGCGAACGCGCACGACCCGAGCGTCCTCGCCGAGGCATTTCGCGGCAGCGACGCCGTCATCAACCTGATCGGCATACTGAACGAGCGCCGCGGCGCGACCTTCGCGCGCGTCCACACGGAGCTTGCGAGGAAACTGGTCGGCGCCTGCCGCTCCGCGCGAGTGGCGCACCTCATCCAGATGAGCGCGCTCGGCGCCGCGGCCGATGCGCCGAGTCGGTACTTGAGGAGCAAGGCCGCCGCCGAACGGTTCCTGCGGGAGGACACCGGCGGCCTCGCCTTCACGATCCTGCGGCCCTCGGTCATCGTAGGCCCCGGCGATGGCGTCACCCGGAAGTTAGCGGCGCTCCTCGACTGGTTCCCGGCACTGCCGCTCGCGCGCGGCGGTGCGAAGCTTGCGCCGGTCGTCGTCGGCGATGTCATCGAGGCCATCGTCCGCAGCCTCGAGGCGCCCGAGGCCCAGGGCGCGACCCTCGAGCTCTGTGGGCCGGAGGCGTTCACGCTGGTCGAGCTCGCGCGCTACCTCGCGACCGTCCGCGGGCTCAGGCGCGCTGTGTTCGCGCTGCCGGAGCCGCTCGGCTGGCTGCAGGCCGCGCTCCTTGGCCTCGTGCCCGGGAAGCCCATGACGCTCGACAACTACCGCTCGCTCGGCGTCGGTGCGGTATGCACCGAGAGCGGCTTCGCCAGGCTCGGCATCACCCCGACCTCGGTGCGCCTGGTGGTCCCCGGCTACCTTGGCGCCGAGCAGCAGACGGCGCGCTTCTCCGAATACCGCCGCGCCGCGGGGGCACGCGTCGACGAGCCGTGACGGCGGTCTCAGACCACCGCCGGGGCGCGGCAGACACTCGCCCTCATGCGCGCACTCCTGATCGCCCTCATCGCCTCGGCAAGCCTCGCGCGCGCGGCCAGCGCCGCCGAGCCGCCGCCGTCCGCGCGGGAAGTCCGCGCGTTCATGGCGAGCGTCGAGGAGGCCTCCCGTGCGCGCGACCTCGAGCGCATCACCGCGGCGCTCGCCGCTGACTGCCGCATCGAGCTCAGAGCCCTGATCCAGGGCCACGAGCAGGTCACTCTGCTGACGCGCGCCGAATACGTCGAGATGCTGACGAGCGGCTACGCGGCGCTCAGGGACCTCGAGCGCTACGACTACCGGGTCGCGGGCCTCAAGATCACGCTCGACACGGAGCCCCCGGGCGCCACCGTCGAGAGCGAGGTACACGAGTCCTTCGTGTCCGGCGGCCGGACGTTCGCGACGTTGAGCCACGAGACGGCGCGCGTCGAGCGGCGCGGCGGCGAGTTAAAACTCGTCGCCGTCTCCTCCGCGACCGAAGAGCGCTAGCTAGCGCGCGGCCGGCGCGCCGGCGGGCGGCACCTCAGCGCACACCGCGCGGTGGCGCTCGGCCAGCGACAACCGCGCGAGCGAGCGCGCCTCGGCATAAAAATCAGCGAGCGTCGCGCTTCGGCGCAACCGCGCCTCGAGGCCCGGCGCGCAGCCCTGGTAGGTCCCGACCGACACGAGGGTCGCGTTGTTGAGCTCCGGCCCGAACATCCAGTCGTAGCCGGCCCCGAGCTGATCGCGCCTCGCGTGGAAGGCCTCGCGCAGGCCCTCGAACTCGGCGCGCTTCTTGAGCCTCAGCTCGGCGGGCGGCAGCGAACTTGCGTAGAGCGTCTTCAGGCGCGCCCTCGCATCGCCGAGCAGCGTCGCGACCTCCCGGTAGCGCGACTCCCGCTCGAGGAAGCCCGCGAGCGCGGCGCTCCTGCCCTCGTGCCCGAGCCAGCGCTTGACACCCTCGTTCTCGACCACGCTCGCGAATGACTCGTCGAACTCGGTGTCGTTCTTGACATAGAGGAGCTGGTGCGCGAGCTCGTGGAAGAGCAGCGCGGCGAGCTCGAGGTCATCCCAGTCGAGCATCGTGTTGAGGACCGGGTCGTTGAAATGGCCGAGCGTCGAGTAGGCGGCGACCCCTCCGACCATCGCATCGAAGCCCCTGGCCCTGAGGCCGTCGGCGAAGCGCCGCGCCCGCGTCTCGCCGAAGTAGCCGCGGTAGGCGACGCAGCCGGCGACGGGGAAGCACCAGGTCTTCGGGTCGACGCTGAACTCCGGCGCCGCGAACACGTTCCAGACGACGTAGCGGCGGCCGACGTCGGCGTAGGAGCGATAGCTCTTGTTGTCGGGAAGCCCGAGCTCCGCCGAGGCGAAGTCGCGCACCTTCGTCGCGACCTCGAGCCAGTGGCGCAACCGCTCGGGTGTGTCCGGCCGCGCGAGCAGCGTCGCGATCGGCACGCGGCGGGCATTGAGCTCGAGCTGGCCCTTCGCGCTAGCGAGCACGTAGCAGCCGCCAAGCGAGATGCAGGTCAATGCGGCCAGCAGTACCCGCAACGGCATGGGTCGGTGCACCGGGGATAAGGGGATTCGCGGCTCGAGTCTAGCGCGGCCTGCGCCTGCCGCGGCCGACCGCTAGAATCGCTCCATGAAGACCTATCTCGTCGGCGGTGCGGTGCGCGATGCGCTCCTCGGACGGGAGGTGAAGGAGCGCGACTGGGTCGTGGTCGGCGCCGACCCCGATGGCCTCATCGCGAAGGGCTACCGCCGCGTCGGGCGGGAGTTCCCCGTGTTCCTGCACCCGACGAGCCACGAGGAATACGCGCTCGCGCGCACCGAGCGCAAGACCGGACCCGGCTATCACGGCTTCGAAACGCGCTTCTCGCCGGACGTGACCCTCGAGGAGGACCTCGGCCGGCGCGACCTCACGATCAACGCGATCGCCGAGGACAGCGACGGCACGCTCATCGACCCCTATGGCGGCGCGGCGGACCTCGCGGCACGGACGCTGCGCCACGTGTCGCCGGCATTCGCGGAGGACCCGGTGCGGATCTTGAGGGTCGCGCGCTTCGCCGCCCGCTACGCGCCGCTTGGCTTTCACGTGGCGCCGGAGACGCTCGCGCTCATGCGAGCGATGGTCGCCGCAGGCGAAGCCGCGGCGCTCGTGCCCGAGCGCGTCTGGCAGGAGACCGTCAAGGCGCTCGCCGAGCCCGCGCCCGAGGTCTACATCAAGGTGCTGCGGGAGGCCGAGGCGCTTTCAGTGATCTTTCCCGAGCTCGAGCGGCTGTGGGGCGTTCCGCAGCCGGCGCACTGGCATCCGGAGATCGACACGGGCGTGCACGTGCTGCTCGTTCTGGAGGCGGCGGCGGCCTTGAGTTCCGAGGCGCGCGTTCGCTTCGCCGCGCTGACCCACGACCTCGGCAAGGGCGAGACGCCCGCCTCCGAGTGGCCGAAGCACACCGGCCACGAGGAGCGCAGCGTCACGCTCGTCGAGGCGCTCGCCGAGCGGCTCAAGATCCCGACGGAGTTCCGCGAGCTCGCCGTGCTGGTCGCGCGCTTCCACGGCCTCTGCCACCGCGCGCTCGAGCTCAGGCCCGGGACGTTGCTCGATCTCATCGAGCGCGCCGATGCGCTTCGACGGCCCGCGCGGTTCGAGGAGTTCCTCCTCGCCTGCGAGGCCGACGCGCGCGGCCGGACCGGGTTCGCGACGCGCCCGTATCCGCAGGGCGAGTTCCTGCGCGCGGCACATCGCGCCGCACAAGCCATCGCCCTGCCCGCCGCCGAGCGCGACTCGCTCGCGGGCGCCGAGATCGGCACGCGGCTGAGGACGTTGAGGCTCGCGGCGCTGACCGCGCTTTGCGCGACGCGCCCCGCTAAAGAGACGCCGTAAAGTCCTTGAGCGCGAAGCCGCCGAGCCCCCGCTCGTAGCCGCGCGCGAGCGCGATGCACTTAAAGCTCTCGCCCATCTCGGTCGGCAGCACGAGCCTTAACGCGCTGCGACCGAGGAGCGGGGCGCGTGTTGGGTCCGACTCGGCGCGCAGCGCCGCAAGGTGCTCCTCGAACTTGAGCGCGAGCAGGAAGTTCGCCTGGGTCGTGTAGCCCGCGACTTCCAGCCCGGCCGCGACGCCCGCCTCCGCCACCCGCGTGAAGTCGACCCAGGCGGTCAGGTCCTGGAGCCCGACGTTGAGAAACGGGTCCTCGTGGCGCAGCTGCCGGTGATAGCAGGCGAACGTGCCGCCGTGCCGCTCGGGTGAGTAGTAGCCCGAGCGCGCGAGGCCGTAGTCGATAAGCAGCGCGACCCCGCGCGCGAGTGGTGCCGTGACCGCCCCGACCCACGCGCCGAGCGACGGGCAGATCTCGCTCTCGTAGCCGGCCTGAAACGGCGCGCCGCGCGCGAGCTCGAGGGCCTCAACCTCCGCCACGAGCGCAGCGTCGGCGGGGCGGGCGACCCAGGCGAAGCGCCCCTGCTCGCGGCCGACGCCGAGCGCCGCGATTCCCTGCGCTGTCCGCCGGAACCGCTCCACCGGGAGCGCGTCCATGACCTCGTTCGCAAGCACGAGGCCCTCGAAGGGCGTCGTCGGCACGGCCTCGAGCCACTCGATGCGCTCGCGCTGCGCCGCGGGCAGCGCGCCCAAGCGCTCGCGCTGGCGCTCGCGAAGCTCCGGGCTCGGCTCGAGGATGCGGTAGCGGGCGGGCAGGGAGTGAAGGCGCGCAAGTTCGCCGAGGAGGTCGACGGCGAGCGCGCCGCTGCCGGCGCCAAGCTCGAGGATCTCCCCGCCGCCGAGCGCGCCGAGCACCTCGGCCGACTGGGTCGCGAGCGAGCGGCCGAACACCGCCGAGAGCTCCGGCGCCGTCACGAAATCGCCGCCCGCCCCGAGCTTGTGGGCACCGGCAGCGTAGTAGCCGAGTCCCGGCGCGTAGAGCGCGAGCTCCATGTAGCGTGCGAACGGCAGCCAGCCGCCGGCGGCCTCGAGTTCCCTCCCGATGAGCGCACTCACGCGCGCCTCGTGCTCGCGCTCGGGCGCGGTGAGCGGCACGAGCGAGCTCATGCCGGTGGCGCCGCCGCGCGGCGCACGGGTATCCTGAATGCATGCCGCCCAGCCCCGCCCTGCCGCTCGCCGACCAGGCGGTGCTCGTCACCGGCGGGGCGCGCAGGCTCGGTGCCGCGATCGCGAGGCGCCTGCACGCCGAGGGCGCCAGCATCCTCATTCACTACCGTGCCTCGCGCGCCGATGCCGAACGGCTGGCAGCGGAGCTCAACGCCGCGCGCGCGGGCTCCGCCGCGATCCACCGCGCGGACCTCCTCGATCTCGCCGCGCTCCCCGGCATCGTCGCGGCCACGCTCGCCGCGTTCGGCCGGCTCGATGTACTCATCAACAACGCGTCCACCTTCTATCCGACGCCGTTCGGCGCGGTGACGGCAGCGGCCTTCGATGACCTCATCGGCTCGAACCTGCGCGCGCCGCTCTTCCTGACGCAGGCCGCCGCGGCGGCGCTGAAAGCGCGGCGCGGCCTCGTGCTCAACATGGTCGACATCCACGCTTCCCGGCCGCTCAAGCGCCATCCGGTGTATTCGGCCGCGAAGGCTGGCCTCGTGATGCTGACGAAGTCGCTGGCGCGCGAGCTCGCGCCCGAGGTGCGCGTCAATGCGATCGCGCCCGGCCCTGTTCTCTGGCCGGAGGGCGAGCTGGACGCGACCTTGAAGGCGCGCATCATCGAGCGCACGGCGCTGAAGCGCTTCGGGACTCCCGAGGACGTCGCGCGCGCCGCGCTCTTCTTCGTGAAGGACGCACCGTACGTCACGGGCCAGGTGCTCGCGATCGACGGCGGTCGCTCGGTCGGCGGGCTGTAGCCCCCCGCCCGTGCCGTTCACGCCGGCGGCCCCGGATCCGGCAGCTTCACGGGCCTGAGCGGATGCGCCGCCCGATCGAACCCGGCCCAGAGCTCGGCGATCGTGCGCTTGAGCACGGGGTGCACGACCGCAGGCGCGATCGCCGCGAGCGGCCCCAGCATGTAGGCGCGCCGGGTGAGGTCCGGTCGCGGCAGCTTCGCGCCCGGGAATTCGCCCACGAGCTCGCCATAGAGGAGCACGTCGAGGTCCATGCGCCTCGGCGCCCATTTGGCTTCCGTGCGGCCGCGGCCGCACAGCGCCTCGACCGCATGCAGCTCAGCGAGGACGGCGGTGAGGCTGAGTTCGGTCGTGAAGCCGAGCGCCAGGTTGATGAAGTCGGCGCCCTGAAAGCCCACGGCGCTGTTGGCGTACGCGGGCGAGACGCTGAGGTCGGGGAAGCGCAGCCTCAGCGCCACGAGCGCCTTCGTCAGGCTCTCGAGCGGCGAGACGTTCGAGCCCGCCGAGACGTACACGGCGACCCGCGGCGCCGTCGTTGTGGTTCCGCTCATCGCAACGACCGTCGTCAGAAGTCGTAGTCGGCGCGCGAGCGCTCGATCTCGACGCCGACGTCGCGGCTGCCCCTGAGTGCGCCGGGCTTGTTGAGCGTCACCTTGACCCACTCGACCGCGAACTCTTTGAGGATCAGCAGCGCGACCTGCTCGGCGAGCGTCTCGACGAGGTGGCACTCGCTCGCCTCGACGAAGGCCAGCACGCGCTTGGCGACGGACTTGTAGTTGAGCGTGTCCTCGATCCGGTCGGACTTGGCGGCGCGACGGATGTCGCCCGGGAATTCGAGGTCGAAGCTCAGCGTCTGCCGGACCTTCCGCTCCCAGTCGAAGATGCCGATGATCGTTTCGGTCCGAAGGTCTCGCACGAAAATCCGGTCACCCATCGATGCGCTCTCCTCGGCGAAATTAACCTCGGCCCGGCACCCTACCAGTGGTGATGGGCGCGTGCACTGCGGACTCTGCGGGCGGGCCGAGCTCCTCCAAAGGCCAGCGCGCGCGCGCCAGCGCCGGCAGGCCGCCGCGCTCGCCAAGCGCGAGCCTGGCCTCGCCCGCGTAGGCGATCATCGCGGCATTGTCGGTGCAGAACTCCGCGCGCGGGTAGGAGGTCCTGGCGCCCTCGGCCTGCGCGACCTCGGCGAGCCGCTGCCGCAGGCGCCGGTTGGCGCCGACGCCGCCCGCGACGATGAGTATCTGCCGTCCCGTCGCGCGAAGCGCCCGCCGGGTCTTCGTCGCGAGCGTCTCGACGATCGCCTCCTCGAAGCCGCGCGCCAGGTCCGCGCGCGCGACGGGGTCGTTCTCATGGCCGCGAAGCGCCAGGAGCGCCGCGGTCTTGAGGCCGCTGAAGCTGAAATCGAAGCCGGGCCGGTCGAGCATCGGTCGCGGGAACTGGAAGACGCCGGGACGGCCCGTCTCGGCAAGCTCAGCCAGGCGGCTGCCGCCGGGATAGGGGAGCCCGAGGAGCTTCGCGGTCTTGTCGAAGGCCTCCCCCGCCGCATCGTCGAGCGACTCGCCCAGCACCCGGTAGCGCCCGACCCCGAGCACATCGACCAGCATCGTATGGCCCCCGGATACCAGGAGCGCGAGGTACGGAAAGGCCGGGGGCGTCGGCTCGAGCATCGGCGCGAGCAGGTGACCCTCGAGGTGATGGATGCCGACAACCGGCACTTTCCATGCATATGCGAGCCCGGTGGCCACTCCAGCCCCCACCAGGAGCGCCCCAATCAGCCCGGGACCGGCCGTGTATGCCACTCCGTCGATGTCTTCCCGACGAAGCTTCGCGTCGGCGAGCGTCGCGACGATCATCGGCGCGAGTCGCCTCACGTGGTCGCGCGAGGCGAGTTCCGGGACCACCCCACCCCAGATCTCGTGCAGGTCCGTCTGCGTGTAGACGCGGTGCGCGAGGAGGCCGCGGCCACCCTCATAGACGGCGACCGCCGTCTCATCGCACGAGGATTCAACCGCCAGTACCCTCACGGCCGGGCCCCGCGGGCGGCGGGCGCGGCGCGGCGCCGGTGAAAGCCGGGCGGGGCAGCGGCGCTTTTGATTTTCAGGGGTGACATCCGTAGACTTGCCGGCTCTGTGCCCGGCGCTTGGCCGGGTCTTACCCGAGGAAGGTCGATCTCAATGCCGAGCGTACGTGTCCGCGAGAACGAGTACTTCGACGCCGCGCTGCGGCGTTTCAAGCGAGCCTGCGAGAAGGCTGGCGTCCTCACCGAGCTACGGCGCCGCGAATTCTACGAGAAGCCGACCCAGGAACGTAAGCGCAAGAAGGCGGCTGCCGTTAAGCGCCACCTGAAGCGGATCTCGCGCGAGGGCATGCGCGCTCCGCGCTGACCCGCCTTGATGAGTGGCGCAATGACGCTACGCGAGCAGATCACGGACGACATGAAGGCGGCGATGCGCGCCGGCGAGAAGGAACGCCTGTCGCTGATCCGCATGCTGCAGGCCGCGATCAAGCAGCGCGAGGTCGACGAGCGCATCACGCTCGATGACGCGCAGACCCTCTCGGTCATCGAGAAGATGATCAAGCAGCGCAAGGAATCCGTGGTGCAGTTCGAGGCCGGCAACCGCGCCGACCTCGTCGCCAAGGAAACCGCCGAGATCGCGGCGCTCACGGGCTACCTGCCCGCGCAGCTCTCGGCGGGCGACCTCGACGCACTCATCAAGGAAGCGATTGCCGCGACCGGCGCAGCGTCCGTGAAGGACATGGGCAAGGTCATGGCGATCGTGAAGGGCAAGGCCGCCGGCCGTGCCGACATGGGCGCCGTCGGCGCCCGCATCAAGGCGCTGCTCGCCGGCTGAGCGGCGCTCGGAGGCCGGGATTGGCTGGCCGGATTCCACGCGCATTCATCGATGAACTGATCGCCCGGACGGACATCGTCGAGGTGATCGGCAGCCGCATTGAGCTGAAAAAAGCCGGCCGCGAGTGGAAGGCCAACTGCCCGTTCCACGGCGAGAAGACCCCCTCCTTCACCGTCTCGCAGACCAAGCAGTTCTACCATTGCTTCGGCTGCGGCGTGCACGGCACCGCGCTCAGCTTCCTGATGGAGCACGACCGGCTCGGCTTTCCCGAGGCGGTCGAGGAGCTCGCGAGCCGCGCGGGGCTTGAGGTTCCGCGCGAGGGCGGCGGTGCCGATCCGCGCGACCGGATGCAGGACGACCTCTTCGCCCTCACCCAGGCCATCGACCAGCACTACCGCGACCAGCTGAAGGATTCGGAGCGCGCCAAGGACTACCTGAAGGGCCGCGGGCTCGTCGGTGAGACGGCCGCGCGCTACCACCTCGGCTACGCCCCGCCCGGCTGGGACGGGCTCTTGAAGACCTTCGGCGCGACGGAGGCCGGGCGGCAGGCGCTTTTCACGGCCGGCTTCATCATCGAGCGAAATCCCGACCAGCAGAAATCGACGGGGCCCGGCTACTACGACCGGTTCCGCGACCGGGTGATGTTCCCGATCCGCGATTCGCGCGGCCGCGTGGTCGGCTTCGGCGGCCGCGTGATCGACACCGGGGAACCGAAGTACCTGAACTCCCCCGAGACGCCGCTCTTCCACAAGGGTCGGGAGCTCTATGGGCTCTACGAGGCGCGCCAGCAGCTCAGGAACATCGAGCGCTTGCTCGTGGTCGAGGGCTACATGGACGTCGTCCGGCTCGCGCAGGCCGGCATCCACTACGCCGTCGCGACCTTGGGGACGGCGACGACTCCTGAGCACCTGAACCGGATGCTGCGCGTGACCAGCAACGTCGTCTTCTGCTTCGATGGCGACCGCGCCGGGCGCCAGGCCGCGTGGCGCGCGCTCGAGACGTGCCTGCCGGAAGCCAAGCAGGGCCGGCAGCTCAAGTTCATGTTCCTCCCCGACGGCCACGACCCCGACACGCTGGTCGCGGCCGAGGGGAGCGAGGCGTTCGAGGCGAGGCTCGAGAACGCGCTGCCGCTCTCGGAGTACCTGGTCACGCACCTCGCCGCCGAGAACGACCTCACGAGCGTCGACGGCCGCGCCCGGCTCGGCGAGATGGCGAAGCCGCTCATCGCGCGGATCCCGGAGGGTATCTACCGGGAACTCCTGATCGAGCGCCTTGCGCGCGAGGTGCGGATGCCGGCGCCGCGGCTCGCGCAGCTGCTCGCGCTTGGCGATGGCGGGGCACCGGCGCGCTCGGGCGCCCCGCCCCTGCGCCCGCTCATGCGTTCGGCCTCGGGCGGGCGTGGCACGCTCATCAGCCAGGCCATCGCGCGGGTGCTGCAGAACCCGAGCGTCGCCGGCGTCATCGAGGAGCCGGAGCAGCTGCGCGCGAGCGGCGACCGGGGCCTCGAGGTGCTGGCCGAGCTCATTGAAACGGCGCAGGCCGACCCTCATTTATCCCCGGCGCAGTTCGTGGAGCGCTGGCGCGAGCGCCCGGAGCACGCCCGGCTCGAGGAACTGGCCGCCTGGCCGCTGCCCGAGCTCGAGGAAAGCGCGATCAAGCGCGAACTCGCGGGCGCCGTCGCCCGCCTCGTCTCCGGGGCAGGCCCCGAACGGCGGCTCGATGAGCTCATCGCCCGGGCCGAGACGACGGGCCTTGATGAGGACGAGAAGCGGGAAATGCGCGACCTGCAGTCGCTGCGCCGCCCGCCGCGCGCGCCCGGCTGACCGGCGTGCCGGGGCTGCCCGGAGCGATATTCACGGCTCGTCGGCGGTCCGCGGTCGCCGGCGGCACGATTATTGACAATGGCCCGATTTTCAGCATCGAACCTTGGGTTGCCATCGTGGTCTGTGTAAAATGCGCGGCTGTTTTATGCCGGGACAAGGGGTAGACACCTTGAGCGAAAAGAAAGCCTCCACCCTTGTCGGCGTACCCGACGAACGCCAGTCCCAGCTCAAGCTCCTCATTGCCAAGGGCAAGGAACAGGGCTTCCTGACCTATGGCGAGGTGAACGATCACCTGCCGAGCGAGATCGTCGATCCGGAGCAGATCGAAGACATCGTCAACATGATCAACGACATGGGTATTCCCGTGTACGAGAAGGCGCCCGACGCCGAATCGTTGATCCTGGCCGATGGCCCCGTCGCGACCGATGACGAGGCGGTCGAGGAAGCGGCCGCGGCGCTCGCGACCGTCGATGCCGAGTTCGGCCGCACGACCGATCCCGTGCGCATGTACATGCGCGAGATG
This sequence comes from Pseudomonadota bacterium, assembly GCA_025356075.1. Classification (GTDB taxonomy): domain Bacteria; phylum Pseudomonadota; class Gammaproteobacteria; order Steroidobacterales; family Steroidobacteraceae; genus CAIKZZ01. The sequence goes on along the minus strand of JANXUT010000019.1, from coordinate 1,050 downwards.
GGCACGGTCGAGCTCCTCACCCGCGAAGGCGAGATCCGCATCGCCAAGCGCATCGAGGAAGGCCTCGATGCGGTGCGCTCGGCGCTCGCCAATTTCCCGGCGACCTACGAATACCTGATGCGTGCCTACGAGCCCGTCAAGGCGGGCCAGGGGCGCCTGATCGACATCATCGTCGGTTTCGTCGACCCAAACGCGCCCGATGAGATCGCCCAGCCGCAGAATCCGAAGCTCATGGCGCTCGAGAAGCCCGAGGCCGAGACCGAGGACGACGGCGACGGCGAGGAAGAGGAAGCGCTCGAGACGGGCCCGGACCCGGAAGAGGCCGCGCGCCGCTTCGCGACGATCGCGAAGCTCCACGCGCAGATCATCAAGGCGCTCGATGGCCCGGGCGCCAAGGACGTCAAGACCGTCAAGCTTAGGAAGAAGATCGCCGGCCAGATGATGGAGCTGAAGCTCGCGCCGAAGATGTTCGACGCGCTCATCGTGAACCTCCGCGAGCACGTCGCGACGATCCGCGGCCTCGAGAAGGAAATCATGCAGCTCTGCATCAAGCAGGCCGGCATGCCGCGCAAGGACTTCATCGCGATCTTCCCGAAGAACGAGACCAAGCCCGGCTGGATCGACAAGCAGATCAAGCTCAAGCGCAAGCACTCCGCCTCGCTCGGGCGCCTGAAGCCCGAGATCCTCGGTCGGCAGCAGTCGATCAAGGACCTCGAGAAGGCGCTGCACCTCACGATCCAGGACATCAAGGAGATCAACCGCGAGGTCGCCGTGGGCGAGGCCCAGGCGCGGCGCGCGAAGAAGGAGATGGTCGAGGCCAACCTCAGGCTCGTGATCTCGATCGCCAAGAAGTACACGAACCGCGGCTTGCAGTTCCTCGACCTCATCCAGGAAGGCAACATCGGCCTCATGAAGGCGGTCGACAAGTTCGAATACCGCCGCGGCTACAAGTTCTCGACCTACGCGACCTGGTGGATCCGTCAGGCGATCACCCGCTCGATCGCCGACCAGGCGCGCACCATCCGCATTCCGGTGCACATGATCGAGACC
>JANXUT010000048.1 GCA_025356075.1 Pseudomonadota bacterium | reverse complement strand
AGTCTACAAGGCCGGCCACAAGCTACCGCCCCGAACATCGGGATGAGGTCGCGAGAATCATTCAGAAAGTTTCGGCGACACCAAGAAACATAGCAACTGCTCACATTCAGAGTGCCCGATAGCCGACGATCACCAGGGTCGGCTTGGGGTCAAAAGCCGCCGCTTCCCGGCGTTCAATCCCAGCCAGTCCTTCGCCGCGGACTATCCTGAATGGCGGTCGACGGTAGACTTCCGGTAGACTTCAGCGTCGAAGCCAGCCTTTATTTTTTCGCAGAACAACGCAGGGTCTCGATCAGGAACGCCGCTAACCGCGCGACTTGCCGCCGGAACCCTCGCTGTAGCTCCGACTACGCCTTCTCTCCCACCTGTAACTCCGCAATTTTGAAGGGCACCCCACACCCTCCAATCCCGCAGTACCCATCCGGATTCTTCGCCAGATATTGCTGGTGAGAGTACGCCCGATGGGCGGATATCCCACGCAATCCACGCGGTTACTGCCTCGGAAGGCCTCTATCGGTCGAGTTTCGGTAGACGTCTACGCCAATCCAGCGGTCGATCATCCGTCATCCAACCGAACTCCCGCCTCCGGTTAAGGATTACCCTGTGGAACGCTTCGCTCAGAATGCGTGATGGGAAGTAGAGTCATAGAGTAGGACGCCTGCGCGAGGTCATGAAGGCCGCGGTCTTCAATCGTCAGGAACATTAAAAATTCGTCCAGTTGACCTTGCGCCTCGACGGTTCGGCGCTCGAGCGCCTCGAGTTCCTGCGCATCGAGCTTCTCAGGTGGCGCACTCGCCGCCCAAGCCGCGGCGATCTTCATTGACGAAATCAAGCGTAATTGGCTGTCCAGCTGGTCACGCAACATCCGGTAAAACCATGCCTGCTTACTCAGTTCGTCATGCGGCATGAGCGACAGAGATCCATTTTGCTGAACTGACTGCCACGCTCCATCGCGCGTCGCATACAGATCGTTCGAGTAGTCGAGCTTGCCGTCTGGAACCACATGCGAGCGCAATGCGCGAATAATCCGCAAATCGGCGTTAAGCGCCATCCGGATCCTCTCGACCTCGGCTCCATTTTTTTCCAAGACTCGGCGATTCTCGTCGAGCGACGCCTGCAATGCACGTCGCGCATCTGTCAGCAGGTGCCGCTCGCGCGCATACTCCGCCCCCTTTTCCAGCGCCAGTGCCAAGAGCAATCCACATGCGATCGCCGCCATGTGGAAAAGGAAATTTCTCCAGCCATGGCCTGCCCCGTGAGGCGCATGAACATCTAGCATCGTCGTGCACCCATGCGTAGAGGGACTCGCCAAGTATACTTGCCGGCAGGACGGCTTCGCCGCGGATTATTCCAGCCTCCGGTCGACGGTAGACTTCCGGTAGACTTCAGCGTCGCAATCACCGCGCATTTTTCTGCGAGAACACGCTCGTTCTCGGTCGATGATGCAGGTAACCGTCTGACTTCCTGCCGGAACCCTCGGTGTAGCTTCGGCTACGCCTTCTCCCCCACCTGTAACTCCGCGATTTTGAAGGGGACCCCACACCCTCCGATCCCGCAGTAGCCGTTCGGATTCTTCGCCAGATATTGCTGGTGATAGTACGCCCGATGGCTGGAAATGCCGTTAATCCCTGCGCTCACTCCCGCCGTTGACAGCTGCGGGTCGACTTTCAGTCGACTTCAACGCGACTTTGGCGGTAGACCATCAACGCACTTCTCTTTAGGGATTGCTCCGGTGTCCGGTCGAGTTCGGCCAGGACCAGTCAGTGCACTTTAGCCGGTCGATCGCTCAATTGCGGTCACTCCGGTAGTTTCATCTTGCGCAGAAACGCTTTCATGCGCGGATCCGCCTGCAGCACTTGAAATGCCAGGTAGCCTTTGAGGTACATGAGGTTCGAGTCTTTCTGCGCACGGGCGCGCTCGAGCCAGCGTAACGCTTCGTCGGACTCGCCGCGAAAGGCGTAGTTTGCGGCGATCGCCCAAGCTGCATCAGTGGCGTGCTCCTTAATCATACCAGCGAGTACCGCGTTTGCATCGGACTCTCTGCCGAGTGCGTGATACGCCATGCCTAGACCCTGCTGGCGCGCAAGCGCGTTCGTCTCCTGTTGCATCTCGATGAGCGCTCCCTCGCGGTTTCCTGCGGCGAGGAGGATCGTGCCGAGCTCATAGTGTGCGGGTACATATCCGGGACGGATTTCGATCACTCGCCGCAGCTCCGCGATGGCCTCCGGAAATCGGCGACGGCGGGCCTCGATAAGGGCCAGCATCATGTGATCTGCCGGATTGAGCGGGTCCTGAACAATTGCGGCCCTTATTTTACGAGACGCGTCGTCCCATTGACCGAGCGCGAACGACAGTATCGCCTCGCCGTCAAGCGGAATTGAAGCGTTGCTCGGGGTTTCTGCAGCGGCCTTGCTGAGTTCTCGTGCGGCACCGTCCCAGTCCCAATCGTAGGCGAGGTGGATCTGCGCCAGCGCGCGATGCGCCTCTGCATGATTCGGGTCGAGCCGAAGCGCGGTTTCGGCGGCGCGTCGCGCCTGCTCGAACGAATAGGCTGGAGCCATTCCCATTTCGCCCAAGCTTTCAAGGGCCCAAGACAGGCCGGCCGCGGCATCGGCGTACGTGGGATCGGCGGCAAGCGCCCGCTGATAGAGCGTGGCTGCCTCTTCGAAGCCATCTTGGTCGGCGCGATCGAACGCGTGATTCCCCCGAAGAACCAGATCGAATGCTTCGGCGTTTTTCGGGAACGGGCGCGAGGAGACACTACGATCAGCCACGTTGAGCTGCAGCTCGCGTGAGATCGTCGACGCGATCGCGTCCTGAAGCTTGAGCACGTCCCCGATTGCCCGGTCGTATGTTTCCGACCACACTTGCTCGCCGGTCTTCGCGTTAATTAGCTCAGCTGTGACGCGTACCCGATCGCCGCCGCTGCGGACGCTGCCCTCAACGAGGTACGCCGTATTCAGCTTCTCGCCAATTGCGCGCAGGTCCTCATTCTTGCCCTTGAATTGAAAAGATGACGATCGACCGATTACCCTAAGCCCCGGAACCCTCACCAGCAGGTCGAGGACCTCCTCGGCCATTCCGTCGGCGAAGTACTCCTGGTTCCGCTTCTCGCTTAGGTCCACGAACGGCAGAACGGCGATCGACTTGTCACCACTGGTGGCCGGAGCCGATGGCGATCGCGTGCCAAGGCGCGTGTTCGCGAGCCAGACGGTGCCAACTAGAAGCACCAGGGTTCCAAGTGCAATGAATATTCTCTTGACATGCCCGGCACGGGTCCACCGTGATTCTGTGCCGGCGTCTACCGATGCCGATGTACTGGAGGACGGGGCAAGCGCCGCCTTACTACCGAGCAATGCTAGTACCCGGCTTGTGAACTCCGCAGAGGCCTCGCCACCCGGCAGACGCGTCCACTGGATTGAGCGAAAGAGCTCAGGCACATCCGCCATCGCTTCCGGCGTCGCATCGATTACGACAGGGAAGATAAACGCCAGACGCTCCGACATATCGCGCGTACGCTCGACGGCTTCTTTCCATTCGCGCCGGAAATAACCCTCCGGGCGGGATTCCGTATTGCTGGAGATGATGGGCACGAACAGCCGGCACTCGCGTATGCGCTGGCGGATCAATTGGTCCCAGCGATCGCCACCCCGGAGCTCACTCTTGTCAAACCAAACGGCATTGCCCGCGGCACGCAAGGCCTCAGCGACGCGGCCTGCCGCGTCCGAATCCTCGGATGCGTAGCTCAGAAAGACCGCATTCAACTCCTCGGACATTTCCTACCCCGGTGACCGCCTCCGAGCGTCAGCTTACCCAATCGGGATTGACAATTCTCAGGAGCGGAATCCAACAACCACGGGTCGTAAGCGGTCGACTTGCACGCCGTCGCGTTCTTTGCCGCGCATTTTCCTGCCACGCGGTCGACGGTAGAGTTCCGGTAGACGTCAGCGCCGAGCCGTCGGAGGTTCTCCCAGCGAAAACACGCAGGGTCTTACATGTGAGAGCTGCTAGCCGTCTGATTTCCCGCCGGAACCATGGGTGTAGCTTCGACTACGCCTTCTCCCCCACCAGTAACTCCGCAGATTTGAAGGGCACCCCACACCCTCCGATCCCGCAGTAGCCGTTCGGATTCTTCGCCAGATATTGCTGGTGATAGTGCGCCCGAGGGCCGGAATTGCTACGAAATCCAGGCATTTACCACCTCCGCATACCTCGTCCGGTCGACTTTCGGTAGACGTTGTCGTCGATCCACCGGTAGACAAGTTTGCACTCCAGCATTTGGTGTCGCGCTAGCAGTTCTTCTATGCTTTCATGTTCGGGCCAGCCTAATACAAATGCGATACGCCTACTGCCAGGAGAAGCTGATGCCGGCTCGATTCGCGGTTGTGCTGTTTGTCGTCCTGACGACGATGATGGGCGTCGCCCGCGGGGCGGACGACTTGGATCGGGACCGCGCCCGGGTCGCCGCGGTCCTGAAGAGGGTGCCGCTGATCGACGGACACAACGACCTACCCTGGGAGATCCGCATCCGCTACCAGGCGAAGCTGGATCGGATCGACCTGTCCCGTGACACGGCCCATCTGCCCCTGCCGCACATCTCGAGTTCGCTCATCGATCCGGGCAAGAACGGAGCGCCGCCGGTGGTACCGCTCATGACCGATATTCCGCGGCTGCGCCGCGGGATGGTCGGGGGACAGTTCTGGTCGGTATGGGTGCCGGTAGAGGTAACCGGCGCGCAGGCCGTGGAAATGACCCTCGAGCAGGTCGACCTCGTGAAGGACATCGCACAGAAATACCCCGCCGACTTCGAAATGGCTTACTCGGCTGCTGACGTCGAGCGCAGCCACGCGCGAGGACGCATCGCGTGCCTTATCGGCATCGAGGGCGGTCACCAGATCGACAACTCGCTCGCCGTGCTGCGTCAGATGTATGCCGCGGGGGCCCGCTACATGACGCTGACGCACTTCAAGAACACTTTCTGGGCCGACAGCGCTACGGACGCGCCAGCGCACTACGGTCTCACCGCCTTCGGCAAGGAACTGGTCCGGGAGATGAATCGGTTGGGCATGCTGGTCGACCTCAGCCACGTCTCGGCGAAGACCATGCGCGATGCCCTGGTGGTTTCGCGCGCCCCGGTGATCTTTTCGCACTCGGGCGCCTTCGCAATCGACAGCACGCCGCGCAACGTACCCGATGACGTGCTGCGGGCGCTTGCCACGAACGGCGGGGTCATCATGGTCAATTTTTACTCCGGCTACGTAAATGACGAAGTACGCCAGTGGAACGCCGCGCTGGCCGGTGAGACCACGCGCCTCGGTGCCTACAACCCGGGCGACCCTGAGGCTGTGAATCAGGGGATCACCCGCTGGCGCGAGGCCCATCCCAAGCCGCACGCGACCCTGGCGCAGGTTGCCGACCACATCGAATACATCAGCAAGTTGGCCGGGGTGGATCACGTCGGGCTGGGATCCGACTTCGACGGTATCGAAGAGGCCCCCGATGCCCTGGACGGCGTCGATAAGTACCCGGCGCTGCTGGTCGAACTGGCCCGGCGCGGCTGGAGCGATGAGAGCTTAGGGAAGCTGGCCGGAAACAACGTGCTGCGCGTAATGCGCAAGGTCGAGATTGTCGCGACTGAACTGAGCAGGACGCCCCCCAGCCAAGCCGTGATTTCAGAGCTCGACGGCTCCGGCGCGAATGGGCCCCACTAGATTTTCCGAGAGGGCGAGTGAGACGCCGAATTGTGCGACGCTGAAGGCGTCCGCATCGCGACCTCTCACTGTTCGCTGTTGGGAATCGCTATAGGCAGGTCCGGGTCAAAAGCCGGTTCCCGTCGTTCAATCCAACGCCAGACTGTGCGTACCTCTCACCGCGGACTATCCAGGACCGCGGTCGACGGTAGACTTCCGGTAGACTTTAGCGTCGAAATCAGCCTGTATCTTCCCGCAGAAACACGCGGTGTCACGATTTCGAGCACCGCTAACCGCCCGACTTTCTGCGTGAACCCTTGGTGGAGCTCCGACTACGCCTTCTCCCCCACCTGTAACTTCGCGATTTTGAAGGGGACCCCACACCCTCCAATCCCGCAATACCCGTTCGGATTCTTCGCTAAGTATTGCTGGTGATATTCCTCGGCGTAATAGAACTCCGGCGCCGGCGCGATCTCAGTAGTCGCCGCTCCGTGGCCGGCGCCGCGCAGATTCTGCGTGTACACCGTCTTAGAGCGCTCCGCCGCGGCGAGCTGGTCGGCCGATAGCGTGTAGATCGCCGAGCGGTACTGAGTGCCGATGTCGTTGCCCTGGCGCATGCCCTGGGTAGGATCGTGAGACTCCCAGAACACCTTCAGGAGCTCCTCGTAGCTGACGAGTTGTGGGTCGAATACGACTTGCACCACTTCCGCATGGCCAGTTCGGCCGCTGCAGACTTCCTCGTACGTCGGGTTCAGCGTGAAGCCGCCCGAGTAGCCGACCGCCGTCGAGTAGACGCCCTCGAGCTGCCAGAACCGCCGCTCCGCGCCCCAGAAACAGCCGAGCCCGAATACCGCAACTCGCAGGTTTGCTGGAAAGGGCGCGACGATCCGGTTGCCGTTCACAAAATGCCGCACCGGCACTCGGATCGGCTCGGCGCGCCCGGGCAGCGCTTCCTCGCGCGCCGGCATCATCGTCTTGCGGTTCTGGAAGAGGCCCATGGAGATCTCCTGGCTGGCGGCAAATTGTAATCGATCACGACCGATTTGCCGGTAACCACGCCTCGCGTATCCTCAGCCCTTGCGCGGAGCGACGAGCATGATTTCCGGGATCGAGTGCGTCACGCTGGGAGTCCGGGATCTGGAGGCGAGCCTCCGGTTGTTCAAGGATATCTGCGGGTTCACCGTTGAATCCGACACCCGTGCCTCGGTGAGCCTGCTGTCCGTCTGGGGCCTGCCGCCCTATGAGGATGTGCGCCTCGTGGAACTCTCCTGCGACGGCTACGCCTTCGGACGGGTCAGGCTCGCCCTCTACCCGCCGGGGCGTGCGACGACGACGCGCCACGACCACGGCGTGGCGGCATCGGATCGCCCGACCGACGTTGGCCCCAAGGCGCTCGACCTCTACGTCGCCGCCCCGCTACGGTCCGCGGTCGAAGTGCTCGAACGGGCCGGTTGCGCGCTTCGTGCCGGCCCCGTCCGGTTCACGGTGCGCGACTCGGAGACCGAAGAGGCGCTCCTGACCGGGCCGTCCGAGACGCCGCTCCTCCTGATGGTCGGCCACCGGCACCCGAAGCGCGCGCAGCGGGCGATTCCGCCGGCCGGCGGGACGGGCGAAGTCGCAACGGTATCCGTCGTCGTCGCCGACCTCGAGGCGACCCGGCGGTTCTACGTCGACGGCCTCGGGCTCCATGCGGATGACATCGACGATGAGCTCCTGGGCGAGGAACGGCTGCGCGCGTGCCAGTTGTTCGGCGTGGATGATGACACGCGGGTGTCGCTGATCCTGTTCCGGGATCCGGCCCAGCCGAGCGGCAAGATCCTGGCGATCCACTTCCACGCGGCCACGACCGGCGAGCTCGCCGCGCCGATGCGGCCCGGCAACCTGGGCGTCAGCCTCTTCAGCGCGCGCTGCGCGAACCTCGAGGCATTGCGCGAACGACTCCAGGCGGCTGGCCTCGCGGCGCACTTGCCGATCCTGCACGTCGCGCTCGGGGATGGCATGCCAGCGCGGGTCATGCTGACCCGCGGCCCCAACGGGGAACTCTTCGAGTTCATCGAGCGCTGAGGCGGCAGGGCTTGGCGCCTGCCCAAAACCGATCGCCTCAGGGCTTGGGCGCCGCCGGGTTCGGCTCAGTGGCGACAGGGGATGAATACGGGTCGAACGGCGGATTCGCCTGCGATGCCGCGCGCTTGGCCGCTTCGTCCTTCGCGCGGCGCTCGGCGCGCTGCCGCTCGAACTCGGCCTCGCGTTCATCGTGCAGCTTCGCGTCGTCGGCGCTGCCGAGCCGGTCCATCGCCCGGCGCGCGTTCGCGCACTCAACGTCGGTGAACTTGGCCTTCTTGTCGGCCTCGCAGCGTGCGGCGAGTCCCTGCAGGACCGCCGGGTCTTCGGCCAGGTCGTTGACCGTCCGCGGCGGCGGCGGCGGCGCGCCGCACGCGGCGACGGTGAGCACGGCAAGTAGCGGCGGGATTAGCTTCATGTTCGTTACCCTGTAACCCGGTGACGTACCGCACCGGCGCCACCTCCTATGGTAGGAAAGTGCCGCCCGGTCGCCTACCCTAAGCGATGAGACGCCTGTCACGAAACCGGCAGCCGATCCTGGCGCGCTGGGCTCGGGAAAGCCAGCGACGATACGTCGTTCGCGCGCGACACGGGTGCGACACCTGGGGCCGAGGCGAACCTCCCTGGTGCTCCGCCGCGGTCCGCCCCTTCCCTGCGACAGAGTAATTCGCTACCGTCGCGCGCAGCAGCGAGGCGCCATGAGCATTGCCAACGAACACAACCTGAGCGGCGGACCGACGCCGGTCGTCCGTCCCTTCGGGATCCGCGTGAAGTTGCCCTCGGGCGACCCGTTCCGCCGACTCCTCGGGGATGACTGGCAGAAGCTGCACTGGTACCCGAGCGCGCGCGAGCGCGATGCCGCGCTCACCGACATGGCGCGCCGCCACGAGTTCTCGCGCATTGGCGATGAGCCCGCGCTCCTGTTCGAGAAGATTGAGCGCCTCGCCGAGAGCCGCGCGCGCTGACGGTTCGCTGACCCGACCGACGCCCTGCGGCGACCCGTCGCTCAGCGGCGTGGGCGACTGACGCGGGGAACCTGCTGCGTGATGCAGTGGATGTTACCGCCGCCGAGCAGGATCTCGCGGGCCGGAACACCGACGACCTGCCGCCCAGGGAACACACGCCGGAGTACCGCCGCCGCCGCCGCGTCGCGCCGCCGGTCGAGCAGCGGCATCACGATCCGCCGATTGCCGATGTAGAAATTGACGTAGGAGCCCGCGAGCCGATGGCCGGCGCGGCGGGGCTCGGCGGCGCCGCCGTGATCGATGCCGGCCGCCTCCTCCTTCGTCATGTGGAGGGGACCTGGCTGCACCAGACGGTGGATCTTGAGCCGCCGGCCCCGCGCGTCGCGCGCGCTCGCGAGGCGCTCGTAAGCATCGGCCGAAATCCGGTATTGCGGATCACGCCGGTCGTTGGTCCAGGTGAGGCAGACCTCGCCCGGCGCGACGAAACAGCACAGATTGTCGATGTGCCCGTCGGTCTCGTCGTTCATGACGCCCTGCCCGAGCCAGATCACCGTTTCGATGCCGAGGTAGTTGGCGAGCAGCGCCTCGAGCTCGGCGCGGCCGAGTCCGGGGTTCCGGTTCGGATTGAGGAGGCACTCCTCTGTCGTCAGCAGCGTCCCCTGCCCATCGACGTGGATCGAGCCACCCTCCAGCACGAAGGGCGCCCGATAGCGGTCGACGCCCTCGACCTCGCACACCTTGGCCGCCACCGCGGCATCGCGGTCCCACGGGAAATAGAGTCCCTTGTCGAGGCCGCCCCAGGCATTGAACTCCCAGTCGACGGCGCGACGCCGGCCGCGACGGTCGATGAGGAACGTGGGCCCGACGTCCCGCATCCAGGAGTCATCGCTCGACATCTCAACGAGGCGCACGCGCGCTGGCAGGTGCGCGCGGGCGTTGTTGAACTGGCGCGCGGAGACGGCGAGCGTCACTCGCTCGGTCGCGGCGATCGCGGTCGCGACCGCGGCGAACGCGGCCTGCGCGGGCTTGGCTCCCAGACGCCAGTTGTCGGTCCGTTCCGGCCACAGCATCCAGCAACCGTCATGCGCGGCGAACTCGCCCGGCATGCGGAAGCCATCGCGGAGCGGGCGGGATTTGAGCGTCGCGGACATCGTGCCTCCGCGCACGAGTCTAGCAGTCCGGGCGCGGGAGTCTCAGCAGGCGAGGACGGCAGCGAAGCCGATCAATGCGCCAAGCGCGGCGCCGGCGAGCACGTCGCTCGGGTAGTGCAATCCCAGTACGACCCGCGAGGCGGCGACGAGCGCGGCGAAGGGAACTAGCACCCAGCCGAGGCCCGGGAAGTGCGCCACCGCGATCCAGGTGAACGCCACCGCGTGCAGCGTGTGACCGGACGGGAAGCTGTAGCGATCGAGTGGCCGCGTTCCGGGAAGGATCCGCTCGAAGGTGATGTAGGGGCGCTCGCGCACGAGCCGCGACTTGAGCGCCTTGTAGAGGAGCCAGCCAACCGCGCCGGCAACCGCCATCGAGAGCGAGGTCAGAAGTCCCGCCGCACCGTAGCGGACCGGGATGAGCAGCATCAGCAGGTACCAGAACACGCCGTCGCCGAGGCGGCTGACGACGCGGAATGCGTTGCGGACGGACTCGCGCCGGCAGACGCGGTTCAGGCGCTCGCAGAGTCCAAACTCGAACGCGTCGACGCGCGCGAAGGGGCGGAATTCCTGACGGACGAGCATGTTTCGGCTCCCGGTCGGACGTGGCGAGGCTACGGTGCAAGGGTGGACCGGGATTGCGTCGGCGGGGTGACTCGACCGTGACAGAATTATGAAAATCATGGGTTTACGGCCGATATGTGAGGCAACTCACGAGTCACGATGGGAAGGTGCGAAAGCGCCCGCCCGGGCACGGGCGCCAATGGCACGCGGCACCCCGCGCGAGGCGCGCGCGGGCGAGGCGCCGGCGCCCGGAGGCGCTCCCTGCCTTGGCGTTGGAGCGATATCCGGCGAGCGCCTCGGGACGGTCGGGCGAATTTCCGCTCGCCGCGCGACGCGGCCGAGGCGCGCACTTCGCGCCGGCGCCCGTGCGCACGCTCGGCGCGACGGGACCGCTGGAACCCCTGTGCTACCATAATTTTTTCGAGCGCAGGCAAGTGCCTGGGAGCAGATTCGTATGGCGACAGCAACAGTCACGGCACCGCCCGGCGGCCAGAAGATCACGATCCGCGACGGCAAGCTGTTCGTGCCCGACCAGCCGATCATCCCGTTCATCGAGGGCGACGGCACTGGCCCTGACATTTGGCGCGCGAGCGTGAGGGTATTCGACGCCGCCGTCGCGAAGGCCTACGGCGGCCGGCGCAAGATCCACTGGCTCGAGGTGTACGCGGGCGAGAAGGCCAACAAGCTCCTCAACACCTGGCTCCCGGACGAGACGGTCGCGGCCTGCCGCGAGTACCTGGTCTCCATCAAGGGCCCGTTGACGACGCCAATTGGTGGCGGCATCCGTTCTCTGAACGTGGCCCTCAGGCAGCTGCTCGACCTGTACGTGTGCCTCAGGCCCGTGCGCTGGTTCAAGGGCGTGCCCTCCCCCGTGAAGGCCCCCGAGAAGGTCGACATGGTGATCTTCCGCGAGAACACGGAGGACATCTACGCCGGCATCGAGTTCGAGGCGGGCACCGCCGACAACAAGAAGTTCCTCGAGATGCTGCAGCAGGCTTTCCCGAAGCAGTACAGCAAGATCCGCTTTCCCGGCACGTCGGGAATCGGCATCAAGGCGGTCTCGCAGGAAGGCACCGAACGGCTGTTCCGAGCGGCGATCAAGTACGCGGTCGACAACAAGCGCAAGTCCGTGACGATCGTTCACAAGGGCAACATCATGAAGTTCACGGAAGGCGCCTTCCGGAACTGGTGCTACGCCCTCGCCGAGCGCGAATTCGCGGCCGAAACCTACGGCTGGGAGCAGTGGGAGCGCACCAAGGCCGCGCGCGGCGAGAAGGCCGCCAACGCCGAGCAGGACGAGGCGAAGAAGAGCGGCAAGGTCATCATCAAGGACGCAATCGCCGACATCACGCTGCAACAGGTGCTGACGCGTCCCGAAGAATTCGACGTGATCGCGACGATGAACCTGAACGGCGACTACCTCTCCGATGCGCTCGCCGCACAGGTCGGCGGTATCGGCATCGCACCCGGCGGCAACGTCAATTACATGACCGGCCACGCGGTGTTTGAAGCGACCCATGGCACTGCACCGAAGTACGCGAACCAGGACAAGGTGAACCCGGGCTCGGTGATCCTGTCCGGCGAGATGATGCTGCGCTACATGGGCTGGGCGGAAGCGGCCGATGCGATCATCACGGCGATGGACCGTGCGATCGCCGCCAAGACCGTGACCTACGACTTCGCCCGCCTGATGGAAGGCGCGCGCGAGGTCAAGTGCAGCGAGTTCGGCGACGAACTGATCAAGCACCTCTAGGACCGCCGTGGAGCCTGCCGCGGCGGCCAGTGCGGCGCTCGCGCGCGAATGCGCGACCGACGCGGTCGCCGCATTCGAGCGCTACAACGCGGATTTCCGCGCGATCACGCGCCGTGCGCCGAGCCGGTTCGAGGAGCGCGACTGGCAGGGCAGCCAGCGCGATGCGGTCGAGCGCATCGAACTCTACAGTCGCCATGTCGAAAGCACCGTCGCGAGCCTGAAGCTCAGGCTGGGCGCCGACTCGCTCGACCGGCAGCTGTGGATCGCCATCAAGGACGCATTTACCGATTTCATCGCGGCGCTGCCGGACGCCGAGTTCCGCAAGACCTTCTTCAACTCGCTGACGCGAACGTTCTTCGGGACGATTGGCGTCTCGCCCGAGATCGAGTTCGTCGCGCTCGACCTCGATCCGCTCGCGCGGGTCGCCGAGTACGACTTCATGGCGAGCTACGCGAACCGGGGCTCGCTGAAGCTCCTCTTCGAGGAAGTGCTGTCGGGGTTTCGCTGCAAGGCGCCCTGGCGCGATTTCGACCGCAGCGTCGGCCACGTCGCGGAGGAAGTCGAACGGCACGTCACCTCGCTCGGCGAGCGCCGCGGCGCGACCCACGTCGAGATGATCCGGCCAGCGTTCTTCCAGATCACCCGCGCCTACTTAGTCGGACGCGTCGTCGGTCGCGACTGGAATGCCCCGCTCGTGATCGCGCTCAAGAACACCGAGCGCGGCGTGCTGGTCGACACGGTGATGACCAAGGATGCGGATGTCTCGATCCTGTTCAGCTTCACCCGCTCCTACTTTCACGTCGACCTCGAGCGAGTCGGCAAGGCGCTGTTGTTTTTGAAGCAGCTGATGCCGCTGAAGCCCGTCAGCGAGCTCTTCACCGTCATTGGCCGGGCGAAGCAGGGCAAGACCGAGCGGTACCGCGAACTCTTCCGGCACCTGCAGAACGCGACCGACCAGTTCGTGCTCGCGCCGGGCGAGCGTGGCCTCGTGATGGTCGTGTTCACGCTGCCCTCGTTCGACGTCGTCTTCAAGCTGATCCGCGACCACTTTCCGGTGCAGAAGAACATCGTGCGCGCCGATGTCCTCCGAAAGTACGAGTTCGTGTTCAAGCACGACCGCGCCGGCCGGCTGGTGGACGCACAGGAGTTCAAGCGGCTGCGCTTCCCACGGCGGCTGTTCGAGGCGACGCTCCTCAACGAGCTCCTCACCGAGACCGCCGGCAGCGTCCACGCCGATGGCGAGGATCTAATCATCGATCACTGCTACATCGAGCGGCGCATGATCCCACTCAACCTCTACCAGCGCGAAGCAAGCGCCGAGGACGCCGCGCTCGCGGTGCTCGAATACGGACAGGCGATCCGCGACCTCGCCTACACGAACATCTTCGCCGGTGACCTCCTGCTCAAGAACTTCGGCGTGACCCGCCACCGGCGCGTGATCTTCTACGACTACGACGAGCTCTGCCTCGTGACGGACTGCCGCTTCCGTGAGCTCCCGACGGCCTCCTCCGACGAGGACGAGATGCGCGGCGAGACCTGGTACTACGTCGCCGACAACGATGTGTTTCCGGAGACCTTCATCAACTTCCTCGGCTTTGACCAGGCGTTGACGGAGGTGTTCCTGAAGGCGCACGGCGAACTACTCACTGCCGAGTGGTGGCGCGGCGTGCAGGACCGCATCCGCGCGAACGACGTGATCGAGGTGCTGCCCTACGGCGCGCACCGCGTGCGGGTCGCGAGCAGCCTGTGAGACCTCGCCTCGGCAGCCTTAGCCGAAGGCCGTATCGAGCGCCGCGCACAGGTCTGCGATCAGGTCCTCCGGGTCCTCGAGCCCGATAGAGAGGCGCGCCGTCGTCGGCGTGACGGCGGACTGGCGCCGCTGCTCCTCGCTCAGGTCGCGCGGCTGCTGCAGTTGCGGCGCGACGATCAGCGACTCGCACGAGCCTAGGCTCGCCGCGATCGCGAAGAGCTCGAGCGAATCGGCGAACACGCGGCTCTGCTCGGGCGTGCCGCTCAGGTCGATCGTGACGATGCTGCCGAAGTCCTGCAGCTGGGCCGCCGCGAGGGCGTGGCCCGGGTGCGAGGCGAGGCCGGGGTAGTGCACGCGCGTCACGCGCGGGTCGGCCGCAAGCAGCGTCGCGATCCTGCCGGCCGTCGCGCACTGCGCGGCGCGCCGCAGCGGATAGGTCTTGAGGCCGCGCTGGATCAGGAACGCCGCATGCGGATCGAGCGTCGGCCCGAGCGTAACGGCCTGCGAGCGGACGCGCCGCACGAGGTCGTGCTCGCCGATGACCGCCCCTCCCATCACATCGCCGTGCCCGCTCGCGTACTTGGTGAGGCTGTGGATGTAGAGATCGACCGGGAACTGCGCGTGCGCCTCGAGCCCGGCGAAGGTGTTGTCGAGCGCGGTCAGCGCGCCGTGGCGCTTGGCCGCCGTCGTCAGGCGCGCGATATCCGGAATCTTCAGCATCGGGTTGGTCGGGGATTCGAACCAGACGAGTCGCGTCGGCCGCTCGGCGAGCGCGCGCTCGATGCCGGCGGCATCCTCGATCGAGAGCATCGTGTGGCTGACGCCGAAGCGGCCTAGCGTCCTCGCAATCAGCGCCCGGCTCGGCCCGTAGGTCTCGATGAAGCAGAGCACGTGGTCTCCCTGCGAGAGGAGTGCAAGCAGCGTCACGGCGACCGCCGCGACCCCGGAGGCGGTCGTGACGCACTCGTCGCGCCCCTGTAGTTCCGCGAGCAGCTGCTCGAGATCGTGTAGCGTCGGGTTACCGTTGCGGCTGTAGTGAAAGCCCTGGCTGCGTCCGCTCCAGACGCGTTCGGTCTCGGCGAGGTCCTCGAGCTCGAACTTGACCGATTGGTAGATCGGCGCGACCAAAGCACGCCGTCCCGGTGGCAACTCGGTCTGCGGCGGGTGATTGACGCGGGTTCGGATCTTCATGGTGAGGCCCTTGTGCGCGCGCCATCCGTCGTGTGCGGCCGGCGACAGCGCATTCAAGCACAGCGCCGGAGGGCTCGGCCATGAGTCGATTGAAATGTGCGGCCCGGCCCGACACAATGCTGCGCATTCCCGTGGAGAATGGCATGGATTTTCGGCTCAGCGACGATCACCTGATGATTCAGTCCGCGGCGCGCGACTTCGCGCAGGCCGAGATCGCTCCCGTCGCGCACGATTTCGACGCGAGCGGCCAGTTCCCGAGCGACAACATCAGGAAGGCCGGCGAACTCGGCTTCATGGGCGTCGAGGTTCCGGAGGAGTACGGTGGTTCGGGACTCGATACTCTGAGCTTCGTCGTGATGCTCGAGGAGATCGCGGTGGCCGACGCCGCCCACTCCACGATCGTCTCGGTCAACAACTCGCTCTACTGCAACGGTATCCTGCAGTTCGGCACCGAGGCGCAGAAGCAGGCCTTCGTCCGTCCGATCGCCTCGGGCGCCGCGATCGGCTGCTACGGCCTCACCGAGCCCCAGTCGGGTTCGGACGCCGGCAACATGCGCACGCGCGCGGCGCTCTCGAAGGACGGCTCGCACTACCTGGTCAACGGCAAGAAGTCCTGGATCACCTCCGGCCCCGTCGCTGACAAGATGCTGCTGTTCGCTACCGTCGACCCGGCGAAGGGCCCGAAGGGCGTCACCGCCTTCCTGGTCGACACGCGCCTGCCCGGCTACGTGCGCGGCAAGACCGAGCCCAAGCTCGGCATTCGCGCCTCGGCTACCTGCGAGGTCGAGTTCGCGGACTACCGCCTGCCCGTCGAGAACCGGCTCGGGCGCGAAGGCCAGGGTTTCGAGATCGCGATGACGGTACTCGATGCGGGTCGCATCGGCATCGCCACCCAGGCGGTCGGCATCGCGCGCGCGGCCTACGAGGCCTCGATCGCCTACGTCCGCGAGCGCAAGGCTTTCGGTTCGGCGATCGGCAGTTTCCAGATGATCCAGGCCAAGATCGCCGACATGAAGTGCCGGATCGACGCCTCGAGGCTGCTCGCCATGCGCGCCGCCTGGAACAAGGCGGAGGCCCGCAAGGCGGGCGTGCGCAACACGACGGAAGCCTCGGTCGCGAAACTGTTCTGCTCGGAGACCGCGATGTACTGCGCGCACCAGGCGCTGCAGATCCACGGTGGCATGGGCTACAGCAAGGAAATGCCGCTCGAGCGTTACTTCCGGGACGCCAAGATCACCGAGATCTACGAGGGCACGAGCGAGATCCAGCGCCTCGTCATCGCGCGGCAGGAGACGGGCCTGCGCTGATCAGTAGCCCTCGACGAGGGCCCGGACGTGCTCGCACTGGCCGCACAGGGCGAGGATCTCCGGGCGGCCGAGGCCGAGGTGCGTCGCCGCCGGATCGGCCGACAGCGCCTCCGCCGCGAGCATTTCCGCACCCGCCGCCATGTGCTCGGCGAGGTGGTGCGCGAGGTGCACGATCGCGCAAGCCTCGCGCTGCTCGGGCGCCTCGCTCCAGTTGCTCCAGTCACGCACGACTGCGACGACGTTCTCGGGCAGCCGCCAGCTCGCGGCGAGCTGCGCACCCACCTCGGCGTGGAACTCCGCGATCAACGCGTCGAACTCTGAATCGCTGAGCGGGGTCGCCGTGCGCCGCGATAGCTCGACGATGACCTGCACGCAAGCTGGCTTGCCGATCTCGTGCAGCAAGCCGCTCAGGTAGCTCGCATCGGCACGCGAGCCGAGCGACTCGGCAACGACGCGGGCCCAGAGCGCGGTCGCGACCGCCTGGCGCCACATGAGCCGGACCCGCGCCTTCTGACCGGGCACGTTCAGGAGCTTGCCCTGCACCGCGACCGTGAAGGCGATGTCCGAGATCACCGCCATGCCGAGCCAGCTGATCGCCTGCTGCAGCGTCTCGATCCGGTGGCGCGGCTGGTTGATGGCCGAGGTCGCGACCCGCATCACGTGTGCGGCGAGCGACTGGTCACCGACGATGAGGCGTGCGAGCGAGGCGGACTCGGTATTGGGGCTCCCGGCCACGGCAACGACGCGCGCGGCGACTTCCGGCAGTACGGGCAAATGCAGCTCCGCGCGCGTGATCAGCGCACGGAAGACGCCGCGGACGAACTCCAGGTTGTCCGCCCCGGCGAGCCGGTGCAGGCGCTTCGTCGGCAAAACTACTCTCCCCGGGGATTGCCCCCCCAACCGGCGTAGCGGCAACCGCGACTGAATCTTGAGGGCCGGCGCAGCGGTACCCAGGGCAGGCGTACTGCCAGGCGGCGCAGGTGGGCTCAGACGCCGGCGAGGCGCCGGGCGGCTTCTTCCAGCGTCGCGTCTTCCTTCGCGAAGCACAGCCGCACGAGTCGCTCGTTCACCGGCGGGTTCGCGCAGAACGGCGACACCGGGATCGTAACGACGCCGTGCTTTCTGATGAGATCCATCGAGAACTCGGTGTCGGGCAGCGCCGAGATCGCCGAGTAGTCGACCAGCTGGAAATAGGTCGATTCGGCTGGCACGAGCGTAAAGCGAGACGGCCGCAGGAGCTCGACCAGCCGGTTGCGCTTCGTTGCATAGAATCCCGGCAGCTGCGCTTCCCACTCCGGATGTGCCGTCATGAAGTCAGCGATCGCGTACTGCAGCACGCTCGCTGTCGCGAACGTCACGTACTGGTGGACCTTGCGCACCTCGGCCGTGAGCGTGGGCGGCGCGATCGCGTAGCCGACCTTCCAGCCGGTTGCGTGGTAGGTCTTGCCGAAGGAGGAAACGACGACGCTGCGCGCCGCGAGCTCGGCGTGGCCGTTCACGCTTGCGTGCGGCACCCCGTCGAACACCATGTGCTCGTAGACCTCGTCCGCGATCACGAACGCGCCGGTCGGCCGCAGCAGCGCCGCGAGCCGGTCAAGGTCGGCGGGCGACAGGCACGCGCCGGTCGGATTGTGGGGGCTGTTCAGCATCAGGAGGCGCGTCCGCGGCCCGAGCGCCGCGGCGAGGCGCTCCCAGTCGATACCGAAGCCCGGCCGGGCGAGCGGCACGCGCATCGCCCGCCCGCCCGCGAGGTCGACGATCGGCTGGTAACTGTCGTACGCGGGGTCGAGCAGGATCGCCTCCTCGCCCGGATGCAGCAGCGCGAGTATCGAGCTCGTCAGCGCATCCGTCCCGCCGCTCATCACCGTGATCTCGGTGTCCGGTGACGTCGCGCGTCCGTAGAGCCGCATGACCTTGGCCGCAATCGCCTCGCGCAGCGGCATGACCCCCGCCATCGGCGCGTACTGGTTGTGCTTCGCGCCGAGGTGGTAGCTCACGCGCTCACAGAGCTCGCGCGGCGGCTCGAAGTCGGGGAATCCCTGGCCGGTGTTGACGGCGCGGTACTCGAGCGCGAGCTGCGACATGACGGTGAAGATCGTCGTACCGACACCCGGCAACCGGCTCGTCACGGGTAGCATCGCGTCTCGCCCGCTCAGGTCGCCACGTGCTCGGCCGCGTAGAACGCGGCGCCGACGACGCCTGCGGTCTGCCTCAGCACCGCCGGCACGATCCGCGCGGGCGAGCGCAGCATGCCGCCGAACTCTTCCCAGCGTTCGCTGACGCCGCCGCCGATGATGAAGAGGTCCGGCCAGAACAGCACGTGGTAGCCCGCCAGCACGCGATTGACACGCTCGCACCACGCCGGCCAGTCGAGCTTCTCGACCGTGCGCACGCGCGCGCTCGCGAGTTCTTCGGCCTCGCGGCCGTCCATCTCGAGATGACCGAGCTCGGAATTCGGCCAAAGGCGCCCGTCGACGAAGAGCGCCGAGCCGATGCCCGTGCCGAAGGTGAGCATCATGACGACGCCGCGCGTTCCGCGACCGGCGCCGATGCGCATTTCGGCGACGCCGGCGGCGTCGGCGTCGTTGACGACGAGGCCCGGCCGACCGGCGGCCGAGGTGAGTAGCCTTGAGGCATCGAGCCCGATCCAGCCCTTGTCGATATTCGCCGCGCTGTAGGCGATTCCGTTCTTGACAACGGAGGGAAACGCGAGCCCGACGGTGCCGCGGCATTGCGGGAAGCGCGAGACGAGCGAGGCGAGCGCATCCTGAGTCGCGGCGGGCGTCGCGCCCGGCGGCGTTGGCACGGACTCGAGCTCGCCCACCACCCGGCCTGCGGTCACATCAACGGCACCTGCCTTGATCGAGGAGCCACCGAGGTCGAGGCCAAGCGTCAAGTTCATGGGATCACCGCGAATGCAGCCTGGGCATCGCGCGCGCGCCGGCGGTCGCGTCGCATCATGTAGACGCCGAGTATCGCAACACCGACCGATACGATGAGCACGAGGATCGTCGCGAGCGCGTTGATGTCGGGGCTGACGCCGAGGCGGACTTTCGAAAAGACGAGCTGCGGCAGCGTCGTCGAGCCGGGCCCCGAGACGAAGCTCGTGATGACGATGTCGTCCCACGACAGGATGAAGGCCAGGACCCAGCCGGAGGCGATCGCCGGGGCGATCAGCGGCAGCGTGATGACGAAGAACACCTTCCAGGGCCGGGCGCCCAGGTCCATCGCCGCCTCCTCGAGCGAGCGGTCGACCGTCGCGAGGCGCGATTGCACGACGACGACGACGTAGGCGAGCGAGAACGTCATGTGCGCGATCGTGATCGTCGTCGCGTCGCGGCCGCTCGGCCAGCCGACGGCCTGGTCGAGCGCGACGAAGAGGAGCAGCAGCGACAACCCCGTGATGACCTCGGGCAGCACCATCGGCGCCGTCGTCAAGAGGCCAAAGAGCGTGCGGCCACGAAACCGCGTGTAGCGCTCGAGCGCGAACGCCGCGAGCGTGCCGAGGATTACGGCGCCGGTCGCGTTGACCGCGGCGATCCTGAAGCTGAGGCGCGCCGCATCAAGCACCTGGTCGTTGTGGAACAGCTCGACGTACCAGGCGAGCGTCGGCGAGTGCGCCGAGTCCCACACCGTCACAAGCCGCGAGGCGTTGAACGAGTAGACGATCATCGACAGGATCGGCAGGTACAGGAAGGCGAAGCCGAACACCATCGCCGACAGCACGAAGAACGAGCGCCGGCCGGTCATGCGGCCTCCTTCTCGCGTGCCTGCACCTTCTGCAGAAGGAGCACGAAGCCCGCCAGTATCACGAGCAGCACGATCGCAAGGGCGCTCGCGACGGGCCAGTCGCGGTTGCCGAAGAACTCGTCCCACACGACCCGGCCGATCATGAGCGTGTCGGGGCCGCCGAGCAGCGCCGGGATCACGTACTCGCCGACCGCCGGGATGAAGACGAGCAGGCAGCCGGCGAAGACGCCTTCCTTGGTCAGCGGCAACGTGATCTTGAAGAAAGCCTTGGTCGGTCGGCAGCCGAGGTCGGCTGCGGCCTCGAGGAGCGTGAGGTCGAGCTTCTCAATCGCGGTATAGAGCGGCAGCACCATGAACGGCAAGTACGAATAGACCATGCCAAGGTAGACGGCGAAGTCCGTCTGCAGAAGCTGCAAGGGCTCCGCGACAATGCCGAGCTTAAGCAGGACCCCGTTGATCGGGCCATTGCGGCCGAGGAGTCCCATCCACGCGTAGACGCGCAGCAGGAACGAGGTGAAGAACGGCAGCACGACGAGGAGGAAGAGGATGTTTCGCCAGGTGCCGGGCGCCCGCGCGATGCCGTAGGCCATCGGGTAGCCGATAAGCAGCGCGAACAGCGTCGAGATGCCGGCGACCTGCAACGAATTCAGGAACGCCGCACGGTAGAGGTCATCGCCGAACACGAACGTGAAATTCGAGAAGTGCAGGCGCAGCTGGAACACCTTGTCGCCCGCCCAAGTCACGATCGGCTCGACCGGCGGCATCGACAGCTGGATGTTCGAGAACGCGATCTTGAGGACGATCAGGAATGGCACTAGGAAGAAGAGCGCGAGCCAGAAATACGGCACCGCGATCACGAACCAGCGGCCGATCGCCGACCGGCCGCTGCCGCGCAGCCGCCCCACGGCGCGCGCGAGGCCTGTGCCCGCGACCGAGTTCATCGGGTGACCACGACCGCGGCGGAGGCGTGCCAGTGGATCCAGACGGTCTCGTCGTGTGCGAGCCGCTCCTCGTGCCGAAACACGTTCGGCGCCGTGACCTTGAGCACGAACCCGGTCGGCAGGCGCACGAGGTAGCGGGTCACGTCGCCGAGGTAGGCAATGCCGGTGACGACGCCGGAGAGCAGGTTGTCCTGCTGCGGAGGCCGGTCGCGACTCAGCTGGAACTTCTCCGGCCGGATCGCCACTGACACCTGCGCATCGGGCGGCGAGCTCACACCATGGTCGACGTACACCGTCCCGCCAAGCTGCGGGCAGTCGATGCGAACGTGGTCCGGCGCATCGTCAACCAGCCGGCCCTCGGTCATGTTGACCGAGCCTATGAAGTCGGCGACGAAGCGCGAGTTCGGGAACTCGTAGATTTCGGTCGGCGTGCCTACTTGCAGGATCTGGCCGGCGCGCATGACGCCGATACGCGCCGCAAGCGTCATCGCCTCTTCCTGGTCGTGCGTGACGATGACGAACGTGACGCCGAGCTTTTCCTGCAAGTTCACGAGCTCGAATTGCGTCTGCTCTCGCAGCTTCTTGTCGAGCGCGCCGAGCGGCTCATCGAGCAGCAGGAGCTTCGGCCGCTTCACCAGCGCGCGCGCGAGCGCGACCCGCTGGCGCTGGCCGCCGGAGAGCTGGTGGGGCTTGCGCTTCTCGTAGCCCGCGAGCTGCACGAGCGCGAGCATCTCCGTGACGCGCGCCTCGATCTCGGCGCGCGGCACCGAATCCTGCCTGAGGCCAAACGCGACGTTCTGCGCGACCGTCATGTGCGGGAAGAGCGCGTAGGACTGGAACATCATGTTCACGGGGCGCTCGTACGGCGGCACTTGCGTAACGTCGACGCCGTCGATGTAGATCGCGCCCTCGCTCGGCACCTCGAATCCGGCCAGCATCCTAAGCAGCGTCGTCTTGCCGCAGCCGGAACCGCCCAGCAGGCAGAAGATCTCACCGCGGGGGATCTCAAGGCTCACCTGGTTGACCGCGACGAACTCGCCGAAGCGCTTGGTCAGGCGGTCGATGCGGACGTACGGGGCGGTCGCGGCTGGCGCCGGGGCGCGCTCGGCGGGGCTTGAACTCATCGGCAGGTCTTCCTCTAGCGTCCGGTGCGGATCCGCGTCCAGGCGCGGTTCGCGTAGCGAGTGTACGTGAGCGACTCGGCGCGGTGCGGCTTCAAGCGCGCCTCGACCTCCGCCGGCGGGAAGAGCATCGGGTCCGCCAGGAGCGCCGGGTCGATGAGCTTGCGCGCCGCGAGGTTGGGCGACGGGAACTTGCGGAAGCTGCTGATTGCCGCCGAGATATCCGGACGCAGGATGAAATCGATGAACTTGTGGGCGTTGTCGGGGTGCGGCGCATCGGCCGGGATGGCCAGCATGTCGAAGGAGCGCATCGCGCCCTCCTTCGGCGTCACGAAGGCGATCTCGACGCCCTTGCCCGCCTCGCGGGCGCGATCGCGCGACTGGAGCACGTCGCCGCTCCAGGCGAGCGAAATGCAGGTCTCGCCGTTGGCGAGGTCATTGATGTACTGGGAGCTGTGGAAGTAGCGGACGTACGGCCGCACCTTCATCAGCATCGTCTCCGCGGCCTTGAGGTCATCGACGCTCTCGGAGGCGGCGTCAAGGCCGAGCCAGATCTTGCTCGAGAAGAGCACCTCGCTCTCGGCATCCAACATCGTGAAGCCGCAGTCCTTTAGCTTCGCGGCGTTCTTCGGGTCGAACATGATCGCCCAGCTGTCGATCGGCACGTCCCCCAGCGCCTTCCTGACCTTCGCGACGTTGTAGCCGATGCCGGTGATGACGCCGAGGTAGGGGATGCCGTAGCGATTGCCGGGGTCGGCGCCCTCGAGCGATTTCATGACCTCAGGGTCTAAGTTCGCGTAGTTCGGGAGCTTCGCGCGATCGAGCGGCAGCAAGATTCCCTGCTTGGCCTGGCGCTCCAGAAAGAAGTCCGTCGGCACGACGATGTCGTAGCCGGTGCGGCCGGTCAGCAGCTTCGTCTCGAGCACCTCGTTGGAGTCGAAGACGTCGTAGTTGACCTTGATGCCGGTCTCTTTCTCGAACTTCTCGATCGTGTCGGGCGCGATGTAGTCCGACCAGTTGAGCACGTTGAGGACCTTGTCCTCGACGGCCGCGGGCACCGAGGTCGTCGCCACCGGCTTCGCGCCGCAGGCGGCGAGCGCGAGCAGGGCCAACACCGCCACGCCACGGCTGAGGCGCGAGGCGCCACTCGTTTCGATCATCAATTCCCCCCGGCTCTCACGGCGGCAATTGCACGCCGATCCTCACACGTTCAAGAGCAGATGTTCCCGTTCCCAGGCCGAGATCACCTGCAGAAAGGCCTCGTGCTCGCTTTCCTTCACCGCACCATACGCCGACACGAACCGCTCGCCGAAGAGGTCGACGAGTGGCCGGCACTCGCGCAGGAGCCTCAGCGCCTCGGCCAACGTCCGCGGCAGCTGGAACGGCAGATCGTACGCGCTTCCGGAGATGGGCTCGGTCGGCTTCAACCCCTCGACCATGCCGAGGTAGCCGCAGGCGAGCGAGGCCGCCATCGCGAGGTAGGAATTTGCATCCGCGCCGCCGCAGCGGTTCTCGACCCGGCGCGCCGCCGGGGACGACATCGGGATCCTGAGGCCGGCCGTGCGGTTGTCGTAGCCCCAGTGCACGTTGATGGGCGCCGAGTTGTGCGGCGTCGTGCGGCGGTAGCTGTTCACGTTCGGCGCAAACAGCGACATTGCCGCCGGCAGGTAGCGCTGCAGCCCCGCGATATGGGAGAAGAAGAGCGACGTCGGCGAACCGTCCGGGGCGCTGAACACGTTCGCACGGGTCTTGACGTCGATGATGCTCTGGTGCAGGTGCATCGCGCTCCCCGGCTCCTTGGCGTGCGGCTTCGCCATGAAGGTCGCATACATCTTGTGGCGGAGCGCCGCCTCGCGCGCGGTGCGCTTGAACATGAATGCCTGGTCGGCGAGGCTCATCGCCTCGCCGTGCAGCAGGTTGATCTCCATCTGCGCGGCGCCCGCCTCGTGGATCAGCGTGTCGATCTCGATGTCCTGCGCCTCGCAGAACGCGTAGACGTCATCGAACAGCGGGTCGAACTCGTTCACCGCCGCGATCGAATAGCTCTGCCGACCGATCTCGGGCCGGCCGGAGCGCCCGACGGGCGGCTTGAGCGGATAGTCGGAGTCGATGTTCGGCTCGACCAGGAAGAACTCGAGCTCGGGGGCAATCACCGGCTCCCAGCCGTGCGAGGCGTAGAGGTCAAGGACTCGCCTGAGCACGTAGCGCGGCGCCATCGGCACGGGCCGGCCATCGCCGTAAAAACAATCGTGGATGACCTGCGCGGTCGGTTCCGCCGCCCAGGGCACGACGCGGATCGTCGCCGGATCCGCCTTCAGCACGATGTCGATTTCCGACGGATTGATCGCGCTCTCGTCCTCCGGGTACTCGCCGGTGACGGTCTGCAGGAAGATCGATTCGGGCAGCCGCATGCCCTCCTCCTCCACGTACTTCGCGGCGGGCACCACCTTGCCGCGGGCGACGCCCGCCATGTCCGGGATGAGCGCCTCGACCTCGGAAATACCGTGGTCCTTCAGGAACTGTCTGATCGGGCTCGTCGCCATAGGTCACCTGTCGTCGTTCGCCGCGGCCCCGCCGCGGGCGTGCGCCCTGGCTGCCGCACCAAAGGCGGCAAACAGGGCGGTTGAGAAGTCATTGGTCAGTACCTGCCACTCGGGGTGCCACTGCACCGCGAGCGCGAAGCCGCGTGCGTCGCGCACGCGCACCGCCTCGACTACGCCGTCGGGCGCCCGCCCCTCGACGAGTAGCCCCTCGCCCAACCGGTCAATCCCCTGCGAGTGCAGCGAGTTGACCTTGATGCGCGTGGCGCCTGCGAGGCCGGCCAGAAACCCGCCCGGCGTGAGCTCCACCTCGTGCACCGGCGCGTACTGCTGATCGAGCGGCTGGCTCTCGTCTTCCTTGTGCATCAGGAGCCCCGGCACCGCGTGCAGCTTCTGGTGCAGCGTGCCGCCGTAGGCGACGTTCATCTCCTGGAAGCCGCGGCACACGGCGAGGAGCGGGAGCCCGGCGGCCACCGCGCGCCGAATCAGCGGCAGCGTGGTCGCGTCCCGCTCCGGGTCGTGCCAGGTACCGGGTGCGCTCGGCGGGCCGTCGTAGCGCCCGGGCTCCACGTTCGAGGGGCTGCCGGTCAGCAGGACGCCGTCGCAGCGCTCGAGGAGCGCCTCAAGCTCGAGGCGCTCGCCAAACGCCGGCACGATCAGCGGCAGCGCGTCCGCCGCGTCGGCGACCGCCTTCAGGTACTTCTCGCCGACGCAGTGGAACCAGTGGCTGCCCAACAATCTGCGGTCGGCCGGTACGCCGATGATAGGTTTGCGCGAGCGCATGTTAATTATTTTGAACAGCTGCCCGGGAAATCCGGGCTGACCGACCTCAGGGATTTAACCATACGCAAGGTCCCGCCGTCCCGCTGGATCTGACGAAAACTGCCTTTAATCGGCCCTATTTTTGCAAATGCTGCGGCGCATGACAGCTCTATCGGGGGTCTGGACAGGGCCGGTGTCCGACCAAGCTGTCATAATGCGGCTAACAAGATCTTAAACGCCGCGCTTGACAGCGGGTAATCGGTTTGGTCCACCGGGACGCGTGCCCGGGGCGGACCGTGCCGTCCGCCCGCTGGCTGATGCGAGAATACGGCCGATGAATACCCGACGAGTTCCGGCCCGGCGCACCGCGCCTGCGTCCTTTGCCGCCAGCCTCCTCGCCTGCCTCCTGCCTCTTGCCGCGCGCGCCGCGACGCCGCTGCCGCCGGCGGCGGCGCCGGCGCTCACGGCGACCGCCGCGGGCCGCTTCGTCGAGCTCGCGCTCGCCTGTGTCCACCGCGAGTACCCCAACAAGCTCGCCCACAGCCTCGACAGCGACGCCGACGTACGCCCGCCGCGCGAGCTCACGCCGGCGTTCTACGGCTGCTACGACTGGCACTCGGCGGTGCACGCCCACTGGCTCCTGATCCGGGCGGCGCAACTCTTCGCCAACGAGCCCTTCGCCGCCACCGCGCGCGCGGCGGTCGCCGCGAGCCTGACCCCGGCGCACATCGAGGGCGAAGTTGCCTACCTCTCGGCGAGCGGCCGCGGCTCCTTCGAGCGTCCCTACGGCCTCGCGTGGCTGCTGATGCTGGCAGCGGAGTTGCGCACTTCCACGGATCCCACCGACACGGCGCTCGCGGCCAACCTTGCGCCGCTTGAGAACGTCGCTGCCGAGCACCTGCGCGCGTGGCTGCCGCGGCTTCACTACCCGACCCGAAGTGGTGAGCACAGCCAGACGGCGTTCGCGTTCTCGCTCGTCTGGGAATGGGCGGAGGTCGCGGGCGATACGCTGATGCAGCAGCAGCTCGCCGCGAAGGCGCGCCAGTTCTACATCTCGGACCGGGGCTGCCCGCTGCGCTACGAGCCCTCGGGCGAGGATTTCCTGTCGCCGTGTCTCGCCGAGGCCGATTTCATGCGCCGGGTGCTCGGCCCGAAGGAATTCAGCCGCTGGCTCAACCGCTTCCTACCCGACATTCCGCACCGCGTGCGGCGCGAGCTTTGGCTCGTGCCGGGCATCGTCACCGATCGCAGCGACGGGCGGCTTGGCCACCTCGACGGCTTGAATCTGAGTCGTGCGTGGATGCTCGATGGCATCGCCGCAGGCCTGCCGCCACGGGACGCGCGCATCCCGGTGCTGCAGCTGGCCTCCGAGGTGCATCGCCGCGTCGCGCTGCCCGCGGTGACCGGCGAGCACTACGCCGGCGGCCACTGGCTTGGTACGTTCGCGCTCTACCTCACCTCGGGCGCCGATACGAGGCCGCTGCGCTAAGCGCTCAGCCCGGGCGACGCACGACGAAGCAGCGGTGGATCTTCGGGTTGCGCTCAAAGTCCTTCGGGATCGTGGCGCGCGAGATGTCCTCGACGCTTAGGCCCGGCAGCGCCGCGGCATCGAGCGCGAAGCGCGAGAAATTCGTCGAAAACACGAGCACGCCGCCCGGCGTCAGCACACGCGCGGCGTCCGCGAGGAGCGCCACGTGGTCGCGCTGCACATCGAGCGTCCCGTCCATGCGCTTGGAGTTCGAGAACGTCGGCGGGTCGAGGAACACGAGGTCCCAGGCGGAGGCCGGCGCCGCCCGCAGCCATTCGATCGCATCGGCCTGGATGAGCACGTGCTCGCGGCCGGCAAAGCCGTTCAATTCGAGGTTCCGCCTCGCCCAGTCGAGGTAGGGACGCGACAGGTCCACCGTCGTCGTCGACGTCGCCCCGCCAGCCGCCGCGTACACGCTCGCGCTGCCGGTATAGCCGAAGAGGTTCAGGAAGCGCCGGCCCTTGGCGAGCTCGCGCAGGCGCGCGCGGGTCAGCCGGTGATCGAGGAAGAGCCCGGTGTCGAGGTAGTCGTCGAAGTTGACCAGGAACGAAAGGCCGCCCTCCCGCACGGTGTAGAACTCCTGTTCGGCAGCGAGCTTCCTGTACTGCTCGCTCCCCTTCTGCCGCCGGCGCGTCCTGAACCAGATGTTCTCATCGGCGAGTCCGAGTACCTCGGGCAGCACCGACACCGCCTCCGCACGCCGGTTGCGGACGCGCTCCTCGGCCACCGTCGGCGGCGCCGCGTACTCCTGCACGCAGGCGCGCCGCTCGCCGCCGCCATCGCCGTAGAGGTCGATCGCAAAGGCGTACTCGGGCATGTCGGCGTCATAGACCCGGTAGCAGTCGATGCCCTCGCGCCGGGCCCAGCGCCCGAGCGTGTCGAGGTTCTTGCGCAGGCGGTTGCCGAACATCTGCGCGCCCGGCGACTCGCGCCGGGCGGGATCCACCGGCGGCAACCGACCGGGCCGGTGCTCGCGCGAGTAGTGCTCAGGGGCCACTTCGAAGCGCAGCAAGCGCACCTCGATCGGACCGTTGTAGAGCCGGTGCGTGCGCCTGGCCTCCAGCTTGATCTCGCGTCCGAGCGCGGCGTTGCCGGTCAGGAGCCCGACGTGCCAGCCCTGGAAATGCTCGCGCAGCACGACTCCGAGCTCGGCGTAGAGGAGCTTCAGAGACTCAAGATCACCGATGCGCTCGCCGTACGGCGGATTGACGAGCATGAGGCCGGTCGGTCGCGGTGCCCGCGCCTGCGCGAGCGGCCGCTGGTCGATGCGCACGAACTCATCGACGCCCGCGGCGACAGTCGCGGCGCGCGCGACCTCGACCGCCCGCGCATCGTGGTCACTGCCGAGGATGCGTCCCGCCGGCCAGTCGGAGGCAGCCGCGCGCGCAAGCGCCGCCGCGCGCAGCTCCGCCCACAGCGGTGCGTCGTGGCCGGCCCAGCCGAGGAAGCCGAAATACTCGCGCGTAAGCCCGGGCGCACGGTCGGCGGCGATCAGCGCCGCCTCGATCGGGAGAGTGCCCGAGCCGCACATCGGATCGACGAAGCCGCCGCCGGCGGCGGCGATCGCGGGCCATCCCGAGCGCAGCAGCAATGCGGCGGCGAGGTTCTCCTTGAGGGGAGCCGCGACACCACCGTCGCGCCAGCCGCGCCGGTGCAGGCTTTCGCCCGACAGGTCGAGCGCGAACACCGCAGTGTCGCGCGCGACGCGCACGCTGATCCGAACGCTCGGTCGCACCGTGTCGACATCGGGACGGGCGCCGCGCTTGTCGCGCAGCTGGTCGACGATCGCATCCTTCACCTTTAGCGCGCCGAAGCGCGTGTGCGTGATCGCCGACTGCACCGATTCGAAGTCGACCGCGAACGTGGCTGCGGGCCCGAGGTGCTCTGACCAGTCGATCGTCAGCGCCGCCGCGTACAGCTCCTCCGGCGTCGCCGCCGGCGCCTCCGCCAGCATCAGCAGCACGCGGCTCGCGACCCGCGACCAGAGGCAAAGCGTGTAACCGACGGCGAGCGTGCCCTGGAAGCGCACGCCCCACGGGCGTTCCTGACAGCCGGTCGCGCCGGCGGCGACGGCCTCGGCCGAGAGGAGCTCGGCGGCGCCGGCGGGGGCGGTGGCGAGGAACTCGTGCATCAGTCTAGTTCGACGATCTGCGCGCCACGGGGCGCCGCCAGGAATCGCTTCAGGATGCGGTAGACGTCCGGATCAAAGCTCGCCTCATCGGCATCGAGGCCCTCGGCGGCCTCGCGCTCGCGCACCGTGCCGAGATACTTCCACCCCGAGAGCACGTGCAGGTCCTCCTCGCCTCGCCAGTCGCGCTCGCCGACCAGGATCCGCCCGCGGTAGGGCCACGGCTTCAGCCGCTGCGGCGAAAGCGCGAGCCGCACCCGCGTGTCGTGCAGCGCCGCGCTCTCGAGGCCCCGGCACGCCCCGCGGCAGCGCTTGAGCTGGAATGCGAAGCAGGAGCCGCCATCCGGATCGCCCGCTCCCAACTCGAGCCCGAGCACCCGCCGGCACAGCTGGTGGGCGCGGGCGATCTCCTCGAGCGCGCGCTGCGCGCTGCGCCGGTCGCGGTAGAGGCCATACACCTCCTGCTGCTCCTCGATCGACAGCGCATCGAATTCCATGAGCTCCGCGCGCGCCGGTGCGCCGGCCGCGGCCTTGAGCCGGATCGTCCACGGCGCGCCACTCGCCCGCAGCCGCCGGTTGTGGAGCGGCTGCTCGGCCTTGACCGCGCGTGCCTCCACGAGGAGCGCGCCGAGCTCACCCGCCGTCTCCGTCCAGGCCACGCGCCGCACGGCCTTCGCCAGCCGCTCGTCGACCGGCGAGCGGGCGGTCGGCGCGAAGTGGTCGAGCACGCGATTGCGGAGGTTGCGGCTCTTGCCCACGTAGAGGAGCGCCCCTTCCTCGCCGTAGAAGCGGTAGACGCCGGCGCCTTCCGGCAGGTCATCGGCGAGTTCGGGCGGCAGCTGCGCGGGCAGCGACGCCTCGCGGAGCAAGAGCTCGACCGCCCGGCTGAGTTCAGTCGGGTCCTGTTCGGCGCGCCAGCAGGCGATGACGTCCGCGAGCACGCGCGCATCGCCAAGCGCGCGGTGCCGCGCCGAGCAGTCGATCGCATGGCGCGCCATGACGGCATCGAGGTTGTGGCGTGGCTCGCCGGGAAAGAGGCGCCGCGACAACTTGACCGTGCACAGGCTCCTCGCCGACCAGCGGATGTCGAGGCGGCCGAGCTCGGCGCGGATGAAACCGTAGTCGAAGCGCGCGTTGTGCGCGACGAATAGCCGCCCCGTCAGCCGCGCGAGGAGCTCCCGGTGCACGCTCGCGAAGTCGGGCGCCGTCGCGACCATCGCGTCGCTAATGCCGGTGAAGGCGACGATCTGCGGCGGGATCCGGGTACCCGGGTTGACGAGAGTCGACCATTCGCGGCGCGTTCCGTCGCGGTCGACCTCGACGACCCCAATCTCGATGATCCGGTGCCAGGCGGCGCTGCCGCCGGTGGTTTCGAGGTCAACGCAGACGAGGTCGCGGTCGAGGGCGGCCGCCTCGCTCAAGGCGCGCGCCCGGGGCGGTCCGCGGCGTCGAGCTGCGCGAGCGGCCGGTAGAGATCCGGACGACGGTCGCGGAACACGCCCCAGTTCTGGCGGTAGCGACGCGCGGCGTCGAGATCGACGCGGACGGTGAGCACGTCCTCACCGCTGCGAGCGGCGACCGCGACGAGCTCGCCGGTGTGGCTCGCGATGAAGGACGAGCCGTAGAAGGTCACCGTGTTCTGCTCGCTCACCTCGCGACCGAAGCGGTTGGCCGCGACGAGCGGCAGCATGTTGGCGGCCGCGTGCCCCTGCATCGTCCGGGTCCAGTGATCCTTCGAATCGAGCGAGGCATCCTGCGGCTCGGATCCTATCGCGGTCGGATAGAGGAGCACCTCGGCGCCCAAGAGCGCCATCACCCGCGCCGACTCCGGGAACCACTGGTCCCAGCAGACGCCGACGCCGATGTTGCCGAACGCGGTCGGCCAGACGCGAAAGCCGGTGTCGCCCGGGGCAAAGTAGAACTTCTCGTGGTAGCCCGGGCTCTCGGGAATGTGGCTCTTGCGGTAGATGCCGAGCACCTCGCCGTTCGCATCGAGCATCACGAGCGTGTTGAAGTAAACGTTGCCGGCGCGCTCGAAGATCGAGATCGGCAGCACGACGCCAAGTTCGCGTGCGATCGGCGCAAAGCGCGCGACGGCCGGGCTAGACTCGAGGGGAGTCGCGAGCTCGAAGTGCTTGTACGAGTGGTCCTTGCAGAAGTACGGGGTCTCGAACAGCTCCGGCAGCAGGATCACCTCGGCGCCGCGCGCGGCGGCGTTGCGCACCAACGCCTCCGCGGTGCGCAGGTTCGCTTCGCGGTCCGGGCCGCACTCCATCTGCAACGCCGCCAATGTCACCGTCGTCATGCTGAGCGTCCCGTCGTTGGCTTGATTCGATTTGGCTCGCCGTCAGCGTCGTTGCGCGACTCGGAGCCCCGGTGGAAGCAGGCCCATGCGATGCCGCGCGCCGCTAGAACGTCGGTGGCGTGCTCGCGCTGATGATCTCACAGTCCTCGCGGCCGGGATTCTGGAAGCGGTGCGGCACGGCGGTGGCGAAGTAGTACGCATCGCCCGGCCCGAGCACCCGGCTCGAGGTGCCGACCGTGACCTCGACCTGACCGCGCACGACCACCCCGCCCTCCTCACCCGGATGCGAGAGCATGTCGGGCCCCGTGTCGGCCCCGGGCGCGTAGCGCTCGTGCAGGATCGACATGGCCCGCTGAGGCCGCCTCGCCGCGACGAGCCTGAGCTCGACGGGCGCCGCGCCGATTTCACTCAGCTCCTCCCGCCCGTAGAAGACCTGCGGCGGCACCTGCAGGTCCATCGTAAAGAAGTCGGCGAGCGACATCGGGATGCCGTCCAGCACCTTCTTGAGCGAGCTCACCGAGGGGCTCACGCGGTTCTGCTCGATCAGCGAGATCATGCCGTTGGTGACGCCGGCGCGCTTGGCGAGCTCGCGCTGCGAGAGACCGTGGAACTGGCGGATCGCCCGGAGGTGCGCGCCGACGTCGATGCCGATCGAGGGAGTCATGCGACGTCCGTGTCAATGATAATAGACATTTCTGGCACAATTTGGCCCCAGAACAGGACAAGTGTCAATTATCCTTAGCGTTTGCGGATTCTGATGCCGCAACGATGGCGAAATGCCGCGGTTACGACGGGGCTCGTCCGGACGTCGGAGTCCCTCAATTCGGGGCCAACCGGCGCGAGCGCCCGAGGGCCGCGTTCCTCGCAAAACTTCACTACGCCCTCCGGGACCGCCGGACGTAGCATGCAGCGAACCGACAGCGGCATCGCTCCAGGGGGTCCGGCATGAGCACGCGACTGCGCCCGGAAGTGGGTCTTTGGTATTCGCACCGCGACAAGGGACAAATGTTCCAGGTCGTCGCGGTGGATGAGGACGACGGCGTCGTCGAGATCCAGGACGTCGACGGCGACGTCGATGAGATCGATCTCGACAGCTGGCCGACGCTCCTCCTCGAGCGAGCCGAGCCCCCGGAGGATGCAACCGGCCCCACGGATGACATCGACGCGGATGAAACCGGCGACAGCGCCGAATTCGACTCGCCGAGCCGCAACTGGCGCGGCCCGCTCGATGAGCTTCCCGCCCAGCCGCAGGAACTGATCGAGGCCGACGACCTCGAGGAGGACGGGTTCAGTCCCTAGACGGCCGACGCGCGAGTGGCGGCGTGGCGCGGATGGGCCGCTACGTCGCCGGCGCGAGCCATGGCAACGTGTCGAGATCGACGTTGCCTCCGGAGAGCACGACGACGGTGCGCCCGCCAGGGACCGCGCGTTCGAGGAGCGCCGCGAGCGGAACGGCGCCCGAAGGCTCGACGACGAGCTTCATGCGCTCGAACAGGAGCCGCATCGCGGCCACGATCGACTCCTCCTTGACGGTGACGATGGAGTGCGCGTTGGCGCGCGCGAGCCTGAGCGTCCGCGCGCACATCGCGCCACGCAGCCCGTCGGCGATCGTCCGCGGCGCAAGCTGCGTCTGAAGCTGTCCGGAGGTGAAGGAGCGAAACGCATCGTCGGCGCCGGCGGGCTCGACGCCGATGACGCGCGTGCCCGGCCAGCGGTGGCGCGCCGCGAGCGCGGTACCGGAGAGGAGCCCGCCGCCGCCGACAGGCACCAGCACCGTATCGGGGCGCTCGGTCTGCTCGGCAAGCTCGAGCACGATGGTGCCCTGGCCCGCGATGACGAGCGGGTGGTCGTAGGGATGCACGAGGGTGGCGCCCGTCTCGGCGATGATTGCGGCCGCCGCGGCCTCGCGCGCCGCGAGCGTTGGTTCGCATTCGACGACGCGTCCGCCAAAGGACTCGACCGTCGCGCGCTTCACCTTGGGCGCGCCGCGCGGCATGACGATGAAGGCCGGGATGCCGCGGCGCTGGGCCGCGCGCGCGAGGGCGGCAGCGTGGTTGCCCGAGGAGTGAGTCGCGACGCCCCGGGCGGCAGCCTCCGCGGGCAGCGCGAACACGGCGTTGATCGCGCCACGCGACTTGAACGCACCCGCTTCCTGCAGGTTCTCGCACTTGAACTCGACGAACATGCCCAGCTGCGTCGACAGCTCCGCCGAGGCGAGCAGCGGCGTGCGCCTGACGTGGGGCGCAATGCGCGCGGCGGCGGCCTCGATGTCGGCGAATTCAGGGTCACCCATCGCATCCACGGTCGGCTCTCCGTCACGTAGCGGGCCCGTCGCGACAACCCACGGGGCGGTGCGTTTTGGACCTGATTATTGTAGAAGCGGCTGCTGAGAAGCGCCGCATTGTGTACCCTCCGTGTCCACTGCGCCACGCAGTCACCGGAGCGCCCAGTCCATGAACCAGCCGGCCGCGACCCCAGCCACCCCCGAGGCATCGCTCAGCCGCTCGTTGCGGCCCCGTCACGTGACGATGATCACGATCGGCGGAATCATCGGCGCCGGACTCTTCGTGAGCTCAAGCGCGGCCATCGCGGCGGTTGGCCCCGCGATCGTGATCAGCTACGCGATCACCGGCGGCCTCGTGCTTCTCATCATGCGCATGCTCGGCGAGATGGCGGTGGCGATGCCTAACGTCCGCTCGTTCACCGAATTCGCACGCGTGGGACTCGGCAACTGGGCGGGGTTCTCGGTCGGCTGGCTCTACTGGTACTTCTGGGTAATCGTGATCCCGGCCGAGGCGATCGCCGGCGCGAACATCCTGCGTGACTGGTTCCCGAACGTGCCGGTGTGGGAATTCGGCGTCGGCCTCATGGCGATCATGACCGGCGTCAACCTGATGTCGGCGCGCTCGTACGGCGAGTTCGAGTTCTGGTTCTCCTCGATCAAGGTCGCCGCGATTATCGTCTTCATTGCGGCGACGGCGTTGTACGCGGTGGGCCTCACGAGCCCGCACGGCCAGACCTTTGGCAACCTAGTGAATTACGGCGGCTTCGCGCCGCTGGGCGGCAAGGTCGTGCTCGCCGCGGTCACGACGGTATTCTTCTCGCTGACCGGCGCCGAGATCGTCACGATCGCGGCGGCCGAGTCGACCGAGCCCGCCAAGGCCGTGGCGCGCATGACCTCGACGATCGTGTGGCGAATCCTGATCTTCTACGTGGGCTCCATCTTCCTGATCCTCTGCGTCGTGCCGTGGAACACGATCAAGCCCGGGTTCTCGCCATTCACGCACGCCCTTGATTCGATGAACATCCCGGGCGCCGCGACGATCATGAGCGCGATCATCCTGACCGCGGTTCTCTCCTGCCTCAACTCCGCTTTCTATGTCGCCTCGCGCGTCGCCTTCGTGCTCGCCGAGCGCGGCGACGCGCCCCGCTGGCTCGTCAAGACCAACTCCCGGCACGTGCCGGCGCGCTCGGTGATGCTCGGCTGCGCCGCGGGCCTCGCCGGCATCGGTGCGCGCGAACTCTGGCCGGATACCGTCTTCGTGTTCCTGGTCAACGCATCGGGGGCACTGATCGTGTTCGTCTACATGGCGATCTCGATCTCGCAGGTGGTCCTGCGGCGCAAGCGCGAGGCGGCAGGCGCGCCCGAGCCCGCGCTCAAGATGTGGCTCTTTCCGTGGGCCAGCTACCTTGCGATCGCCGGCATGGCCGCGGTACTCGTCGCGATGGGCACGACCGAGGCCCACCAGGACGAACTCAAGGCGAGTGTCATCTCGGTGGCCGTTGCGCTCGCCGCGTACTTCATCTTCCGGCACGGGCGAGCGGCCCCATCAAAATGAGCGCGGCACCGCGCGAGCTGCCGTTGCCGGAGGCGAGCGACGATACGACGGAAATCGCGCGGCTCGGCGCGGTCCTCGCGCGCCAGCGCGCCGCCTTCGCGGCGCACCCCTACCCGACGCTCGCCGAGCGCCGCGCGCGCCTCAAGGCGCTGCGCGCGGCGCTCCGCAGGCACCAGAACACACTGGCCGAGGCGATCAGCGCCGACTTTGGCGGCCGCTCGGTATTCGAGTCGAAGTTCGCCGATGTCGTCGGGCCCGTGCTCGAGATCAACCACGCGCTCGGGCACCTGAGGCGCTGGATGCGCCGGCGCCGGCGCCATACCGAGCTCGTCTTCGCGACCAACAAGGCGTTCGTGATGTACCAGCCGAAGGGCGTCGTCGGCATCATTGCGCCGTGGAACTTCCCCGTCTATCTCGCATTGGGTCCGCTGGTCGCGGCACTCGCCGCCGGCAACCGCGCGATGCTCAAGATGTCGGAGTTCACGCCGCGCACGACGCGAGCGGTGCGCGCGCTGCTGGCGGAAGTCTTCACCGAGGACGAAGTGGCCGTGTTCGGCGGCGCCGTCGCCGCGGCGCAGGCGTTCAGCGCGCTGCCGTTCGACCATCTCGTCTTCACCGGCTCCCCCGCGATCGCGCCGCATGTCATGCGGGCGGCGGCCGCGAACCTGACCCCCGTCACGCTCGAGCTCGGCGGCAAGTCGCCCGGGCTCGTTGCCGCCGGCGCAGACCTTGGCGCCGCGGCGCGCTCCATCGTCCACGGCAAGGCGTTCAACGCCGGCCAGATCTGCGTGGCGCCCGACTACGCGCTCGTGCCGCGCGCGAACGTCGCCGAGTTCGCCGCGCTCGCCGCAGGCGCGTTCCGCGCGCTCTACCCGAGCGTCGCCGGCAACGCCGACTACACCGGCATCGTCACCGACCGCCAGCACGCGCGCCTGGCTGAGCTCCTCGCCGATGCGCGCGCGAAGGGCGCCACCGTCATCGCCGCAGGGACGCCAGGCGCCGATCGACGCCTGCCGCTGCAGCTCGTGACCGGGGTGACGGATGACATGCGCATCGCGCGCGAGGAACTGTTCGGGCCGATACTGCCGATCATCGGCTATGACGGCCTCGAGGAGGCGCTCACCTACGTGAAGGCGCGTCCCCGGCCGCTCGCGCTCTACCCGTACGGATTCGGCAGCGGCGAGCTCGGCACCATCCTCAGGGCGACGCACTCGGGCGGCGTGACCGTCAACGACTGGGGCTGGCACGTGTTCAACCACGACCTGCCCTTCGGCGGCTCGGGTCCATCGGGCATGGGCACGTACCACGGCGCTGAGGGCTTTCGCGAACTGTCGCACCAGAAGGCGGTGTTCAAGCGCCACCGCTTCTTCCCGGTCGCGCTCTTCTACCCGCCCTACGGCAATTTCGTGCAGCGCCTCGTGATGCGCTACTACCTCGGAAAGCCGCCGGCCGAGCGCTGAGCGGCCCCGGCGAGCCAGCTCGCCCGGTCCTGGCCCCAGACGGTCACGGCGTTTCCGCTCGGCGGTGGCAATACCGTCCGGCGCAGGCGCGCCGACCCAAGTCGCACCGCAAGGGCCTCCGAGCGCCGATTGTCCGCATCGATGCAGTGGATCACATCGCTCCAGCCGAGCGTCGCGAACGCCCAGTCGGTCGCCGCCACGGCGGCCTCGTACGCGTAGCCCTTCCCCTCGCCCTCGCGCGCGAGCCCCCAGCCAATCTCGTTACCCGGCCACCCTTCGGGTCGCCACGGACCCACCCGGCCAACCCAAACTCCGGTCGACTTCTCGAGCACCGAGAACATCGCGAAGCCATGGAGCGACCAGGACCCGGCCATCGCCATCAACGCGCGCCACGCGACGGCGCGCGGCTGCGGACCGCCAAGGAAGGTCGTCATGTCGGGATCCGCCGCGCAGGCGGCCCACGCCCCGAAGTCCTCGAGCTGCGGCGGCCGGAGCACGAGGCGGGGCGTCTCAATGACGAGCCCCGCGGGCCCGGGCGCCCGTTCGCTCAGAGCCACTCGGTGAGTCCCTCGCGGCGATTGAGCTCGGCGAAGCTCGGGCGGGCCTTCATCGCCGTCACGAGCCGCGCGATGGCCGGCCACTCGAGCGCCGTGCGCGGCATGTTCCGCGACCAGCGCGCAAGCATCACCGCCATGAAGTCGGCGGCGCTGAGCGCCGTGCCAGCGACCCACGGGCCGTGCGCGGCGAGGTGCGCATCGAGCCGGTCCCAGCCGCGCTCGATGATCTGCTGCGCGCGCTCCTTGACGACCTCGGCGTGCGCGGGCCCGGCCGCCTCGTCCGGGTAGAACCAGTTGCGGAACGCCGGCTGCAGAGTGTTGGCGAAGTGGAACATCCACTGCAGGTACATCGCCTGCGCCCGCGTGCCGGCGGCCGGAGCCAGCGTCGCCGCCGGGTGGCGCGCGGCGAGGAGGAGGACGAGCGCCGCGCTTTCGTAGACGGGCTCGCCGTCGACGAGCAGCGTCGGCACGACGCCGTTCGGATTCAGCGCGAGGTAAGCCGGCTGCTTGTGCTCGCGGGCCTCCCCGTCGATCCGCTTGATCTCGTGGGGTAGCCCCGAGTCGATGAGCAGCCAGTGGACCACGAAGCTGGCCGCACCCGGCATGTAGTAGAGCGTATACATAGGAAAACTCCGGACCGGCGCCGCGCCGATGGCGTGGCTGGACCCGTAATTATGCCTACTGGGCGGGCGGGCGGCCGCAGGCGATAATGGGGGAGTCCTTCCCACTGCCGCGAGTCCCGCCCGCCATGAAGACCGCCCCCCAGCTCGATTCCGCGCCCGTGCCGGCCGCCCCCGCCGTCGCGAAGCCGCCGAGCGTCGTCCGCCTCCGGGAGATCCTCTCGAGCTACTACGACCGCTCGACTGCGCTCGCCCTCGGGCTCCTTGGCTTCGACATCGTGCTCTTCGCCGGCGGCCAGTACCTCGTCCTGGGCGGCAGCAGCCTCCCGAGGCAGCTCCTCGGCGGCGCACTGACGACGCTCGCGATCATCCGACTGTTCATCATCGGCCACGACGCCTGCCACGGCAGCCTCACCGACCATGCCGCGCTCAACAAGGTGCTCGGCCGCATCGCGTTCCTGCCGTCGCTGACGCCCTTCTCGCTGTGGCGGGTCGGACACAACGTCGTGCACCACGGCTTCAACAACCTGAAGGGCCGCGATTTCGTGTGGGAGCCGCTCGATCCGAAGGAATTCTCCTCGCTGTCGCGCGGCCGACGCCTGCTCGAGCGGGTCTACCGGAGCGCCTTCGGTCCACTGCCTTACTACCTGCTCGAGATCTGGTGGCGCCGGCTCTACTACCCGGGCCGCGCGAACGCGCCGGGCAAGCGTGGCGAGTTCTTCTGGGACTCGACGCTGGTGACGGCCTTCGCCGCCGGCTGGATCGCCTGGCTCGTGGTCGGCGGACTGGCAGGCGGAGGCGCCGCGCACCTCGCGCTCGTGCTCAACGTCGGCTTCCTCGTACCGTTCCTCGTCTGGAACTGGACGGTCGGCTTCGTCGTGTACCTGCACCACACCCACCCGGACGTGGTCTGGTACGCGGACAAGTCGGCATGGCTCAAGGCCCAGGGCATCCTGCACGGCACGGTGCGCTATCGCATCAAGCCGTGGTGGAACTGGATCCTCCACAACATCATGGAGCACGCCGCACACCACCTCGACTCGCGGATCCCGCTCTACCGCCTGAAGGCGGCGCAAGCGACGCTCGCGCGGCTCGTGCCCGAGATCCCGGTCGTCGAGCTCTCGATGCGAACGTACTGGCGGTCCGTGCGCGAGTGCAAGCTGTTCGACTTCGAGCGGCGCCGCTGGGTCGGCTTTCCACGCGACGCGCGGAACGAAGGCTGAACGAAGGCTATCGGCCGCCTGGCGGGCTCAGAGGACCCGGCACGCCTCCTCGAAGGTAAGCCGCGGGCTGCGCTCGTGGAGCCGCGTCCGGTCGCCGTAGCCCAGGTTCACCAGAAAATTCGAGCGCCAGCGCCCGTCGGCGAAGAACTCGGCGTCGAGCCTTGCATTGTCGAACCCCGACATCGGGCCGCAGTCGAGTCCGAGCGCGCGCGCGCCGCGAGGATCAGGTACGCGCCCTGCAACGAGCCGTTGCGAAAGGCGATCTCGCGCGCGAGCGCGGGGTTGGCCTCGAGCGAGGCGCGTGACCTCGAGCGCGGCGCCGTGCGCTCGAGGAACTCGTAGAACCTGAGGTCGAAGGCGACGATCACCGTGACGGGCGCCGCCATCGTCTTGTCGAGGTTGCCGGCGGCGAGCGCGGGCCTGAGCCGCTCCTTCGCCGCAGGGCTCACGACGAACACGAACCGTCCCGGCAGGCCGTTCGAGGAGGTCGGACCCCACTCGAGCAGCGCGTAGAGGCGCCCGAGCAGCTCCGGCGCCACGAGCCGCGGCAGGAAATGCGTGAACGTGCGCGCGCTCGAGAAGAGCCGCGCGAGCGAGGCCTCCGCCAACGGCTCGGCTACGTCAGCGGGCGTCGGGACTTCGGTCGGGTCGGGCATGCATCACCAGTCACGCGCTAGGTCAGGGTGCAAACGTGGGGCTCGTCCGCGGCTCGCGCGCGACTCAGCAGTTCGTGCCGCGCGGGGCGTCGCTCGCGAACGCGTCGCTGTCGTCCTCGCCCGGCCGAGCGGTCAGGCACGGGGAATCCTTCTCGATCAGCAGGCCAAGCTCGCCCGCCGCGAGCGGCAGCGCAACGCGGATGCCGACGTCCTCGGACTCCCCCCACGCGCGTGCGAGGGCCGTGGGCAGCGCCACCGTGAGCGTCCCGCCGGCGAAGGCGGCGCCCACCTCGCTGCAATCCGCGCGAGCGGTGAGGCGGTAGCGAAACGTGCTGCCGCCCGGGAAGCGGGTCTCGTCGTCGACGGCGCCCGTGTCGAGGAGCGCCCGTACGTCGCCGCGCGTCAGTCGCAAGCGCACGGAATCGCCCCGGATCCTGAGCTTCATCGCGCACCCCGGCAGCGGATCGGGCCGGTCGAGGTCACGGGATGAGCCGCTCGCCGTGCGCGTACACGACGTGCCGCTCGGGCCGCGCGAACCCGACGAGCGTCACGCCGAACTCCTGCGCCGAGCGGATCGCGAACGCGGTCGGCGCGGAGACCGCGACGATCGCGGCGATCCCGACGGTGGCGGCCTTCTGCACGATCTCGTAGCTCGCACGACTCGTGACGATCGCGTAGCCGCTGCCAAGGTTCTCGCCCCGGCGCACCAGCGCGCCGATCAGCTTGTCGAGCGCGTTGTGGCGACCGACGTCCTCTCGCACGAGTTCAACGCCAAGGCCAGGCACCACCCACGCGGCGGCGTGGATGCTGCCGGTGCGGGCGTTGTAGACCTGGCCCGCCGCGAGCGAGGCGAGCGCGCGGTGCAGCTCGCGCGAGGAGATCCTGAGGTCCCCGCCGAGACTCGGCGGCTCGCGGATCGCATCGGCGAGCGTCTCGGCCCCGCACATGCCGCAGCCGGTGCGACCGGTCAGATTGCGGTGGCGGGTCAGGAGCGCGGCGAAGCGCTCGGCGGTGATCGCGATCTCGAGCTCGAGCGCGTCCTCGAGGATGCGAACCTCGACCGAGCGGATCTCCGCGGGCGAGGCCACGAGCGCCTCGCTCAGCGTGAACCCGACCGCGAGATCCTCGAGATCCGCCGGTGTCGCGAGCATCACGACGTGGGGCACGCCGAGGTACTTGAACGCGATCGGCCGCTCGTCCGCCACCTCATCGGTGGCCGCCTCGAGGCTCCCGGCCTGCCAGCGCTCGACGCGCACCGATACGACCGGCGTCGGTGCCGCCGACAGTCCCTCCGCGACCGGTGGCAGGGACGCCGCCACGGCCCTACCCGACCCCGGCGCCGACCCCGGCGCCCGGCGCCGCCGGCCCCTGAGGGGTCCGTGCGATCGCAGGCGCGGGACAGGGCGATGACTGCGGGGTCACGGGGAACCTCGTGGGAGCGGGCCAGGACCCGGGCGGGCCGGGAGTGATCGTAGCCTACCGATTGTGCGGCCAGCCACCCACCCGCGGGTCGCCGGCCGCGAGCTCAAGATCGGCCGCCGCAGGCCGACACTCACTGAGGGCGGATGCGCCTTGCAACCCCCGCGGGCGCCGCCAGGACCCGGCGGGCGGCACCGCACGCGCCCGGGTCGTAAGGATGCGCATGGACCGGTCGGACCCAGCTTCGATGTGGCGCGCGCGTGGGCTCACGCGCTGCGCTAGCGCGATGTCGACTCCGGACGTCGCCGTACCCGACGCCAACATGCCCGTCATGCTCGCGCGGGCGCCGTGACCGTGTTCGACAACCTGCGGATCGGACCCAAGCTGCTGCTCGCGTGGCTGGTGACGCTCGCGCTCGTCGGCGCCGTCGGGATCGTCGCGGACTCGCGCCTCTCGAACCAGGCGCGCGAAGCCGACCGGGCCGCGACCCGGGCACTCGTGACGGTCGCGCGCGTGGCGGCGATCGGAACCGACGCGGCGCAAAGCCACGCCGCGGCGCTCGAACTCCTCGCGCGGCTCGATCTGCGCCTCGCCACTGGCACCGACGGTGCACGCCGCGCGCTCGCCGCGGCCGACGCACAGATGCGCCTCGACGTCGCTTCCTACCAGGCCCTCCCCGCTATATCCGCCCACCTCGCATTGTGGACAGCCGCGGCCGGGAGCTGGGCCGACTACCGCCGCGACCAGGACCGGGCGGTCGCGCTCGCCGGGGCCGGTGCAGGCGGCGAGGCCGGCAGAATCCTCAGCGGCGAGGCCGGGCAGAAGTTCGAACGATTCGAGACGACGCTGCGTGCCGTCATCGAATCGAGTGACAGCGATGCGGAAAGTGCGCGACGTGCCGCCGACTACACCCAGGCCGCCGCACGCCGCACGGTTGTGGAATTTCTGGCGCTCGCCGCGCTCCTCGGCTGCACGATCGCCGCTCTCATCACGCGCGGCATCACGAGGCCGCTGCAATCGGCCGTCGCGCTCCTCGCCGAGATCGGCGCCGGTCGGCTCGACAACGCGATCGACACCTCGCGCCGCGACGAGGTCGGGCAGTTGCTCGCCGGCCTCAGCACCACCCAGGCCCAGCTGCGCGAACGCGCGAACGTCGAGGAGCGACGCCTCGAGGCCGATCGCGAGCGCTCCGCCGCGGACCGCCGCGCGCTCGAGGACGTCCAGCACATCGTCACGGCGGTCATCGACGGGGAGCTCGACGGGCGCCTCGCGACCGAGGGCAAGAGCGGATTCGCGCGCGAGCTCGCCGAGAGCATCAACCGGCTGGTCGAGAACGTCGGCGGCGTCGTGCTCGGGGTCGGTCGGCTCCTCTCCGGTGCCAACGCCGGCGACCTGACACCGCGGGTCTACGTCGATGGCCGCAGCGGGCTGGAGCGGCGGATCGGCACGGAGATCAACAACCTCGTCGGCGAGATGGCGGCGCTCGTCGCGACCGTCAAGGAGGCCGCGGCCGAGGTCTCGCAGCGCGCCGGCGAGATTTCCGCGGGCAACGCGAGCCTGTCGAGGCGCACCGAGGATCAGGCCGCCTCGCTCGAGGAGACCGCGGCCTCCATGGAGCAGATGACGAGCTCGGTACGCCAGAACGCCGACAACGCGAGCCGCGCCAACCAGCTCGCGCGCGAGGCGCGCCAGCGCGCCGAGCACGGCGGCGGGGTCGTCGCCAGCGCGATCGCGGCGATGGACGGCATCAACTCCGCCTCGCGCCGTATCGCCGACATCGTCGGCGTCATCGACGAGATCGCCTTCCAGACCAACCTGCTCGCGCTCAATGCCGCGGTCGAGGCGGCGCGCGCCGGTGACCAGGGCCGCGGCTTTGCCGTCGTCGCGAGCGAAGTGCGCCTGCTTGCCTCGCGCAGCGCCGCCGCCGCGAAGGAGATCAAGGGCCTCATCAGCGCGAGCGTCGAGAGCGTCG
The DNA here is from genome assembly GCA_025356075.1 of Pseudomonadota bacterium. Classification (GTDB taxonomy): domain Bacteria; phylum Pseudomonadota; class Gammaproteobacteria; order Steroidobacterales; family Steroidobacteraceae; genus CAIKZZ01. Next base: position 26,485 of record JANXUT010000048.1, on the reverse strand, counting down.
CCGACGGCACCCGCCTCGTCGGCGAATCGGGAACGACGCTCGGCGCGCTCGTCGTCGCCGTCAACAAGGTGGGCGACCTCATTGCCGAGATCGCGACCGCGAGCGAGGAGCAGGCGGCCGGCATCGACGAAGTGGGCGCCTCGATCACGCAGATGGACGAGATGACCCAGCAGAATGCGGCGCTGGTCGAGGAGGCTGCGGCAGCCTCGCAGGTGCTCGCGACGCAATCGGAGAACTTGAGCGCGCTGATGAGTCACTACCGGGTGAGCGCGCGGGAGATGGGCGCGCCGTCGCTGCGCCCGGCACGGCTCGCCAAGTCCTGATCGCCCCGCCCGCAGCAGCCGCCGGGCGCGGCCACGGTCCGCTATCCGCGCCGCGCGCGGCGCGGGGCTCGATTGTTACTGCTGCGGATCGGCGGGGGGCTCCATGCCCGCGGTAGCGGCCGCGCTGCCGGCGACGGCAGCGGCCTGCGCAGCCCAGTGGCAGCTCCGGCTCGTGATCGTGTACGGCTGCGACGTGCCGTTCAGCGATACGGGCATGTTGTACTTGTAGGCCAGACACGAGCTTCTGCTCGTAAATCCCGTCAGGTGAATCTGGCCGCCCAGTGTATCGACGAACATCGGGTGGTTGTCGACCTCCGCGACGGGCCCTGCGAGTTGCCAGCTCAACACCAAAGTCAGCGTGTACATCCGACCTCTCCCCTGCGTGTATGAATCGACACACGGCAGACCCAGGCCCGTGGCTCGAGTTCTCGCGTGGGACGTCGGGATCGCGCGACACGGACACGAGTAGGAGCTGGCAATTTCAACCCGGCCCAACGCTTGCGACGGATTGCCAATTGCGTGCTCAACGCGACGCCGGGATGTTCGCCTACAGGGCTCGGGGGTTTGCCCAGGCGACCGCGTGCCCCGCCCTCGAATGAAGGGGTGCCGCTTGCTCCCCGGCCAAGAATTGCTAGTGTGGAGGGTGGGTACCGGTCGATGAACCTGGGGGATACAGAATGAAGACCTTGCCGCTGGTCGCTCTCGTGGCCTTGCTCACGGGTTGCAACAGTTTTTCACCGGATGCCGGACACGAAGTCGTGCTGATCGAGAAGCCGATCTTCTTCGGCCACGGGGGCGTCGATGCCGATCCTGTCAAGGCCGGACGGACCTTTGGCGCACTCACGACCGACGGCATCGACGTGTACATGCAGCCGCAGAAGCTCGAGGTGGAGCTGCCCGATACGATGACCTCCGACGGCGTGCCGATTACCTTTCACGCGATCGTCGTCGTGCAAGTCACCGATTCAGTCTCGCTCATCAAGGACTTCGGCCCGCGCTGGTACGGCAACAACGTCGAGGAGCCGTTCAAGACGATGGTCCGCCAGGCGGTGCGTCGTCGCGGCATGAACGAGACGGCGATCAGCACGACCGCTCTCGATGCGATCGATGGCGAGATCCGCGATGCGCTGACCGCTTTCATCGAAGCGAAGTCGCTGCCGGTCAAGCTGATCACCATGACGGTCGGCCGCGCCAATCCGCCCGATGCGATCAAGAACCAGCGCATCGAGACGGCGACACAGGAGCAGCGTATCCAGACCGAGAAGCAGACCAAGCTCGCCGAGGACGAACGCATGAAGGCGGAGCAGAGCCGCGCCAACGCCGACAACGCCTACCGCGAGTCGATGCACCTCTCGCCCGAGCAGTTCATCCAGCTCGAGACGATCAAGATGCAGGCGCGGGTCTGCGGCAGCGACGGCAAGGCGACCTGCACGTTCATCCAGAACGGCGCGACGCCCGTCTACAACCTCGGCCGCTAGCGAACTGCCGCCGACGCGGAGGCAGCCGCGCGTGCCGCCGCGGCGCGGACGCTGGACGTGGGCACGCGCCAAACCATCGCACGAGGGATGGTGGCTAGGGAGGGAGTCGAACCCTCGACCCCGGGGTTATGAATCCCGTGCTCTAACCATCTGAGCTACCTAGCCACGAGCGGCGGTCGGAACCACCGCTGGAAAGGGACGCGATTCTGTGCAGGTCGGGGCCGCCCGTCAAGGCAGCCGGTCCCGGTCAGTACGCCTGCAGCCACCCGAGCGCGCTGTTGACCGAGCCGACCCCGTCGCCGAGGACGACGAGCTTCTGCGCGGAAACGATGTAGATCACGAGCCCGCTGCCGCCAAGGATGTTGCGGCTCACCGTCGCTATCGCCCGTCCCGAGGCCGGGTCGATCGCGTAGCTGCCGTTGACGTTGCCCGACAGCGCGCCTTCGCGGAAGAGTAGCTGGGGCAGCAGCGAGATCGGCGAGGTCGAGGTCGCGAACACGGTCCCGCCGACATAGTACGAGGAGATGAAGTCCGCGAACGGCGCGCCGACCTGGCGATCGAGGATGCCGAAGCAGCCGACCGCACTCGCGGGCTCCAGCACGTAGCCGTCACCCGCATCGGCCATGTAGACAATGAACTCGCGCGCGGCGCTACCGGTGCCTATGTTGAGCGTGCCGCGGCCGTTGGCGGTCACCGTGTAGGGCGAGGTCGGATACTGCGTATCGACGAGCGCCGCACCGCGATCGGCGACATCGAGGCTGACCTTGACGTTGCCACCCGTGCCGCCGCTCAAGTGGCCGGCCGCGACCGTCGCGGTCGGCAGCCCACCGACCAGCGAGGAGCCCCACAGGCTTAAGACCGCAGGACCCGCGAGCGCGGTCGCATCGAGCGTACCAGCCCCCGTCTGCCGGCTCATCCGGCCGGCGATCCGCGGGGTCGAGCTTGTCGCATCGTTGCTGACGATATAGATCGTGTTGGCATTGAGGACGTAGTACGCGACGGGCAGCACGAGCGAGCCGATCGTGAACGTCGTCGTGCCGCGGCCGTTGGCATCCGGCGCGCTCAAGGTGCCGGTGAGCGCGGCGCCGGCCTGCGGCGTCGCCTCGTTGGTGTCCGCGACGCCGCCCGTGATCGCGCCATTCGCGCCAACCGTCAGGCGCCCGATGACGCCGAGGCGCCGCGCGGAGGCATCGACGCCGACGACGCCGAAGGTGTAGTCACCCGCAATGGCCGCCGCCGTGAACGCGGTCGCGTCCTGCTGGAAGAACTGCCCGGACCCGACCACGCCCGTGCCGTCGTTCTCCTGCAGGTGGCCGGAATGGAGCGAACTGATGACGCCGAAGTCGAAGATCTCGGTGCCGTATGCCGACACGAGCCGCAGCACGCCGCGGTTCTGCGTCGAGGTGACGCACGTCCCGCTGGTGACGGCTTCGGCGCTGCGCGTCACGCCCGGGTCCTTGTAGTCGGTTGAACCGATCAGCGTCCCGTCAGCGGCGACATTGACGGTGCCCGCCCGAACCACGGCGGCCGCGCCGCGAAATCCCGTGTAGAGGTAGGCGAAGCGTCCGAGCATCAAACAGGCCGTCTGCGGGTTGACGACGAGCGTCACCGTCACGGTCGCCTTGAGGCCGTTGGAGTCGGCCGCCTGCAGCGTGAAGGTGGAGGAACCGAGCGCCGTCGGCGTGCCGCTCAGCGCCGTGGTCGCCGTGAGGCTGCCATCGAGCGCGAGTCCCGCCGGCAGCGTGCCGCTCGTGACCGTCCAGGCGAAGGGCGCCGTGCCACCGACGACGGTGAAGTACGCGGCGTACACGATGCTGAGGTTCGCCGGGAACAGGATCGGCTGCGGAATGATCGGCGTGCCATTGACGGTGATCGTGACCGAGGCGAGCTGGGTGGGATCGGTGATCGAGGTCGCCGTCAGCGTCACGGTGACCGCGCCCGTCACGCCGCTCGGCGCCTGGTAGACGTACTTGGTGGCGCTGCTGCTCACGGCGCTGCCGGTGCCCGTCAGGATCCAGGTCACGCCCTTGTTCGAGGCGTCGTTGCTGACCACTGCATCGATCTCGAGCGTGCCGCCCTGGGTCACCAGCGTCGTGCCGGCGGGAGCCGTCAGCGAAACGCCAAGGCCGACGCCGACCGCGCTCGTGGCGTGCTTGTGGCCGCACGAGGTCAGTCCGGCCGCGCAGACGAGCGCGAACAGCAGCTGCACGCAGCGGCGAGTCACGGCACCGTTCAGAAGCATCGCTCGCATCGTGTATTCCTTGGTGGCAGCGGCGGACAGCATAGCGCCGCGAGTCGTCAGACGTTGAACCGGAAATGCATCACGTCGCCTTCGCGGACCAGGTATTCCTTGCCCTCGAGCCTCAGCTTGCCCGCATCGCGCGCGCCGGCTTCGCCGTGACCGGCGAGGTAGTCATCAAAGCCGATGACCTCGGCACGGATGAAGCCGCGCTCGAAGTCCGTGTGGATCACCCCGGCAGCCTGCGGCGCCGTACTGCCCGCCCGCACCGTCCAGGCGCGGACCTCCTTGGGACCCACGGTGAAGTACGTCTGCAGTCCCAGCAAGCGGTAGGCCCCCCGGATGACCCGGTTGAGACCGGGCTCGGCGAGCCCAAGTTCCTTAAGGAAGTCACTTCGGTCGGCATCCTCGAGCTGGGAGATCTCCGCCTCGATCGCCGCGCACACGGCGACGACCTGGGAGCCCTCCCCGAGCGCGAGCGCCTCGACGGCAGCGAGCATCGGATTGCCCGTGAAGCCACCCTCGTCGACGTTGGCGATGTAGAGCACGGGCTTCATCGTCATGAGCTGCAGCTCGCGCACGATCAGCCGTTCCTGCTCATCGAGGCCCTGGGCGCGGGCGGCCGTGCCCTGGTTCAAGCCGTCGCGGACGCGCTTGAACACGTCCTTGGCCTTGATCGCCTCCTTGTCGCCGCCCCGCGCCGCCTTCTCGGCGCGCTGCAGTCCCTTGTCGGCCGTCTCGAGGTCGGCGAGCGCAAGCTCGGTGTTGATGGTCTCGATGTCGGCCAGCGGATTGATCTTGCCGGCCACGTGGATGATGTCGTCGTTCTCGAAGCAGCGCACCACGTGCGCGATCGCATCGACCTCGCGGATGTTGGCGAGGAACTTGTTGCCGAGGCCCTCGCCCTGCGAGGCACCCTTGACGATGCCGGCGATGTCGACGAACTCGACCGTCGTCGGCACGATCTTCTCTGGCTTGGCGACGGCCGCGAGCTGGTCGAGCCTGGGATCGGGGACCGGCACGACGCCGACGTTCGGATCGATCGTGCAGAACGGGTAGTTCTCCGCCGCGATCTGCGCCCGCGTGAGCGCGTTGAACAGCGTCGACTTGCCGACGTTCGGGAGACCGACGATTCCGCACTTGATGCCCACGCGTTGGCTCCCTATGCCGCCGGCTCGCGCCGATGCAGGCTGTTCATGACTTTCTCGGCACCATCGCTGACGAGCTTACCGATCGCCTCGCTGCCGGCCGTGACCGCGCCATCGAGGAGCGTCTGCTCCGCGGCCGGCGCGCGCCTCAGCACGTAGTCGATGACCTCCTCGCTGTTCGCCGGCCGGCCGATGCCGAGCCTCAGGCGCCAGAAGCCGTCGCCGATCTGCGTGATGAGGTCCTTGAGTCCGTTGTGGCCGCCAGAGCCGCCGCCCTGCTTCAGGCGCACGACGCCGACGCCGAGGTCGAGGTCATCGTGCGCGACCAGCGTCTCGGCAACCTCGATGCGCATGTAGTCAAGCAACGCCCGCGCGGCCATGCCGCTGCGGTTCATGTAGGTCATCGGCTTCAGGAGCCACAGCTCGCGCCCATCGAGCGTCACGCGACCCACCTCGCCGTGATAGCGCGCGTGCGGTCGCAGGCTCCCGCCGAGGCGCGCCGCGAACCGGTCGATGCACCAGAACCCGGCGTTGTGGCGCGTGTCCGCGTGCTCGGGCCCGGGGTTGCCGAGACCGATGATGAGCTTGAGAGGCAGGCCCGCCATAAGCGTCGCTCGCCGCCGCCGAAAGCGACCGGGCCGCACCCCGAGGAGCGCGGCCCGGTGGCCACAGGCGACAGGCGCGGCTTACTTCTTCGCGTCCTTCTTCGCCTCGTCCTTCTTGGCAGGCTCGGCCGCCTTCTTCTCGCCCGCCGCCGGTGCCGCAGCGCCGGCTGCCGCCGGCGCCGCTGCGCCCGCTGCCGCTGCCGCTGCCACGCCTTCGGCCGGTGCCGCCGCCACCACCTCGACCTCCTCGGCGCGCATCGCGTGCACCGCGACGATCGAGGGGTTCTTGCCGCCGGCGAGCTCGACCGAGGTCACCCCGGCCGGGATCTTGACGTCGGAGAGGTGCAGCGACTCGTTGAGGTGCAGGCCCGAGACATCGACCTCGATGTACTCCGGCAGGTCCTTCGGCAGGCACTCGACGACGAGGTCGTTCCGCAGGTGCGACATCATGCCGCCCTCGGTCTTGACGCCCGGCGCCGCCGCCGCGCCCGTGAAGTGCAGGGGCACTGACAGGCGGATCTGCTCGTCCTCGTAGACGCGCTGCAGGTCGACGTGCACGACCTGGTTCTTCCAGGGGTGGCGCTGCACGTCACGCAAGAGCGCCGCCTGCGTCTGCTCGCCGACTTTCAGCTGCATGATCGAGGAGTAGAACTTCTCGTTCTCGAGTGCCAACTGCAGCTTGGTGTGATCCAGCGACAGCGCGCGCGGCTCGCGCTTGCCGCCGTACAGGATCGCGGGAACACGTCCAGCGTGACGCAGGCGGCGGCTCGCACCCTTCCCCTGGTCATCGCGGAACTCCGCGGTCAGTTCGAAAGACATCTTCATCACAGTCTCCTTGAAGTAGCAGCCGGAGCCGTCCGCGACCAGAACGAACCCCGCTGCGTCATCCGGCGGCACCGTGCCACCGGAAAAAAAATTGCCGCGCTAGTCGATGTAGAGGGAACTCACCGACTCCTCGTCGCGGATCCGGCGCATCGTCTCGGCGAGGAGGCCCGCGACCGACAGCTGCCTGATCTTCGTGCAGGCGCGCGCGTTGTCCCTGAGCGCGATCGTGTCGGTCACGACGAGTTCATCGAGCACGGACGCGGAGATCCGCTCGATCGCCTGGCCCGACAGCACCGCGTGGGTGATGTAGGCGACGACCTTGACGGCGCCCTCGTCCTTGAGCGCCTGCGCGGCCGTGCAGAGGGTGCCGGCTGTGTCGACCATGTCATCGACCATCACGCAGCTCTTGCCCTCGACATCGCCGATGATGTTCATCACCTTCGACTCGTTCGGCCGCGGCCGGCGCTTGTCGATGATCGCGAGGTCCGCATCGTCGAGGCGCTTCGCCAGCGCCCGCGCGCGCACGACGCCGCCGACATCGGGCGAGACGACGATCATCTTCTCGTACTTCTGCTTCCACGCATCGCCGAGCAGCACTGGCGATGCGTACACGTTGTCGACTGGGATGTCGAAGAACCCCTGGATCTGGTCGGCGTGCAGGTCGATCGTCAGGAGGCGGCTGACGCCGGCGCCGGCGATCATGTTGGCGACGAGCTTCGCGGTGATCGCGACGCGCGTCGCGCGCGGCCGCCGGTCCTGGCGGGCGTAGCCGAAGTACGGGATCACCGCCGTGATCCGCCCTGCGCTCGCGCGCCGGCAGGCATCGGCCATGACGAGGAGTTCCATCAAGTGATCGTTGGCCGGAGGCGAGGTCGGCTGGACGATGAACACGTCGCGGCCGCGGACGTTCTCCATGAGCTCGACCGTGACCTCCCCGTCGCTGAAGCGCCCGACCCAGGCGCGCCCGAGCGGCATCATCAGGTGGCGAGCGATATCCTGCGCGAGCCCGGGGTTCGCACTACCCGCAAAAACCGCCATTTGCGACTCGGACACTACCTGCTCCCCGCGCTTCCTAACCTCGTCGGCCCGTACAAGTGGCTGGGGCGGAAGGATTCGAACCTTCGCATGGCGGGATCAAAACCCGCTGCCGTACCACTTGGCTACGCCCCACCCGCAACCCGTAAAGTCGCTCCGGCTAGCGGCCGCCGCTACGCTCGGCGGCCACGCGCGCCGCAAGCGGCGATCGCACAAGCCCCGTTACCACGAATCCTTCCCACTCCGCCGGCAAGCCCTCGAGCGATGCCCTCGCCGCCGCCGCGGTCGCGAAGGCCGCGAAGACCGCGGCACCCGAACCTGTCATCCGCGCGCGGCCGCGCGCGTTCAGCCACTCGAGCGCCGCCCGCACGGCCGGCTCTCGACTCGCAACCACCGGCTCGAGGTCATTGCGGCCCGGCAGCGGCCGCGCGGACCAGTCCGACGACAGAAAGCCGGGTATTGTGATGACGGGAGAATTTCTTGTCAATTCAGGCGCCTGGAATACCTCCGCGGTGCGGACCGGGACCCCCGGAAAGACCACCGCGAAGGCCGCCCGGGGGAGCGCAACGGGCACGAGTCGCTCGCCGATCCCCTCGGCCAAGGCGCTGGCGCCGTGGATAAAAACCGGAACGTCGGCCCCGAGCTCGAGACCGAGCCGGGCGAGATGCGCGGCGGGGAGCCCGAGCCGCCAGAGCTCGTTCAGGGCCACGAGCGTCGTCGCGGCATCGGAGCTGCCGCCCCCGAGCCCGGCACCGACCGGAATCCGCTTCGTGAGCTCGATGTCGGCGCCCGGCACCCGGCCACCCACCTCCGCCATCAGGCGCTCGGCGGCCCGCACGACGAGGTCCTGCGTGGCCCCGCCCTCGATCGGCGTGCCCGAACGGACGATCCGGCCATCGCTCCTGAGGCCGATACGGAGCTCATCCGCGAGGTCGATGAGCTGGAACAGCGTCTGCAGCTCGTGGTACCCGTCCGCCCGGCGGCCGGTCACGTGCAGGAACAGGTTCAGCTTGGCGGGCGCCGGCCACGACGCCGCGCTCACGGGGAGGTGACCGTCCAGGTCGAAACGAGCACCCGGATCTCCGTCGCCTCGCGCTTGAGGACCAGCCGGGAAGGCAGCGGACCCGGCGCACCCGCGACCGGCGCGAACTGCTGGAGTGCCACCGTCCAGCCCGCCTGCGCGAATCCACCCGCGCTCGCCTCGCTCGCGAGCGCGGGGTCGGGTACCCCGAGCAGCCAGTAGCGCAAGGGCCCGATCGGCAGCGGAAAGCCGAGGCGCGCCGTCAGCTCTGACTCGAGCGCGGCGAACGGCGCTGCAATCTCGAGCGGCGCGCCGCTCGCGGTCTCGATCCGGATCGAATTAGCGCTGCGGGTGATGCGGGCGGCGCCGGCGCCGAGGGGGCCGCGGACGTCGATTTCACCGCGGCCGGCCGCCTCGCGCCAGTCGAAGCTCGCGCTGAAACCCTCCGCGGTCGAGCGCACCGCGACGCGGCCGCGGGCCCGCCAGGTGTCGAGCGTGGCGAGCGCCGCCTGCGCGCCTGGCGTCGGGGCAGCCGCCGGTGGCGGCAGCGTCTGGCAGGCGCCCAGCATCGCGAGCGCGAGCAGCGCCAGCCACTTCAGCGTCACGGCGGCGTGCCGAGGTGGTGCTTCAGCGCGTCCTTGAGGTGCGCATCCTCCGGCGAGCGCTCGAGTGCCTCGCGCCAGGTCTTTTCGGCGCCGGCGCGATCGCCGAGCGACCACTGGGTCTCGCCGAGGTGCGTCGCGATCTCTGGATCCGGGTCGTTCGCGTAGGCGCGCTTCAGCCACTCGAGCGCCTCCGCCGAGCGCCCGCGCCGATAGAGCACCCAGCCGAGGCTATCGCGAATCGCCGGGCTGTCCGGGCGCGCCGCGAGCGCGGCGCGGATGCGCGCCTCCGCCTCCGGCAGGTCGAGCCAGTGCTCGGCGAGGGTGAACCCGAGCGCGTTCTGCGCGGTCGCATCATCCGGTCGCGCGCGCGCGACCTGCCGCAGCTCCGCCACCGCCCGGCCGACGTCGCCGCTGCGCTCGAGCACCTCGGCGCGGGCGTAGCGAAACTCCTCGCGATCGGGATACGCGGCCGTCGCGCGGCCAAGCAGCGCGAGCGCATCCGCGCTGCGGCCGAGCTCGGCGAGGATCTGCGCGCGCCCGGCCGTCGTCGCGACGCGATTCTCCGGGGCCGTCGCGATGAACTCATCGAGCTGGCGCGCGGCGATCTCCCCCAAGCCCTGGCCGAGCAGCAACCGGTAGGCGCGCAGTTGGGCTGCGATGGCGCGCGGACCCGCCGCGACGCGGGCGTAGAGCCTGATCGCCTTGGTTGCCTCGCCCTTGCGGTCGGCGACGACCGCGAGGCCGTAGAACGCCCGGTCGGTGTTGCGGCCCGTCGCGAGCATCTCGGTGTAGTGGTTGGTCGCCTCGTCCCAGCGACGCGCATCGAGATCGAGGCTCGCGAGTCCCTCGAGCGCCTCCGCGCGGGCGTTGGTGCCGCGCGCGAGGTCCTCGAAGAATGGCCGCGCCTCGGCCTGCCGGTCGCAGGCGGCGAGCAGCCACGCATAGAGGAGCCGATCGCCATCGCTAGACTCGGCCGCGAGGGCGCCTGCGCCCGCAAGGCCCTGCGCGCAGTCGCCACCGGCGATGAGGGCGCGCGCCTCGAGCCAGCGGGCCTCGCGCCAGACGGGCTTGAGCGCGAGCGCGCGGCGAATCGCCGCGAGCGCGGTCGGCGAGTCGCCGGCGGAGAGCGCGAGCGATGCGTGTGCGTACTCGGCCTGCGGGACCGCCGGGTAGCGCGCGGCAAGCAGACCAATGGTCCCGGCTGCGGCGGTGTCGTTGCGAAGGTCGCCGAGGGACTCATTGAGCGCGATGAACGCATCGCCCGGCGTCGGGTAAGCGCTCTCGACGAGGCGCGCGAACTGGGCCGCCGCCTCGGCGCGCCGGTCGAGCTGCAGGAGCGCAACGGCGCTGAACCTGAGCGCAACTTCGCTCTTCGGGTCGCGCACGAGCCATTCGTGCGCGATGCGCTCGAGCTCGCGCTCCTGGCCATTGTCAAAGGCGAGCCGCGCGGCGCGCTCGGCGATCTTGGCATCGCCGCTTGCCGCGGCCGCGAGGCGGTATTCGTGCGCGGCGCGCTCGAACTCGCCGCGCTCGGCGGCCACCTCGCCCATCAGCATGTGGACGCCGGGGCTTCGGGAGCCCGGCAGCGAGGTACAGGCGGCGGTCGCGGCGCCGAGGCACAGGCACGCGGCGAGGCGGAAAGGGTGGATTCGCGGCATGGCGGCACTATATCGCAAGGCCTGCGGCGGCCCCGGCCGGGACGGGTATGCTTGCCCTGTCTGGCGCGGTGCCGGACAATCCGTGGCTACCCGACCCACCCAGGCCCCGCATGCCGCTCGTTGTCGTCGGGATCAACCATCGCACGGCACCCCTTGAGGTGCGTGAGAAGGTGGTCTTCGAAGCCGATCACCTGCCGAACGCGCTGCGCGCGCTCGCGAGCGGCGGCGCGCGCGAAAACGTCATCGTCTCGACCTGCAACCGCACCGAACTCTACTGCGTGCTCGAGGCGCCGGCGGACTTGGGCGCCTGGCTCGAGCGCTACCACGGCATCGGCCGCAGCCTCGCGGGGAGCCTGTACGAGCGCCATGAGGCGGCGGCGGTCGAGCACGCCTTCGCGGTCGCCTCGGGGCTCGACTCGATGGTGATCGGCGAGGCACAGATCCTCGGCCAGCTGAAAGATGCCTACCGCGCGGCGCAGGAGAGCGGCACCGCGGGACCGATGCTGAACCGGCTGTTCCAGGCGACGTTCTCGGTCGCCAAGCGCGTGCGTACCGAGACGCGCATCGGCGCGAACGCAGTCTCGGTCGCCTACGCCGCCGTCAGCCTGGCGCGCACGGTGTTCGCGGGCTTCGCGCAGCACACCGCGCTCCTCGTAGGCGCCGGCGACACGATCGCGCTCGCGGCGCGCCACCTGCACGCGCAGGGCCTGAAGCGCATGATCATCGCCAACCGCAGCCTCGATCGCGCCCAGGCGCTCGCCGCCGAGTTCAACGCCTCCGCCATCACGCTCGATGCGCTACCCCAGCACCTGCCGGAAGCTGACATCGTGGTCTCGAGCACCGCGAGCCCGCACGCGGTAATCACCGCGCGCGACGTGGCGGCCGCGCTCCTCGCGCGGCGCCGGCGGCCGATGTTCATGGTCGACATCGCCGTGCCCCGCGACATCGAGGCCGCGGTCGCCGACTTCGAGGACGTCTACCTCTACACGCTCGATGACCTGCAGGGCTTCGTCAGCCAGAACCTGCAGGCGCGCGAGGACGAGGCGCGCCAGGCGCGCGTGCTGATCGAGGAGGAAGTCGCGCGCTTCATGACCGGCCTTCGGGGCCAGCACGCGGTGCCGACGATCCGCCAGCTCCGGTCGAGCGCCGAGAGCCTGCGCGCGCAGACGCTGGAGGACGCCGCGCGGCTCCTCGCGAGCGGCCGGAGCCCGGAGGATGTGCTCACCTACCTCGCCGACACACTGACCAACCGGCTGCTGCATGCGCCGACCCACCAGCTTCGCCAGGCGGGCGAGGCGGGCGATGAGCGCCTGGTCGATGCGGCGCGGCGGCTCTTCGACCTCGAGCCGGACCGCGAATGAGAACCTCGATACGCCGACGCCTCGAGCGGCTCGCCGACCGCTACGAGGAGGTGGGCCGGCTGCTCAACGAACCCGGCCTGCAGGGGAAGAGCGACAAGTTCCGCGAGCTGTCGATGGAATACTCGCGCTTGGGCGACGTCGCCGAGCGCTTCCGCGCCTTTCTCGCCCTCGAGGCCGACGCGCGCGCGGCCGCGGAGATGGCGGCCGACGCCGACCCCGCGATGCGCGCGATGGCGGGCGAGGAAGGGCGCGCTCTCGCGGCGCGCATCGAGTCGGAGGAGGAAGGCCTGCAGCGGCTCTTGATCCCGAAGGATCCGCACGACGACGGCAACATCTTCCTGGAGATCCGCGCCGGTGCCGGTGGCGACGAGGCGGCGATCTTTGCGGGCGATCTCTTCCGCATGTACTCGCGCTACGCGGACGCACATGGCTGGAAGGTCGAGGTGCTGTCGGAGAGCCGCGGCGAGCACGGCGGCTTTCGCGAGATCATCAGCCGCATCGTCGGCCAGGGTGCGTACTCGCGCCTGAAGTTCGAGTCGGGCACTCACCGCGTGCAGCGGGTTCCCGCCACGGAGGCGCAGGGCCGCGTCCACACCTCGACCTGCACGGTCGCGATACTGCCCGAGCTCGACGCCGTCGAGGACGTGCCGATCGCCGACGCCGACCTTCGCGTCGATACCTATCGCAGCTCCGGTGCCGGCGGCCAGCACGTCAACAAGACCGACTCGGCGGTGCGCCTCACCCACCTGCCGACCGGCATCGTGGTCGAGTGCCAGGACGAGCGCTCGCAGCACAAGAACCGCTCGCGGGCGATGTCGCTGCTGAAGGCGCGCCTGTTGCAGGCGGAGCGCGACAAGCAGGCCTCGGCGCAGGCGGCGAGCAGGAAGCTGCAGGTCGGAACCGGTGATCGCTCGGAGCGGATCCGCACCTACAACTTCCCGCAAGGGCGGCTCACCGACCATCGGGTCGAGCTCACCCTCTACAAGCTCGAGGACATCGTCAACGGCGAGCTTGACGAGGTACTCCTGCCGCTCGCGCGCGAGTACGAAGCCGAACAGCTCGCCGAACTCGAATGATCGCCGCCGCGCTCGCGCGCGCGACCGCCCGCCTCGCCCGGCACTCGGGTAGCGCCAGGCTCGATGCCGAGCTCCTGCTCGCGCACGTGCTCAGCCTTGAGCGTGGCCGGCTGCTTGGGCGGGGCGAGCAACCGCTCGATGCGCGTGCGACGGCGGCGTTCGAGGCGCTGGTCGAGCGTCGCCTCGAGGGCGAGCCGGTCGCCTACCTCGTGGGCCGGCGCGAGTTCTGGACGCTCAGCCTTGGCGTCGAGGCCGCGGTACTGGTGCCGCGGCCGGAGACGGAGCTGCTCGTCGAGCTCGCGCTCGCGCGGCTGCCGGTGGGCCCGGGGCGCGTGCTCGACTTGGGCACCGGCAGCGGCGCGATCGGACTTGCCATCGCGCGCGAGCGACCGGCGGTCGCCGTCGACCTCGTCGATGCGAGCGAGGCAGCGCTCGCCGTCGCTGAACGGAACCGGCGGCGGCTAGGCCTCGACAACGCCCGCACCCTCCTCGGCGACTGGTACGCGCCGGTCGAGCAGGAGCACTACCGGGTGATCGTCGCGAACCCGCCCTACCTCGCCGATTCCGATCCGCACCTTGCCTCGCCCGAGCTCGCCTTCGAGCCGCGGGCTGCCCTGGTGGCGGGGGCGAGCGGGCTCGAGGCACTCGAGGCGATCGCGGCGGGCGCCCGCTCGCACCTCGAGGACTCGGGGGTACTCATCCTCGAGCACGGCGCGCTGCAAGGCGAGGCCTGCCGCCGGCTCCTCGGCGCCGCGGGACTGGCCTCGATCGAGACTCATCGGGACCTGGCGTCGCTCGAGCGCGCGACGCTCGGGGTTAAGCCCGGCTAGAATGGCGCCTCAAGGCCGCCCACCCGGAGATTCCTACCGTGATCAAGTTCCAGACCTCGCTCGGCAGCTTCTCGATCGAGCTGCACCGTGAAGAGGCGCCGATCAGCTGCAAGAATTTCCTCGCCTACGTCGAGTCCGGGCACTTCGACGGCACGGTGTTCCACCGCGTGATCCCGAACTTCGTGATCCAGGGCGGTGGCCTGACCGCCGACATGGCGCAGAAGAAGACGCGGGCGCCGATCAAGAACGAGGCATCGAACGGCCTCAAGAACCGCCGCGGCAGCCTGTCGATGGCCCGCACCAACGACCCGGACAGCGCGACCTCGCAGTTCTTCGTAAACCTGAAGGACAACGCGTTCCTGGACCCCGGCAAGGGCAACGAGGGCTACGCGGTGTTCGCGCACGTGATGCAGGGCATGGACGTCGTCGACAAGATCGCGGCGGTCGCGACCGCGAGCCGCGGCCACCACGAGGACGTGCCGGTCGAGCCCGTCGTCCTCGAGTCCGTCACGGTCGTCGAGAGCTGACCGCGCGCCGATGGCGGCCGCGGTCGGGTTCTGGCGGCGGCTGCGGAACCTCCTCCTCTGGCTGATCGCCGCCGGCATCGCCTCGAGCGTGCTGGTAGTCCTGCTCCTTCGGTTCGTGCCGCCCGTCTCGAGCGCGTTCATCGTGCACGACTACGTGGATGCGTGGCTCGCGCGGGACTACGCGTGGCGCGCCGATCACCGCTGGACGCCTTATGAGCGGATCTCGCGGCACGTGAAGCTCGCGGTGATCGCCTCGGAGGACCAGAAGTTCGCGTTCCACCCGGGCTTCGACTTCGAGGCGATCGATGAGGCGATCAAGGAGCGCGAACGCGGCAAGCGCCTGCGCGGCGCAAGCACGATCAGCCAGCAAGTCGCGAAGAACCTGTTCCTGTGGCCCGGGCAGAGCTTCGTGCGCAAGGGGTTCGAGGCCTACTTCACGCTGCTGATCGAGCTCATGTGGCCGAAGCAGCGCATCCTCGAGGTCTACCTCAACATCGCCGAGTTCGGCCCGGGCGTCTACGGGATCGGCGCGGCCGCGCCACGCTACTTCCACACCGACCCCGCGCACGTGTCGCAGGCCCAGGCGGCGCTGCTCGCGACGGTACTGCCAAACCCGAAGCGACTGAAGCTCGAGCATCCCGGCGCGTACATGGCACGCCGGCAGGCGTGGGTCATCGAGCAGATGAACTCGCTCGGCGGCGCGAACTACATCCGCGAAGTCGACGGCGCGGCACGCTGAGGGTGCCCCGCCCTGTGCCCGACGCGCGAATCACCGCCCGGAGTCGCGCCCGACCAGCGACAGCCCGGCCGCCGGCGGCCGGGCTGTCGCACCTCGGCGCGTCAAGTCCGCTCAATCGGTGAGCCGGAAGGTCACCTTGAACGTCACCCAGCTCGTGATGGGACCCGTCGCGGTCTGGGCGGGCGTGAAGATCCAGCGCTTCACGGCCTCCACTGCGGATGTATCGAACGCGGTGAAGCCGCTCGAGTCCGCGACTTCCACGAGCTCCGCGCGGCCGGTCGCCCCGACGCGAACGCGCACGCCGACCGAGCCCTCCTTGCCGGCGCGCCTTAGCGCCGCCGGATAGAACGGCCGGTCGCCCCGGAGCACCCGCACGCCACTGACGGCCACCACCGGCTCGACGCTGTCGCCGGACACGACGGGTATCGGCGTCGAGGGGATCACGATCGCATCCGGAGTGCGCTTCAAATCCGGAATGTCCGGCGGCTCGACCCGTGGCAGCACGCGATTCAAGTCGAGGCCGGTCGGAGGGCGGACGGGCGCGACATGCGCGGGGGGTTCCTTGACGATGGTCGGCGGTGGTGGCGTCGCGGTCACCGGAACCGGCGGTCTGAGCTTCATGCCGGCGATCAGGCCGATCGCGAGCAGTATGTGCAGCCCGAAGACGGCGGCCATCGTCGTGCCACGCCGGCCGAGCTGGCCCGGAAAAGAGTAGAGCTGGGTGGGAGCAGACGGCATCGGAGTCTCCGGTTCGGAAATTGAACACGCAAAGACATCGCGTCAGCGACTTTGAGTGTACCCCTCGGGAACCGATTGGCAACCGGCTGGTCAAAAACCGGGAACCCGGTCGCGGGCGGAGGCGATTAAGACAGCCTTGCGCCCGCAACTACCCGCTGCGCGAGCCCGCACTACTGCAGCGCGCGCGGTGTCGAGACCGTCTCGCCCTCGACGAAGAGGCCCTCGACGTCGACCGCATCGTATTGCCACGCGCGGTTGCAGAACTCGCAGCGCACCTCGACATTGCCGCGCTCGGCGAGGAGCTCGCGCACCTCGCGCTCGCCAAGCGAGCGGAGGATGCCGCTGACCCGCTCGCGCGAGCAGGTGCACTGGAAGTAGACCGGATCGGGCTCGAACAGGCGCACGTCCTCTTCGTGGAACAGCCGGTGCAACAACTCCTCGGCTGGCAGCGTCGCGAGTTCCGCGGCGGAGAGCGTCGCGGCCAGCAATCGCACGCGGTTCCAGTCCTCATCGCCCTCGGCAACCGAGTGCGCGAGTTCCTCGGTCGAGGCACCCGCCCCGCTCGGCAGGCGCTGAAGCAGGAGGCCAACCGCGCGCTCCTCGGTCGCGACCAGCCACAGGCGCGTCGGCAGCTGCTCGGAGCGCGCGAAGTAGTCCTCGAAACACTCCGCGAGCCTCGCGCCCGTGAGCGGCACGATCCCCTGGTACCGCGAGGAGCGGTCGGCGTTCTCGACCGTCACCGTCACCTGGCCGCCGCCGGTGAGGGCCTCGAGCGCGGGATCGGCTACCTCGCCGCGCCAGCGGGCGACGCCGCGCACCGCGTGGCGGTGGCTCGCCTGCACGACGAGGAGGTGCATGGGGCCTGGTCCTTGCAGCTGCAGCGTGAGGAGCCCGTCGAACTTGATCGTCGCGCCGAGCAGCAGCGTCGCCGCCGCCGCCTGCCCGAGCGTCTCGCGCACGACGGGCGGGTAGTCGTGGTGCTCAATGAGCGCGCGCCACGAGGCGTCCAGGTGCACGATGTAGCCGCGAACCGGGAAGCGTTCGAAGATGAACCGTCGCAGTGTGTCGCCGTCGTGCACTTACAAATTAGGGCGCGAGCTTCTTCTTCAGTAGCTCGTTGAGCTGCGCCGGGTTCGCCTTGCCCTGCGTCGCCTTCATCGCCTGCCCGACGAAAAAGCCGAACAGCTTGTCCTTGCCGGCGCGGTAGTCGGCGAGCTGAGCTGGGTTCGCGGCCATGACCGCCTCGATAGCAGCCTCGATGGCGCTCACGTCGGTGATCTGCCGCAGCCCCTTGGCGGCGATGACGACATCGGCCTCGGCGCCCTCTGCCCACATCGCCTCGAACACATCCTTGGCGATCTTGCCGGAGATCGTCGCATCGAGGATGCGCACCAGCAGCCCGGCGAGGTGCCCGGCCGACACCCGCGCGGTCGCAATCTCGAGGCCGTCGCGGTTGAGGAAGGCCGAGAAGTCGCCCATGACCCAGTTCGCGGCGAGCTTCGCGGCGGCGGTTTCGCCGCCGAGGGCCCGCACGACGGCCTCGTAGAAATCGGCTAGCTCGCGGCTCGCGGTCAGCACGAGCGCGTCGTACGCGACGAGCCCGTAAGCGCGCACGAACCGCGCCGCTTTGTCGTCGGGAAGCTCGGGGAGCGAGCCTTGCACGGCGGCGATGAACGCGGGCTCGATGTCCACCGGCAGGAGGTCGGGGTCGGGGAAGTAGCGGTAGTCGTTCGCCTCTTCCTTCGAGCGCATCGGGCGCGTCTCGTCCTTGGCCGAGTCGTACAGGCGCGTCTCCTGCTTGATCACGCCGCCGCCGTCGAGCACGTCGATCTGCCGCTCGATTTCGTAGTTGATCGCCTTCTCGACGTAGCGGAAAGAATTGACGTTCTTGATCTCGCAACGCGTGCCGAGCTTCGCGGCACCCAACTTCCGCACCGAGACGTTCGCATCGCAGCGGAACGATCCTTCCTGCATGTTGCCGTCGCAGATCTCGAGGTAGCGCACCAGCGTGTGCACCTTCTTCATGTACGCGACGGCTTCCTTCGCCGAGCGCAGGTCGGGCTCGGAAACGATCTCGAGGAGCGGCGTGCCGGCACGGTTCAGGTCGATGCCGCTCGCATTGGCGAGACCCTCGTGCAGCGACTTGCCGGCGTCCTCCTCAAGGTGCGCGCGCGTGATGCCGATGGTCTTGCGACTGCCGTCATCGAGCAGGATCTCGAGCGAGCCGTCCTCGACGATCGGGCGCTCGTACTGGCTGATCTGGTAGCCCTTGGGGAGGTCCGGGTAGAAGTAGTTCTTGCGCGCGAACACCGAGCGCGGCGCGATGGTCGCTCCCGTCGCGAGCCCGAACTTCACGGCCATGCGCACGACCTCGCCGTTCAGCACCGGCAGCACGCCCGGGTAGCCCAAGTCCACGAGGCTCGCCTGGCTGTTGGGCGCCGCACCGTAGGCGGTTGCGGAAGCGGAGAAGATCTTCGACTTCGTGGCGAGCTGGGCGTGGATCTCGAGGCCGATGACGACCTCCCACCCGTCTCGCGCAGCGGTGCTTGCCATCGCGGGAAGCCTCAGGCGTACGACGCAGGCATGCGTCGGTGGAAATCGGTGACGCCCTGGTAGGCGTGCCCGGCGGCGAGGACCTGGCTCTCGCCAAAGTGCGGGCCGAGGAGCTGCAGCCCGACCGGCAGTCCCCCGACGAATCCGCAGGGAACGGACATCGCCGGGAGCCCCGCGAGGTTCGCGCCGATCGTGTAAATGTCGTTCAAGTACATCGTGATCGGATCATCCATCTTCGCGCCGAGGTCGAACGCGGGCGTCGGCGAGGTCGGACCTGCGAGCAGGTCGACCTGCGCGAAGGCGGCGCGGAATTCATTGGTGATGAGCGTCCGCACCTTCTGCGCCCGCAGGTAGTAGGCATCGTAGTAGCCCGCCGAGAGCACGTACGTCCCGGTCATGACCCGGCGCTTCACTTCAGGCCCAAAGCCCTCGCCACGCGAGCGCAGGTAGAGGTCGAGAAGATCCTTCGGGTCCTTGCAGCGGTGGCCAAAGCGAACGCCGTCGAAGCGTGACAGGTTCGAGGAGCACTCGGCCGGGGCGACGACGTAGTAGGTCGGCACCGACAGCGGCAGGTTCGGGCAGCTGATGTCGACGAGCGTCGCGCCGAGCTTGGCGAGTTCATCGATCGCGGCGTGGATGACCGCGCCGTTCGCGGCATCGAGGCCGTGCTCGAAGAACTCCTTCACGATGCCGATGCGCACGCCTTTCAGCGAGGCACCGAGCCCGGCGACGTAGTCGGGTACCGGCCGGTCGACGCTGGTCGAGTCGCGCGGGTCGAAGCCCGCCATGGCGCCGAGGAGCCGCGCGCAGTCCGCGGCCGACGGGGCGAGGATCCCCGCCTGGTCGAGGCTCGAGGCGAAGGCGATCATGCCGTGGCGCGACACCCGGCCGTAGGTCGGCTTGATGCCGGAGACGCCGGCCAGCGCCGCGGGCTGGCGGATCGACCCGCCCGTGTCGGTGCCGGTCGCAACCGGCGCGAGGCGAGCCGCCACCGTCGCCGCCGAGCCCCCCGAGGAGCCGCCCGGGACCTTGCGGAGGTCCCAGGGGTTCTTGACCGGGCCGTAGAAGCTCGTCTCGTTCGAGGAGCCCATGGCGAACTCGTCCATGTTCGTCTTGCCGAGCATGACGGTGCCGGCCGCCGCGAGGCGCTCGACCACGGTCGCATCGTAGGGGGCTATGAAGTTGTCGAGCATGCGCGAGCCGCAGGCCGTGCGGATGCCGTCGGTGCAGAAAATGTCCTTGTGCGCCAGCGGAATACCCGTGAGCGGGCCCGCTTTGCCGGCGGCCAGCGTCGCGTCCGCCCGGCGGGCATCGGCGAGCGCCCGCTCGGGGGTCACCGTCACGAAGGCGTTGAGCGCGGGGTTGGCGGCCCCGATGCGGGCGAGGAAGTACTCGGTGAGCTCGACCGCCGAGTACTCCTTGGCGGCGAGCCCGGCGGCAAGTTCCGCCACCGAACGGGTATGGAGGCTCACTCGATCACCCGGGGCACGAGGTACAGGCCCGCAACCACCTGGGGCGCGTTCGACTGGTACTTCTGGCGCTGGTCGGTCTCGGTGACGACATCGGGCCTGAGGCGTTGCACCTCCCCCTGGAGCGGGTGCGCCATCGGCTCGACCGAGGCGGTGTCGGCTGAGTTCAGCTGCTCGATGAACGACAGGATCTTCGAGAGGCTCTCGACGTAGACCGGCAGTTCCGTCTCGGTGATTTCTAGGCGCGCGAGGCGGGCGATTCCCTCGACGTCGGTACGGGTCAGGCTCATGAGTGGGGCGCCGCAACGGGCTTAAAAAATTCCTTAACAATCATACACGTCGCCTTGTGAATTGTCGTGCTCGTTGATAGATTACGGCAGCTTCCGAAGCGGGCCACGAGGCTCGTGCTTGGGATGCGGGCCCTCCTCCCCTAGCTTGCTGACTGAGAATCTATGTTCAAGAGCCTGCGTGGCTATTTTTCGAACGACGTTTCCATCGACCTTGGCACGGCGAATACCCTGATCTACGTTCGCGGCAAGGGCATCGTGCTCAACGAGCCCTCCGTCGTCGCGGTTCGCGACGAACCCGCTCGCGGCGGCAAAACAATCGTCGCGGTCGGAGCGGAAGCGAAGAACATGCTCGGCCGTACGCCCGGACACATCACCGCCGTGCGACCGATGAAAGACGGCGTGATCGCCGATTTCACCTACACCGAGAAGATGCTTCAGTACTTCATCAACAAGGTGCACGGCAACCGCTTCCTCCGGCCGAGTCCGCGCGTGCTGGTGTGCGTGCCGTACGGCTCGACGCAGGTCGAGCGACGCGCGATCAAGGAATCGGCCGAGGGCGCCGGCGCGCGCAGCGTCTTTTTGATCGACGAGCCGATGGCAGCGGCGGTCGGCGCGGGACTGCCCGTGCACGAGCCGAGGGGCTCCATGGTGCTCGACATCGGCGGCGGCACGTCCGAGGTCGCGGTGATCTCGCTCAACGGCATCGTCTACGCCGCTTCCGCCCGCATCGGCGGCGATCGCTTCGACGATGCGATCGTGAACTACGTGCGCCGCAACTACGGCATCCTCATCGGCGAGGCGACCGCCGAGCGCATCAAAATCGAGATCGGCTCCGCCTATCCCGGCCAGCAGGTGCGCGAGATGTCGGTGAAGGGCCGCAACCTTTCCGAGGGCGTGCCGCGCAGCTTCACGCTCAACTCAAACGAGATCCTCGAGGCGCTGCAGGAACCGCTGCAGGGCATCGTGAGCGCGGTGAAGCAGGCGCTCGAGCAGACGCCACCGGAGCTCGGCGCCGACGTCGCCGAGCGCGGCATCGTGCTGACCGGCGGCGGCGCGCTTCTGAAGGACATCGACAAGCTGCTGATGGAAGAGACGGGCCTGCCCGTCATCATCTCCGAGGACCCCCTGACCTGTGTCGCGCGCGGTGGCGGCCGGATCATGGAGTTGTCCGAGGAGCACCCGGGCGCGTTCGGCCTGCAGTGATCGGCTACTAGGGGTGTCCGGTTGTCGCTCCTAAGAGAGCCCGGTGCCCGCTACGCTCCGCCGCGCGTGTCCGCGCTCGGCCTGCGGGCACTCATCCTCATCGCCGCGTCCATCGGCGTCATGGTGGTCGATCACCGCCAGCACGAGCTGACGGCGATCCGCACGGCGCTCTCGGCCGTCGCCTATCCGCTGCAGGTCCTCGTGCAGTCGCCGGTCGCGGCGTGGAACTGGATGTCCTCCTCGCTCGCGACCCGCTCAGCGCTGATGGCCGAGAACGAGGCGCTGAAAACCGACAACCGCGACAATGACCTCAGGCTCCTCCGGCTCGAGGCAATCGAGCAGGAGAACCGGCGACTCCGTGATCTGCTGAACGCCGCTCCGCGCGACGCCGAGACCTCGAAGGTCGCGAGCATCCTCAGGGTCGACCTCGATCCGTTGCGGCACCGCGTGCTCGTCGATCGCGGCACGAGCGATGGCGTCACGCGGGCGCAGGCGGTCATCGACAGCCACGGCATCTTCGGCCAGACGAGCAACGTGGGCCTCAAGGCTTCCGAGGTCATCCTGCTGTCGGACCCGACCCACGCGGTCCCCGTCCAAGTCGAGAGGAACGGCCTGCGGACCATCGCAGTCGGCACGGGCGATGCGCGCCGCCTTGCCCTTCCCTACCTGCCACGGAACGCCGACGTGCGGGTCGACGACCGGCTCGTGACCTCCGGCCTCGGCGGCGTCTTTCCGGCCGGCTACCCGGTCGGGCGCATTTCCGAGGTCAAGCGCGACCCGAGCCAGCCGCTCGCGACCGTCTCGGCCGAGCCCGCCGCGGCGCTCGATCGCGCCCGCGAGGTGATGCTCTTGTGGCTGCACCCGCGCGTGCCGATGCCCGCCTCGGAGCCTGCGCCGCCGGCACCCACGCCCGCGCCCGACAAGGCGCGCGACAAGCCGCGCAGCCGATGAACACGATGGGGCGAGCGGCCCGCTGGCCGATCTACGTGTGTTCGCTCACGGCACTGCTGCTCTCGGCCGTGCCGCTGCCGCACTGGCTCGACCTCGTGCGCCCCGACTTCCTGCTGCTGGTGCTCATCTGGTTCGCGGTGATGCTGCCGCGCTCGGGCGGGCTCCTGTTCGCGTGGCTCTGCGGGCTCGCGCTCGATTCGTTCCGCGGCCAGATCCTTGGCGAGAACGCGCTTGCCTTCGTCGCCGTCGCCTACCTCGCGCACCGCTTCCACCTGCGCATGCGGATGTTCCCGCTGACCCACCAGTCGCTCGTCGTGTTCCTGCTGCTCGCGGTCTACCAGTTCCTGCTTTTCTGGATCGACGGCGTCACGGGCCACCCGCTCAACGACTGGACCCGCTCGCTGCCGGCGATCACGGGCGCGCTCCTCTGGCCCGCCGTCACCGGCCTCCTCGGCCGCTTCGCCAGCCGCGCCTGACCCGATGCCACGCTCCGTCCGCATCAAGGATCATTGGGGCGAGCAGCGCCTGTTCATCGGCCGCACGATCTTCGCGGGGATCGCGGCGGTCGTGCTGCTGCTCGTCGTGATGGGGCGGCTCTTCTGGCTGCAGGTCGTCCGGCACGACTACTTCACGGACTTGTCGCAGGGCAACCGCGTCAGGCTCGAGCCGCTGCCGCCCGACCGCGGGCTCATCTACGACAAGAACGGCGTCGTCATCGCCGAGAACACGCCCGCTTTCCAGCTCGAGCTCACGCCGGAGCAGGTTACCAACGTCGGCGACACGCTCAGGCGCCTCGCCGCGATCGGCCTCGTCGAGTCCGGCCAGGTGCCGGCGCTCGAGCGCCTGATCCGCGCGGCGAGGAAGTTCGAGGCGGTGCCATTGCGGCTGTCGCTCTCCGATGCCGACATCGCGACCTTCGCGGTGCGCCAGTTCGAGTTCCCGGGCGTCGAGATCCAGACCCGCCTCGCGCGCTGGTATCCGTACGGCGACATCGCCGCGCACGCGCTCGGCTACGTCGCGGCGATCTCCGAGGATGACCTGAAGCACATCAACGCCGATGAGTACGCCGGCTCCTCGGTGATCGGCAAGCTCGGTCTCGAGAACACCTACGAGGAGCAGCTGCACGGCACCGCCGGGTTCCGCCAGGTGCTCGTGAACGCGCAAGGGCGCCACGTCGACCGGCTCGGCAGCGCGCCGGTCAAGCTCGACACGCGCCAGCCGCGCGCCGGCAACGACATCTTCCTCGGCCTCGACATCAAGGTGCAGCGGGTCGCGGAGGAGTCGCTCGCCGGGCACCGCGGCGCGCTGATCGCGATCGACCCGACGACCGGCGACGTGGTCGCGCTCGCCTCGGTGCCGAGCTTCGACCCGAACAAGTTCACGCGCGGCATCTCGACGCCGGAGTACGCGAGCTTGCGCGACGACCTCGACCGGCCGCTCTTCAACCGCGCGCTCCGGGGCGCCTATCCGCCGGGCTCGACGGTGAAGCCGATGATGGCGCTCGCCGGGCTCGAGTACAACGCGATCGACCCGCGCGCGACGCGCTTTTGCCGCGGCTACTTCACGCTGCCCGGCTCCTCGCGACACTACCGCGACTGGAAGAAGGAAGGGCACGGCAACGTCGACATGCGGCGCGCTATCGCGACCTCGTGCGATGTCTACTTCTACGGCCTCGCGGACGTGCTCGGCATCGAGCGCGTGCACGAGGCGATGAGCGCGCTCGGCTTTGGCAAGCCCACCGGTATCGACATCGTCGGCGAGCGCCCGGGCCTCATGCCGTCCGAGGAATGGAAGCGCCAGACCTACAAGCAGGCCTGGTACCCGGGCGAGACGGTCATCGTTGGCATCGGCCAGGGCTACATGCTGGCGACGCCGCTGCAGCTCGCGCATGCCGTCGCCGTCGTCGCCGCGCGCGGCCACGGCTTTCGGCCACGGCTCGTGACGGCGGTGCGCGATGCCATGACGCGCGAGGTGAAGACGCTGCCGCCGATCGCCGAGCCCCCGATCGCGCTCACCGATCCCGGCAACTGGCAGGTGATCATCGAGGGGATGGAGATGGTCACCGAGGCCGGTGGCACCGCCTCGGCCGTGCAGCGCGGCGCAAGCTACAAGATCGCCGCCAAGACCGGCACCGCGCAGGTGTTCAGCCTCGGCCAGAACGAGAAGTACAACGCGAGCGCGGTCGATGAGCGGCTGCGCGACCATGCGCTCTTTATCGCCTTCGCCCCGGCCGAGGCGCCCAAGCTCGCGATCGCCGTGCTGGTCGAGAACGGCGGGCACGGTGGCAGCGTCGCCGCTCCCATGGCGCGGCGCGTCTTCGATGCGTTCCTGCTCGGCAAGTACGACGCGGCGCCCGTGCCGCCGCCGCCGAAGGGCGCGCCGCCCGAGCCGCAGGTGAACTGACAGTGCTGTACGACGACGGCGAGAATTCGACCGCGCGGCGCACGCTGACGGCATCCTCGCGCCTGCTGCGGCGCCTGCACCTCGACGGGCCGCTGCTCGCCGCGCTCGCGGCGGTGGTCGCCTTTGGGCTCTTCGTGCTCTTCAGCGCCACCGGCGAAAACATGCCGATGTGGACCAACCAGATCGAGCGCCTCGCGCTTGCGATCGTGGCGCTCGTGCTGCTCGCGCAGGTGCCGCCGGCGTGGCTGAAGCGCGTCTCGCCAATCCTCTACGCGGCTGGCGTCCTCTTGCTGCTCGCCGTCATGGTGCACGGCGACGTCGGCAAGGGCGCACAGCGCTGGCTCGTCCTTGGACCCTTGAGGTTCCAGCCGTCCGAACTCATGAAGCTCGGCGTGCCAATGATGTGCGCCTGGTACCTGCACGACCGGCCGCTGCCGCCTTCGCTGCGGGACGTGACGGTGGTGCTCGGCATCATCGCGGTCCCCGCGCTCATCATCGCCAAGCAGCCGGACTTGGGCACCGCGCTGCTGATCGCCTCGGCCGGGATCCTGGTCGTGTTCCTGGCCGGGCTCTCGACGGTCGTCATCGTCCTCGGGCTCACGCTCCTCGGCGGCGCGGTGCCGGTCGCCTGGCACTTCATGCACGACTACCAGCGCCAGCGCGTGCTCATGTTCCTCGACCCCTCGCAGGATCCGCTCGGCGCCGGGTATCACAGCATCCAGTCGCAGATCGCGATCGGTTCCGGCGGCCTGTTCGGCAAGGGCTGGATGAATGGCAGCCAGGCCCAGCTCGAGTTCCTGCCGGAGCGCTCGACCGACTTCATCTTCGCGGTGATCGGCGAGGAGCTTGGGCTCCTCGGGCAACTGCTGCTGATCGGCCTGTACCTGACCGTCATCGGACGCGCGCTCTACATGGCCTCCGAGGCGCAGGACACCTACGCGCGCCTCGTCTGCGGCAGCTTCGCACTGACGTTCTTCGTCTACGTGTTCGTGAACACCGGCATGGTCAGCGGCATCCTGCCGGTGGTCGGCGTGCCGCTGCCATTCATCAGCTACGGCGGCACCGCCATGGTGACGCTGGGACTGGCGCTGGGCATGCTGATGTCGATAGCAAAATCCAAGCGGCTGGTGCAGTCGTGATTGCCATCATTGGCGTCGGCAATATGGGCGGCGCCATGGCCGCGAATCTGCTGGCCAAAGGCTGGCCGGTCAACCTGTACGACCTGGATGACGCCAAATGCCGGGCCTTGTTGCCATCGGGCGCCAGGGTGTGCGCCAACGCAGCCG
The DNA here is from genome assembly GCA_025356075.1 of Pseudomonadota bacterium. Lineage (GTDB taxonomy): Bacteria > Pseudomonadota > Gammaproteobacteria > Steroidobacterales > Steroidobacteraceae > CAIKZZ01. Next base: position 122 of record JANXUT010000048.1, on the reverse strand, counting down.
ACGCGGCGCGTAGCGCGACAACCACCATCATCTGTGTCGTCAATGCGCGCCAAACGGAGGCCGTGTTGTTTGGGGCCGGCGGTGTCGCCGACGCGATGCGGCTCGGCCACACCGTCATGTTG
>JANXUT010000012.1 GCA_025356075.1 Pseudomonadota bacterium | reverse complement strand
CGTATGCACTCGCCAAGGCGCTGGGCGTTCCGCTGCCTCGCGTAAACGATATCGTGCGCCAGAAGCGCTCAATCTCACCGGAAATGGCCGTGTTGCTCTCGACGTATTTCGGCACGTCCGATGGCTATTGGATCAATTTGCAGGCGCACTTCGATCTGGAAATGGCCAAAGACAAGGTCGGCAAGCAGGCCGCCCGGATCAACCCTCACCCTCACGGCGCCGACGGCAGTTTGCAGCCCGTCTGACAGCGTGTTCCGCGCTGGCTTGGACTCTGGAGGCTTGCATTGGTCTACCGCTGGAACGACATTAGAGTCGACTGAAAGTCGACCGGTACGCGCCACCCGTAGCAGTAACCGCGGGGATTACGTGGGATTCCCCTCCATCGGGCGCATTATCACCAGCAATATCTGGCGAAGAATCCGAACGGGTACTGCGGGATCGCAGGGTGTGGAGTGCCCTTCAAAATCGCGGAGTTACAGGTGGGCGAGAAGGCGTAGTCGAAGCTACACCGAGAGTTCCTTCAGGAAGTCACACGCTTAGCGTCATCCCTACTAAAAGTTCCGCGTGTTTCTGCAGAAAAATCCAGCGTGTGATCGGCGCCGAAGTCTATTGGAGCGATCCGGGTCACGCTGGTTGCCCCGCGCGTTGGGGCACTCCTGGCTGTGGTGCTTGAGGCGCCGGTGGTACTGACGGTGAGTTGGCTGCTCTCCGCATGGTGCAATCGGCGATTTCACGTCGGGCCTGGTTCCCGCACCCGTTCGCTGATGGGAGCTGTGGCGTTTTCCGCTCTCATGGCCCTGGAAATGGCCGTTTCGGTCTGGGCGTTCGGTGAGCCGCTCGATCACTACCTTGCAAGATATCGAACGACGCCCGGAGTCGTGGGCTTCGTGATGCAAGTGTGCTTCGCGTCAATTCCGTGGGCCCAGTCGAAGGTGCATGCACGGATCGTCCGTAGCTAGCTCGTCGGTCGTCGCGAGTGCCGATCACGTGTTGGCAACGGCTCGACCGGGCTGCACAGGGTTCGGTGAATTCCTTCGCTCGGTCCGAGGGTGCCCGGACCGTTTGTCAGTTTCCTGCTCCCGTGCGCTAGGCGCGGCGCACGGCGATTCGTAAACGTTGAGCGAGGTTAGAAAGCACCGGCGCCCGCGGCGCCGGCAATCCCGATTAGTCCGGGAAGGGTCGTGCTCGTGTCGGCGTCGATAGTTCGAAGGGCGGTCATAGCAGTCGGGGCGCCTAACGGTCCGACCACGCCCACCCAGTCAGGCGCCAGCCGCTGGCGCCTTTGTGCAGCGTCACCGTAAGTATTCCGTCGTCGAGGACAGATCGCCCTTTGTGCTGGAACGACAGCGTTACCGGCGCGACGACGTAGGCAAAGTCGACTGACAGTTCGACGTGCGAGGGCTTTCCGACGGTGATCGCGGCGTGTGTGATTCCGTCCGATCCCGCCATTTTCTGGAAGTCGGCGAACCACCTCGCGCACGCCCCCGGTCCGTGCCACTCGTGCGGCGGGAAGTCGTCGATCAGCGACGTCTCATCGGCACACGCGGCTGCGGCCGAATTCGCATCGCCGCTGTTGAAGCCGTCCACCCACCGGTGGATCACCGGCATGACGGCCGCCGCGTCGGTCGCCCCTGCAGGCGCCACTACGAGCATCGTCACGGCCAGCGCGACGACCATTTTTGTCACGGGTTGCCCGCAACGTGGAAGCGCGCCGACTGTAATTCTGGAGGGCTGCCGCACCGCCTCGCGCGGCTGAAAGGGACGTGCGACCGCCGCCGATAGTGCGCCGCCTGATGCGCGGCGCAAAAGGTGGCGCAGCCGGACGGTCACGGGGCGGTGTAGACCCATTGGCCGGCGACCATCGTGCGCAGCACGCGAGTGTCCTTGAGGGCTTCCGGTGAGATCGTCAGTACATCACGGTCGAGGACGGCAAAGTCCGCCTGCTTGCCGGGCTCGATAGAGCCCACCTCCGCCAGCTGCTTCATCGCAATGGCGGCGTTTCGGGTGTAGGCATACAGCATCGCCTCGCGAGGCATGTCCTCGTTCGCATCGAGCACGCCCTTTCCGCCACGGCGTGTCTCGGCCTGGTAGATCGCGAGGAACGGATTCGGGGAGGACACGAACCAGTCGCTGGCTCCGGCGATCATTCCGCCGGCGTTCAAGAGCGACCGTGCGGGGTATTGCCACGGGTAGATCGCCGGGTCGACGTAGGGCTGCACGAGGTCGATCGTGTCGGTGTCGGCGCTCGCCCAGAGCAGCTGGTAGGAGGCGATCACCCCGAGTTCCTTGAAGCGCCGGATGTCGGTCGGCTGGATGAACTGCAGGTGGGTAATCGTGTGCGGTAGCGCATTCGGCCCGTTGGCCTTGCGCGCGGCTTCGATGCCGTTCAGCGACTCGTGCACGGCGCGATCGCCGATCGCGTGGACGTGGACGAGGAGGCCGCGCTTGTCGGCCTCGATGCAGACATCCGCGAACCGCTTCGGGTCGAAGAGGAGATCGCCGGTCTTCCCCGTCTTCGCGTAGGGAGCCGTCATCGCCGCCGTCTGCGACGGGTACTCGACGACGCCATCGGCAAACACCTTGATGCCGGGGACGGTGAGCCCCGGGACGTTGGCGAACTGCTTCTGCAGCGCCAGCGTCTCATCGAGCGGGTGCTGGTCGTTGGGCTTGACGATGATCAGCGCTGCCACGTGAGCCGTCAGCTTCCCGGCGACCGACAGCTCCCGGTAGGCGGTGAGCATCGCCGCGTCGACGCCGGGGTCGAGCCAGGACGTGATGCCCAGGCTGTGCAGGTAATTGACGGCGGCTTCGGCGCCGGCCAGGTTCTTGGCGGCATCGGGTGGCGGAATCTTCTTGTCGATGATTTCGAGACCTTCGTCCACGGCAAATCCGTTCGGCGCGAAATTGGCGCCGAAGCCGAAGTACTTGCGGTGGCCTTCGGTGAGCCCACGCAGGTAGGCGGCCGTCAGTCCCGCCCGCTTGCGCAGGGCTGCGTTCGCCCAGCCGGTATGCCCGTCCATACCGTGGAGGAAGACGGGCTGGTCGGCGTAGGCGGGCGCGTTGAAAAGCGCGTTCAACTCGTCGTTGTGGGACCAGATCGCGAGCGGAATGCCCGATATCACGAGGACATCGCCGCTCATTCCGCGGCCGCTGCGCTTGGCCTCGGCGGCGATCGGTCCGAGTTCGCCGACGGAGGCGAGCTCGTTCTTGACGTCGGTCGAGAGGAGCGACACGACGCCACCCCAGACGGCGTGAATGTGACTGTCGATGAGGCCGGGAACGAGCGCACGGCCGGCGAGGTCGATGACCTCCGCGCCTGCACCGGCGGCGGCCGTCACCTCGCTGCGGTTGCCGACTGCGAGCACCCGTCCGTCGCGGATGGCGACCGCGTCGGCATAAGGTTGCAGGGGGTTCGCCGTGAATACCTTCGCGTTGATGAGTACGCGGTTGGCGGCGAAGCCGGGTGCGGCGCCAAGCACCGCGAGGAGGGCGAGCAAGAGGCGCGGACGCCGGATCATGGAGGCAACGGCAGCGTGCATCGGGAGTCTTCCTGTCGACGTGGACGGTATCCCGATCTTACCCGGTCGGCGCGGTTTCACTTAGCGCGGGTGCGGGACCGCACGTTGACGCCTGGGTCTTGCCGGCGCGATCTGCCATCGCCCGCATGACACCCCCTACATCGCGGCGCGTGAGGCCACGCGATACAGGATGATGCGTTCCGCCGGAGCGCCCGTACCTGCAGGCTTGGCCTTCGCTGGGTGGACTCCCACGTGTACTCAATTCACCGAATTCGAGTCGCGGGCGATGCCTCGCGCTCGCGGACCGCCTCGAGACGCCCGCGAACGCTCCCGGTCCGGCGTGGCTGGCCGCGGGCATTCGGGTACGGCCTCGCACGCTTCCCACGCAACGCTCGAGGAGCACCCCTACACGGTCGTGTCCCGGGCGGGGCAGCTCTTGGTCCGCCTCAGCGGTGCGCCCACGCTCGATTTCGCGCTCGGGCCGGATGGCACGATCCGCGGTGATGGCACGGCGCGGCTCGTGAACGGGCATCGCAAGACCGGCGAGAACACGCTCGGCGATCCGACCTACGCGGGGAGTTCGGACACCTGCGGTTTCGGGGCGCCCGCGCCGCGCCTCGCACGCAAGACCCGCCGCTAGGCGATCCCTTCGCTCGGGTCTCCCGACGCGTCGCCTTTCTGCGGCGCGCGGCCGCGGCTGTATGATGCAGCCCTGCCACCGGCGGGTGCCGAGCCGGCTAGCTGCCGATGAAGGTGTCCCGATGAAAGGTGTCCGTTACCTCGAGGCGGTGCCGGGCTATCCCGCGCCGCACTCGCCGTATTCACACGCGGTCGTCGCCAACGGCTTCGTGTTCGTCTCGGAGCAGAGCGCGGTGCGCCCGGGCGGGGGGCCGCTCGAGATCCTCGGCACGACGATGCAGGAACAGACGCACCAGGCGCTCAGGAACGTCGCGGCCATTCTTGAGGCCGCCGGCAGTTCCCTCGACCGGGTCGTCAAGGTCACGGTCCTGCTCGCCCGCCCGGATCTCGCCGGCGGCATGAACGGGGCGTACGCGGAGCATTTCCCGGGACCGAAGCCCGCGCGGGCCATTGCGCGCCTCGGCGTTGAGGTTCCGGGCATCTTCGTGTCGATCGAAGCCATCGCACTCGCGGCGGAGTCCTAGCCGTGACCACGTTCCGGGAGTCCGCGCGAAGCTCCGCTGCGCGGCGGCGGGGGGCTGATCGGACGGCGGGGTCGGCACGCCCGACGGGAGTTCCCTCGTGCCCACACCGCCCGCCGTGCCCGGGGTGCCCGCGCTACGGCGAGCCGGGGATCGCACCCGGGGCGCGGGCAACCCTGACCACGCTCAGCCTCGCGCACGGCTTGCCGGGGGTCGCGGTCGTGTCGGGGCAGTCGAGGGGATTCAGGCTGCGCGCCCGGCTCGCCATCCGCGGCCGGGTCGGCTCACCCAAGCTCGGGCTCTTCGAACTCGGCACGCACCGCGTCGTGCACATTCCGAACTGCAGCGTCCAGCACCCGCTCATCAACCGGGTCGCCGGCATCGTGCGGCGCGCGCTCGTCGATGCGGGCGTCAGCTGCTACTCCGACAAGGCGCAGCTCGGAATTGCGCGCTACCTGCAGGTCGTCATCGAAAGGCGCTCGACGACGGCGCAGGTGGTGCTCGTCGGGAATTGCGAGACGGCAGAACCCCTTGGCGCGTGCCTCGAACTCATCCGGGAGCGGCTGGGCGGCGACCTGCAGAGCCTCTGGTTCAACGCGAACCGCATCAGCAGCAATGCGATCTTCGGACCGGAGTTCGAGAACCGGTACGGTCCCGCCGGCGTCGTCGAGCATTTCGGCGGGGCGGGGGTGCATTACCCGCCGGGCGCGTTTGGGCAGAACAACCTCGAGATTGCCGAGGCGATCATCACGGAACTGCGCACGCAGATTCCGGCCGGAGCGCGGGTCGCCGAGTTCTACGCGGGCGTCGGCGCGATCGGCCTGTCCGTGCTTGAGCGCGTGGGTCACATCACGCTGAACGAGGTGAGCGATCACTCACTGCTTGGACTGCAGCTCGGGCTCGCCGAGCTCAGTCCGACCGAGCGGGCCAAAGTGACCGTCGTCCCCGGCACCGCCGGCGCCGCGCGCGAGGCGGCCCGCGGTGCGGAGCTCGTCATCGCGAACCCGCCGCGCAAGGGGCTCGACCCCGAGCTTGCGAGCCTGCTCGCCGAGTCGCCACCCGACCGGCTTTTGTACGTGAGCTGCGGTCTCGAGTCATTCCTTGCCGACACGCAGCAGCTGACCTCGGCCGGGGGGCTACGGCTGCGTTCCCTCAAGCTCTACAACCTGGTGCCTTTTACGGATCATGTCGAGACGCTCGCCTGTTTCGAGCGGGCCTGAGCCGGCCTCGGCCGGAGCTGTCAGCCGGCGGCACCGAACTCGAATATTCTGGGCGGGTGGGGCGTTGGCCCCGGGTCGGCTTCATCGCGTGCGAGGGACGGCGAGGATGTGGAAGCGGGCGGCAATCTATGGGGCGGCGCTGGCTGCCGGTACCTTCGCGCTGCAGTGGCTCGACTACCAGCGCCTGGCGCGCGCGCATTCCGGTGAGGTGTACGACTTTCTGGTCGCGGTCGCTTTTCTCGCGCTCGGGATCTTCCTCGGGGCGCGGCTGTTCGGCGCGAGCGGCCCGGCGGCGTTCGATGGCAATCCGAAGGCCCGGGCCAGCCTCGGCATCAGCCCGCGGGCGGGCTCGCGGTGCTCCAGCAGCTCGCGGCCGGTCGCTCGAACAAGGAGATCGCGGCCGAGCTCGATGTATCCCCCAACACCGTCAAGACCCACGTGGCGCGGTTGTTCGAGAAGCTCGGCTCGAGCCGGCGCACGGAGGCGATCAACCGGGCACGCGAGCTCGGGATCGTGCCGTAGGCGGCGCCGATTCGGGGTGATTCGCGTCGAATCACCCGTTTGGCGGATGGCGGTTGGATCCGGGGAGGTGGCAAATAGCCGCACAATCGTTTGACGGAGGGCAATTCCGATGCTGCGACGAATCGTTTCATACGGGTTGATCGCCGGGCTCCTCGTCGGCGTGCCACTGTCCGTTGTGACGGTGGGGCTCAACGGGCACGCGCCGCTGCGCTACGGCATGGTGCTCGGCTACACGATGATGCTGGTCGCGCTGAGCACGATCTTCGTCGCGATCAAGCGCCATCGCGATCGCGACCTGGGTGGGGCCATCCGGTTCTGGCAAGCCTTTGGCCTCGGGGTCGGGATCAGCGTCGTCGCCGGGATCTGCTACGTGGTCGCGTGGGAAGCGGCGGTCGCGATCGCGCACCTGGACTTCGCCTCGAGCTACGCGGCGCAAGTGATCGCGGAGCAACGGGCGAAAGGCGTCTCCGGCGAGGCGCTAGCCAAGGTCATCGCCGAGATGGAACGGTTCAAGGTCCAGTACGCGGATCCGCTCTTGCGCTTGCCGATGGTGTTCGCGGAGATCTTCCCGGTCGGGCTGCTCGTATCGCTCGTCTGCGCGGGCCTGCTTCGCAACAGTCGCTTCCTGCCGGCGCGCCCGGTGACGGCCGCTCCCCGAGCAGGAGCGTGAGCCGAGGGTGCCTCACGCGTCGGGGGCCGCTCGTGCTCGGCGCGGCGCTGCTCGCCCTCATCGGCCGCAGCGGCGGCGCAGAGCCCGCGCCGAGCCCGGTTCCGTACTGGGCGTTTGCCGTCAATCCGCCGGCGCCTCCAGCAAGCGAGAATGCCGTACCCGCGGACGAGCGGCGGCGGCGCGTCCCCGACAGCGACAGGGCCTTCAGCCCGGCGCAGGTCGGGGACCTCTACAGCGCGCCGGACTGGCACCCCGACGGCCATCCGTCGATGCCCGAAGTCGTCGCCCGCGGCAGGAAGCCGGATGTGTTCGCCTGCGGGTACTGCCACCTGCCGAACGGCCAGGGGCGACCGGAAAACTCGAGCCTTGCGGGACTTCCCGCGAGCTACATCCTCGCGCAGGTCGAGGATTTCAGGAACGGCGAGCGCGGGAGCTCCGAGCCCCGGCACCTGCCGGCGACACTCATGGGTGGCGTGGCGAGGAAGGTGAGCACCACCGATCTTGCCGAGGCCGCGCGGTACTTTGCGAGCCTGCGTCCGCGGGCATGGATCCGTGTCGTTGAGACGGACGCCGTCGCGAAGACTCGCGTCGCCGGCTGGATGCTGGTCGCATCCGGGGAATCCGGCACCGAACCGATCGGCGAGCGAATCATCGAGATGCCGGTCGACCTCGAACGGACCGAACTTCGTGACGACCGGTCGGGGTTCGTCGCGTACGTGCCGGTCGGCAGCGTCGGGAAGGGCGAGGTGCTCGTGAAGACGGGCGGCCCCGGCACGACGATCGCGTGCGTTGGCTGCCACGGGCCGGCGCTGCAGGGCCTCGACGCTGCGCCGCCGCTCGCCGGGCGGTCACCAAGCTACATCGTCAGGCAACTCTACGACATCCAGCACGGGTCCCGGCACGGGGCGGGCACCCGGCTCATGCGGGCGCCGGTCGCGAAGCTTTCGCTCGCCGACATGGTGTCGATCGCGGCCTACCTCGCGACGCTTGAACCGTAGCGGCGCCCGATTAGTCGGAGCAGCTGACGCCCGCCGGCGGGCCGGTCGGCGCGCCGATGCGCGTGGCGGGCGAGTCGAGCTTGCGAAAGCTGAGGTGCTGGACGGCGGGCGGCTCGGTGGGTGCGAGCGTGAAGAACGCGCCGACCGTGCCCTTCGCGCAGCCGAGGTTGAACTGGCCACGCAGCCAGTTCTCCGCGAGCACCGGGCCTGCCGGGCCGCACTCGCCGACCTCGGCCTTGAGCGCGTCGATTTCCGCGCGGCGCTGGCTCGCGGGGGCATCGAGCAGTAGGTTCATCGCCCCGAGCGAGCGCGCCTGCGCATCGTCCCAGTGATTCCAGAGCGCGAGGATGTGCTCCCTCGCCGCCGTCAGCATCGGCGAGGGCGGCAGCACGCGCCGCTCAAGGCCGCCGGTCTTCTGCAGCGCGTCCCACGCCGTGCTGATGGGCTCGGAAGGTCCGGCGTAGGTCAGCGTCGCCATCGCGAAGATTCCGACGCCGTAGTCGGGCAGCCAGCTCATGTACGAGCCGAAGCCGGGCAGGCCGCCGCCGTGGCTGACGATGTGCTCGAAGCGGCAGTCGGTGGTGATGCGAAGGCCATAGCCGTAGCCGGTCTCGGAGGCGACGAGCCTGCCATCCGTCCGGCGCACCGTCAGGTTCGACGGGGTCCAAAGGTGACTCATCTCGCGCACCGAGCTGCGCCGGACGGGGCCGCTATCGGCGTCATCGCGCGGCGGCCACGCCGACAGGTGGTACGCGACGTAGCGGCCGAGATCATTGGCGCTCGTAAGTAGCCCGCCCATCGATCCAAACGCGCCCTGCGGCAGGGGCGGCTCCTCCTGGTACGTGCCGTCCGGCTTCAGCCGGTAGCCAATCGCGCGGCGGGCGCCGGGCACGTCCGAGAACTGGAGCGTCGAGTCGGCCATGTGCAGCTTCGCCAGGATCTGCGTGCGCACGTAGCGATCGTAGGCTACGCCCGAGGCCTTCGTGACGATTCGCCCAAGCAGGCCGAACGCGTAGTTGGAGTACTCGTAGCGGGTGCCGGGTGCGCTCGAGAATGGAATGCCGCGCGTCAGCCAGCGCGTAAGGTCCGCATCGCTCGCCGCAAGCTGCTGGTCGCCCCACGGATTGTCCTCCGGGAAGCCCGCGCTGTGGCTGAGGAGCTGGCGGATGCGCAGCGGTGCCGAATCCTTCGTCGGCAATTCCAACTGCGCGAACTCGGGGATCCACTTCGCGACCCGGTCCTCGAGCGAGAGCTTTCCCTCGTCGCGCAGCTTCAGCACCGCGAGCGCCGTGAAGCTCTTCGTCATCGAGGCGATCCGAAATACCGTGTCGGCCGTGACGGGCGTGCTGGAGGCGAGGTCCTGGACACCCACCGAGCCCACGTGCGCGAGCCGGCCATCGATGACGAGGCCCCAGACCATGCCCGGAATGCGGTGCGAGGAGGCGTAGTCGCGGAAGATCTGGTCGAGGGCCGGCAGCGCCGATTCGAGCTTCGTCACCCGCTCGGCGTCGGTGAACCGGGGCGGCGGGTAGCGCTCCTGCGCCAGGGCGAAGGCAGCGACCATCACGAGCAGCAGCAGGGCGGAGGTGCGCATGGCAGCGAGGATGCCATATCGGACCCGCCGCCGCGTCGCGGGCCGGGTGGCCCGGACGCACCGACGGCGGGTCGCGAATCGCCTCTGCCGGTCAGCTCGCGGCGAGCGCGTACAGGTGCATCACGTAGGACAGTGTTGCCTCGGCCATGCCGTGCAACGCGGGGTTGCTCGACTCGATGACGTAGTACTCGTCGGGCGCATGGGCGCGGCTGCCGTGGCCCGTGCCGAAGTGCCCGGCCGGCAGGCTCACCGGCGCACCCGTGAAGACGTAGCCGGGCCACGATCCCGCGAGGCGCGGCGAGAGGCTGACGGGCATGCCGAGGTGCGTGTAGACCGACGTCGATGCCTTGATGAGCGATGAGTTCTCGTCGGTCTGCGTCGGGTCGTAGCCGCCCGTGACCGACACCTCGATGTCGCCGTAGCCGCGCTTGGCGAGATGGGCCTTGAGCTTCGCGGCGGCGTCGTCCGCGGTCTGGTCGGGCACGAGGCGGAAATCGAGTTTCGCGGTTGCCTTCGACGGCAGGATCGTCTTGCCGCCGGGGCCCGTGTAGCCCGCGTACATGCCCTCGATGTTGACGGTCGGCTGCGAGGCGAGGCGCTCGAGCGCGTCGCGGTAGCCGAGGTCCCGTACCCAGTGCTGCACGCCCAGGAGCTTCTTCACGTCGGCTTCATTGGTATGCGCGACCCGCTCGGCGATGAGCGCCTTCTGCCGGTCGGTGAGCGGCTTCACGTGCTCGAACCAGCCGTCGATGGCCGGGTCGTTGCCGTCCTCCGAAACGAGCGTCGAGAGCGCCTTCACCATCCGCCACACGGCGCTGTCGAGTTCGGCCTTGTAGCTCGAATGGATGTCGTCCGCCGAGCCGCGGCCCCACTTCTTCGTCGAGCACACGAGTTCGACCTCGATGACGCCCTTCGCGCCGAGCGCGATCTCGACGCCGCCCTGCGGCGACTGGGACGCGAAGGGCATGTAGACCTCATGGCACTGCTTGAGCGCCGCGAGGACCTCGGGCTTGTGCACGACCTGCCGGAAATGCGGCGAGGCGATTTCCTCCTCGCCTTCGGCGATGAGCACGATGTTGACCGGCGACTTGCGCCCGGCGGCCTTCAGCGCGTGCAGCGCCGCGAGGAACGTCGCCTCCGGGCCCTTCTGGTTCGTCGCGCCGCGTCCGATCATCACCTTGCCGAACGGCGCCTTGTCGATGATCGCGGCCTCGAGCGGTGGCGAGCTCCATTCGGAGGGCACGAACTGCTTCACGTCGTACATGAAGTACATGCCGACCGTGCGCGGAGCGCCCGCGTCGAGCGTCGCGAACACCCCCGGCTGCCCGTCGGTCGGCATCGCGACCGCCGTCTGGAAGCCGGCGTCCTTGAGGAGGTCGATCATCATCTGGCAGCCCTCCTTCATGTTGCGGTTTTCCGCCGCGATGGAGGGCAGGGCGATCCAGTTCTGCAGCCGCTTGATCGCCTCCGGCCGCTGCTTGTCGATTGCGGCGCGCACGGTGGAGAGATCGCCGCCGAACTTGGCATCGGCGGACTTTCCCGCGGCGGCGAGCACGAGGCGCGGCATCGCGAGCGAGGCGCCGGCGGCCGCCGCCATCAAGAGGAGGCCACGACGGGTCGGCTTCTCGAGCATCCAATCGCGCATCTTTTTATCTCCCCGATGATTGGGCGTGCTGAGCGGCCTATTAGACACACGCGCCCCGTCAAGCTCAAGCGCGGCAGCGCCGGGCGCTCTCGCGGGCGCGGCGACGCGTCGCGTCTGTCAAGAAATGTGCGGGTGTCGTGGGCGAGGTTAGGGGAAAAGCTGCGCGATCGTCGTGACCGCGAGTTCCGCCTCCGCGCGGTCGGGCGCCGCGGTTGCGTCGTTGAAGCCGTAGTAGTCGTCATCGCCCACGAGCTGGAAGACCATGCCGTCGCGGCGCGGCACGAACGCTGAGCCCTTGTAGTAGAGGCCGTAGTCGATGCCTGGCTGCGGGATCATGCGGGCGAGCTGTCCGCGAACGGGCGTGAGCGACTCGTCCTTGAGAAGCGCGCGGGCGCCGTAGCCGGTCGCATTGACCAGCGTCTGCTGCGGCAGCGCGGCGAAATCGGCCGGCGAATGGAACTCGACGATCTCGATCTTGCCGCCGCTCGCGAGGAAATCGGACACGAGCAGGCGCGTGTATTCGTTCAGGTTGAACATCATCCAGGTGTTGCGGCGCACAGTGCGCGCACCGAACGGATGGGTACCGGGCGCCAGGTCCTCGCCGTGCGGCAGGATGTCAGTGACGAGCTCGCGCGCCAGCGTCGTTGCGAAAGGTGCGCGCCCGTCCACCGGCGCCGCGGCGGGGCGCAGGCGCGCGCCGGCATCGGCAATCGCGTAGTGCTCGAAGTACTCGACCGGCCGGCCGGGGAGCCCGAGCAGCGACTGGTAGGCGCGGAACGAGGCCCGCGTCATCCCTTCCCAGGTCGCGCGGAACTCCGGGGTAGCGTGCTCGGCCAGGCAGATCCGCGAATCCGGCGACCAGACGCCGGTCGCGAGCGAGGAACGCACGTTGGGCGGGATGTCTTTGGCGTAGATCGTGACCCGAGCGCCCGCTCGCTGCAGCAGCAGCGCCGAGGTGAGCCCAAGCGCTCCGCAGCCGATCACCGCGATATCGCGCTCGCCGGTCGCGAGCGCATTGCCGGTGGCGATCGCGCTCGAGCCCCACGACAGCGACCAGCCGCTGCCGCCGTGGCCGTAGTTGTGGACGACGGTCTTCTCGGCGAGGCGCTCGACGTCGAGGCGCGGGCCCTTTGCCCGGAACGGTCGCGTGCAGACCGTGATCGCGGTGATGCGATCCGTCCGTGCCTTAAGCGCGGGTAGCGCGAGGCGTGGCGGGCCCGCGGGCCGTCCGATCCTCGGCGCGCACCCGGCGAGCGCCGCGAGCGCAAGTGTCGCGCCCCCACCCGCGAGGACGTGCCGGCGTCCGACGAGTCGCGTCCTCGTCATGCCTGCCCGGCCCGGGGCAACGGTGCGCCCGAACGGCCGAAGACGATGGCGGGCAAGCCCGCGCGGATGCCGGTTGCATCGCCGGTCGCCACCATCAGCACGACGAGGCTGGAGACGGCGAGGTGCGCGAGCGATGCGAGCCGCTCGAGGAGTGGGTAGGAGGTGTGAGGCGGCGTCGGATGCGCGCTCGCGACCTGGACGATGACGCGAACAACCGCGAGCGTGAGAATCAGCATGCCCCCAGCCATGTGCAGTCGCAGCACGTCGATCGTCCCCGGAGAAGAGTTCGCCATCGGCTCGAGCACGAGGAAGCCGGGCGCCAGCGCCCCGACGATCAGGAGCGCGAGGAGTCCCTGGAGCACGACGCGGAGCGGGTGGTAGCGGCTGACCCCATTCACCGCGGCACTTCCGAAGCGGCGGCCGAAATCAGGGCCGGGTCCCGTGAATGTACGGCGGAGGAGGGGTGCTCCGAAAGTCCCGCCGGGCGCGATGGCGCCGCCCGGCGATCGTCGCGATCAGTGCGGCTTGCTGGAGTCAGCCGGGTAGGCGGTGGCGCCGCCCGACTCCAGCGCCCGCTCGCTCGGCGCCGAGGCGGTTGTCGCGGCGGGGGGCTGGGATGCAGCGGTCGAGGGCACGCCGTCGGCTCCGGCCGGCAGGCGGCGCAGGGCGCTCAGCAGGCGCTGGGCGCTCGCGGGGGCCGCCGGCGCCCGGTCGCTGAAGATGTCGGAGGCGAGGATGCCCTCGCGCTCGTAGTAGCGAGCATTCGCCTTGTGATCGACCGTGATCACGGTACCGTCGATCGCGATGCCGCCGAAGAGCCCCTTCGAGCGCGAGTAGGAGTACACCTCCGCATCGAGCGCGAAGTCGGTCGCGCCGGACACCTGCCGGCCGACCGGCCCGACCGCCACGGACGCGTCCGCACCCAGGGTGACCTTGCCGCCCGAGATCCCCTCGACGCTGCGTCGGGTGGTGAAGACGAGGATCACGTCGCTCGACTGGACGCCAGCCTGGAAGCCCCAGCTGCCGCCCGCGAGCGTGATGAATGCCGGATTGCTCCAGCGACCCTGAGCGTCCTTGACGATCAGGAGGCCCTTGCCGCCGCGGCCGCCGAACACGAGCGCGCCCTTGATGACGTTCGGCATGATCGCGATGCCCTGCGCTCGGCGCATCAGCCACTCCGGTACCTGCTGGTCCGGCATCGCCTGCGTGTCCTCGAGCATCTGCGTCGCTTCGAGCAGGCGCGCCTCTTCACGCGCACCGGCGAATACCGGCGACTGCGAGGCTAGAAAGAGTAAGGCCGTGAACGCCAAGCGTCGTGCCGTCATTGTGGTTCCCCTGCGGACGATCCTGAGTAACAGACAGCGGTCCCCGGGCAGGGTTCCGCCGGCCGCAATGATAGCCGAGGCGGCTGGTGCTGCGCGCGCGGCCGCGAAGTTCGATAATGGGCGTCTCAGGAGGTTCCCGATGTTCGCTGCCGCACGAATGACCCTCGTCCTACTGTCGCTGTTTGCCGTCAGTAGCGCCCGCGCCGACTGGGTAAGGCGTGAAGAGACGATCATGGGGACGCGGATCTACGTCGAGGCCTGGCACGACAATCCCGTCCAGGGGGAGCTCGCGCTCGATGCGGTGATGGCCGACATGCGCCGCATCGACGCGCTGATGAGCCACTACAAGCCCGACAGCCAGATCTCGCTGATCAATACGCGCGCGGCCGTCGAGCCCGTCGCGGTGGACCCTGAGCTCTTCGAGCTGATCAAGACCTCGATCCACTTCTCGCAGATCACCGAGGGGGCGTTCGACATCACCTACGCGAGCGTCGGCTACCTCTACGACTACCCGCGCCACGTCCACCCGACCGAGGCGCAGATCAAGGCGGCGCTGCCCGGGATCAACTACAAGAACCTCATCCTCGATGCCGAGCACCACTCGGTGAAGTTCGGCCACGAGGGCATGCGCATTGATCTCGGTGGCATCGCCAAGGGCTACGCCTGCGATCGCGGCGTGGAGATCCTGAGGCGCTTCGGCGTCGCGCACGCGATCGTGACGGCGGGCGGTGACTCGCGCCTCCTCGGGGATCGCAACGGCAAGCCATGGAACATCGGCATCCGCCATCCGGACGACAAGAACAAGGTCGTGCTGACGATGCCGCTCATGGACGTCGGCGTCTCGACGTCGGGTGACTACGAGCGCTACTTCGAGGAGGGCGGTGTCCGCTACCACCACATCATCGACCCGAAGACCGGCGAGAGCCCGCACGAGGTCCGCAGCGTCACGATCATCGGCCCCACGGCGACTGACACCGAGGGCTGGTCGAAGGGAGTCTTCATCAAGGGTCCGGTCGAGGGGATAAGGCTCATCGAGCAGCACCCGGAGATGGATGCCGTCGTCGTCGACAAGAACGGCAAGGTCTGGTATTCGAAAGGGCTGTCGCCGCCCAGGTAGAGGGCGGCCTCGCGGCGCGCCCGCGCCGGCCTAGAACCAGACCGAGACGAACGTCTGGATCACGCTCGCGTTGAAGCGGTACAGGGGCTCGGTGCCCGCCGGGTACTGGCGCTGCGAGGCGTCGCGGAAATCGAGATACTTGTACGCGATGTAGTCGTAGTGCAGCGACGCACTGGCCTTCTTGAGGAACCAGTGCCGCGACTTCATGAAGTCATAGGTGAGTGCCAGGCCCATTGTGCTGTTCTGCTGCGAGGCCAGTTCCTTGTCGCGCGCCATGTAGTTTTGCTGGTTCGCGAACTGGAAGAGATCGGAGTAGAACGACGCAGAGCCTTGCTTGTAGTAGCGGTAGGTGACATCAGCGATCAGTGCGTCCTTGAACATCGGCTGCGTGTAGTCGAGTTCGAAGGTATGGGCGCGAATGTCCCAGGTGTCGTAGAAGTAACGGTACTTGCCGGTCAGCGAGGCGCGCCACGGCAGGTAGTACTTGAGGCGCACGGACGCGGCGTTGCTGGTGCGGGTGCCGGGGTAGATCTCCGGACCCGTCAGGTAGATCGTGGAGCCCACGCCCGCGAGGTAGCGGATCGCGCGGTAGGGATTCTGCAGGTAGCCCTGCTCGGTGATCGCCTCGTAGTCGAACCCGGCGATGAGGTTGCGCGTCAGGATCTGCGAGAGCCCGAGTCCCCAGGTCTTGCGGTCAAGGCGCTTGCGGAAATTGGGGTCCTTGTCGTGCTTGGCGTCAATGACGCGCGTGACGATGTCCCAGCCGCGACTCGCGCTCAGCGTGACCGTGGTCAGGTCGCCGAACATGTTCTGTGCGACCGAGAAGCTCGCGGTCGTGCCGTCGTAGTCGTTCTCGACGCTGCTTTCGAGCCCGGCGCTGTAGGTCGTCTTGCCGTACAGGTAGTCGACCCCGAAGGTCTTCTGCTTGCGGACCTCGTGGAGCGGGCTCGCGCCGAGCACGACCATGTCGATCGAGGCACCGGTCACCTGGTCGACCAGGTAGCTTCCCGTCAGCGACACCTTGTCGGCGATGTTGGTCCGTACGAGCGTCGAGGGCCCCTGTACCTTCAGGCCGCCGCCGTCGTACATCTTCCACATCACGTCTGCGCGTTCATCCGGCAGCACGTCCGCGCGCGCCGCCGTGGCGAGCGCGAACAGGACGGCCCCGAGGGAGCGGATCAGCGTCGACGAGCGCAGCATCACGATGGTCCTAGTTGCAGCCGCAGCCGCCGCCGGCAGCGCCCGTCCCGCCGTGCGCGCCCTCGCGGTTCTCGTGCACGTGCGTGATGTAGCCGCTCGAGATCGCATCGCGATCCCAGGCCATGACCCGGTCGGCGAGCCGCTCGCGTTCGTACGGCTTGACCCACGGCTGCAGCCGGCCGCACGCGCTCATGGCGAGGCAGGTGCCGAGTAGCAATGCGATTCGAAGGGCGTTCACGGTTATTTCTCCCGCAACAGCGCGCGGACCTGATTGAGGTACTCGTCGACGTCGCCGGTCTTGTAGCCGCGGTGCACCCAGCGGAGCACGCCGTTCCGGTCGATCAGCACCGTGCTCGGCATGCCCTCGACGTGATAGAGCTTGCTGACGGCGCTGTCCTTGTCGAACACGATCGGGAACGTCACCGGGGTCTTGGCGATGAATCCCTCTGCGTCCTTCGACTCGGGCTCGACGTTGACTCCGAGCATCGTGAAGCCCATCGCCTTGTACTTCTTGTACATCTGGTCGAGCAGCGGGAACTCTTCACGGCAGGGTCCGCACCACGACGCCCAGAAATTGACCATGACGACCTGGCCGCGCAGCTTCTCGAGCCCAAGCGGGGCCGTGCCGCCGCGCAGCGGCAGCGAGAAGGGCGGAGCGGCCTGGCCGACGGCATCGGCCGCGAAGGCGCTCCCGGCGAGGGTGGAGCCGACGAAGACGGCCGTTGCGATAGTCAGCGACTTGAAGCTCATGAATCCTCCGTCAGAAGAATACGGTCACGCCGAGATTGGTCTCGAGGTTGTGCGTCGTCTTGTTGGAGCCAAGCAGATCGATGTCGAAGATGTGGTCGCGGACGTCAACGTGTGCTGCGAGCCAATTGTTGAGGAGCAGCCGGTAACCGGCGCCAACCCCGAGCGTGAACCTGTCGTCGCCCGCGAAATGGGTCCCGCCGAAGCCACCCGTCACGTAGAGCGATGAGTTGAAGGAGCGGTGGCCGATGAAGATTTCGCCCGGGAACAGGTTGTAGCCGAACGCGAGTTCGTAGTAGGTGAGCACGCGCTGGCTGTTGGTGAGCAGCTGCGCGCCGCCCGAGAGCCGCTCGTAGCTCGTCAGCCCCGCGTTGGTGCGCCCGAGCAGCGCCTCGGCGAAGAAGTCCTCGCTGATGTGGTAGTCGAGGCGCGCGCCGTAGACGGGATTGACGCCGAAGTCCTCGACACTGAACGTGCCGACGTACGGGCCAATCTCGAAGTTCGACTGCTTGATGTGCGGCGTCTTGATCTTGCGGCGCCTGACCGTCGGGTCGACGACGGCCGGAGCCGCGCCGTCAGCGGCGGTGGCCTCGACCGGCACGGGCTCCTCGGCGTGCTTCCTGTGGTGGAACGGCCACAGGGAACAACCGCTAAGCGCCAGGGCGCACGCGATCAGAAAAAGAACGCGAATCCGGCTTTCCATTCGTTCCGGTCCTCATTTGAATCCAGCTTCGTGAATATCACGTAGTGGCGGTAGTCGGCGCGCAGGATGAAGCGGCGGGTCAGGTACCACTTAGCGCCAGCGCCATAGAACGCGATCTGCTGGGTGCGATCGGGCGGTGCAATGATCGTTGCCTTCGGCTGGATGCGCACGACGCCGGTGCCGAGGTCGAGGAACGGCGCTACGCGCCAGTCGGGACGCGGCGAGTGCGTGAGGCCGAGCGTCAGCATCGTGCTGTTCGAGGCGTGACCGAGCGTCTGCGAAACTGCGAACTCGGTCGAAAGGTTCTCGTTGAGCGAATAGCCGAGGTAGGCCGTGTTGACGTTGCCACCGCCGAAATTTCCGCTCAGCGCGCCGAGTTCCCACGGCTGGTTGTCGAAGTCGCGGTGGCTCAGGTCCTCGAGCGGCAGTTTCGCGCCGGAGGCGAGCAGCGTCTCGCGCATGTTGCCGACATTCGCCCAGCCTTCCGTATCGTGCTCGTCGCGCACCTTGAACCAGTCGGTGCGACGGAACAGGATCTCGACCCGCTCGCCGCGCGCAATCACGCGGAACACCGGGTAGCCGCGTCCTGGCCCCGTGCGGAGCTCAAGATACGGATCCGCGACCGATACCTCGACGTAGTGGCCGGCATCGCGGTCGAAATGGCGCCGGTTGTCTGCCGAGTGCGCTAGTCCCGCTGCGGTGGCCAGAATAAGTAAGGTGGCGAGCTTCAGGACTGTGCGCATTCGATCAGTTTGGTGGTGGAATCGAGAACGGGTTGTTGTAGTACTGGCCGCCGAGATCCAGCCACTCGCTGAGCAGCCTGAGCTCCGTGGCACTCAGCCAGCCGGCGTGCGTTCCGCCCGCCGCGAACTCGGCGAAGAACGCAGCCGACGCATTCGCGCCGCCACCGCTCATTGGCGGGACCGTCATCGCCGGCACCTGCGTGGGCAAGCCGGTGATGGGGTCCGGCGGGCCCGGCACCAATATCGGCTGCATAGTAACAGGGTCAAGTTTCACGTGCGGGAACAGCAGCTGGCAGAAGGACGTGTATTCCTGCTGCACGCACGGATTCGTCGCTGCCGGCGAGCTTGTCAGGTCGAGCTGGCCGGCCGGTACCTGGGCTACGTTGGCCGTCGTCACGGGGTTGTGGCAGCCGACGCACGAGCTGTAAGGCATTGTCGTCGTGGGATCGACGGCCGTGATCGAGTTGCGTGGCGTTACCCAAAGCGCGGCGACGTGCCGCGGGTAGTGGATCACCAGCCTGCAGTTGCCGGCCCAGTTGGTCTCGCAGTTCGAGGGGACCGGGGCCGGGGTCGCGAGCAGCGAGTTCGGCCACGAGAATGCGGGATCCGGCGTGCCGACGCCCATCGGCGTCCACACGTCCTGGAAGGCGAGGTCGACCGCCGGGTTCGCGGCGCAGGCCGCATCGACGCAGGTCACCTGCACGGCAGCCCGGTACTCGGCCATCGTCTCGCCGGCGTTGGGCCCACGTGCCGCCGGCACGACGTTGCCCATGCGATCGGTGACCGTCAGCGCCGTGTTCGGGAACGGCTGCCCGGAGGTCGGCGCGCCGGTGTTGACCAGGTTGAAAAGGCCCGCCCGGCCGTGCGAGGCCGACACCGGGCCGTTGGCGTTCTGCGTCTGCACGTGGCAGCCGTTGCACGTCACGATCTCGCCGGTGCGCACCTGCAGCCAGGCGCGGTGGCGGGGGAACACGCCATCGAGGCGGCGGCCGTTGGCATCGAGGATGGTGATCTGGAACGGGATGTTGGTCGGTACCGCGACCCGCACCGACCCGTCCGGCTCGATCGGCGCATAGCCGATCATCTCGCGCATGAAGTTGCCGGCGGCGCCAAAGGCGTAGTTAGGGAAGTCGTTGTTCGACAGGATTTCCTTGTCTGGCAGGCTGACCGCCTTTTCGATGCGCACGAAGCGCGGCCGCTGCGGATTCGCCATGCGGCGGGTCGGATCGCGGACCGCGGCGATGCCGCCCGGGGCGGCGTCGACGCCGTCGAAGTCGTAGACACTCTTTATATTGAGGATGCCGACGCCCTTGGAGGCGAGCGTGAAGCTGTAGGTGCCCGAGGTGCTCGGCGTCGCGTCCGGGATCGGGGTCGGCACGGGATTGCGCGGCTCGAGCGCCACCGCATCCGTGTACATGAAGCCATTGGCCGGCACGACGATCGGCAGCTGCGTGTTGTTGCGCGGGTCGTAGATCCAGATGCTGTAGATGGTCGCGGCCGGGACGACGCCGGTCTTGGCGAGATTTGTGCTCGTGCAGGGCACCGTCACCGTCTGGTCGAGCAGGCGGCACTGGGTCCAGCTGACGAGCAGGCGGTTGGTGCCGTCCCAGAGCGGGAACACGCTCGAGAAGCGACCGCCGGGCGAGGGCGGCGGCGGCGGCACGGGGTCCATCGTCGTGTCGGCGGGAGTCGTGACGACCGCGTTGACGACGAGCGGTGACTGGCCGGTGGCGCCGGACGCGCTGGTCGCGCCGAGGACCGTCTGGGTGTTCTCGACGAAGTTCGCCGTATCGATCAGCACCGGCTCGCCGCCGAACTGGGTGCCCGCGAAGGGGATCTTGAGCGCCACGAGCTTGCCGTCGGGGCGCGCGCGGGCGCGCGTGAACTGGATCGCCGAGCCCGGCGTGCCGGTGTCGTGGCTGTTGCGACCGTACAGCAGCTGCTCGTTGCCACCATCCGGATCGATCGCGTAGAGGTGCATGCCGGCGCCGGAATTGATGTCCCAGCGTGTGAAAACGATGCGCCCGTCATTGAGTACCGACGGATCGAGGTCGTGGCCGGTGTTGACGGAGAGCTGCTTGATGTTCGTGCCGTCGGCGTCCATGACATGGAGCATGAATGCCGGGCGGTTGCGGTTGCCCTCGACGCCCGCGGCGAACTGCTCCTCGCCCTGGTCGATCAGCACGGCCTTGGCATCGTGCTGGCGGGTCGAGGCGAAGACGATGCGCCCGTCGGGCAGGTAGTGCGCGCCGACGTCGTGGCCGAGGCTGGCGGCGATCGGGTCGGCGATGACCTGGCGGAGCTTTGCGGTCGCGGTGTCGTACTCGTAGATCGACCAGTTCGGCTGCTCGTCGTCCTTGGTGTTCTTGAGGAGCGGCGGGCGCATGGAGAAGATGAGCTTCGTGCCATCGAAGGACACGTCGAGGTCGCGCACGTCCCACAGGCCATTCGTGACCGCGGCGGTGATGTTCATCTCGCTCGCGCTCGGGCTCGCGGCCTGGCGCAGGTAGACATCGGCCGGTCCGTTCCAGACGCGCTGGATGCGCAGGTCATCCTCGAGCGTTATCGCGTTCGGGTCTTTCGGGTCCGGCAGAGTCCGCTTGATGTACGCGATCCCGAAATCCGGCGATACCGGATCGTTCGATGAACCGCTGGTGCCGAGACTGATCCCGCTGTTGTTGCCGCCGGCAGTGCCCTCACTGCTCGAGCACGCGCCGAGCACCGTCGCCATCAAGCCGACGGCGAGCACGCCACAAATGCGCTTCAGCGGGATTGAAAGGATCGTGGTCATCGGCGTCCTCGCTTCCGTCGCACCACACGCACCAGGTAGCTGTTACCGGACGCGATGGAAGCGACGCACATGATGTCGTTCGCGCACACCAGATTCTGTTAACACGCTCACAGGCCAGTCTGTGCGGTTCCCGCTTTCCGCGCGGAATTCAGCAGTAGCACGCACTTAGCAGAGCCCCGGCCAGTCACTAGAGTACCTGTGCAAGTCGCCGCCCGTAATGTCGCCGGGGCGCGACTTGGTCCGTGATTGGGATGTGGTTCACGACCGCAGCATTGTCGCAGTCCTGAGACATTACTGGCGCTAAACCCCGTCGATATAGTCCGCGCGACCTCTAACACTAGGCTGCGGGTTAACTGCCATGAAAGCACCGACGCTCTTGAGCTCGACGCACGGCGCACGTCCGAAGGGGCGCAGCTTGCTTGCGACCGTCGCGACGGTACTTGCGCTCGCATCGCTGGCTAGCGCAACGGCGCAGGCCGGCTCGCGCGAGCAGGCGATGCGCATACACGACCGCCTCAACGGCACGCCGCCGACGCAGGTTGTCCTCGACGCGATGCAGGCGGACATCGACGCCAACAACCCGACGGGCGCCGCGCTCCTCGCGATCAACGACCCGAACGGCATGTTCTACAGCGTCGTGCTCAAGAACTTCGTGACGCCGTGGACCAACGTCCCCCAGACGGTGTTCGCGCCACTCAATGACTACACCGCGACCGTCATCGGCATGGTCCGCGACGAGGTGCCGTTCAACACGGTGCTGTCGGCCGACATCATCTATATAGGCCAGAGCGGGCTCGGGCTGCCGGCCTATTCGAAGACGGACAACAGCCACTACGCGCAGATGGAGACCCAGGGCGTCAACCTGCTGACCGGGCTCACGAGCCAGGTCCAGTCGCAGGTGACTGGCCTCCCCGCCGCGGCGACCGCCGGCGTCCTCACGACCCGCGCCGCGGCGCAGGCGTTCTTCGACGTCGGCACCAACCGCCGCATGTTTCGCTTCACGATGATCAACCACATGTGTACGGACCTGGCAGCGGTGATGGACAACTCGCGGCCGACCGACCGGGTGCGCCAGGATGTGAGCCGCAGCCCCGGTGGCGACAGCCGCGTCTACCTCAACAACTGCCTTGGCTGCCACTCCGGCCTGGATCCGATGGCGCAGGCGTTCGCGTACTACGACTTCACCTACGCGAGCGACCCCTCGACCGGCCAGATCGTCTACACGCCGGGCACCGTCGTCGGCAAGTACTTCCACAACAACACGACGTTCCCGGCGGGATTCATCACGCCGGACGACAAGTGGGACAACCGCTGGCGCACCGGTCCGAACGCGCTGATGGGCTGGGATCCGACGCTGTCGGGCTCCGGCAACGGCGCGAAGACGCTTGGCCAGGAATTCGGCGCGAGCGACCAGTTCGCGCAGTGCCAGGTGACGAAGGTGTTCCAGGCGGTCTGCCTGCGCGCCCCGTCCGATGCGGCTGACCGCGCTCAGGTCAGCACCATCAAGAGTGATTTCAAGCAGGGCTACTCGCTGAAGAAAGTCTTCGCCGAGACCGCCGCCTATTGCATGGGCAATTGAGGGAGTATCGACCATGAACTCTGTTGCCACTCGCAATACCGTCCTCTCGCTCGGCGCGGCGCGCCTGAAGGGCCACTGGCTCTCGCTGGTCGCTGCCGTCACGGCGAGCGCCTTCCTTGTTGGCTGCGGCGCCGGTAGCGCGCCGACCGCCAACAACCCGCAGGCCTCGGGCCCGACGCAGACCGCGCAGAGCTACACCGGCCCCGCGCCGGCCAGCAGCGACGTGCAGGCCTTCGCCGTCAACCTGTGGAACAACGTCAAAACGCAGGATCGCTGCGGCTCGTGCCACATCCAGGGCAACCAGTCGCCGATGTTCGCGCGCAGCGACGACGTCAACCAGGCCTACACGGCCGCGCAGACCGTCGTTGATCTGGCGACTCCCGCCAACTCGAAAATGGTGATCAAGGTCGGCGGCGGCCACCACTGCTGGCTGTCCAGCAACTCCGCCTGCGCCGACACGATCACGACCTGGATCAAGAACTGGGCGGGCGTCGCGCTCGGCACCTCGACAGCGCAGATGCAGCTGGTCGCGCCGACGATGATGGATGCGGGCGGCTCGCGCTCGTTCCCCTCGAGCTCGACGCTGTTCGCGAGCACGGTCTACCCGCTGCTCACGCAGTACTGCTCGCGCTGCCATTCGCCGACGGCGCTGACCGCGCAGTCGCCGTTCTTCGCGCAGGCCGGCGTCGATGCGGCCTACGCCGCGGCGATGCCGAAGATCAACCTCGATACGCCGACGCTGTCGCGCTTCTACCAGCGCCTCAAGTTCGACTTCCACAACTGCTGGAGCGGCGACTGCGACGCGGCCTCCGCCCAGATGCTGGCGGCGATCCAGTCCTTCGCGGGCCAGGTCCCGGTGACCCAGATCAGCCCGCAGCTGGTCGTGTCGAAGGCGCTGACGCTGTACGACGGCATCGTGTCGTCGGGCGGCACCCGTGTCGAGACCGGCCTGATCGCGAAGTTCGAGTTCAAGACCGGTACCGGCACGATCGCGTACGACTCGAGCGGCGTCGAACCCGGACTCGACCTCACCATGACCGGCAACGTCAACTGGGTCGGCGGCTGGGGCGTGCAGGTCCAGAGCGGCGGCAAGCTGCAGGGCACGACCACCGGCAGCGCGAAGCTGCACGACATGATCCTCACGACTGGCGAGTTCAGCGTCGAGGCCTGGGTCGCGCCTGAAAACGTCACGCAGACCGGCGCCTACATGGTCAGCTACTCCGGCGGCGACACCGCCCGGAACATGACGCTCGGCCAGACGATGTACAACTACGACTTCGGCTTGCGCAGCTCGACGACCAACGCGAACGGCCAGCCGCAGTTGTCGACTCCGGACGCGAATCAGGTCCTGCAGGCGACGCTGCAGCACGCCGTGCTGACCTACGACCCGGTCAACGGGCGCCAGATCTATGTCAACGGCGCGCTCGTGACGGGCAGCGATCCGCAGAAGGGCGGCTCGCTCTCGCAGTGGGACAACACCTTCGCGCTCGTCCTCGGCAACGAGGTATCGGGCACGAAGCCCTGGGCCGGTGTCATCAAGATGGTCGCCATCTACAACCGGGCGATGAGCGCGAGCGACATCCAGACGAACTTCGCCGCCGGCATCGGCGAGCGCTACATGCTGCTGTTCAACGTCGACAAGTTCACGGGGCTCTCGCAGAGCTACGTGATGTTCGAAGTGTCGCAGAACGACAGCTACTCGTACCTCTTCAACAAGGCGGTGTTCCTGAGCCTCAACCCGGCCACGACGTTCAGCAACCTCGTCATCAAGGGCATGCGGATCGGCGAGAACGGTGCGGAGCTTGGCGTCGGCCAGGCCTACGCGCCGCTCAACACGACGGTGTCCGGCCAGGGCTTCGACCCGACCGTCGGGCCGCAGACCAGCGTCGCGCTGACCAGGATCGGCACGGTCGTCGAGCTCAACAAGGGCCCGGCCTATGACCAGTTCTTCCTGAGCTTCGAGCAGATCGGCAGCGCGACCAACGTCCATACCGACCCGGTGCCCATCGCGCCGACGCCGGTCGACGTGGCGCGTCCGGCCGACCTCGGCGTCAAGACCTTCGAGCGGATCAACGCTTCGCTCTCGGTCATGACGACGGTGCCGATCACGACGCCGGAAGTGGCCACCTTGTTCCAGAGCCTGGAGCAGGCGCTGCCGGCGACCTCGGACTTCCTGGCCTTCTCCGCCTCGCACCAGATGGCGATTGCCCAGCTGTCGATCGCTTACTGCGACTCGCTGGTCAAGAGCCCGAGCCTGTCGGCGGCGTACTTCCCGGGCCTCAATTTCAGCTCGGCACCGTCGGCGGCATTCGGCACGCAGGCCGGTGTGAACCTGATGCTGACGCCGCTCATCGACCACATGCTGAGCGCCAATTCCGCCGCGAATAAGTTCCTCGCCAGCGAGCCGAGTGCGGCCTCGGTAACCACCGAGGTCAACAATCTCGTCACCAAGCTGAAGGCGTCGGTCACGGCGGATTCGGCCGGAACAGCAACCATCGTCAAGGCGTCGTGCGCGGCAATTGCGGGCAGCTCCGCAATGCTGGTGCAGTGACGGAACCATCGAGGCAATTCCCATGATTATCCGGAACAAGCCGCCGCGTACGCTGAAGCTCCACGAGCCGATCCGGCACGAGGGATCGCACAAGCGACCCGTCAGCCGGCGTGACTTCCTGGCGCAGGGCTTCCTGACGAGCGCAGCGACGCTCGTGGTGCCGACCGCGCTTGGGCTCATGCTGAATCCGCGGACGGCGAAGGCGCTCGATACGGACATCCAGGCCCAGAAGGTCGCCTGCGGCATCACCGCCGGCGCCGGCAAGATCCCGTTCATCGTCTTTGACCTGGCGGGCGGCGGCAACATCGCCGGCAGCAACGTATTGGTTGGAGGCGTCGGTGGGCAGCGGGACTTCCTGTCTGCGGCCGGCTACGCGAAGCTCGGGCTGCCTGGCTCGATGACGCCGAATCTTGCCAACCAGATCGAGGCCCGCCTCGGCCTCCTGTTCCATGCCGACAGCGCGCACGCCCGCGGCATCATCGAGCGAACCTCGGTGACGACGCAGGCGTTCACGAACGGCGCGATCATCCCGGCGCTATCGAACAACGACACCAACACGAACCCGCACAACCCGATGTACGGCATCGCCGCGGCCGGCGCGCGCGGCGACCTGCTGACGCTGATCGGCTCGTCGGCCTCGCAGTCGGGCGGCAACTCCATGGCGCCGCTGTCGATGGTCGTGCCAGCGCTGATGCCGACGGTTGTCAAGCGTTCGCAGGACGTGACCGGACTCGTGAATACCGGTGTCCTCGGCACGCTCTTTTCCAACCCGGCCGATGCGGTCTCGGTGCTCGAGTCGATGTCCAGGATCAGCGGCCAGAAGTTCTCGAACGTCTCGACGCTCCTGCCGACCGATGCCTCGGTCAAGTCGACCGCGAACTGCAACTACGTAAAATCCGCCTACCTCGCGGAGAACTACTCGAACCCGGCCGCGCTCAATCCGGACCTCGACCCGATCATCGTCGACCAGAGCGCGACGCGCGGCACCGGTATCTTCAGCCAGGCCGAGTACCAGTCGAACGGCGATTTCCAGACGACCGCCGCGATCATGAAGATGGTCATCAGCGGCTACGCCGGCGCCGGCACGATCGAGATGGGTGGCTTCGACTACCACGGCCAGGGCCGCTCGACCGGTGAGGTTCGCGACCTCAACGCCGGGCGCTGCATCGGCGCGTGTCTCGAGTTCGCAGCGCGGATCCAGAAGCCGGTCATGATCTACGTGATCAGCGACGGCGGCATCTCCGCGAACGGCGTCGTCGACAACACCGTCGACGGGCGAGGCAAGTTCATGTGGTCATCCGACAACGAGTCGGCCGCCGCGACGTACTTCCTCGTCTACAACCCGACCGGGCAGCCGCAGCTCTCGACCGCTGGCGGCATCTCGGCCGCGCAGCACCAGCAGATCGGCCTCTACACGTCGGACGGGTCGGTCAACAGTGCCGGGAGCCCGGGCGCGAGCAGCGTGCTCGCGCTGGTCCAGACGGTGCTGCTCAACTACATGGCGCTGCACGGCCAGACCGGGCAGTTCCAGCAGGTGTTCCCGACGCAGGCGCTCGGCGGCTCGGCGATGCTCGACAGGCTGGCGGCATTCCAGCCCATCGTCAACGGCACCATCCCCGGCTAGCGTCGGTCGCTTCCCGGGGCGGGACGGGGCACCCGCGAAGCGCGGGTGCCATCGTCCGTAATCGCGGCGCCGTTATCTTCTCCCATCGGAACTCCGGGATCGTGGCGGCGGGGTGTCGGCAGCCTCGGCCACCGTGCGCTCGTTCAGCGGCGCTTCAACCGTGGGGCTGCGCGCAGGCCTGGCGGCCGGGCGGGGCGGTCGTCGTGAAGCCAGGTTACGCCGGCAACCCTACGCACGCGTCGCCGGGCAACCAGTCGCCGCCGGCATCGACACGCGACGGGGGCCCCGCCGGAGTAGCCCCGCCATCGTCCCTCGAACCAAGCGCGATGACAGCGCCAAGGGCTCCTCACGTCGCGTCAGCGGCACGCGCGGGTGCGATCGAGCCGACGTCCGTGGTCGCTCATCGATCCTCAGCGAGCGATCGAGCGACCGTAAGCCTGCTCAATGTGGATCGGCGTGTTGCGGCCACATGACCTCCTCCTTCGAGCGACGGCGCCGCCGGGGAGTCCAGCCACGGCGGCGAGACGCTTGGAGGACGAGCGTGAACTGGATCACGTCAAAAACAGCTCCAGGGCGTCGACAGCGGACGTCCAGAGTCCTCGTGCTGTCGCCACGCAGCGACGTATCCCCGGCAAAAACAGTGACAAAACGGTTTTGTGAAGCGGCGATCACTCTCGGACAGCCCGACGCGTTGACACTGCCAATCGCGCGTGCGAGGTTTACAGAATCTGCCAAGGGCAAACTCGTCGTGAGGCGAGGACGCAAAGCTTCCGGTCCGTGATTCGACGGACAGCGGGGTTGCTGCGAGTGTGGGTTTCCGGACCGGAATCGCCCGCACCGCGCTGACCACCGTCGCGCTTCCGGTGCGACTTGCGGCCGCTGCCTCGGCTCGGGTTTGTGGAGTTCATGGCCGCCGTGGTTCAGCGTCGTTCCCCGTCCTTTCGATCAGTGGCTTACGCCGCCGCCGTGCTCGCGACCGCGTTGCTCGGCAGCGGCAGCGCAGTCGCGGTCGATCGCGCCGCGCGGCACCCGCTCCTCGGCAAGCCCGCGCCTGAACTTGTCGAGCGGCTGTTCACGGGCCAGAGCCGCAACTTCCGTCTGTCAGAGCGTCGCGGCGAGGTGGTCGTCCTCGGTTTCTGGACGAGCTGGTGCGGATCGTGTCGCGCCTTCCTCGAACGCCTCGGCAAGCTCAATGCGACCTACGCGAGCGCGGGGCTGGTCGTCGTCGGGATAAGCCTCGATGACAAGCCTGCCTCGGCCGCCGACCTTGCGCGAGCCGTTGGCGTGCGCTTCGGCAACGCGTTTGATTCGGAAAAGGTGATCGGCCGGCGCTTCGAGGTCGGCGACGTGCCGCTGACGCTGCTCGTCGATCGCGGTGGAGTCGTGCGCTACGCGCACGGTGAACTGGATGCAGCCGGCGACGCCGCGCTGCTGGTCGAGCTGCGCCGGCTGCTGGACGAGTAGAGGAACGGAGAGAACAATGGACAGTCCGCTGATCGCCGTCGCGATGCTTGGCTTGGGACGCAGCCGCGTGCGACGTGACCCGTCCGAACGACGCATCCGCGTGTCGTGGACCCAGCGCTTGATTGCGTGGTTTACCGGTGCGCAGTGGCGCACCTGATGCAGAAGGCTCCGACGATGGCAATCACCTCAATTCGCTCCTTGCTCGCACGTGCCGCGCTCGGCTGTGCGCTATTCGCCGCATCGGTCGGCGTCGCGGAGGCGCAGACCCCTCCAGGCCCCGCGGCAGCTCCGGTGGCGGCCGAGGCGCCGGCGGCGCCGAGCGGGGACTTCAGGAGCCTCGACGGCGACGTCCAGTCGCTGAAGAAGGAAGTGCTCGACCTTAACCGCGACCTGTTTCTGCTCGAGGAAGAGCTGCTCTTCCCGGCCAACACCCAGGTCGCCGTCTTCATCTCGCTCGACGTTGGCACCTTCTTCCAGCTCGACTCGCTGCAGCTGAAGCTCGACAACAAGGAAGTCGCCAACTACCTGTATACCGACCGCGAGGTCGAGGCGCTCAACCGCGGCGGTGTGCACCGGGTGTTCATCGGTAACCTCAAGACCGGCAAGCATGAGCTCGTCGCGTTCTTCACCGGCAAGGGCACGCACGAGCGTGACTACAAGCGCGGCGCGAACCTGACCTTCGAGAAGGGCGTCGGCGCCAAATACGTCGAGCTTAAGATTTCTGATCGGCAGAGCGCGCAGCAGCCGGAGTTCACGATCAAGGAGTGGGAGTGACCGAAGGCGGCAATCCGCGCCTCGGCACGCGCCGCGTCAGCTCGGCGCTCGGCTGGCTGCTCGTGCTCGCGGCGCCCTTTGCGTTCGCGACGCCGCGCGTCGCGCCGACGCCGGGTGCGCTGCCGCCGGTGAAGGTGCAGGACCTTTACTACGGCGACGTACTCTTCTATTTCTTCCAGGACGACTACTTCGACGCACTCACGCGCCTCACCGCCGCGCAGGTAAAGAACCGCCTCCAGCACCACGCCGACGACGCGGAGCTTCTGCTCGGTGGCCTCTACCTGTCCGTCGGGCAGCACCGCGAGGCTGGCGAGATATTCGCCCGCGTGCTCGATGGAAAGAACGTGCCGCCGGCGGTCCGGGACCGCGCGCGCTTCTTCCTCGGCAAGGTCTGGTACCTGCGTGGCTACCTCGACAAGGCGACTGAGACGCTCGCGGCGGCCGGGCGCGCGGGTCTGTCACCTGAGATGGAAGCCGAGCGACGGATGCTGCTCGCCCAGTCGCTGATGTACCAGGGAAAGTACCCCGAAGCGATCCGCGCACTCGACAACTGGAAGGGCCCGGTTACGTGGCAGGCCTACGCCCAGTTCAACTTGGGCGTCGCGCTGGTGCGCAGCGGCAAGCTCGACGAGGGCGTCCACATGCTGGATGCGGTCGGCCAGATCGATCGCAGCAAC
Organism: Pseudomonadota bacterium; assembly: GCA_025356075.1. GTDB lineage: Bacteria > Pseudomonadota > Gammaproteobacteria > Steroidobacterales > Steroidobacteraceae > CAIKZZ01. The sequence goes on along the minus strand of JANXUT010000012.1, from coordinate 26,405 downwards.
CGCGAGCTCGATGCGCTGCGCGACAAGGCGAACCTCGCGCTCGGCTACGCGCTCCTGCAGGCCAATCGCCCGCTCGAGGCACGTCCCTACCTCGAGCGCGTGCGGCTCGACGGTCCGCTGTCGACCAAGGCGCTGCTCGGCGTCGGCTGGGCGGAGAGTGGCGTCGAGAAGTATCGCGAGGCGCTCGTGCCGTGGACGGAGCTGCACGGTCGCAACCTGCTCGATTCAGCGGTGCAGGAGAGTTACCTCGCCGTGCCGTACGCCTTCGGCAAGCTCGGCGCCGACCGCCAGGCGGCGGAGGCCTACGAGACCGCGATCCGGGAGTTCATCGCCGAGAGCGCTCGCCTCGATGAGTCGATCGACTCGATCCGCAAGGGTGGCCTGATCGAGACGATCGTCAAGAACGAATCGAAGAACCAGCTCGGCTGGTTCTGGCAGCTGTCATCGCTCCCCGACGCACCCGAGTCGCGGTACCTCTTCCATCTCCTGGCCCGCAACGAGTTCCAGGAAGGCCTCAAGAACTACCGGATGATGCGCTACATGGAGCGCAACCTCGACGGTTGGGCAACGAGCGTCGATGCCTTCGACGACATGCTGGCGACGCGCCGGCAGCGCTACGCCGAGCGCTTGCCGGTCGTGCTCGAGAAGCTCAAGGGGGTCGACGTCGAGGAGCTGCAGCATCGCCGCACCGAGTTCGAGTCGCGCGTCGCGAGCGCCGAGTCGACCGGTGACCGTGCCGCGCTCGGTACGCCGCGTGAACGCGCGATCTGGGCCCAAGTCGAGCAGATGGAAGGCGTACTCGCCGCCGCCGGCGATGACCCCGACGTCAGCGAGGCGCGCGAGAAGCTGCGCCTCGTCAAGGGCGTCATCTACTGGCAGATGAACGACGGCTTCAAGGCACGCGCCTGGGCGGCCCGCAAGGACCTGCGCGACGTCTCGCAGGCGCTGCGCGAGACGGAGAAGCGCTGGTCGCTGGTCCAGGAGGCCAAGACCGCGGTGCCGGATCGCAACGGCGAGTTTGGCCAGCGCATCGGTGAGCTGCGCCCGCGCATCGAGGCGGCCCGCGATCGCCTGGCGGCGCTCGAGCACGCGCAGGCGGACTACCTCGCCGAGATCGCCGTGACCGAGCTTGCCTCCCAGAAGGACCGGATCTCGACCTACATGCTGCAGGCGCGCTACGCTCTCGCGACGATCTATGACCGTGCCGCCGCTGGTGAGCAGAAGCCGGCGACGCCGGCCGCGCCGCAGTCCCCGGACGACCCGAAATGAACCGGCTGCGCACCTGCATCGCGATTGCCTGCGCGACGCTGCTCGCGGCCCCGGCCGTCGAGGCGGCGGCGAAGAAGAAGGCGGCGACCATCGCCGACCTCAGCCAGCGGCAGGTCGATGTTCGCCCGGACGATCCTGTCAGCGGCGGCTCCGACCGCGCCCGCGAGAACTATGCGGCGTTCCTCGACCTCGCGAAAGGCGATGCGGCACTGCGCGCCGAGGCCATGCGTCGGCTCGGCGACCTGAAGCTCGAGGCGGGCGAGGTCGACCGCATCGAAAAGGACCTGGCGCAGGGTTCGCCGCTCGACACGACCGACGCGATCCTGCTCTACACGAAGCTGCTCGCGGCCTATCCCAACTACGAGCGCAACGATTCGGTGCTCTACCAGCTGGCACGCGCCTACGAGGCCGACCAGAAGGACGACAAGGCGCTTGCGACGCTGAACGAGCTGGTCAAGCGCTACCCGTCGAGCCAGTACCGCGCCGAGGCTGAGTTCCGTCGCGGCGAAGTCCTGTTCATGGCGCGGCGCTGGCCGGAGGCGACGAGCGCGTATGCGAGCGTGATCGCGATCGGCTCGCGTTCGGAGTTCTACGAGCAGAGCCTCTACAAGCATGGCTGGGCGCTCTTCAAGCGCGGCGACGCTGAGTCGGCGCTTGATTCGTTCGCGAAGCTCCTTGACCGCAGTCTGCTCGATGCCGCCGGCAAGGAGCGCGACATCGAGGGCTTCACGCGGCCGCAGCGCGAGCTCGTCGAGGATACCCTGCGTGTCTGCGCGATTTCGTTTTCGTTCGACGAGGATGCCAAGGGCATCGACGCGTTCCTGAGCCACCATGGCAGCAAGCTGTACGCGCACCTCCTGTACGCGACGCTCGGCGATCTGTACGTCAGCAAGGAGCGCTGGACGGACGCGGCCAACGCCTACCGGGCCTTCGCCAAGCGCGAGCCGAACCACGGCAGCGCGCCGCTGCTGCAGATGCAGGCGATCGAGGCCTACAAGCGCGGTGGCTTCGCATCGCTCGTGCTCGACGGCAAGCGCGAGTACGTGCAGCAGTACCGCCTCGGGTCGTCGTTCTGGGCTGCGCGCAAGCCCGGCGACTCACCGCTCGTCGTGCGTGAGCTCAAGACCAACGTCAAGGATCTCGCGGCGTTCTACCACGCCCAGGCCCAAGGCTCGAAGCTGCCCGCCGACTACCAGGAGGCGGCGCGCTGGTACCGCGAGTTCCTGGAGTCCTTCCCGGACGACCCGGAGGCGGCGGCGACCAACTACCTGCTCGCCGACACGCTGTTCGAGAGCCACCAGTTCCACGATGCGGCGCTCGAGTACGAGCGGACCGCCTACACCTACACCCCGAACGCGAAGTCGGCGACGGCCGGCTACGCGGCACTCGTGTCCTACGAGAAGGAAGAAGCCGAGCTCAAGGCCGACGCGAAGGCCGCCTGGCACCGGCAGGGTCTCGAGAGCGGCCTCAGGTTCGCGGTCACCTTCCAGGAGCACCCGGAGAGCGTGCCGGTGCTGGTGCGTACCGCGCGCGAGCTCTACGACGTTAAGGACTACGCCAAGGCGGTCGATGTCGCCGACATGATCCTCGCGCGCCGACCGTCCGTCGACGTCGAGAAACAGCGGACGGCCTGGACGGTGATCGCCAACGGCCAGTTCGAGCTCGCGCAGTACGACAAGGCCGAGGGCGCGTACCTGCAGGTGCAGACGCTGCTGCCGGCGAACGACCCGCAGCGAAGCGCCATCGACGAGCGCATTGCCGCGTCCGTCTACAAACAGGGCGAGGCGCGCAAGGCCGCCGGCGATGACGCCGGTGCGGTCGAAGATTTCCTGCGCATCGCCAAGCTCGCCCCCGGCGCAAAGATCCGTGCGACGGCGGACTACGACGCCGCGGCGCTCCTCATCGGACTCAAGGAATGGCCACGCGCGATCGAGGTTCTCGAGGGCTTCCGGCGCAATTTCCCGGCGAGCGAACTGCAGCCGGAAGTCACCCGCAAGCTGGCGGGGGCCTACGTCGAGGGCGGCCATCCCGGCCAGGCCGCGGCCGAGTTCGAACGCATCGCGGTCGCCCCCGGCGGCTCGGCGGACCTGCAGCGCGAGGCGCTGTCGCAGGCCGCGACGCTCTACGAGAAGTCCGGCGACCTCGCGAGGTGTGCAGCCAGCTGGGAGCTCTACGTCAAGCGCTTCCCGACGCCGTTCGAGCCCGCGCTGGAGGCGCGCCAGAAGCTCGCCGAGATGGCGCAGGCGCGCGGCGACGCGCCACGCCGCGCGGCGTTGCTGGCCGATATCGTCGCGGCGGACCACGCCGCCGGCGCGGCGCGCACCGACCGCAGCCGCTACCTCGCGGCGGTCGCCTCGCTCGAGCTCGCACAGCCGACGCGCGATGAGTTCAATGCGATCCGCTTGACGCTGCCGCTCAAGAAGTCGCTCGAGGCCAAGCGCACCGCGATGCAGCGCGCGCTCAAGGCCTACGAAGCTGCCGATGCCTACTCCGTCGCCGAGGTCTCGACCGGCGCGACTTACGAGATGGCGGAGCTTTACCGCCACCTGAGCGAGGACCTGCTGAAGTCCGAGCGCCCGAAGACGCTCAAGGACGAGGAGCTCGAGCAGTACAACCTGCTGCTCGAGGACCAGGCGGACCCGTTCGTCGACAAGGCGATCGAGATCCACATGATCAATGCCGTGCGCGCGGCGCAGGGCGTCTACGATGCCTCCGTGCGCCAGAGCTTCACGGCCCTCGCCAAGCTGAAGCCCGCGCGCTTCGCGAAGGCGGAGGAAAACGAGGACCTCGTGATCGATGCGGCCGCGGGAGCGGCGCCGGTCGAAGTGCCGTCGCCTGCCGGGCAGCCCTCCGCGGGCAAACGTGGCGCGCCGCCGCCGGTGCCGCCACCGGCGCCACCGGCCGTGCCATTGCCGATCGCGACGCGCTTCCAGGAGGCCGTCGTCGCCGCCGAGCAGGGCAACAGCGCCCGGGCGGTCAGCGAGTTCACGGCGCTTAAGGACGCCGCGCCAACGCTCGCCGGTCCCCCGCTCGACCTCGGCATCGTCGAGGCGCGCCAGGGCCACTGGACGGAAGCCGAGGCGGCGCTCAGCGAGGCCGCGAAGCGCAACCCGAACAACGCGATTGCCCAGGCCGAGCTTGGCGCCGTCTACCGGCAGCTCGGCCGGTTCCAGGACGCGGAGCACGCCTACGGGCGCGCGCTCGAGCTCGATTCGGATATGCCGCGCACGCACCGGAACTTCGGTGTACTACTCGACCTCTACCTGCAGAAGCCCGCGGACGCGCTCAGGCAGTACGAGAGCTCGCTGGCGCTGGCCGGCGGCGAGGACAAGCAGATGTCGGCATGGATTGCAGAGATCAAGCAGCGACTCGGCAGCGGCCAGAAGAGCGCACGGACGGAGGCCCAGTGACCGCACTCGCACGACTCCTCACTGCGGCCCTGTGCCTCGCGGGCGCCCTGACGACCGCCGCCGCGCAGACGACGCCGGCAGCCGCCGACAAGGACGCGCTCGCTCGCTCGCAGGCTATTGAGGACGCGCAACCCGCGGTGCGGGAACCGCCCGTCGCCGCACCCGTGGCTGCCGCCAGGACGAACCCGGTCCCGACCGGCGCGGCCCAGGCGGCGCCCGGCAAGAAGCCAGCGTCGGCCGCCCGCGGCGGCCCCTCGGCCGACAAGCTCGATCTGGACACCACCCAGATCACCGGCAACCGCGAGCTTCCCAAGGTCATGGTGGTCGTCCCCTGGAAACGCTCGGACATCGGCGATCTCGTCGGCCGTCCGGTCAACAGCCTCGTGGACGAGGCCCTGCAGCCGGTGGACCGCGAGGTCTTCCGGCGCGAGATCGACTATTACGGCGCACTGACACCGGACCGCCCCCGCGACGAGACGCACGTCACAAGTGGAGCGGTGAAAGAGCGGCCTGAGAAGTGAGCCACGGATTTCGTAACATAACTTGAGTGAAATGGGTCGGCCCAGCCGGAATAACGCGCAGGATCCAACGGAGCAGCGCAGATGCATGCCTACGAGACAATAGTCAACTTTTTCAAGCAGGGAGGTTTCTTCCTGTACCCGATCGCGCTCATCTGGGCGATTGGCATCGTGATCGCTATCGAGCGATTCATTTATCTCACTCGCGTCGGTACCGGCAATCGCCGTCACTGGGACGAGCTGCAGCCGCTGTTCGAGGCGGGCAACTACAAGCAGGCGATGAACGTCGTGCAGGCCTCCGGCACCGCGCTCGCGCAGGTCATGAAGTACGGCCTCAGCCGCATCCAGTCGGCGCGTCGACGCGATGACATCGAGAAGGCGATGGAGGAGAGCCTCGTCGAGGTGATCCCGCGTCTCGAGCGTCGCACCCACTACCTGGCGGCGCTCGCCAACATCGGCATGCTCATGGGCCTCTTCGGCACCGTGCTCGGCCTCATCAACGCCTTCGCGGCGGTTGCGACGGCGAACCCGGCCGACAAGGCGAGCCTGCTCTCGGCGAGCATCTCGGTCGCGATGAACAACACGGCGCTCGGCCTCCTGGCCGCGATCACGTTGCTCCTGTCGCACCTCTACCTCGAGACCAAGACGACCAACATCGTCGACAGCCTTGAAGTGGCGAGCATCAAGTTCCTGAACACGCTCACCGAGCGGCAGCAGCGTGCTGCAGCCGCGGGTGCCGCCGCCGCAGCGGCGGCTCCGGTTGCCCGTTCGACCGGCGAGGTGCGTGGAGCCAGGGCGTGAGCGGTTCGGTAATAGCCCGCCGGCAAACGCGCAGCCATGCGCGTTTCAAGGGTCGGAACGATGTCAACATCGTTCCGATGCTCGATATCTTTACGATTCTGCTGTTCTTCCTGATCTTCACGGCGGTCTTCTCGCGCACGCACATCGTCGAACTCAACCTGCCGGCGCAGAGTTCGGAGCCGATCAAGATCCCCGAGGGGCTGGTGCTTGAGGTGGTCGTGCGCGCGGGCTCGCTCGATGTCCAGGACAAGAACACCGGGATGATCCAGAGCTTCCCGAATGTGGCCAAGGGCTACGACTTCGACGGCGTCTCGGGCCTGCTGAGCCGCATCAAGGCGCGCTACCCGGAAATGAGGAACGCGACAGTGCTGCTCGAGCCCGCCATTCCGTACGACACGATCGTCGAGACGATGGACGCGGTGCGCTCATTCGAAGGCACGCTCGATGGCAAGCCGGCCCGCGGCGAGCTGTTCCCGCAGATTTCGCTCGGAGATGCGACGACATGATTTCCTCGCGCCTGACCCGCAACCGCAAGCCCGGTGGCCACCACCGGGGCCACGGCATGCCCGCGCTGGTGCCGATGATCGATATGCTCGTCATCCTCGTCGTCTACATGCTCGTGCACACGGCCGACTACGAGATCATGCCGAACACCAAGAACATCTCGGTGCCGCAGTCGGTGTCGGAGTCGAAGCCGCACGAATCGACGGTGATGATGGTCACCAAGGACACGATATTCGTGAACGGCACGCCGACTGCGACGGTCGCCGACATCGATGCCGGCAAGCTGCCGGCGATGACCGCATTGAAGACGAGCCTGTCCACCGAGACCCAGAAACGGACCGTGTCGGACAAGAACGACCCGGCCGCGCGCGAGGTCACGGTGCTGGCCGACAAGACGCTGCCATACAGCGTACTCAAGAAGATCATGATGGCGGCGACCGCGGCCGACGTCGGCAAGCTGTCGCTCGCGGTAACCGAGAAAGAGCGGGCCTTCACCGGCCTGAATCCTGGTTGAGTTCCGTCGAACGGGCCCCACGATGACCACGCTAGCCAGCAATTACCGCGTTTTTGAACTGCCGTGGAGTTCGAACGCCGACCAGGAGCGCCGCTTCAAGCGGATGCTGCGCGTCGGCCTCGCCATCTGGCTCGCGATCGCGATCCTGGCGCAGGTGCTGCCGACGCCCGAGAAGCCGGTCGCGCCGCCGCTGCCTGAGGAAGTGATCAAGCTCGTTCTGACGCCGCCGCCGGCGCCGCCGAAGCCGATCGAGGAAAAGAAGCCCGAACCCAAGCCCGTCGTCGAGCCCAAGCCCGTCATTCCGCCGCCGGTCGTCGACAAGACGGTCGAGGCCAAGAAGAAGGCGCAGAAGCAGCTCGACAAGGTCAAGGACGAGCTCGCGGACCTGCGCGCCGCGCTCAACACGGAGCTCTCGAGCGCGAAGCCCTTGAACGCCAAGGTCGACGGCCCGGCGCGCGCCGAGCGGTCGATGATCACCTCGAACCTGACGGGCGGCAGCGGCGGCATCAACACCGCGGCGCTGAGCTCGGGGTTCGGTGGCGGCCCCGGCAACCTGCACGGCCACTCGACGACCGCGGGCGTCCAGTCCTTCGCCGACCAGATCAGGAAGGACCACGCGGAGGCGACCCGTACCGGCAATAGCGGCAAGGCGTCGCGCAGCCGTGAAGAAATCGAGATGGTGTTCGATCGCAACAAGTCGGCGATCTACGCGCTCTACAACCGCGCGCTCCGCGAGAACCCGCAGCTGCAGGGCAAAGTCGTCGTCCAGCTGACCATCGCGCCGACCGGCGAAGTCACCGATTGCAAGATCCTCTCGAGCGAGCTCAAGGACGAGGAGCTCGAGCGCAAGCTGGTTGCGCGCATCAAGATGTTCAAGTTCGACGAGCGCGACGTCGAGTTCATCACGACGACGAAGCCGATCGACTTCTTCCCGGCGTAGCGACCCCGCCCGCGGACGCGCTCAGGCGCGCTTCGGCGCGCCCGGGCGATGGCCATGCCGCGCGAGCTCGAGGATCAGTATCCCGGCAACGATCAGTCCGACGCCGAGCCATTGCGCGAGGCGCAGCCGCTCATCGAGAAGCCAGGCACCGAGCAGGAGCGTAGTCGGCGGCCCGACCGTGCTCACCACCGCCGCCCGCTCAGCGCCAATCAGGCGCACGCCCTCGGCCATCGACAGCATCGGTAGCACGGTCGCGATGAGCACTAGGCCGGCGAAGAACCCCGCGTCCCTGATCTGCCACGGCCCGAGAGTGAGGCCGTGCCGGACGAGGTGGAACACGACGAGGCACACAGTCGCGGCTAGCGATGCTAACAGCGTGAAGCCGGCGCTGCCGAGGACCCCCGTCCAGCGATCGCTCGCGAGATAGTAGATCGCGAAAGTGAGCGCGCAGCCGAGCACGAGGCCGGAGCCGGCGAGGTTTGCGCTGAACACCCTGAAGTCGAAGCCGGACACGACGAGCGCGATGCCGACGTAGGTGACGGCGAGCGCCACCACGGCGGCGGCGCTCGGCATCTCCCGGTAGATGGCGGCGTAGAGCACCACCACCATCGACGGGTAGGAGAACAGCAGCACCCGCTCGATGCTGACATCGAGCCGCATCAGCGCGTAGAAATCGAGGCCCGAGCCCACGCTGTAGCAGAGCGCTCCGGCCGCTGCAGCGCCGAGGAGGGCCGTCGCCGGCGCTAGGCGCAGCGTGCCCGGCTTCAGCCGCCACAGCGTCCAGGCGGCGATCGCCGGCAGCGCGAGCAGCGTTCGCACGAGCAACACGCCTTCCGAGTCCCAGCCGTCTGCGTACAGGTACTTCGCGAACACCCCCTTGGTCGCGAAGCACGCGGCGCCGGCTGCGGCGAGGGCGAGTCCGCTCAGCGAGCGGCCGGCGATTCCGCGACTGCGGGCGCTCAGGGTTGCGGCCCCGTCGAGCCCCGCGAGCGGCGGTCGGCAAGGTCGCGGAGGGTGCGTGGGGCGATAGCCATCGTCCGATGGTGTTGGGTGGCGAGGAGCGACTTTACGCGATCGACCCCGCCGCCACACCGACGGCTGGCCCTCGACTCAGTCGACCGGCTGCAGGCGCTTGTCCCTGAGGCTCGCGTGGCTGCGCTCCAGCCGATCGACGAGCTCGGGCCCGAGCCTTAGCGCCACGCCGACCGACAGCACGTCGATGACCGCGAGCTGGGCGAGGCGTGTGGTCATCGGCGAGTACACGTCGGGGTCCTCGTCGACCGAGAACTCGAGCGCGAGGGTGGCCCGGAGTGCAAGCGGTGAAGCGGGTGGGGCGATCGCGATGACCGCGGCGCCCGCGTCGCGCGCGATCTCGATGCTCGAGATGAGGTCGATCGTGCGGCCGGTGCTCGAGATCGCGACCACGACGTCGCGCGGCCCGAGCATCGTTGCGGCCATGCCGTGCACGTGCGCATCGGCGTAGGACACCGCCTGTAGCCCGAGGCGGAAGAACTTGTGGCGGGCGTCGGCCGCGACGATGCCGGAGCTGCCGAGGCCGTAGAACTCGATGCGCCTGGCGCCGGCGAGCAGCGTGAACGCCGCCTCGAGCCGCGCGGGCGCCAGCTGGCCACGCACGTCCATGAGCGTTCGGGCCGAGCGCTCGAAGATCTTGGCGGCGAGGTCGGCGGCGGAATCACGCGCATCGACGTCGCGGTAGAAGAGCGATGCGCCACTCGCGAGGCTCTCGGCGAGCCTAAGGCGCAGCGCCGGATAGCCATCGAGTCCGAGCGAACGGCAGAAGCGGATTACCGTCGGCTCGCTGACTCCGGCGCGCTCGGCGACCGCCGCGAGCGCGTTGTCGAGCACCCACGCGGGTGCCGAGAGGAGCACCGATGCGACCTTCGACTCGGCGGGCGAGAGCGTGTCGATGAGTGCGGCGACGCGCTTCAGGAACTCCGGGTCGCCGCGTGCCGGACCCGCTGTCGCCGCGCGGCTCATTCCTCGTCGTGCCAGGCGAAGCCGTCACGGGCGATCAGTGCGTTCGCGGTTGCCGGCCCCCAGGTGCCAGCGGGGTAGACGCGCGGCTCCGTGCCGTCGGCCGCCCAGGCTGCGCGAATGGGGTCGATCCAGCGCCACGCGGCGTCGACTTCGTCGCGACGCATGAAGAGCGTCAGGTTGCCGTGGATCGCATCGCCGAGCAGGCGCTCGTAGGCGTCGAGCGGCCGGGCCTTGAAGGATTCGCCGAGGTCGAGCGCGAGGTCGACCGGCCGCAGGCGCATCGCCTCGCCCGGGCTCTTCGCGAGGATGCGCAACGTGATGTGCTCATCGGGCTGCAGCCGGATCACCAGGCGGTTCGGCGTCTGGGCGCTGAATGGGCCGTCGAAGATCGAGTGCGGCACCTCGTGGAACGTGACGACGATCTCCGCCAGGTGCTCCTGTAGGCGCTTGCCGGTCCTTAGGTAGAAGGGCACTCCCGCCCACCGCCACGTGTCGATTTCCGCCTTGATCGCGACGAACGTCTCCGTCCGGGAGCCTGCGCTCACGCCCGGCTCATCGAGGTAGCCCGGCACCTTGGCGGAGCCGACCAGACCTGCCCGATACTGGCCGCGCACGGTCTTGAGGAGCGCCTCCGCATCGCCAATCGGGCGCAGCGCCCGCAGCACCTTGAGCTTCTCATCGCGCACCGCATCGGCGGCGCTGTTGGCGGGCGGCTCCATTGCGAGGATGCACAGGAGCTGGAGCAGGTGGTTCTGGACCATGTCCCTGAGCGCCCCGGTGCGGTCGTAGAAATCGCCGCGCCCCTCGACGCCGAGCTGCTCGCCGACGGTGATCTGCACGTGCTGGACCTGCCCGCGGCGCCAGAGCGGTTCGAACAGCGTGTTGCCGAACCTGAGCGCCAGCAGGTTCTGCACCGTCTCCTTGCCGAGGTAATGGTCGATCCGGTAGATCTGCCGCTCACCGACCATCGCCCCGACGATGTCATTGATGCGCTCGGCGCTCGCCGCATCCTCGCCGAGCGGCTTCTCGAGCATGATCCTGGCGTCTGGCGTCACGATCCCGGCGGCAGCGAGTTCGCGGCAGATCGCCGCGAACAGGTCCGGTGCCGTCGAGAGGAAGAAGAGGCGCAGCGCCTCCGCGCGACTACCCAGCGTCGAGGCAAGCGCGCCGTAGTCGGCAGCGATCGTCGCGTCGACGCGGACGTAGTCGATGAGCCCGGCGAACGCGCTCCACTGCTTGGCGTCGAACGCGGCGCCGAGGTGCAGGCGGCACGCGGCTTCCGCCTTGGTGACGTAGGTCGACCGGCCGATGTCGGAGCGGGCGACGCCGATGATGCGGCCGCGCGGCGAGAGCTGCTGGTCGGCGAAGCGCCGATAGAGCGCGGGGAGGAGCTTGCGCATCGCGAGGTCGCCGGTGCCGCCGAAGAGCACCAGGTCGAAGGCGGGGGGTTCGCCGCGGGTTGTCGAGGAGGCTTCGGATGATCGCGGGGCTCGGCTCACGTCAACTCCAAGAATGTAGTTAAACTACCAATGCGAGAATGAGAATAGCACCGTGGGAAGCTAGGCGCGACATTTTATAATGATATATATCAATATTTTATAGAAAATCCGCAGACAGTGATCGTCGAAGAATGTAGTATAACTACAGATATCCGCCGTGTGCGTCCACCGATTCCCGGAGCCCTAGCGAGGGCGGAGTGCGATGACAGGTAGCTCGTCCGTCCCGATCCACCCGCTCGTCTCGGCGGTGACCGCCCGCATCCTCGCGCGCCGCGCCGGCGACCGAGGCGCCTACCTCGAGCGCCTCGCGGCGGCGCGCACGCGCACCGCGAGCCGCGGCCGGCTTTCGTGCGCGAACCTCGCGCACGTATTTGCCGGCTCCGACTCGGTCGACAAGCGCGAGCTACGCACCGGCCGCTGGCCGAACCTCGCGATTGTCTCGGCCTACAACGACATGCTCTCCGCGCACCAGCCGCTTGAGCGCTATCCCGCGCTCATCAAGCAGGCGGCGCGCGCGGCAGGGGCGGTCGCGCAGTTCGCGGGCGGCGTCCCGGCCATGTGCGATGGCGTGACGCAGGGGCGCCCGGGCATGGAGCTGTCGCTCTTCAGCCGCGACGTCATTGCGATGTCGACGGCGGTCGCGCTCAGCCACGATGCGTTCGATGCGGCGCTGTTCCTCGGCGTCTGCGACAAGATCGTGCCGGGGCTCCTGATCGGCGCGCTCGCCTTCGGTCACCTGCCGGTCATCTTCGTGCCCGCCGGGCCCATGCCCTCCGGGCTGCCGAACGCCGAGAAATCGCGCATTCGCCGCGAGTTCACCGAGGGCAAGGTCGGCCGCGAGACGTTGCTCGAGGCGGAAGCACAGAGCTATCACTCGCCCGGCACCTGCACGTTCTACGGCACCGCCAACAGCAACCAGATGCTCATGGAAGCGCTCGGCCTGCACCTGCCCGGCAGCGCCTTCGTGGCACCAGGGACGGCGCTTCGCGACCGGCTGACGGCCGAGGCCGCGACGCGTGCCGCCGCCATCACCGCGCTTGGGCCTGAGTACCTGCCGATCGGCGCGATCGTGGACGAGCGAGCGATCGTCAACGGCATCGTGACGCTGCTCGCGACGGGGGGCTCGACCAACCACACGATCCACCTGGTCGCGATCGCCGCGGCTGCTGGCATCACGGTCAACTGGGACGACTTCGACGAGCTGTCGGCGGCGGTTCCGCTGCTCGCCCGCGTCTACCCGAACGGCCAGGCCGACGTGAATCACTTCCAGGCCGCCGGCGGCACGGGCTTGGTGCTGCGCGAGCTGCTCGCTGCGGGGTTCCTGCACGAGGATGTCCTCACGGTGATGGGGAAGGGGCTCTCGCGCTACACCGAGGAGCCGGCGCTCGTCGACGGACGGCTCTGCTGGCGGGCGGGGCCCGCTGCGAGCCTCGACACCGCGGTCGTGCGCACCGTCGCCACTCCCTTCAGCCCGAATGGCGGCCTGCGGGTGCTGCGCGGCAACCTCGGCCGCTGCGTTCTCAAGGTGTCTGCCATGAAGCCGGCCGACTACGTCATCGAGGCGCCGGCGCTGGTGTTCGACTCGCAGGAAGCCATCGTCGCGGCATTCAAGGCAGGCGCCCTCGAGCGCGACTTCGTCGCTGTCGTCCGCTTCCAGGGGCCACGCGCCAATGGGATGCCGGAGCTTCACCAGCTGACGCCGGTGCTCGGTTCGCTGCTCACGCGGGGATTCAAGGTGGCGCTCGTCACCGACGGGCGCATGTCGGGCGCGTCCGGGTCCGTGCCGGCGGCAATCCACGTGACCCCGGAGTGCGCCGCCGGCGGTCCGCTCGCGAAGGTTCGCGATGGCGATGTGATCAGGCTCGACGCCGAGGCGCGCACGCTGACCGTGCAGGTCCCGGCTGCCGAATTCGACGCGCGCATCGCCGCCGCGCCCGATGGGGCGGAAGTTTTCGGATTTGGACGCGAGCTGTTCGCGTCATTTCGCGGCGCGGTCGGCGACGCCGAGAGCGGCGCGCGCGCAACCGCCGGGAGCAGGCAATGATACGAACGATACTGTCGCGCGCGCCGGTCGTGCCGGTCATCACGATTGGCAGGCTCGCCGACGCCGTGCCGCTGGCCGAGGCCCTCCTCGCGGGCGGCCTCGGCGTCATCGAAGTCACGTTGCGAAGCGCCGCGGCGCTCCCCGCCATAGCCGCGATGCGCAAGGCGTTGCCCGAGGCCGTCATCGGGGCGGGGACGGTGGTCTCGAGCGAGCTACTGGCGGATGCTGTTTCCGCCGGCAGCCAGTTTATCGTGTCGCCGGGCTTCAGCGCCGCGCTTGGCGAGCACGCGCGCAGGCTCGGCGTGCCGTTCCTGCCGGGCATCGCGACGCCGACGGAGCTCATGGCGGCGCTCGAGGCCGGCTTCGACACGCTCAAGTTCTTCCCGGCCGAGCAGGCCGGCGGCGTGCCGATGCTGAAGGCGCTCTACGCGCCGTTCCCGACGGTTAGGTTTTGCCCGACCGGCGGGATCGTCGCCCACAAGGCCGCCGACTACCTCGCGCAGCCGAATGTCGCCGCGATCGGCATGTCGTCGGTCGCCCCCGCCGATCTCATCGAGGCGGGCGACTTCGCGGCCGTGACCGCCCTCGCGCGGTCGGCCGCGGCGCTGCGGACGCGCTCGCCGTAGGGCGATCCCGGCGGCCGCACCGCCGCCTGCTATCATTTTGGATGTCACAGCGCCCCAATGGCGCCTCGCGGACGCGATGTACCGTCAGAACATCCAATTTCCGGCCAAGGATGCCCCGCTGCGCGAGGATGTCCACGCGCTCGGCGCGCTGGTCGGCGAGATCCTGCTCGAGCAATGCGGCGAGGCTCGCTTCGAGCTTGTCGAGGGCGATCGCGTGGCCGCGATAAGGCGCCGCGAGGGGGAGGCGGGCGGCGAGGAGGAACTCATCGCGCGCACCCAGGGGCGGGATCCCGCCGAGGCGCGCGACCTCGTGCGCGCGTTCTCCACCTGGTTCCAGGTGGTGAACCTCGCCGAGAAGGTTCATAGGATCCGGCGGCGGCGCGAGTACCTCGCGAGCTCCACGCAGCCGCAGCCCGGTGGCCTCGACGATGCGCTCGGTCGATTGCAGCGCGAGGGCGTGTCGCTCGAGGAGCTGAAGGCGCGTCTCGCGCGGGTTTGCATCTATCCGGTGTTCACGGCGCACCCGACCGAGTCGACGCGCCGCACGATCCTGCGCAAGCAGCAGCGCGTGGCGGAGCACATGCTCGAGCGACTGGACCCGTCGATGACGCCGAGCGAGCGGCGCGTGACCTGGGAGCAGATCCGCACCGAGCTTACCTCCGGCTGGCAGACCGAGGACCATCCGCGCGAGCGCCTGACGGTGGCGGATGAGCGCGAGCACGTGCTCTTCTACCTGTCGGAGGTGCTGTACCGGATCCTGCCGGGCTTCTACGAGGAGCTCGCCGGTACCATCCGAAAGATCTACGGTGGCGATCTCAAGCCGAGCGACCTGCCGCGCGTGCTCAGGTTCGGCTCGTGGGTGGGCGGCGACATGGACGGCCATCCGGACGTCCACGCGAAGACGATCCGCGAGACGCTCGCCCGCCACCAGCTCGTCATCGTCAACGCCTACTACCTGGAATTGCAGCGCCTCGGCGAGCGGTTGAGCCAAAGCGCGAGCCGCATTGGCGTGTCGCGCGCGCTGCAGTCGCGCATCGATGAGTACACCGCGCTCGTGCCCGCTGCCCACGAGATCGCGCCGGCGCGGCACGACAAGATGCCGTACCGGACCTACTGCGCGCAGCTCGCGGCGCGGCTGCGCAATACCTACGACGGCCGGCCGAATCACTACGAGAACTCCGGCCAGCTGCTCGCCGACGTAAAGCTCATGGCCGACAGCCTCGCCGCTCACAAGGGGGCGCGCGCCGGCCTTTTCTACGTCGAGCGGCTCATCCAGCGCATCGGCACATTCGGATTCCATCTCGTGACGCTCGATGTGCGCCAGCACGCCGAGGTCCACCGCACCGTCGTCGGCCAGGGGCTCGGCGACGATGAGTTCGCGAGCCGCACGCCGGCCGAGCGCATCGAGCGGCTCAAGCTCGCGCTCGAGCGCGACGAGGGTCCGAGCCGGCCGCTCGATGCGATCGGCCGCCGCTCGCTCGCGGTCTTCGAGCAATTGCTGCACTGCCGCCACCGCTACGGTCGCGAGGCGATCGGCGACTACATCGTCAGTGGCGCGGAGGGCATGGATGACGTGCTCGCCGTGCTGCTGCTCGCGCGCTGGGCCGAGATGGTCGACAAGCGCAACGGCCAGGTGGCGCTCGATATCGTGCCGTTGTTTGAGTCGGTGCCGGCGCTCGCGGCGTGCGGGGCGACGATGCAGGCGCTGCTGGCGGAGCCCCTCTACCGCGGCCACCTCGCGGCGCGCGGCAACCGCCAGGGCGTCATGCTCGGCTATGCCGACAGCAACAAGGACAGCGGCTTCGTGTCGTCCCGCTGGGCGCTGCACGAGGCGCAGTCGCTGCTCACCGAGGCGTTCGGCAGCTCCGGCGTCGAGCTCATGATCTTCCACGCCCGCGGCACGGGTGGCAGCCGCAGCAGCAGCCGGCCGGAGACGCTGCTACGCAGTGCGCCCGCCGGCAGCTTCAACGGCATGCTGCGCGTGACCGAGCAGGGCGAGGTCATCAACAACAACTATGGCCTCAGGCCCATCGCGATGCGCAGCCTCGAGCAGGCGCTCGGCGCCGCCTGCGTCGCGATCGGCCAGCCAAGCAAGCGCGGCGCCGTCGACCCGGCCTTCGTCGCGACCTTGCGCACGCTCGCGGCGGCGAGCGGCGCGGGCTACCGACACCTTTTGGTCGAGTCGCCGGGCTTCTACCAGTACTTCCGCGCGGCGACTCCGATCGACGTCATCGAGCGCATGCAGATCGGCTCGCGCCCCGTGTTGCGCGGTGGCGTTGAGAGCTTCAAGGCGCTCAGGGCCGTGCCGTGGGGGTTCGCCTGGAGCCAGAGCCGGCACATGCTGCCGAGCTGGTACGGCCTTGGCCTTGGCCTCGATGCGGCCGTCGCCGAGCACGGCACGGAGCTCCTCGAGCGGATGGTCGTGCAGTGGCCGTTCTTTGGCGTGCTGCTCGATGACGCCGAGTTCGTGCTCGCCAAGGCCGACATGGACATCGCGCGCTGGTACGCGGAACTCGTGGCGGAGAACCACCGCGGTCACTTCCTCGCGGTGCGCGCCGAGTACGAGCGGGCCCAGTCGTGGATCCTCAAGCTCCGCGGCGAGAGGCGCCTGCTCGACGGCGAACCGACGATCCAGCGCGGCGTGAAGCTCAGGAACCCGTATGTCGATCCGATGCACCTGATGCAGATCGATCTGCTCAAGCGCTGGCGCGCCACCGACCGGCAGGACCACCGGTTGCTCGAAGCGCTGATCGCGAGCATCGGCGGGATCGCGCAGGGGCTGCAGGCGACCGGCTAGCGGCGCCGCGGGGCGAGCCCGCGGCGGACGCCGCTAGCACTCCGGCACGTTGACCGCGAGGCCGCCCTGGGATGTTTCCTTGTAGATCGAGGACATGTCCTGGCCGGTCTGGCGCATCGTCGCGATGACCTGGTCGAGCGACACCTTGTGCGAGCCGTCGCCGCGCATCGCGAGGCGCGCCGCGTTGATCGCCTTCACGGCGCCCATCGCATTTCGCTCGATGCACGGGATCTGCACGAGGCCGGCGATCGGATCGCAGGTGAGGCCAAGGTTGTGCTCCATGCCGATCTCGGCCGCGTTCTCGATCTGCTCGTTGGTGCCATTCAGCGCCGCGACCAGCCCGCCAGCGGCCATCGAGCAGGCGACGCCAACCTCACCCTGGCAACCCATCTCGGCGCCGGAGATCGACGCGTTCTTCTTGTAGAGCATGCCGATCGCGCCGCCCACCAGCAGGAAGCGCAGCACGCCCTCGTCCGAGGCGCCGGGCTCGAAGCGGTTGTAGTAGGAGATGACCGCCGGCACGATCCCGGCCGCGCCATTGGTCGGCGCCGTGACCATGCGGCCCCCAGCCGCGTTTTCCTCGTTCACCGCGAGCGCGTAGGCGTTCACCCAGTCCATCACGTGCAGCGGCGACTCGGCGCCGGCTTCCATCAACTGCCGGTACAGCTTCGGCGCGCGGCGGCGCACCTTGAGGACGCCGGGCAGGAGCCCCTGCGCCGCAAAACCGTGCTCGATGCAGGACTGCATCACGGCCCAGATGCGCAACAGCGCCGCACGGGTCGCGGCCTGCTCGCGAAACGCCGCCTCGTTCTTGAGGACGAGCTGGTAGAGGTCGAGGCCGTGGTGGTTCGCGGTTTCGAGCAGCTGGTCGGCCGACCCGAACGGATAGGGAACCTCCGTCGCGGTGGCCGCGGTCGCAGGCGCATCGAGCTCGTCGGCGCGGGCGATGAAGCCGCCGCCGGTCGAGTAATACTCCTCGCGGCACAGCACCGCCTTGGCGGCATCGAGCGCGGTGAAGCGCATGCCGTTCGAGTGTCCCGGCAGCGCCTGGTCGCGGTGCCAGAGGAGGTCCATCGGCTCGTCGAAGGCGATGTCGCGGCGCCCGGCGAGCGACAGGCGTCCACTGCCCCGGATCCGCGCGAGCGCCGGTTCAACCGCCGCCGGATCCATGCCCTCGGGGCTCTGTCCCTCGAGTCCGAGCAGGATCGCGCGATCGGTGCAGTGGCCGCGGCCGGTGAGCGCGAGCGAGCCGTAGAGCTGCACGCCGACCTGGGCCGTGCGTTCGAGGAGGCCGCGCTCGGCCAGATCCATCACGAAGCGCCGCGCCGCGTTCATCGGCCCCATCGTGTGGGAGCTCGAAGGGCCGATGCCGATCTTGAAGATGTCGAGGACGCTGAGTGTCATAGCGACAGTTTGACGCGCATGGCCCCGCGCGGCAATCGAGCGCGGCCCCGCCGCTGGGGTCATTCGCCTGCTTGCGACACCGGCGGGCCCTGGCGCGACAGTCGCTCGCGCGTGGCGGCGTGGCCGAGCTCGGCGGCGACGCTTTTTAGTACGTCGAGGTCGCGTGCAGTGCCTGGCTCGAACTCGCGACCGAGCCGCCACCACGACTCGACTTCGAGGAGCGCCTCGCCGCGCCGGCCGAGCGCGAGCAGTCGCCCGACCAGCTCGCCGGTCAGGCGCGCGGCGATGGAGTGGTCTTCCCAGCGCGCCGCGCGGTCGCGATACCAGCGATACACCGCCGGATCGACCGGCGCGGGCCCGAGTGCGGCGCTGAGGTTCCTGAGGGCCTCCGTCCGTCGGCCGATGCGCACGAGCGCATAGATCTCGTCCGCCGCCCGGTCGCGCCGGCGCTCGTCCGCGGCGCTCATACGCTCGGAGTCCCGCTCCGGGGTCTCCCAGGCCTCGAGTCCGAGGTGGAGCCGCCGCTCGTAGAGCGCGCCACCGAGCGCCGTGGCGAACGAGTAGCAGGCGATCTGTAGGAGGGCGTAAAAGAGGATCGAGGGCAGGTGCGGCGCGAGCGCCGCGACCGCAGCCGCGCCGAGGCATGTCGCGACGACGAGCGCGAGGTAGCGCCAGCCAATGCCGCGGGCGACCGCGAGCAGCGCCGGCGGCCAGACCGCGCGGCCGATGTGGCCTTCGACCGCGAGCACCGCGAGCGAGGCCGGCACGAGCGCAAGCGCCGCGAGCGCGACGGCGACGGCAGCGACCTCGGCGCCGTGCAACCAGAGCCAGTAGGCGAAGGAGCCAATCGCCGCCAGCAGCACGACCTGCAGGAGCGGTCGCGGCTCGTGCCAGGGATTGGTCATCTCGATCGACAGGACCGGTGCCGGCCGTCCGTGCGCGCTGTAGTCGATCAGCGTGTAGGTATACGCCCAGACCCAGCTCAAGAGCACGCCGTAGAGCGCGAAGCCGAACCAGCCGGCGGCGCCGGCGATCGTCGCGAGCACGCTGACGACGGCGGTCAGGATCAGCGGCGGCCCCGAGACGGCCCGCAGCGCGTGCTTAAGGAGGGAGCCTGACTGCATCGGCCGATTATGCATCGCTTCCGTCCGCGCCCGGCTGCTCGCCCCGATTCGCTAGAATGAGCCCGGCACCTGAGCGAGGACTGCGATGACCGAGCGCCTGGCGACCGCCGTCTGCGTGTACTGCGCCTCGAGCGGCAGCTGCGATCCGCAATACCACCAGGTCGCGCGGCGCCTGGGTGAGATCCTCGCGCGGGCCGGTCGGACGATCGTCTACGGTGGCAGCCGGGCCGGTTCGATGGGCGCGCTCGCCGACGGCGCGCTCGGGGCCGGGGGCCACGTGGTCGGCGTGCTGCCACAGTTCCTCAAGGACCTCGAGGTCTCGCACAGCGGCCTCTCGGAACTGCACATCGTCGAGGACATGCGCACGCGCAAGCACCTGATGCTGAGCCGCGCCAGCGCCGTCGTCGCGCTGCCGGGCGGCTGCGGAACGTTCGAGGAGCTGCTCGAGGCGATGACGCTGAAGCGCCTCGGGGTATTTCTAGGGCCCATCGTCATCGTCAACACGCGCAACTACTTCGCGCCGCTCCTGGCGCTGCTCGATGCGGCCGTGCGCGAGCGCTTCATGGACGCGCGCCACCTCGCGATGTGGCAGGTCGTCGAGGCACCGGAGGAGGTCCTGCCGGCGCTGCTCGCCGCGCCACCGTGGAGCGCCACGGCGCGTTCGTTCGCGACGCCGTGACCGCTGCGGTCAGGGCGCGCGGCGAGGGCGTAGAATTGCCGGGCCACGCCGCGTCGCGGCAGGAGCCGACCATGACCCACGATTCGCTGGCTGTGCGACTGCGCGCGCTCAGTCTGGAACTCAACCGGCTGCCGAGCCTCGATGCCGAGACGCGCCAAGCGGCCGATCGCTTCGCGTCGGAGCTCGAGCGCCTCGGCGTCGGCGTCGGCGTCGGCGGCGCCCGCCCGACGGCGGGCTCGCTCGAGGCGCTGGCGGTACGGTTCGAGGCAGAGCACCCGGCGCTTGCGGCGGCGCTTCGCCAAGGCGCGGACCTGCTCGGCAAGGCGGGTATCTGACATGACGGAGGCGGAGAGGCGGCCGTCGCTCGCGCTGGGTGTCGCGGCCGACCTCGAGTTCGTGATGGCGACCGAGCGCCTGCCCGGCTACGAGGTGCTCACCGCGCGCTGGACGCTCGAGCAGCACCTTGCGGGTCTCGCGCGCGAGCAGACGCGCTACCTGATCGGCCGCTCGGCCCGCGCCGAGCGAGAAGGGTTCGCGATCCTCGAGAACATCAACGATCCCAACGAAGGCGCGAAGCTCAAGCGCATCGCCGTCAGCGAGCCGGGCGCGGGATTCGGGCGGCCGTTTCTTGGCGCGGTGATCGGCTGGGTGTTCGCCTCGACGCCGGCCGAGCGGCTCTGGCTCGACGTGTTCACCTACAACGACCGTGCCCGGCACGTCTACCGGCGCGCGGGCATGCGCGAGGATGGACTGCTGCGCCAGGCCTACGTGCTGCCAAGCGGCGCGCGGGTGGACCGCGTGATCATGTCCATCCTCAAGAGCGAATGGGCGCGTCTTTGAGGCGCCCGCGCGCGGCGGTCCTGACTCTCCTCGTGACACCCTGGCTGGTGTTCGCCGCCGCGGCGCCGCAGGCGCCACCGGTCGCCGTTGCCGCCGCGAGCGCGGTGCCGCTCG
This sequence comes from Pseudomonadota bacterium, assembly GCA_025356075.1. Classification (GTDB taxonomy): domain Bacteria; phylum Pseudomonadota; class Gammaproteobacteria; order Steroidobacterales; family Steroidobacteraceae; genus CAIKZZ01. The sequence goes on along the minus strand of JANXUT010000012.1, from coordinate 5,324 downwards.
ACATCGTCACGCGACTGCCGACGCGCGAGAAGGTCGTCGCGCTCAGCTTCGATGCGTGCGAGGCCATCGAGCGGATGTCGCTCGACCACGCGATCACGGACGTACTCCTCGCGCGCGAGGTCCCGTTCACGATCTTCGTCGGCGGGCGCTTTGCCCGGGACAACGCCGCCGACCTGCGCCTGCTCGCCAGCCATCCGTTCGTCGACCTCGAGAACCACTCGTGGAGCCACCCGCGCGACATGCGCAATCTCGATGACGAGCACGTCCGCACGGAGGTCACCCGCGCCCAGGCGATGGTGCGGGCGACGACGGGGCGCAAGACCCGGCTCTTTCGCTTTCCCGGCGGCAACGCGGATGAGCGCACCGTGGGCCTCGTGCGCGCACTCGGCTACACGGTCGTGCACTGGCGCTGGCCGGAAGGCGACCCGGACCCGAAGATCGATGCCGAACGACTCATCGAACAGACGCTGTCGCGCACGCGCGCCGGCGACATCCTGATCTTCCATGTGAACGGGCGCGGCTGGCACACCGCCGAGGCATTGCCGCGGATCCTCGATGGGTTGAAGGCGCGCGGCTTTCGGATCGTGTCGCTGCCGGAGTACCTGCCGGCGACTTGAGCCGCGGTCGGTCCGGAGGTTGCGCGGCGCCTAGCCCGCCCGCATATTGCGGGCCGCAACGCGTCGTGCGAACGTCGGCTCCTCGTCGCATCGGAGGACCCTCGCCATGCTGCCAGCCCTTCTCCTCGGCGCCGCCGTGGCCGGCTTTGCGCACCCTTCGCCGACGCCCGCCGCCGATCTCGGCGCCAGCGTCTACCGCGAGCGGCGCGAGCGGGTGCTCAAGGCGCTCGATGGCTGCATCGGCGTCCTCGCGGCGCAGGGCGATGCGACCGGCATCACGGAGGAGTTTCGCCAGGATGGCGACTTCTACTGGCTCACCGGCATCAACGAGCCGGGCGCGTACCTGGTGCTTGCGCCGAAGTCGGCGTACGACAAGGTGACGCTGTTCCTCAAGCCGCGCGACCCGGAAGCGGAGCGCTGGACGGGACCTCGCGAGGCGATATCCCCCGACCTCAGCGCGCGCTACGGCGTGGACCGGGTCAGGCGCGGCGAGCCCTCGCGGCTGCTGGCGAGCGAAGGCCTCGGGCACGACTGCGTCGCGATCATCGCGCCGCCGACGATGGCGCGCGAGGAGCGCAATGACGCGGAGCTGTCCGTGCGCCTCGCGCAACGCCTCGGCCTCAAGCTCGCCTACCGGCGCGCGCTGCTCATGCGCGAACGCGAGCGCCACGACGCGGATGAGCTTGCCCGCATGGAGCGGGCGATCGCGATCACCGCCGCTGGCCACGAGGTCGCGGCCCGCAGCACCGTCGAGGGCGTGTCGGAGCGCGACGTTCAGACGCAGATGGAATACGCATTCTTCGCCGCCGGTGCGACCGGTCTCAGCTACCCGTCGATCGTCGGCGCCGGGCCCGACGGCGCCGTGCTCCACTGGGACAAGAACTCGCGCGTGCTCAAGGGCGGGGACCTCGTCGTCATCGATGCGGCGGCCGAGTACGGCCGCTATGCCGCGGATGTCACCCGCACGTACCCCGTCTCCGGGCGCTTCTCGCCCGAGCAGGCGCTCGTCTACCGCGCCGTCTACCAGGCGCAGGAGGATATCCTCGCGGCGATCCGGCCGGGCGTCTCGATGGCGGACCTGCAGCACGTCGCGGAGGAGTCGCTGCGTCGGGCGGGCTATCTTGCCGATTTCATCCATGGCTTCGGCCACTTCGTCGGGCTCGACGTGCACGACGTTGGCGACTACGAGAAGCCCATGCCAGTGGGTGCGGTGTTTACCGTCGAGCCGGGCGTCTACCTGCCGGCGAAGGGCTTTGGCGTGCGCATCGAGGACGAAGTTGTGGTCACCGACAAGGGCTACCGGCTGCTGACGGGCGCACTGCCGCGCAAGCTCGAGGATGTCGAGGCCTGGGTCGAGCGCGCCCGTCGCTAGGCGAAGCGATTCGCGCCGCGCTTGCGGGGCCGGCCGGAGCGCGCCTAGGATCGAGGCGAAATGCAGGCGCGCGCCCGGGCGCGAGCCAAGCGGCGGACCATAAGAACCAGGGAGGGGACCGTGGTGCATCGCTGCGTGGATCGCTTGTCACTCGCCGTACTCGTATCGGCGTTCCTCGGCGCCGGCGCGCCCGCGCTGGCGGCGGACGCGACCCCAGCCGAAACGCCATCGCCCATCACCGCCGCGTGGATGGAGGCGAGCAAGTCCTTCGTCCGGGGCCCCACCAAGATCGCGTTGAAGGACCAGGCCGAGCTCAACCTGCCCGAGCACTACGCCTACCTGCCGGCGGCGCCGGCGGCCAAGCTCATGTCGAGGATGGGGAACTCGACGGGCGAGAACTTTCTCGGCCTCGTGATTCCCACGGGCGATGACAAGGCGGAGTTCTTCGTCACTGTGGTCTTCGACCCGGCGGGCTACGTCAAGGACGATGACGCGAAGCACTGGGACGCGGACGGGCTCCTCAAGAGCCTCAAGGAAGGCACCGAGGCGCAAAACGCCGTCCGCGAGGCCTCCGGGATCCCGGGCTTCATCGTCACGCGCTGGGTCGAGGTGCCGACCTACCAGGAAGCGAGCCACCAGCTCGTCTGGTCGGTCGAGACGCGGGCGAAGAAGGGGCCGGACACCGACCCCGGCGTCAACTACAACACCTACATCCTCGGCCGCGACGGCTACGTCTCGCTCGATCTCGTGACCAGCCTCGCGACCGTGGAAGCCGACAAGGTGCGCGCCCACGCGCTGCTCGATGCGATCGACTTCAAGTCCGGCAAGCGCTACGCGGACTTCGCGCCCTCGACCGACAAGGTCGCGGCGTACGGCCTCGCGGCGCTGGTTGCAGGCGTCGCGGCGAAGAAGCTCGGGTTGCTCGCGTTGTTCGGCGTGACCATCGTCAAGTTCGCGAAGGTGATCATCGTCGCGGTGACGGGCGGCGCAGCGGTCCTCGCGCGCTGGATGAGGGGACGCGGCGCCAAGAAGGACCCGACACCTTGAAGCTCCTGTTCCTCCTCTTCAAGACGCTCAAGTTCGGGAAGATCCTGACGACCGGCGGCACGATGCTGCTGTCGATCGCGGTCTACGCGTGGATCTTCGGCTGGCGCTACGCGGTCGGGTTCGTCTTGCTCATCTTCATCCACGAAATGGGCCACTACGTCGCGGCGCGGCAGCGCGGACTCGACGTCGGCGCGCCGACCTTCATCCCGTTCGTGGGTGCTTGGATCCAGCTCAAGCAGATGCCGCACGATGCGGAGACCGAGGCCTACGTCGGGCTCGCCGGGCCGCTCGTCGGTTCGCTCGGCGCGCTGGCGTGCTTTTACGCGGCGCGCTCGACGGGGAGCAACCTGTTGCTCGCGCTCAGCTACTCCGGATTCTTCTTGAACCTCTTCAACCTGATCCCGATCTCGCCATTCGACGGCGGGCGCGTGTGCGCGGCGATCTCGCCAAAGCTCTGGCTCGTCGGTGTGCCGATCCTGGTGGCGCTGTTCTTCTATCGTCCGAGCCCGCTTCTGATCCTGATGGCGATACTCGCGTTCCCGCAGGTGATGAAGGTCCTGCGCGGCACGGAGACCGACGAGGAGAAGGCCTACTACATGGTCAGCACCGAGACGCGCCTCGGCTACGCGACGGCGTACCTGGGTCTCGCCGCGTTCCTCGCGGTGATGTGCCAGGAGCTGCATGCGGAACTCGGCGCGATTCATTGACGTTGAGGGGCCTCGGTAGCCAGCTGCGGGCCCGAGCCCGCCGTTCATACCAACTAGAAGGAGGAATCGTGAGCAATCCCAATCCGAACCCCGCGAGCGCGGCGCCGACGCCGGCGGCGGCGGTGGCGTCCCCGGACGGCGGCAACGTGGCGCTCGCCGCCGTCGCCGGACTCGTCGCGGCGATCGCAGGTGCGATCCTGTGGGCGGTCATCACCGTCACGACCAAGTTCCAGATCGGCTTCATGGCAGTCGGTGTGGGCCTCCTCGTTGCGTATGCCGTGCGCGCCTTCGGCAAGGGGCACTCCGAGACGTTTGGCTTCATCGGCGGCGCATTTGCGCTCTTCGGCTGCCTCCTCGGCAATCTCCTGTCGGCCTGCGGGTTCCTTGCGGCGGCCCGCGACGTGCCGGTGATGACCGTCGTCGGCCACGTGCTGACAAGTCCCGACATCGCCGTGAGCCTCCTGTCGGCGACGTTCAACGGCATGGACCTCGTCTTCTACGCCATCGCGGTCTACGAGGGATTCAAGCTCGCGAAGCGTCCGCTCGGCGCGTGAGGGCGAAGGAACGGTCGTCGTGAGTTCCGTCCGGATTCGATGGCTGGCGGTGAGTGTGCTCCTCGCGGGCGGCGCGCTCGCGGCGCCGCCCGCGAGTCTGCGTGCCGCCTACCGGCGCGGCGACTACGCCACGACGATCAAGCTCCTGCAGCCGCAGGCGGACGCGGGGCGGGTGGATGCGCTGATCAGGCTCGGCCAGATGTACCTGAAGGGCGAGGGCGTCGCCGCGGACCCCGTCCTGGCCGTCAGGTGGATCCGCAAGGCGGCCGATCAAGGCTCACCGCTGGCCGCGTTCGAGCTGGGCGTGTTCAGCGCCACCGGAGTTGGCGGCCCGGCGGACCTTGCGGCGGCGGCCGCCTGGTACCGCAAGGCCGCCCACCAGGGGTATGCCGACGCCGCGTTCAATCTCGCCGTTCTCTACCGTGGCGGTCGCGGCGTCGAGCGCAGCGATGCGCTGGCGCTCAACTGGAGCGATGCCGCGATTGCCTACCAGCCGGCGACGGCGCCCGAGGAAATGAAGACGCGCTTCACGGCGTTGCGCGATTCGATCTTGCTGGACATGTCGCCGGATGAGCGGATCGAGGCGCCGCGGCTGGTGTCGGCGGACGGGCCGCTGCTCCTTGCGCAGCCGAGCAACCCGACGGAGCTCCTCCGGAAAGGCAGCAGGGAATATCCGCGCGGCCTGCGGGCGCTGGCGCGCGGCGGCACTGTCGTCGCGCTCGTGCTGGTGCGCGCCGACGGCACGGTCGGTGATTCGAGGGTCGAGACCACGAGCGGGTACGCGGCGCTCGATGCGGCGACGCTGCGCCTGCTCGGCAGCGCCAAAGTCGAGCCGCGGCACGTCGATGGGCGGGCGATCGATTCGTGGCGGCTCGCGAAGTGGACCTGGACTGCGTCCGAGGAGCCGCAAACCTTCTCGCGCATGAACGCGATGCGTCCAGTGCACTGAACGCGGTCGGGCGCGTCGGTCGAGAAAAGTGGTCGGGGTGACAGGATTTGAACCTGCGACCTATACGTCCCGAACGTA
>JANXUT010000077.1 GCA_025356075.1 Pseudomonadota bacterium | reverse complement strand
GACGATTGAAGTAACAGTCGAGAGAACAATCCCCGCTGCGCCAGCGGACGTGTTTGACGCATGGCTCAATCCCAAGGTCCCCGGTAACCCTTGGAACATGGCCGACAAGCTCCTGCTGAACCCAACCGTTGACGGGCTCTTCTTCTGGGCGATCAAGGGCACCCCTCACTACGGGCGCTTCACGTCCGTCGCGAGGGCCACCCGACTCCAGCACACCTGGATGTCGCCCAATACTTCAGGTCTGGAGTCGACCGTTAGCGTGACTTTCAAGCCGAAGGGCAAAGACACGCTCATGACGCTGGTGCACTCAGGCCTCCCCGATACCGACGGCGGTCGATCCCACGAGAAAGGCTGGACCTACTTCCTCGACGGCCTGCAAAGTCAGCTGACGAAATCTGGCGCCGCCTGACTCGCCGCACCCAGCGCCTCACCCGTCAACCAACGCAAGGCCAGCGGGCCTGAAGGACTGCGACCGTGAAATTCATCCTGATTTCACGCCACACCAACGGCGCGGAGATCCGCGCAACCGAACGAGATCAGAACCTCGAGGAAATGGGACAGTGGATCGACTTGCTCAAGCCGACAGTGGCAATGCCCATCAGGGGCGGGGCGGTTGTCACTGAAGAGGGCGTTGCACACTATCGTGGAGATAGTGGCGGTGCCATCGTCTATGAGGCCGACAGTCTTGATCACGCGGTCGCGTTAGCCCGGAAATCTCCCGGCCTGAAGCACGGCTTCACGCACGAAGTATTCCCGGAGATCTCGCTGAGTCAGGCGGCCCACGAAAAGGGTTCACGTCAGGCGTGATCCTGCGAGGCAGCAAGCAAGGCACTCGGCGTGAACCGCCACCGCATTCCCGGAGGATCTTTGGTCGCGAGTCGTGCCACCGAGGATCGGAGCGGATCGCCCCGATCCTCGAGGTGCCGGCCGGGCGCTCCGAGCGGAGGATCGTTGCGACGACCAGCCACTTTGCGCCTGCGATCAGGGCGGCGATGCGAGGGCGGCCCACGGCACTCGAAGTGGTTCGCCAGGGGAACTACTCCAGAGTCTCGACCGGCTCTCGCAGCGGGCGGAGTCCCTTTGGCGCCCGCCCGCGTTCCGCCCGGCCCGCATGCCTCGGTCGGTGGTCCGGGGTGAGGCATGGGGCGTTGGCGGGGTCGGCGCCGCTTAAGGGACGCCCTGCCGCTGGCCAAACCCCCCGCCAACGCGGGTTCTTTTCGAATCGGGCCCATTCGAGTAAACTGCCGGGCTCCTCTGAGGGGGGTCCGGTGACGCGGGCCTCTGGCGGCGGACCGAGTACGGGTGCTTAGCTCAGTTGGTAGAGCGTCGCCTTTACACGGCGAAGGTCGGGGGTTCGAGACCCTCAGCACCTACCAGACTGGGACGCGGCCCACCAGCGGCGCCGGTAGTTCCCGCGAGTTCGATATGGAGTGGTAGTTCAGCTGGTTAGAATACCGGCCTGTCACGCCGGGGGTCGCGGGTTCGAGTCCCGTCCACTCCGCCAGTATTGATGACGGTCGCTCGCCCGGTGGCGATGCGACCGAGAACGACGGCCGCGCTGACCCCGCGGCCGTTTTTGCATCGGGGGCGAGGCACATGCTGCAGTGGATCAACGATCGGCTGAAGGTGTTCGGGTGGCTGTTCATCGCCCCGCTCGCCGTCGTCTTCGTGTTCTGGGGCGTCCAGGGCATCGTCAGCTTCTCGGCCAAGCAGGACAAGGGCCTGTCGGTCGATGGGAAGGAGATCCCGACCGAGGAGGTTAGGAACGCCTACCAGCGCCAGCTCGCGCAGCTCTCCCGCCTCTACCCCGAGGAACTCCCCGCGGCGGTCCGCACGGACCTGCAGCAGCGCCTCGTGGATGAGTTCGTCAACAGCTCGCTGATCTCGCAGAAGACCGAGGCCGAGAAGTACGCGGTCACCGACCAGGACGTGCTCGCCTCGATCGTGAAGGAGCCGGCGTTCCAGGTGGCCGGCAAGTTCGACCGGGAGACCTACGATGCGCTCCTGCGGGAGCGCGGCTACACGCCGACGCGCTTCGAGGCCGAGCAGCGCGACCTCCTGAAATCCCGGGCGCTCGAGTCGGGCGTCTTCATCTCGGCGTTCGCAACCCCGACCGACCTCGTCCGCGCCGCGGCGCTGCGGGGCGAGACGCGCGAGGCCGCCTACGCGGTGCTGCCGCTCAAGAAGTACCTGCCGACCGCGAAGGCCGAGGAGGCGGCGATCGCCGCCTACTACGAGGCGCACAAGGCGAGCTACAAGACGCCGGAGACCGTGACGCTCGCCTACCTCGAGCTCACCGTCGCCGAGCTTGCCAAGGACGTCGTGGTCGATGAGCCGACGCTTCGGGCCTACTACGACACCGTCAAGGATCGCTTCGTCGAGGCCGAGCGCAGGCGCGCGCGCCACATCGTGATCCAGGTCGCAGGCGACGATGCCGCCGGCCGGAAGAAGGCCGAGGCGTTGCTCGCCGAGGTCTCAAAGCCCGGTGCCGACTTCGCCGCGATTGCGACGGTGAATTCGCAGGACGCGGGCTCCGCTCCCATCGGCGGGGACTTGGGCTTCGTCGAGAAGACGTTCCTGTCGGCGCCCCTGGGGGAGGCGATCTTCAGCATGAAGCCCGGCGAGATCAAGGGTCCCGTCAAGAGCGAGTTCGGCTGGCACGTCATCAAGCTCGAGGAAATCCAGGCCGGCGTCAGCCGCAAGTTCGAGGACGTGCGCGCGGAGCTCGAGCCTGAGTACCGCAAGGCCGAGGCCGAGAAGCGCTTCGGCGAGAAGCAGGAGAAGATCGAGCAGCTGGCGTTCGAGCAGAACGACACGCTCGGTCCCGTCACAAAGGCGCTCGGGCTCACCGTCAAGGAAATCCCGGAGTTCCACCGGGGCATGGTCGGCAACGCGCTCGGCGCGAGCCAGAAGGTCGTGCAGGCGGCGTTCAGTGCCGATGTGCTGGGCGGTCAGAACAGCAAGGCGATCGAGGTGACACCGGGAACCGTCGTCGTCGTCCGCTCGGCCGAGCACAAGCTCCCCGCCGACCAGGCGCTCGAGGCCGTCCGGCCGCTCGTCGCGGAAGCCGTCAAGCGCGAGGCCGCGCTCGCCGCCGCGAAGGCCGCGGGCGAGAGCCTCGCCAAGGCGATCGCGAGCGGCATCGCCTGGGACGCGGCGTTGAAGCCCGTGGGAGTCATCGCGCCCGCGACGCCGGTCGCGGGCAAGGCCGTCGCCCCCGATGCGATCCTGCTCGCCCAGCCCGCCTACGTTGCCCGCGCCCAGCCCGGCGTCGATCGGGAGATCCTCGGCGCCATCTTCGGCGCCGCGACACCGGCCTCGGGCAGCCGGACGACGGGAACCGTGGCGCTCACGAGCGGCGATGTCGCGGTGTACGCGCTCACCCAGGTGAAGCCGGGCGTCCTCACGGGCGAGGGCGCCGAGGAGCGCCGCTCGATCGAGGGTGCCGCCGCGGAGGCGGACTTCTCGACGTACCTGAGCGCGCTCAAGGCGAAGGCCGAGATCCACTACAACCCGTCAATCTTCGAGTAGCGGACCCGGCACGTGAAGGCGCCCCGCCGATCGGCCGCCTGCCTCCTCGCGCTCGTTGGGTCGGCGCTCGCGACGCCTGCCGTCGCGCAGGTGGCCTCCGAAGGCAAGGGCATCCTCGTCGTCGAGGTCGGCCAGGGCGCGGCGCCCGTGGGCGGCATTGCCTCGCAGGTCGCCAATCCCGGCGTCGCGGCACCCTCCGATGCGCTCCACCGGACGGCGTTCCGGTTCGTCGCGGGCTATCACTTCGCCGAGCAGCTGAGCGTCGAGGTCGGCGTCGGCCACTTGGGCACGTTCCACTCAAGCGCCGCCTACAACGGCACCGACGTCCTCACGGCCGAGGACTCGCTGCTCGTCATCGAGGGCGACCTCGTCGGGAACATTCCGCTCTCGGCCAACACCCGCATTGACCTCACGCTCGGCCTCGCCGAGAGCGCGCTCAAGACGACGCTGACGACCGCGCACGGCTCGGCGCTCGCGGCTGGGCAGGCGAGCACGGACAACGTGCGCAGGCTCGGCGCGACCGCGGGCGTCGATCTAGAGTGGCGCTTGGGCGAGGTGAGCTCGGTGATCGTGGGCTATCACCTCTACGCGCGCGTCGGGTCCCCGGTCCTTCGCGACAGTGCCTCGGGCACCGCGAAGGCGATCCTCGCGGGGCTCAAGTTCGAATTCTGACCCGGACGGCTGTCGCGCGGCGCGCGAGGCGGCTACTCGGTGGCGTCCGGGAAGCTCATGCCGACGGTGTGGTACCCACCGTCGACGTACAGGACCTCGCCCGTAATGCCGGCCGCCAGGTCCGAGCAGAGGAACGCGGCCGCGTTGCCGACGTCGTCCTGGGTGACGTTGCGCCTGAGCGGATTGGCGGCCGCGACGTGATGCAGCATCTTCCGGAACCCCGGGATGCCGGCCGCCGCGAGTGTCTTGATCGGCCCCGCCGAGATCGCATTGACGCGGGTGCCCGTGGGACCTAAGTCGGCGGCGAGGAACCTCACCGTCGCCTCGAGGCTCGCCTTCGCAAGCCCCATGACGTTGTAGCTTGGGATCGACTTGACGGCGCCGAGGTAGGTCAGCGTCAGGATCGCGCCCGAGCGCCCCGCCATGAGCGGCTGCGCGGCGCGGGCGATCGCGGTCAGGCTATAGCTCGACACATCGTGCGCGATCCGAAACGACTCGCGCGTGGTCGCGGCCGTGAAGCCCCCGGTGAGCGCCTCGCGCGGCGCGAAGGCGACGGAATGCACGAGGATATCGAGCGAGTCCCATTCCTTCCCGAGCGCGGCAAAGGTCGCGGCGATCGAATCGTCCACGGTCACGTCCATGTCATAGACGAGCGTCGTGCCGAGCGTCGCCCCGAGCTCCGTGACCCGTTCCTTGAACCGCTCGCCGACGTAAGTGATGGCGATCTCGGCGCCCTCGCGGCGCATCGCCTCGGCGATGCCGTAGGCGATCGAGCGATCGCTGATGAGACCTACGACCAGTGCCCGCTTGCCCTTCAAAAATGCCATCGCGTGGATTCCTTTGCGTGCCGAGTTCGCGAGCGGGGCCGGGGCGCCTCGGGCGTCTCGACCCCTCGCCGGTCGATTCTACCGGGTCGCTTGCCGGTCAGCCGGCCCGGCGGGCCGGCGAGCCGTCGGTCGTCGGCGCGCGGATGACCTTGTGGCGGCGGTGGCGCCGGTGGGGCTGCACCTCGACGACGAGGTGGTAGCCGGTGACGAGGTGCGACTGAGGGGTTAGGCCGTTCAGCCTCGCGAGGTCCCGCAGCTTGACGCCGTTCTGCCGGGCGATCGAGGCGAGCGTGTCGCCGCGGCGGACGACGACGGTGTGGCGGGTGTAGCCGGGGAGGAGCGTCTCGCCCTCGATGATGAGCCCGGCCCGAAGCGGCGCCACCTTGCTCGCGGGCAGGAGGATGTCATCGCCCTCGTGCGGGTCGATCGCGCCGAAGGTGTTGAGCTCGCGGATCGTCGGCACCGTGAGCTCGCGCGCTTGCGCGAGCGCCGAGATCGTGTCCCCGGCGTGGAGCGTGTAGCGCTCGAGGGGCATGCGTTCGGCGCGACCCAAGCTTGCGACCGCGCGCGCGAAGGCGGGCGCCTCGGCGTAGGGCACGAGGAGGTGATGCGGGCCGTCGGGGTCGGTCGCCCAGCGGTTGAACGCGGGGTTCAATGCGTGCAGTTCCTCTTCCGAGGCGCCCACGAGCGCGGCGGCGACGCGCAGGTCGATCTGGCTGCCGACCTCGACCTGCGCGAAGTAGGGCTTGTTCGCGATCGAGGCGAAGTCGAGCCCGTAGGCGCCCGGGTTCGCGAGGATGCGCGACATCGCGAGGAGCTTGGGCACGTACGCGCGGGTCTCGCGCGGCAGCTTCAGGTGAAAGAAGTCGGTGGGCTTGCCCGCGCGGCGGTTCTTCTCGACCGCGCGCATCACGGCCTGCTCGCCGCAGTTGTAGGCGGCGATGGCTTTCAGCCAGTCACCGTCGAACATCGTGTGCAGCTCGGAAAGATAGTCGAGCGCCGCGCGCGTGGAGTCCACGATGTCGCGCCGCCCGTCCTGCCACCAGTTGACCTTCACCTGGTAGCGCGTCGCGGTCGGCGCGATGAACTGCCACATGCCGGCCGCGCGCGCCCGGGAATAGGCGTACGGGTTGTAGGAGCTCTCGATGATGGGGAGCATCGAGAGCTCGAGCGGCATGTTGCGCGCCTCGATCTCGCGCACCACGTAGTAGAGGTAGCGCTCGGCGCGCTCGAACGTCCGGTCGAGGTAATCGGGGAGCCCCGCGAAATAGCGGGCCTGCAGCGCGGTGCCCTTGTCCGCGACGTCGGGGAGCGCGTAGCCGAGCCGGATGCGATCGAAGAGGTTCTCTAAGTTCGCCATGGGCGAGGCATCGGCCGGAACCGGCAGCGACACGAGCGTATCGGCGGGGTCGGGGAGGCTTGAGTCGAGCGCCGAGGGGATTTCGGGCGCCGGGATCGGCGTTGCGAGCGCCGGGGATCCTTTGTGCGCGGACTTCGCCGCCGGCACCATCGGCCAGTCGGCGGGGCCACCTTCCTTCGGCGGTGCGCTCGCGCAGCCGGCGAGGACGCCGAGGGCGAGCAGGGCAGAGCCGAACTTTAAGGCCATCGTCACGCCCGAAACCCGTCCTTCCACTCGCGGATCACTCCAAACGCCTCGGCATCGTCGGTGAGCGCCCGGCCGACCCGGGCGTTCGCCGCCGCGCGCACCGCCACGAGGCGGGTGCGGAGGAACGGGTTGATGCGCATCTCGAGGCCGAGGGTCGAGGGGAGAGTCGCGGCATTCGCCTCGCGCTTGGCAGTGACCTCGGCCGTGTAGGCGTGGACCTCGGCGTTGCCGGGCTCGACCGCCGCCGCGAATTTAAGGTTCTGGGCGGTGTACTCGTGGCCGCAGTAGACGCGCGTGGCCGCCGGGAGCGCGGCGAGCTTGTCGAGCGAGGCGAGCATCTGGGGCGGCGTCCCCTCGAACAGGCGCCCGCAGCCGGCGCTGAAGAGCGTGTCGCCGCAGAAGAGCGCGCCGTGCCCGACGTAGGCGATGTGCCCCGCGGTGTGGCCGGGAATGTCGAGCACCCGAAAATTGAGCCCGAGCCCGGCGAGGACGACCTGTGCGCCCTCGACGAGGGGGGCGGTCCGCCCCGGGATGTGCTCCCCCGCAGGGCCGAACACGGGCACCTCGGCGTGGTCGAGGAGCGCCTCCACCCCGCCGCAGTGGTCGGCGTGGTGGTGGGTGATGAGGATCGTGTCGAGGGTGAGGCCGCCGGCCTTGAGCGCCGCGAGGACGGGCCTCGCCTCGCCCGGGTCGACGACCGCCACGCGGCCGCGGCGGGGGCCCGCCCCGTGAATGAGCCAGATGTAGTTGTCGGCGAAGGCGGGAACCCGGGAGACGCTAAGTGCGCCCTGGGCGTCCCCGGCGGCAGGGCGGCTGTCAGGTCCCATCGGCGGTGGTGGTCCTCGCGTAGCCTATCGTCGCTCGAGCCGCCTTGCGCGGAGTACGCGAGGGCCCAAAGCCGCGCCGGTACTTCAATAATCGGCTCGTATTTAACCTGTAACTCTTTCGGATTGCTAGCCTTTTTCCCGGTGGCCCGAGGCCCGTCCGACCGGTATCCTGACCGCCCATGCCGACCCCCGACTCCGTTCCGTCGAGCCCGCCCGCCGCTGCGGCACCCGCGGCACCCGCGGCGCCGACGGCGCTCGACACGTGGCTCGAGGGGCCGCTCGGGCGGTTCCTCCTGGCCGCGGAGCGGCGCGAGGTCGGCGCCGCGCTCGAGGACGTGTTCGGCAACCAGTTCCTGCAGATCGGCCACTGGGGGCCTCGTGCGACGTTCCTGCCGTTCGCCCGGACGCCGCGCCGGGCGCTCGTCGCGGAGCCGCAGGCGCCCGGCGACCTCGTGAGCCACGCCTCCCAGCTTGCGATCCTGAGCCAGTCGGTCGATGCCGTCCTCCTGCCTCACACGCTGGAATTTGAGCCCGAGCCCCAGACCGTGATCCGCGAAGTCGACCGGATCCTCGTCGGCGAGGGGCACGTGCTGATCCTCGGGTTCGAACCGCTCGGCACCTGGGTTGCCCGGAACTCGCTGAGCCCGCGGGGGTTCCCGCCCGGGCTCGTCGGCACCCTCACCCGCCGGCGGCTCCGGGACTGGCTGACGCTCTTAGGCTTCGACGTCGTCGAGACACGCAGGTTCCTGCATGCGTTGCCGCTCGCAAGCCTCGAGTCGACCGGGCTCACCCGCGGCCTCGAGCGTCTCGGTAGGCACCTCGCCGGCAAGCTCGGGAGCGCCTACCTCCTGAAGGCCCGGAAGCGCGTCTACACGCTGACGCCAATCCGCCCGCGCCGGCGCCCGCTCTCGAAACTCGTCGGCGCCGCGGTCGAGCCCACGTGAGCGCGGTCACGATGTACACCGACGGGGCCTGCCGCGGGAACCCGGGGCCGGGCGGCTGGGGCGCGATACTCCTCGCCGAGGGCGGCGAGAAGGAGCTCTGGGGTGGGGTCGAGCAGACGACCAACAACCGCATGGAGCTGACGGCCGCGATCCGCGGGCTGGAGGCACTCAAGCGCCGCTGCACCGTCGCGATCTACACCGATTCGCAGTACGTCCGAAACGGCATCCGCGAATGGCTGCCGCAGTGGAAGAAGCGCGGCTGGAAGACGGCCGACAAGAAGCCGGTCAAGAACCAGGACCTGTGGGAAGCGCTCGATGCGCTGGTCGCGGGCCACGACATCGAGTGGCACTGGGTCAAGGGCCACGCCGGCCACGAGGGCAACGAGCGCGCCGATCGCCTCGCCAACCGCGGGCTCGAGGAGATCGCGGGGCCGGGCGGCGACGGGCGTAGGCCCTAGGCCAAGCGGCGCGCGCGTTCGGGGCGTTCAGCGGGTTGCGGGGCGCAGTCGGCTCGTTCACGATGCCGGCTCACTCAGGAGGCGGCATGCGCCAGATCATCCTCGACACGGAGACGACGGGCCTCGAGGCGATCCAGGGACACCGGATCATCGAGATCGGCTGCGTCGAGCTCCAGAACCGTCGCCCGAGCGGGCGCACGTTCCAGCGCTACTTGAACCCCGAGCGCGCGATCGATGCGGGCGCCGAGGCGGTCCACGGGCTCTCGGCGGCGTTTCTCAAGCATCAGCCGAAATTCGCCGAGGTGGTCGATGAGTTCATCGCCTTCGTCTCGGGTGCCGAGCTCATCATCCACAACGCGCCCTTCGACGTCGGGTTCATCGACGGGGAGTTCGGGAGGCTCGAGCCGCAGCGCCTCCTGACGGACTACTGCACGATCCTCGACACCCTCGCGCTCGCGCGCCAGTTGCATCCGGGGCAGAGGAACAGCTTGGATGCCCTCTGCAAGCGCTACGGCGTCGACAACTCGAACCGCGAGCTGCACGGCGCGCTCCTCGATGCCCGGATCCTTGCGGACGTTTATCTTGCGATGACGGGCGGGCAGGGGGCGTTGACGCTGCACGCCGAGAACGG
>JANXUT010000062.1 GCA_025356075.1 Pseudomonadota bacterium | reverse complement strand
GGCGGCACAAAATCCAGCACCGACGGTGGCAGCAGCCATCCCTGCTCGACATCCCAATCACGGAAGGTCTTGGACATGCTGCGTAATCCCCAATCCGCCTGCTCCAAGTGTACTTTAGGTATTACTCGGACGGGCTCCTAGGCGATCGGCGCAGCAGCTGCCTGCGGGCCGCGGCCTGCGCGCGCGCATCGCCCGGCGACACGACCGGGTAGCTAAGGCCGAGCGAATCGATGCGCTCGGCGAGTATCGAGGCGACGACCGCACGCGCGACGTGCTTGTGATCGGCGGGGATCACGTACCACGGCGCCCACGCCGTGCTCGTCGCGCCGAGTACCGCCTGGTAAGCCGCCATGTACTCGGTCCAGTAGGCGCGCTCCTTGAGGTCGGCCAGCGAGAATTTCCAGCGCTTGCTGCGGTCGTCAAGTCGTTCGAGCAGCCTGCGTTTCTGCTCTGCCTTCGACAGGTTCAGAAAGAACTTCACGATCAGGGTGCCGTTGCGCGCCAGGTGATGCTCGAACTGGTTGATGTCCTCGAATCGCTGCTGCCACAACTTGGGGCCCGACAGCGCGGGGCGTGGACGCTGGCGGCCGAGGAGCTCGGGATGCACCCGCACAACGAGCACGTCCTCGTAGTAGGAGCGGTTGAAGATGCCGATCCGCCCGCGCCCCGGAACCCGCTGCCAGTAGCGCCAGAGGAAGTTGTGGCTGAACTCCTCCGCCGAGGGCACCTTGAACGCGTGCACTTCGCAGGCGGACGGATTCATGCCGGACATCACGTGCTTGACGGTGCCGTCCTTGCCGGCCGTGTCCATGCCCTGGAACACGACCAGCACTGAGTGCGTGTCACTCGCCCAGAGGAGCTCCTGCGCCACGCCGAGCTGCTCGCGACTGTCCTCGAGGAGCTGTCTCGCCCGCATCTTGGGCGTCGCCCCGGCGACCGGCGCGAACTCGAGGCTAAGTTCGTCGGCCGGATCGAAATCCCGCAGCCTGACCCGGGTGCCCGGCGGGACCCTGCACTGCGACAGCAATCGGCCACGATCTAGCGGCATGAAACCTCCCGCACGTACTGACCGGAACGCCCGGGGCTCAGGTTACTCCGCCCGCGCGAGTGGCACGACGGGGCGTGAAGCGCCAGACTGCTCGCAGGAATCCGCAGCAGCCTCGCCCATGCTTCCACCCGATCCGCCGGCCGTTCCCACCCACGCGCGCCGAGCGATCCGCTCGTTCGTGCAGCGCGGCGGTCGCATTACGCCGGCGCAGGAGCGCGCGCTCAACGAGCATTGGCCGGCCTACGGCCACGACCACCTCGCGACGCCTGTCGACCTCGAGGCGCTGTTCGGGCGCGTCGCGCCCCGCGTGCTCGAGATCGGCTTCGGCGATGGGGAGGTACTGGTGGCGCTCGCCCGCGCCCATCCGGAACGCGACTTTCTCGGCATCGAGGTCCACGCCCCGGGCGTCGGTCACTGCCTGCTCGCGGCCGCCGCCGCGGGCGTTCGCAACCTGCGCGTCGTCCGTCACGATGCGGTAGAGGTGCTGAACGAGGCGATCGCGCCGGCCGCGCTCGATGAAATCCTCATCTACTTCGCCGACCCGTGGCCGAAGAAGCGGCACCACAAGCGTCGCCTCGTACAGCCTGAGTTCGCCGCCCTCCTCGCTTCGCGCCTGCGGCCGGGCGGACGGCTCAGGCTTGCGACCGACTGGCAACCGTACGCCGACTGGATGCTCGAGGTGCTCGGCGCGAGCCCGGACTTCGTCAACTGTGGCGGCGCCGACGGCTACGTCCCGCGCCCGGCGGAGCGTCCGCAGACCAAGTTCGAGCGGCGCGGCGAGCGCCTCGGCCATGCGGTCCGCGACCTCGAATACGAGCGTCGCCGCGGCTGAGCACACGCTCAGCCGAGGGCGAAGGCGCCCTTCAGCCCATCGATGATGAACTGCACGCCGAGCGCAGCCAGCACTACACCCGCGAGCCGCGCCAGCACGTTGGCGCCGGTGACGCCGAGCACGCGCATCACATACGGGGTCGCGAGCATGAACACGAGCGCGATCGCGACGACGACGGCCATGACCGCGATCAGTCCCGCCTGCACGAGTGGCGCCGGCGCGCTCGAGCCGAACGTGAGCAGCACCGTCGCGAGCGTGCCGGGACCTGCGATCAGCGGGAAGGCGAGCGGGAACACCGAGATGTCCGCGCGCCGCCGGGTCTCGGCGTTTTCCTCCGGCGTCGTCTTCTCCTCCCGCGCGAACACCATGTCGAGCGCTATCAGGAAGAGCATCACGCCACCACCGATCCTGAACGCCTCGATGCTGATCCCCATCACGCCGATGAAAGCACTGCCGCCGAGCGCGAACACGACCAGGATCGCGAGCGCGACGACGCTCGACTTCAGCGCCATGCGGCGGCGGTAGCCGGGACTGCCGCCCTCCGTCATCGTCGCGAACAGCGGCACGAGCGACGGCGGGTCGACGACCACGAACATGACGACAAAGAACTTGAGCAGCTGGGCCATACGCTTCCGGGACTTGGTGCCCGGGCATAGTAGCGCACGCCGGCGCCGGGTCAGTCGGCGAACGCTGCCGTGCGGTAGCCGGCCGCGATCAGCACGTAGCCGTTGACGACCTCGACCGGGATCCGCCGCAGCTTCGCGCCGGCGCACGGTCCGTCAACACACAGGCCCGTCGAAATCTCGAAGAGCGCGCCGTGGGAGTTGCACAGCAGCAGGCTCCGGTCCGGGGTCAGGAACTCATGCGGCCGCAGGTTGAGCGGGTGCCCGGCGTGCGGGCAGCGATTCACATAGCCGTGGACATCCGCGCCGCGCCGCGCGAGGAAGCCCTGCAGCGGCCACTCGCCGCGGCCGATCTTGAAGGCGCGGGAACCGGGATCATCCAGCTCGGTCAACGCGCAGATCACGCGTTCGAGATCGAGTTCCCGCGCCGAGTCAGTGCCTGACATCGAGCGCACGGATCCGGTCGCGCAAGAGCCAGACGATCGCAAGTCCCGGGATGCCGAGCAGGAAGCTGACCACGTAGTAGGTCGGCCAGCCGGCGTGGTCGGCAACCCAGCCGGCCGGCCAGCCGAGGCCGTAGCGCGGCAGCTGCGACAGCGTCGACAGTAGCGCGTACTGGAACGCGCTGAAGCGCACCTCGCAGAGCGCCATCATGAGCGCCACGACCGCCGTGTTACCCATCGCGTGCGTCAGGTTCTCTATGAAGACCGCGATGACCATCACGACGGTGTTCTTGCCCGTGAGGGCCAGCACGTAGTACGCGAGGTTCGAAACCGCCTGCATGATGCCAAACAGCAGCATCGATCTCAGCAGCCCGAGCCGAACCATCCAGAGCCCGGCAAGTACGGCGCCGATGAGGCCGCTGGTCGTGAACACGGCCTTCACGACAAGCGCGATGTCGCTCTTCGAGAACCCCACGTCCATCATGAACGGCGTGAAGAGCTTCAGCGCGAACGCATCGCCGAGCTTGAAGACCATCACGAGCCCGAGGAGCGACAGCGCGCCAGGCGCGTGGGTCAGCGAACGCAGCGCCCCGAGCACGGATTCCTGCATCGAGCTCGGCGGCGGCGCCTGGTACTCAGGCTCCGGCGAACGCACGGTCGAGTACGCAAAGAGGACCATTCCTGCGGCAATCACCAGCAGCGCGATTCGCCAGCCGATGTGGTCGGCGATCAGCAGCGCCAGCGCGAACGCAATATAGGACGCGGCCCGGTAGCCGAGGGTCGCGGCCGCCGCGGCCGGACCCCGCTCGGCCGGCGTCGCGAGGTCGGTGCGATACGCGTCGATGACGATGTCCTGGCTCGCCGAGAAGAAGACTATCGCGAGCGCGCAGATCGCGACGCCCATCAGTCCCTGCGAAGGGTCCTGGAAAGCAAGTGCGGCTATGGTCGCGGCGATCAAGATCTGAGTCACCAACATCCAGCCGCGCCGTCGCCCGAGGATCGGCAGCGGATAGCGGTCAAGAAGCGGCGCCCACAGCGACTTCAAGAGGTAGGGCAGTGCCACGTACGACATGATGCCGATCTGCGTGTTGCTGACGTGCAGGTCCTTGAGCCACCCCTGCAGCGCGCTCTCGGTGATCTGGTTGGGATAGCCGGAGGCGGCGCCGAGCGCGATCAGCACCAGCATGCGCGGGCTCGCGATGAGCTTAGCGATGCTCGGCGGCGCGCTCGGCGCGCCGGCCGGCTCAGAAGGCATGGTCGTAATCAATCACCAGCGGAGCGTGGTCCGAGAAGCGGGTCTTCTTCCAGATGCTGGCGGCCTTGATGCGCGGCGCGAAGCCCGGGCTCACGATCTGGTAGTCGATCCGCCACCCGACGTTGTTCGCCCACGCCTGGCCGCGGTTCGACCACCAGGTGTACTGGTCGGCCTCCGCATTGACCTGGCGGAAGCCATCGACCCAGCGCGCCCGGCCGAACAGGTCATCGAGCCAGGCGCGCTCCTCGGGCAGGAAGCCGGAGTTCTTCTGGTTGGAGCGCCAGTTCCTGAGATCGACCTGCTTGTGGGCGATGTTCCAGTCGCCGCACAGCACGAAGTGCCGGCGTGCGCGCCTGAGTCGCTCAAGATAGGGCAGGAACTCCTTGAGGAACCGGAACTTCGCCTCCTGCCGTTCCGGACTCGAGGAACCGGAGGGCAGGTACAGCGAGACCACCGACAGGTCGCCGAAGCGCGCCTCGAGGTAGCGCCCTTCGGAGTCGAATTCCTTCGAGCCGAAGCCACGGATGACCTTGTCGGGCTTGCGGCGCGAGTAGACCGCGACGCCGCTGTAGCCGCGCTTCGCCGCGTGGTGCCACTCGGCATGGTAGCCGCGCGGGCTGAACTCGGGAGGCGTCAGGTCCTCGTCCGTGCAGCGTGTCTCCTGCAGGCACAGCACGTCGAGGTCCTGCTTCGGCAGCCATTGATAGAACCCCTTGCGGGCGGCGGCGCGGATTCCGTTGCAGTTGAGCGTTGCGATGCGCATCGGTCGATCATAGCAAGTGGCCGCGCCGGCTTGTCCGCGCCGCGCTTTCATCGGACACTACGCGCCCGCTATGCAAGCCGATCAAACCGAGTTCCTGAACCTGGCGCTGCGCCTGGGCGTGCTGCGCTTCGGCCGCTTCACGCTGAAGTCCGGCCGCGAGAGCCCTTATTTCTTCAATGCCGGCCTCTTCGATACCGGCAGCGCCATCGCCGGACTCGGCCGCGCCTACGCCGCCGCTATCAACCGCGCCGGGCTCGACTACGACATGCTGTTCGGGCCGGCCTACAAGGGCATTCCGCTCGTCACGGCGACCGCCGCCGCGCTCGCCGACCATCACGGCCGGGACGTGCCCTACGCGTTCAACCGCAAGGAGGCGAAGGACCACGGTGAGGGCGGCCGGATCGTCGGCCGGCGCCTCGCCGGACGGGTGCTGATCGTGGATGACGTGATCACGGCCGGGACCGCGATCCGCGAATCGATCGACATCATCCGGGCGGCCGGCGCTACCCCGGCGGGCGTCCTCATTGCGCTCGACCGCGAGGAACGCGGCCGTGACTCGCCTCAGTCCGCCGTGCAGGAATTTCGCGAGCAGTACGGCCTCCCCGTCGTCGCGATCCTGACGCTCACGGAGCTCATCGCCGGAGTCGAGCGCGGTGCCGCCGGGGTGCGGCCCGAGGCGCTTGCCGACCTTAAGGCCTACCGCGCCCAATACGGCGCTGCGGCAACTCCGGGCTAGCCTTAAGCGTGATGGACCTCTCGAAGGCCTGCGACGGGAGGTGCACAATCCCCTCCTTTCCCGGCACACTTCGAGTCCATATGGCCCGCCCACCCCTCCGCCTCCTCGCCGGCAGCGCACTCGTGGCGCTGCTCGTGGCGACCGTGGCGGGCGCCGCGACCCGCGACGGCTCGACCAAGCAGCAGGTCTACAAGTGGATCGACGAGAAGGGCATCGTCCATTACGGCGACGCCGTACCGCCGCAGTACGCCGACCAGGACAAGACGATCCTCAACTCGCAAGGCGTGCAGGTGGGGACGATCCCGGGCCGCCGCACTCCGGAGCAGCAGGCGGCCGAGGCGGCGCACCGCGCCGCGGAGGAGCGCGCCGCGCAGACCGCGCTCCAGAAGCGCCAGCGCGACCAGAACCTGCTCGCGACGTACCTCACGGTCGAGGAAATCGAGGCGCTCAGGGACCGGCGCGCCGACATCCTCGACGGGCAGGCGCGCGTGACGAGCGCCTACCTCGAGCAGCTAAGGTCGCGCCAGCGCCAGCTCGAGCAGCAGGTGCAGAAGTTCAGGCCCTACAATACCTCGCCCTCAGCGCCGGTGCTGCCGGAACGGATCGCCGAGGACCTCGTCCGCTCGACCACCGACATTGCCACGCAAGAGCGCAACCTCGAGACCAAGCAAGCGGAACTCGAGAAGATGAAGGCGCAGTTCGCGAGCGATATCGCGCGCTTCCGCGAGCTCAAGAAGATCGAATCCGACTACGCCCGCGATTCGCAGGCGACCCGCAGCCAGTAGCGGCCCGCCGCGCGCTCAGGCGCGGCCGGAACTGCCGAAGCCGCCGGCGCCGCGATCGCTCGCGGTGAACGCCTCCACCACCTCGAGCTCGACCTGCACCACCGGCACGACCACGAGCTGCGCGATCCGATCGCCCGGCTGGATCGTGAATGCCTGCGTGCCGCGGTTCCACGCCGACACCATGAGCTGGCCCTGGTAGTCGGAGTCGATCAGGCCGACGAGATTGCCGAGCACGATGCCGTGCTTGTGGCCGAGGCCTGAGCGCGGCAGCACGATCGCCGCGAGGCCGGGATCGGCGACGTGGATCGCAAGGCCCGTCGGGATGAGCTCGGCCTGCCCCGGCTTCAACTCAAGCGCAGCGTCGATGCACGCCCGCAGGTCGAGGCCGGCAGACCCTGCGGTCGCGTAGGCCGGTAACGGCAGCTCGCGGCCGAGCCGCGGGTCGAGGATCTTCACTTGCATGGTGCGCATCCGGCCAGTTTAGCCGGTCGCGAATCGGCGCGGGCGTGGAACTAGCCTGACCCCGCGACCGGCGCAAGCGCGACGCTCGGGTGGCGCGCCTCGCGGTAGCGCTCGGCAACGATGGCGATGAACTCGCGCGCGAGATCGGCCTTCGACTTGAGCTCAAGCTCGCGCCGGCCACCCGGCCAGAGCACGAGGAGCGCGTTGTCCTCGCGGTCAAACGCGCGGTCCGCGCCGACCTCGTTCGCCGCGATGAGATCGAGCCGCTTGCGCGCGAGCTTCTCGCGCGCGTGCTTCTCGACGTCGGTCGTCTCGGCCGCGAAGCCGACCGTGAACGGCCGTCGCTCGAGCGCGGCGACCGAGGCGAGGATATCCGGCGCCCGCTGCAGCGAGAGCTCGAGGCACTCGCTGCTTTTCTTGATCTTCTGCGTGGCGCAACGCGCCGGCGTGTAGTCGGCAACAGCCGCGGCGCCGATGTAGAGGTCGGCATCGGTGACCGCCGCATGCACGGCGCGGTACATCTGCTCGGCCGTCTCGACGTCGACGCGGGTAACGCCCGCGGGCGTTGCGAGACTGACGGGGCCGCTCACCAGGGTCACGCGCGCGCCCGCATCGCGAGCCGCCGCCGCGACGGCGAAGCCCATCTTTCCGGAGCTGCGATTGCTGATGAAGCGCACCGGGTCGAGCGGCTCGCGCGTCGGACCTGCGCTGATGACAAGGTGCAGCCCATGGAGCGCGCCGTTGAGCTCGCTCGCGAAGATCTCAGCGGCGATCGCTTCCGGCTCCTGCATCCGGCCGAGGCCGACCTCGCCGCACGCCTGCTCGCCGGCGTCGGGGCCCAGCAGCTTCACGCCGCGGGCGGCGAGCGTCGCGACGTTCGCCTGGGTCGCTTCGTTCGACCACATGAAGCGGTTCATCGCCGGCGCCACCCACACGGGCGCGGCGGTCGCAAGCACGAGCGTCGTCAGCAGGTCATCGGCGCGGCCCATCGCGAGGCGCGCGATCAAGTCCGCGCTCGCCGGCGCGACCAGCACGAGCTCGGCCCAGCGCGCGAGTTCGATATGTCCCATCGCATCCTCCGCCGCCTCGTCCCACAGGTCGTCGCGGACCGCGCGCCCGGACAACGCCTGGAATGTCAGCGGCGTCACGAACTGCTTGGCGCCTGCGGTCATCACGACCTGGACCTCGGCACCGCGCTCGCGCAGCCGGCGCACCAGCTCGGCGGCCTTGTAGGCGGCGATACCGCCCGACACGCCAAGCAGGATGCGGCGGGGGGCGGACGGAAGGCCGATCTCAGTCATGAGCCGATTATCGGCCCCAATCGGCACCGCATCCAAGGCTTGCCGTCACGGCCCCGAGAACCGGCAGTTATAGGAGGGGCGTGCCCAAATGCGCCGATGGCACGAGAAACCCGCCTCGCGGTCGAGGCCCCGGATGACTGAGACTTGCGTCATGAAGATCCACGACTGGCCCGCGGCAGAACGTCCGCGCGAGAAGTTGATGCGCTTGGGGGCAGCCGCGCTCAGTGAGGCGGAGCTCATCGCGATCTGGCTCCGGGCCGGGCGCCCCGGCCAGAACGCCGTCGAGCTGGCCCGGGCGCTCCTGGCCAAGTTCGGCTCGCTCCGGGGGCTCTTCGCTGCCGATGCCGCCCGGCTCGGCAGCTGCCCGGGCGTGGGGCCGGCCCGCTATGCGGAGCTGCAGGCGGTGCTCGAGCTCGCGCGACGCCACCATCTCGAGGCCCTCTACGCGGGCCCCCCGCTGACGAGCCCGCGCCTCGCGGCCGACTACCTGCTCGCGCAGCTCCGCGACCGCGACCACGAGGTGTTCTGCTGCCTCTACCTCGACAACCGCCACCGCCTGATCGGCTTCGAGGAGCTCTTCAAGGGAACGATCGACGGGGCGAGCGTCCACCCGCGGGAGGTCGTGAAGCAGGCGCTCGCCCGCCGGGCGGCGGCCGTTATCCTGGCCCATTATGTTGCGGGGCACAAAATGCGCGTTATGTGCCCCGAATCGTTTTGTGCCCGATTCCCGAAGAAGTTTGGCAGGAGACGGATTTTCTTTGATTCGCGCCACATAACGGCGGGGCTGTCCGGGTGTCTGGCGGGGTCGCGAAAGTCGGTCGGATGGTTGTTAGGGCACGATGGCCGGCCCCGACCGCTGGGATGCGATCGGGGCCGGCGGCTCGGGTCAGAGGCTCGTCAGCCAGTTGAGCAGCGAAGGATCGTCGTTCCAGGGCGTGGCTTTGCTTGAACGGGTCGGAGCACACAGCGCCATCGCTTCGGCCTTCATGCGCATCGTTATCTCGGCGTAGCGGTGGGTGGTGTTGAGGCTGACGTGGCCGAGCCAGCCACGGATGAGGTTGGGCTCGGCGCCGGACTCGAGAAGGCGGACGGCGGCGGAATGTCGCCAGACGTGCGGAGAGACGCGGCGCGAGTGACCGGCGGAGCTGGTGGTCTCGACGTCGGCGGTGAGGTGCCGTACGCGCTTGTAGATCCCGAACCGCGTCAGTGGCCGCCCCGATGCGGACACGAACACGGCGGCATCGGGATCCGATGCGCGTCGTCCGAGGAGTACGGCGAGCTGTTCCGCTGTGTCCTGCCAGAGCGGTAACTGTCGCCACTTACCGCCTTTACCGAGCAGCCGGACGTACGGCGGCCGCTCGAGCATGAGATGCCCGACACGCAGGTTGACGACCTCCTGGACGCGGGCGCCGGTGTTGTAGAGAAAGAGCAGCAGGGCGCGATCGCGCAGTGCGAAGCGGCCGATGGTCGGCAGCCGTTCGAACAACCCGTCGACCTGGTCGCGCGCGATGAATCGCGTGTCGGGCAGCGGTGTGCGCTTGATGGGAACGGCCGCGACCTGCTGGCAGAGGCGCAGCGCCTCGGGGCTCCGTCGGCCGAGGTACTCGAAGAACGTGCGAAGTGCCGCGAGCCGCTGGTTACGCGTCGGGATGCTGTTATGCCGGTCCTGCTCCATGTGCCGCAGGAATGCGAGCACGCGCTCGAGGTTGAGATCCTCGAGCTGCAGACGGCTGATGGGGCGATGCGCGGCGCTCGCGGCGAACGGCAGGAAGAGCCGCAGCGTGTCGCGGTAGCTGCGAATCGAGCTCTGCTGCAGGCCCTTCTGCGGGCCGAGATAGTCGAGGAAGAAGTCGTGCACGAGGCTGCCCAGGGTGAGGCTACTCATGGCTGCACCTGCTGGGGCTCGCGAACGCCTCGAAACGCTGGTTGGCCGCCTCGAGGAGCTCGCTCGTGATCGTGAGGTACACGGCCGTGCTGTGGGGGCCAACGTGGCCGAGAAACGTCGAGAGGTGGTTGAGCCGTGCCTGTGGATCGATGCCATCGCGATACCAGCGAAGGAGCGTCCTGACAGCGAAGGCATGGCGAAGCCCGTGCACGCAGGGGTGGCGTGTACCTGGCAATGCGGGCAGTGCGAGCCGTGGCAGGAGGTGATCGCGAAATGCGTTGCGGATCGAGTTGGTCACGATCGTCGAGCGTCCGTTCCAGGTGAAGAACGGTGCCTCGGGGGTCGGGGCGCCGAGGCGCTGCTCGCGAAGCCCGGCGTACGCGCGCAGCCGCGCGGCGAGGCGCGGACCGAAAGGTACGAGCCGGCTCTTGCCGAACTTGCTGTTGCGCACGAGGAGCACCTCGCGCTCGAGGTCGACGTCACCGCACTGGAGGCGAGAAACCTCCCCGATCCGCAGCCCGAGCCCGGCGAGGAGCGCGAAGATCGTGGCGTACGTTGGCCCTCGCTGGGGCGCGCGGGTGCCGTCGGGCAGCTCTGCGGCGTACTCGAGCATCCGGCGGATCGTTGCTGGGTCGTAGAGGTATGGGAGCTGCCGGGCGGCCTGGGGTCGAGTCCTGGTGGTCAAGGGTGATGAGGCGAGCTCCTGCTGATCCACCATCCACTCGAACAGCCGGCGCACGTCCCCGAGCAGGTTGTTGTAGCTGCGCGCGTTCGTCCGCGGTCGTGATGCAAGAAATACCTCGAGGCACCCGGCGGTTACGTCGACGATGCGCGCTACGCGCTGCTCGACCAGGTACCGGTCGAGGAGGCGCAGTGCGCGATCCTCGGTGTTGAACCGGCATCCCACGGAGCGCTTGGCGGCGAGATACCGCGTGATCGGATCGGCGAGGACGCTCTCGAATCGCTGCCAGACGGGGCGGCTCATAGCACGTCCTCCGCATCGCCGAGGGTGAGTGCGCGGAGCTTGTTGATCGCCACCTTGGCGTAGACCTGGGTCGCGGCGTCGGAGCGGTGGCCGACGTAGTCGCCGATCTGCTTGAACGGCACGTCGGCGTCGACCAGCCGTTGGACGCAGCTGTGGCGAAATGTGTGGGAACCTGGGCGACGGACCCGGATGCCGGCGCGTCGCAGGTGCACGCTGGCTCTGGTGGACATCGCCCAGTGCCCAACGCCGCGAAATGGCGCTGACAGGCTGATGAACAGGTGGCGATCTGCGCACTGGGGACGGGCGTTCTGCAGATAATCGATGATCGCCTCGCCGACGGAAGCCGCGAGTGGATAGGTCGTCGAGTTACCGGCCTTGCGGCTCAGCACGTGAAACCTCGATAGACGCCAGTCGATCGCCGAGAGCTCAAGCGCTGCGACCTCCTGGGCACGCAAGCCGTAGGTCGCGAACAGCATCAGGACGGCGTAGTCGCGCTTGCCACACGCCGAGCGGCGATCAACGCTCGCGAGAACGCGTTCGACATCGCTCCATGGGATCGCTCGGGGAATGGCCGCCTGCTTGTACGTGCGTCCGCGCGGTACTGAGCGGCTGAGATCCGACGGGAGGAACCCTTGCCGGTGCAGGTACCGCAGCAGGACACGCAACACGCCGCCTCGAGACTGCCGGCTGCCTGGCTGAAGGCGCGCGGTGCTGTCGACCAAGAACCGGTTGATCAAGGCCGGCGTGAGCGTGGACAGATCGGTGATCGCTGCCGACCGCAGGAACCGCTCGAAGACCCGCAGGTGGTGCTCATAACGGACGATCGTGTCGCGCCGCAGGCCCCGTTCATCGCGCAGATGATCAAGAAACCCCGGCGCGAGATCCTGAAGCGGCCAGGGCTGGCGGTGCTTAGTGCCCACGAAGCCCGGGATCACGAGGCGTAGCAGCTCCTCGATCGCCGTTCGCGGCCCCGTGCGCAGCGACCGGGCGTAGGCGGCCGAATGTGGTCGGCGCCCACGCGTGCGCCGCCACTCCTCGATGAACGGCTCGATCTGCGCCGGCAGCTCCTCGAGCGCACCGACACGCCGGGCGGTCACGAACCGATCAAACAGAACCAGCGTCTGAAACTTGAACAGTGATGAAGCGCGTGACACCTGGCGATCCGACAGCCACTCAGCATAACGAGCGATCGCAGGGCCAAGCCAAAGTGCGCGTAGCCGGTCTACGGTCGCCGGCCGATTGAAGTAATGCTCCAGCATGACAATCACCCCTCTGTGGAAAGACCTGAGGGGGAAGCCTCCGCCTGAAGCACCGTTATGTGGCCGGTGGAGCCGAAAAGGCGATGCGGATCAGGGCCGTCGGAAACGACGGCACAGAACGCTCAGGGGCACATAAGGCCCACAACCACCCCTCGGGGGTCGCGGAGCCGAGCCGGGCGGACGAGGCGATCACGACTCGCCTCAGGGACGCCCTCGCCCTCGTCGACATCCGGGTCGTCGACCACGTGATCGTCGGCGACGGGGTGTGCGTGAGCCTCGCGGAGCGGGGGCTGTGCTGACCCCCCGTAGAGAGGGCCCAAAGCACGATCCCGGTTGCATCCCTCGGGCTCGGCTGGTTAAATACGCGGCTCTCCGGCCCCTCGCGGCCGGTCCAGGATGGCATCCATGTCACGAGTCTGTCAGGTCACCGGCAAGAAGCCGTTAGTGGGTAACACGGTTAGCCACGCCAACAACAAGCGCCGCCGCCGCTTCCTGCCGAACCTGCACACGCAGCGTTTCTGGCTCGAGGACGAGAAGCGTTGGGTGACGCTCAAGATCTCGACCCGCGGCCTGCGCACGCTCGAGAAGCGTGGC
Organism: Pseudomonadota bacterium; assembly: GCA_025356075.1. Taxonomy (GTDB): domain Bacteria; phylum Pseudomonadota; class Gammaproteobacteria; order Steroidobacterales; family Steroidobacteraceae; genus CAIKZZ01. The sequence continues at coordinate 16,548 of JANXUT010000062.1, read as the reverse complement.
GTCGCGACCGTCGTCGCCGAGCTTCGCGCCCGCGGCGAGCGCGTCTGACGGCCGGCAAGAGGGAGTAGAACCCATGCGTGACAAGATCAAGCTCGTGTCGAGCGCCGGTACGGGCCACTACTACACGACCACCAAGAACAAGCGCCTGCATCCCGAGAAGATGGAAGTGCTGAAGTACGACCCGCGCGTCCGCAAGCACGTCGCGTACAAAGAGTCGAAGATCAAGTAAGTCTGCTTGCGGGCCTCGAGTGGCCCGCGCGGCAGCGCGAGAGGACCTCGCGCTCCCCGCCCAAAGCCTTGCGGTCAGGTCGCTGCGACAGCTCCGGCCGCGAGCCTGTAACCCTTGAGCGCCCGGGCAAATTCCTGCAGCCGCTCGATGCCGCTCGCCTCGGCCTCGCGGATCCACTCGCGCAGGTGCGCCGTCAGGCGCTCGTTGTTGCCGATCGACCCGCTCCACAGAACCGCCAGCCGGTCGCGGAAATCGTGCACGGTCCGAAGCGCGGTGTTCTCCGCGAGCACCTGCTGCAGGCGCGCGCGCGCGCCGTCATCGAGGAGGCTCGGGTGGCGAACGAGCAGGCGCTTCACGCGCACGCTCAGGCGCCCCGCGCTCGCCGCCGCCTCGGCCTTCAGCACCGGCAGCGTCACGGTGCGCGCGTAGTTGCGAAGCACGTCCATGCGCGCCGTGATCAGCGTGCGGACCGTGTCGAGGTCGACGATCGGGCGCGGCGCCTCGGTCATCGCGCGGCTCGCGACCTTGCGGACATTCGCGAGCCCGAGCACCGACAGGACCCGTAGCGCTGCCCAGCCGATGTCGAACTCGCCCGGCCGCATCGAGAAGCGTGCCGACGACGGGAACGCGTGGTGGTTGTTGTGCAACTCCTCGCCTCCGGTGATCACGCCCCACGGCACGAGGTTGCGGGCAGCGTTGTCGCACTCAAACGTGCGGTAGCCAACGGCGTGACCGAGGCCATTGATGACGCCCGCCGCGAGCAGCGGCATCGAGATCAGCTGTACCGACAGGATGATGATGCCGGGGACGCCGAATACGACAAGGTCCGTGAGCACGAGGAGCACGATGCCGAGGTTGCGATGCTTGGCGTAGACGTTGCGCTCAAGCCAGTCCGTCGGCGTGCCGCGGCCGTACTTGGCGACGATCTCGGGGTCGCGGGCCGACTCGCGGTAGACCTCGGCGCCCTCGAGCATGATTTTCTTGAGCCCGAGAATGACGGGGCTGTGCGGGTCGCCGGCGACGTCGGAGAAGGCGTGGTGCTTGCGATGCACGGCGACCCATTCGCCGGTGATCATCCCGGAGGTCGCCCAGATCCAGAAGCGGAAGAAGTGCCGCAGTGCCGGGTGCAGGTCGACGGCGCGGTGCGCCTGGTCGCGGTGCAGGTAGAGCGTCACGGCCAGCATCGTGACCTGCACGAGCGCGAAGCTCACGATCACGTAGCCCCAGAAGCTCAGGCGGACGAGACCGTAGAGGAAGTCGAGGTTCACGTAGGCAATACTCCGAGGGTCGGAATGGGGCTGCCGCAGCCGGCGAGGGGGTCGACGGGCGGCCACTATACAGCGCACCGGCTCCCAGCAACTTGCGGATTATGCTCACAATGGGGTCGGTAACCCCGTTTTGCGACGGCGGTCCTACCCTTAGGCCCTCAAGCGGCCGGAAAGCGTCAGAAAATGCCTGAACTCCCCGAAGTCGAAACCACCCGTCGTGGCCTTGAGCCTGTCCTGAGGGGTCGGCGGATCGTCGCTGTGAGCGTCAACGAACGCAGGCTCAGGTGGCGCCTCCCGGCCGCGTTCGAGTCGGAGCTCACCGGCCGGCGGGTGCATTCCGTCGGGCGCCGCGCCAAGTACCTCCTCGTGCGCACCGACCAAGGCACGCTCCTCGTCCACCTCGGCATGTCGGGGAGCCTGCGCGTGCTCAAGCCCGATGCCCTGCGCCTGCCCCACGATCACGTCGAGATCGTGCTCGACTCGGGCCGCTGCATTCGCTTCAACGATCCACGCCGCTTCGGCAGTATGCATTTCATCCAGGGCGACCCCGAGACCCACGCGCTGCTCCGGCACCTCGCGCCGGAGCCGCTGTCGGCGGCCTTCGATGCCAACTACCTGTGGGCGGCGACGCGCGGCCGGCGGGTCGCGATCAAGCTCCTCATCATGAACGCGGCGCTGGTCGTCGGCGTCGGCAACATCTACGCGAGCGAGGCACTGTTCCGCGCGCGCCTGAGCCCGCGGCGCGCGGCCGGGCGCCTGACCCGCGCGGAGGTCGCAAGGCTCGTGGTCGCGATCAAGCGCGTGCTCGCCGCGGCGATCAAGGCCGGCGGCACGACCCTGCGGGACTACGTCGGTACCGACGGCAGTCCGGGCTACTTCCGGCAGAAGCTCTTCGTCTACGAGCGCGACGGCGCGGCCTGCTTCGTCTGCGGCGCGCCGGTCCGCCACGCGGTGCAGGGCCAGCGCTCGACCTACTGGTGCCCTAGCTGCCAGCGCTGAACCTGGCGCGCACGTCCGGCTGCACGAGCAGTAGCGCGAGGCCAAGGCCGATGGCAATGCTGAGGAGCGCGACCACGGTCGCTAGGAATTCCGCCTCGTGTGCGAACTGGGCGCGCTCGGGGAAGCCGCGCGCCAGATCCTCGAGCGCCGCGCGAGCGACAAGCCACGCGAGCGCCGCGAAAATGACCCAGAACGCCGCGAGCGCGAGCGCTCCCGGCCGCGCCCAGCTCCAGCGCAGCAGAAGCCCGAGGCCGAGCCACGCGACGAGCGCGTGCAAGGCGACGCCGGCGCCGAGCACGAAAGGCAGCCACGCGAAGAAGTAGACGAAGAGCTCGCCGGTGAGCCCGGAGTGCCGCCAGACCTCGGCCACCACCGGCACCTCGCCGCCGAGCGCCCAGCCGATGAGCTGCCAGGACCCAAGCGCCGCGCCGAGCATGCCGCCCACGGCGAGGCACAGGCCCGCCGTGCTCAGCATCGTCGTCGCGAGGGTGCCGCGCATTGCAGCGCTAGTAGACGAGTCCGGCTCCGAAGCCGCGCGGATCGGAGGCCGCCTCGATCTTGCCGCTCGCAAAATCCCAGGTGATCGCCTGCGTGTTGCCCCACTGGCGCGTGGATTCCCGGAGGTGATGGCCGCGCTTCTCGAGTTGCGCGCGCTCCTCGGCGGAGAGCGCACCGGCTTCGAACATGACCGAATCGGGTACGTACTGGTGGTGGATGTGCGGCGCCGCGACGATCTCGCTCGCGCTCTTGCCGCCGAGCCAGTTGAGGATGCCGAAGAGAAGGTTGCTGATGATCGTGCTGCCGCCGGGCGAGCCGATGATGAGCGCGCCGCGGTCGGTGTCGACGAAGGTCGGCGTCATGCTCGAGAGCGAGCGCTTGCCCGCCGCGATCGAATTGGCCTCGGCGCCGACGAGGCCGAAGGCGTTGGGTGAGCCCGCGGCGACGGCAAAGTCATCCATCGTGTCGTTCAGGAACATGCCAGTGCCGGGTGGCATGTACGCCGCGCCGAAGAAGAGGTTCACGGAAATCGTCGCACCGACGCGATTGCCCTCGCGGTCGAGCACGGAGAAGTGCGTGGTCGAGGGACTCTCATCGCCCGTGAATGCGGGCCTTAGCTGCTCGGAGGGCGTGGCGCGATCGAGCCGGATCGAGGTGCGCTGACCGGCGGCGTAGTAGGGGCTGAGCAGCTGCTCGACGGGGATCTTCACGAAATCGGGATCGCCCAGGTACTCGGCGCGGTCGCGGTAAGCGCGCCTGAGCGCCTCTATCATGAGGTGATGGCGCGTCGTCGCATCGAGGCTGTCGAGATCGTAGCCCTCGAGGATCCTCAGCGCCTCGCCGATGACGATGCCGCCGGAAGACGGCGGCGCGGCCATGACGATAGTGGCGTTCCGGTAGTGCAGCGTGACAGGCGCCCGTTCGATGACGTGGTAGCCGGCGAGATCCGCCGCGCTCCAGATGCCACCGTCGTGGCGGACGGAGGCTACGAGCTTCTCGGCGAAGACGCCTTTGTAGAAGCCATCGGCGCCCTGGCTCGCGAGCAAGCCTAAGGTGGCGGCGAGTGCGGGCTGGCGGATCATCGCGCCAACCGCCGGGGCCTCGCCCTCGACGAGGAACGCGCGCGCCGCGTCGGGCGAGTTCCCGAGCGCCGCCTTCTTCACGCGAATCGCATTGGCGAGGCGTTCATAGAGCGGAAAGCCCTCGCGCGCGATCCGGATCGCAGGCGCAAGGCTCGTCGCGAGCGGCAGGTGCCCATACTTGGCGGCGAGCCAGGCCCATGCCGCCGGCTCCCCCGGAATACCCGCCGACAGCGGTCCCTCGGTCGAGGCGTTCGGGCGCGGCTTGCCGTCCGGCCCGAGATACATGTCGCGTGTCGCCGCGCCCGGCGCGGACTCGCGCGCATCGACCATCACGTTGTGGCCGTCGCCGGCAACGTGCAGCAGGTAGAAGCCGCCGCCGCCGACGCCGGAACTCGCCGGCTCCACCACCGCGAGCACCGCGCTGACCGCGATCGCCGCATCGAAGGCGTTGCCGCCGTGCGCGAGCATATCGAGGCCCGCCTGGGTCGCGAGCGGGTGCGCGCTCGCAATGGCTGCGTGCACAGGCGCAGGCGCCGCGCCTGCCGGCACCCAAAATACCAGCGCCGCGAGGAGCGCGAGCGGCGCGAGCGGCGCGAGCGGCGGGTGAGGCCGCATCAAGGCGCCCCCGGCGCGCGGCGCGCGAAGAGCGGCGCGCGTTTCTTCAGTTCATCCGCGACCAGCGGGTGCACGAACTCGCCGACATTGCCGCCGAGCGAGGCGATCTCGCGCACCAGGGTCGATGAGATGAACGTGAACTGCTCCTGCGGCGTCAGGAACACGGTCTCCACCTCGCGCGTCAGGTGACGGCTCATGTTGGCGAGCTGGAACTCGAATTCGAAGTCCGAGACCGCCCGTAGTCCGCGGATCACGACGTGCATGCCCTGGTCGCGGGCGAACTCGACGGTGAGGCCGCTGTAGCCCTTGACCTCGACGTTCGGCACGTCATCGAGCACGCGCCGCGCCATGTCGATGCGCATCTCGAGCGGGAACATGGGCGCCTTGTTCGGGTTGGCGGCGATCGCGACGATGACGCGCTCGAAGATGCTGGCCGCGCGGCGAACGAGGTCGTGGTGGCCGTTGGTGATCGGATCGAAGGTGCCCGGATAGACCGCGTGGTTCTTCAGGTTCATGTCGCGTCCACCCGTTCGTCGCGCCTCGACTCAAGGCAGCTGGCGCCGCGCCAGTAGCCCGTGCACTTCGCCGGCCCGCATCTCGCGCCACAGCTCCCAGCCGGCCGGCAGCGTGGGATCCGGCTCCTGCGCCGCGTGCTCGAGGTAGATGAACGCGCCCGGCGCGAGCCAGCCCCGCGTCTCCAGAAGTCTACACAAATCCTCGAGGCCGCCCTGCGCGAACGGCGGGTCGAGGAACACGATGTCGAAGGCCTCCGGCCGGCCGGCCAGCCAGGCGGGCGCATCGCGCTCGTGCACGGTGCCGCGCTCGGACTTGAACTCGGCGAGCGTGCTCCTGATCGCCGCGGCGGCGGCCGGGTCACGCTCGATGAAGTGCACGTCACGCGCGCCGCGCGACAAGGACTCGATGCCGAGCGCACCGCTGCCGGCAAACAGGTCGAGGCAACGGCTGCCTGCAATGACGCCCTGGAGCCAGTTGAAGAGGGTCTCGCGCACGCGATCGGGCGTTGGCCTGAGCTCCGCGCTCGTGGGGAAGCGAATGCGGCGGCCCCGCCACTCACCGGCGATCACGCGGACCCAGTTGCGTCCTGCAGCAGTGTTTTTTTGCGCTGCGGTAGACGCGGTTTTCCGTCCCGCGCCGGCGCGTCTATCCTTGCCAGAATTCAGAGCCAAAGCGTACCCTTGCGCACGACGACCAAGCGCGATGATACGCGCCTGACCCGACAACGATTCGTAGCGGAGCACCCCGATCATGCGAACCATCCACGCTGTTGCGGTGACTGTTGCAGCGCTGCTGCTCGGCGCCTGCAGCGGCTCGTCCTCCGGCGGATCAAACGGGCCCGGTCCCACCGACCCGACGTCGGGCAACGGAGCCCCGCCGCCCGTCTCGCAGACGCCGCCCGCGTTTCGCCCCCTGTTCCAGCTCGCGCAGGGCCTGATCCCGTACCCGACCGACCTGCTGCTGAACGGCAGCGTCGACGGCACCGTCAATGCACCGGTCCTGGCGGTCACCCCGAACAGCGTCTCGGTCAGCGCGCTCGACGGCTTCGGCCTTAACGGCGAGATCACGGTGCGCTTCTCGGAGGCCATTGACCCCGCGACGCTCGCATCGCCCGGCGCCGTCGTCGTCCTCGAAACGCAGATGCTGACCCTGACGACCGGGACGAGCGTCGCGCGCGTGCCGATCGCGGTGCGCCGTCCGATGACCCCGGGCGTCGACTACACGGTTGCGCTCTCAAGCGCCGTCGACTCCGGTGGCCAGGTGCTGGCGATCACCCCGCTCAAGCCGCTGACCCCCTCGACCGGCGGTGTCGCGTTCAACCCGGCGAGCCCACCGCCCGGCGTGCCGCTCGGAGGCCTCGACGCCTCCGGCGTCGGTTACGTCGTGATCTTGACCGGCGCGATCCATGCCACCGACGGAACGCCGGCACTGCCCGACAACAACTACGCCGACATCGTACACGCGCTCGCGCCGACGCTCGCAACCTCGACGCCGAGCGCCGGCTGCGCGACGCTGACCGACGCGACGCTGCAGGCGGTGTGCGCCTCGACGACTCCCGCACTCCTGATGGCGGCAGGCGCCGGCATCGACCCCGCCACCGTCGCACTCACGTTCAGCTTCACGACCCAGTCGGTCCGCGACACGCTCGTGCCAATGGCGACGGCGATCCAGGCGTCGGCGACTCCCGCACCGATCGGCGTGCAGGGACTGCCGAACGGCGCCGGCGGCATCCTGACGACGAAGAACCTCCTTGATCCCGGCGGCACGAACCCGTTCCTGATCGGCAACGCCGACGTCTACGAAGGGACGATCACGCTGCCTTACTACCTGCCGACGCCGGCCGATGCGTCCGCCGCAAATCCGGCGCCGCCGCTTACGGGCCAGTGGCTCTCGGCGACCCCCGTGTCGCTCGTTGCCGGGCAAACGGGCTCGACCTACCTCACGCGCTACAACCCGCTGCCGGCCATGACGCACATGGTCACGATCCCGGTGCTGATGACGTTCCCGAACGCGGTCAGCGGCATCCCGAAGCCCGCCTCCGGCTGGCCGGTCGCGATCTTCGTCCATGGCGTCACGCGCAATCGCGCCGATGCGCTCGCGATCGCCGAGTCCTACGCCCGCGCAGGGATCGCGGTCGCCGCGATCGACCTGCCGATGCATGGCATCACGCCGACGGATCCGGCCGCGGGACTGCGCATTCCCGGCGTCAGCGAGCGGACCTTCGACGTCGACTACATCAACAACGCGACCAACGTGCCGCCGAGCGATGGCGCCGTCGATCCGTCGGGCTCCAACTACATCCAGGTCGCAAGTCCCATCACGAGCCGCGACAACACGCGCGAGGCGATCATCGATGAGCTGACGCTCGCGAAGGCGCTGCCCGCGGCGATCGTCGTCGGCGCGGCCGGGCCTGTCGCGACGCCGATCGACGGAGCCCACATCTCGCTGAGCTCCCAGTCGCTCGGCTCGATCGTCGGCACGACGGTTGCGAGCCTGCCGTCCGACATCAAGAGCTTCGGCATGTCGGTGCCGGGCGGTGGCATCGTCAACCTGCTGCTCGACTCCCCGACGTTCGGCCCGCCGATCAGCGGCGGCGTCGCGGCGCAGCTCGGCCCCAACACGCTCCTCTACCGGATCTTCTTCCGGGACGCCCAGGCCGCGATCGACAGCGCCGATCCCATCAACCACGCCGCGCTCGCGGTTGCCAACAAGCCGATCCTGATCCACAAGGTTATTGGCGACCAGGTGATCCCGAACAACGCGACCGATCGGCTGCTTGAGGCCGCGGGCATCTTCGGCCACAAGGCCAATGCCGCCGGGCCCTGGCCCGCGGGCTACTACGTCGCCTTCACGGCCGGGACGCACGGCTCGCTGCTGGCGCCCGGCACGACGCCGGCCGTCACGGTCGAGATGCAGACCGAGATCGTGACGTTCGCGGCCACGGGCGGCGCCGGCTTCCAGATCGTGGATCCCACCAACGTCCAGCCTTGATGCCGCCGCCGGGCGCCCCGAAGGGGCGCCCGCGCGACACCCTCCGCCGGCCCCGCGGGCCGGTAGAATGGCCCCGAACCCCGGGTGCCTCCATGTTCGATTTTGGTAAGAAAAAGGCGCGCGCCGCCGAGCCGCCCGAGCGCCCGAACGCCGATCCGGCGCCGCCGGCGGGCCTGTTCGCGCGGCTGCGCGCACGCCTCAATCGTGGCGAGGGACTCCTGTCGCGGGATGTCCGCGACCTCCTGCCCGGCCGGCAGATCGATGCGGCCGTGCTCGATGAGCTCGAGACGCGCCTCCTGAGCGCGGATGTCGGCGTCGATGCCACCGAGCGGATCCTCGATGACCTGAAGCGCCGCGTCGCGCGCAAGGAACTCGGCGACTTCGACGCGCTCTTGAAGGCGCTCACCCAGTCGATCACCGCAATCCTTGCACCGGTCGCCGTGCCGCTCACGATCGATGCCAAGAGCCGGCCCTTCGTCGTACTTGTCGTCGGTGTAAACGGCTCCGGCAAGACGACCTCGATCGGCAAGCTCGCGCGCCGGCTGAAGGAGCGCGGCTTGAGCGTCCTGCTCGCAGCGGGCGACACGTTTCGCGCAGCGGCCGTCGAGCAGCTCGAGGTGTGGGGCGAGCGCAATGACGTCGCGGTGATCTCGCAGGCGGCGGGTGCTGATCCTGCGGCCGTCATCTTCGATGCGATGTCGGCCGCGAGGGCACGCGGCATCGACGTGCTCCTCGCCGATACCGCCGGGCGCCTGCAGAACCAGTCGCACCTGATGGACGAGCTCAAGAAGGTGAAGCGCGTGCTGGCGCGCCTCGATCCGACCGCGCCGCACGAAGTGCTGCTCGTGCTCGATGGCAGCCAGGGCCAGAACGCGCTGGCCCAGGCGCAGATCTTCCACCAGGCGCTCGGCGTCACCGGCATCGTGCTCACCAAGCTCGACGGCACCGCCAAGGGCGGCATCGTCGTTGCGATAGCGGCCGAGCTTGGCATCCCGATCCGCTACGTCGGGGTGGGCGAGGACATCGCCGATTTCGACGAGTTCGACGTCGGGGACTTCGTCACCGCGCTGATCGGGCCCGCGCAGCCGGCGCCGTTGCCGTGATCCGCTTCGATCGCGTCGCGAAGCGCTACCCGAGCGGCCGCGAAGCCCTCTCGGAGCTTTCGCTCGAGGTCGCGCCCGGCGAGATGGTCTTCCTGACCGGGCACTCGGGCGCCGGCAAGAGTACGGCGCTCAAGCTGATCGCGCTGATCGAGCGCCCGACCCGCGGCCAGATCACGGTCGATGGCCGCAGCATCGCCGGCATCGGCCGGCGCGGTATCGCCGGTTACCGCCGCAACATCGGCATGGTGTTCCAGGACCACAAGCTGCTGCACGATCGTCCGATCTGGGACAACGTCGCGCTGCCACTCGTGATCCTGGGTACGCCGCGTCGCGAGATCGACCGGCGCGTGCGCGCATCGCTCGACCAGGTCGGGCTCCTCGGGCGCGAGAAGAGCGTGCCGATCGAGCTTTCGACCGGCGAGCAGCAGCGCGTCGGCATCGCGCGCGCGATCGTCGGCAAGCCGCCGATCGTCATCGCGGACGAGCCGACTGGCAACCTCGATCCGGGTCTCGCGCTCGAGATCATGCGGCTGTTTCGCCGCTTCAACGAGGTCGGCGTTACCGTCGTGATCGCGAGTCACGACCTCAATCTGATCGAGCAGATCGGCGTGCGCCGTATCGCGCTCGTCGACGGGCGCCTCGCGGGAGAATCCGTTGAATGAGTCGGCCATCCGCGGCGGCGAGAAGCGCGGTTTTGGCGCGCGCGTGTCCGGCTGGTTTGAGCGGCACCTGCAGACGCTGGTGGCCTCGCTCGGCCGGCTGGCGCGCGCGCCGTTCGGGACGGCGCTCACGGTGGGCGTGATCGGCATCGCGCTCGCGCTGCCGGCGTCGCTCGGCGTCCTCGTCACCAACGCCCGCGCGCTGTCGGGCGGCTGGGAGCACGCGCTTGACCTCACGCTCTACCTCAAGCCCTCGCTCCCCGACCACGACGCCGCGCAGCTCCTCGAGCACGTCGCGGCGCGTCCCGACGTCGCCACCGCGCGGCTGGTGAGCGCGACCGAGGGACTGGCGGAGTTCCGCCGCTGGTCGGGGCTGGGTTCCGCGCTCGATGCGCTCAAGGACAATCCGCTCCCGGCCGCAATCGTCGTGCGCCCCCGGTTCGTGGCGGATGCGGGCGATGCGGGCGCACTCGCGAGCCTCGCCGATGCGCTTCGCGCCATGCCGGGCGTCGACCAGGTGCAGCTTGATACGGAATGGGCGCGGCGCTTTACCGCGATCCTGGATGCGCTGAGGCGCGTCGTGACGATGCTCGCGGTCGCGCTCGCGGTCGCGGTGCTGCTCGTCGTCGGGAACACCATTCGGCTCGACATCGACACGCGGCGGGTCGAGATCGAGGTGACGAAGCTGGTCGGCGGCAGCGACGGGTTCGTGCGCCGGCCGTTCCTCTATGGCGGCTTCTGGTACGGACTCGGCGGCGGCCTCATCGCCTGGCTCCTCGTCGAGGCGCTCGTGCTAGCGCTCGCCGGTCCCGTCGGGCGGATCTCCGCCGCCTACGGCAGCACCTTCACGCTCGCGACTCCCGACCTTGCCGAGGCGCTCGGGCTCGTCGGTGGCGGCGCCTTGCTCGGCTGGATCGGTGCCTTCGTCTCGGCCACGAGGCACCTGCGGGCGATCGAACCGGGAGCCGAGTCCTGATGCGTCGAGGGCTTTATAAGTACCTGACTAGCAAGGATAAATAGTGGGGAACCCGGCCAGCTCTTAGCACTCTAATTGGCCGAGTGCTAAGATTGCGGCACCCGGAGCCAATCCCGATCCGGGCAAAGGACAGAGTCGACCCATGAGCATGGCCCTCGCACCCGCCGGCCTCCCCGGCAGCGCCGCCCTCGCGGTCCGCGGCCCGATCGGAAGTCTCGATGCCTACATCGACACCGTCGCGCGCATTCCGGTTCTACCGCGCGAGGAGGAACTGAAACTCGCGACACGCTTCCGTGAGGAGAACGACCTCGAGGCCGCGCGCGAGCTGGTCCTCTCGCACCTGCGTTTCGTCGTGCACATCGCACGCGGCTACAGCGGCTATGGCCTGCCGATCGGCGACCTCGTACAGGAAGGCAACGTTGGCCTCATGAAGGCCGTCAAGCGCTACGACCCGACGGTCGGCGTACGCCTCGTCTCGTTCGCGGTCCACTGGATCCGCGCCGAGATCCACGAGTACGTGCTCAAGAACTGGCGCCTCGTCAAGATCGCGACGACCAAGGCCCAGCGCAAGCTCTTCTTCAACCTGCGCAAGGCCAAGAAGAACCTCGCGTGGCTGAGTGCCGAGGAGACCCGCGCGGTCGCCAAGGACCTGGGCGTGACGCCCGCTGAAGTCACGCAGATGGAGCAGCGCCTGTCGGCGCGCGACGTCGCCTTCGATCCGGCGCCGGACACCGACGACGAGGAGTCGGTCTACTCGCCCTCCGCCTACCTGCCGGCACCGGACTCGGACCCGGCGGTTGCGGTCGAACGCGACCAGTGGGACGGCGCCTCGAGCGAGCGACTGAAGCACGCGCTCGCGACGCTCGATGAGCGCAGCCGTACGATCGTCACGCGCCGCTGGCTCGACGACGACAAGAAGGCGACGCTGCACGAACTCGCGGCCGAGTACTCGGTGTCGGCGGAACGGATCCGCCAGCTCGAGGCGAACGCGCTCAAGAAGCTGAAGTCGGCGATGGCCTGAGGGCAGCGTCCTGCCTTCGCGACGCCGCCAGCCGGCGTCGCGCGGGCGGGTGAGTTGCGCGACCGGCGGCACTTGCTAGAGTGTCGGCCGGGTAACGCGGGAGGTCCGATGCGCAGCCTCGAGGAGTGGCTCGGCGAGTACGCCGAGAGCCACCGCAATCCGACCAACAAGACGCTCCACTACCTGTGCGTGCCGCCCATCCAGCTCGCGCTGATGGGCTTGTTGCTGGCGGTGCCGGTGCCGGCCGTCGTCGGCGGCTGGTCGCCGTTCGTCAACTGGGCGTCGCTGCTGGTGGTCGCCGGGATACTTTATTACTCGCTGCTGTCGCCCAGGCTCGCGCTCGGCATGCTGGTGGTGGTGCTGGCGGGATTTGCGCTCCTCGCGGCGCTCGCGGAGCTGCCGGTGCCGCTCTGGGCCACCTGCCTCGTGATCTTCGTCGTTGCCTGGATCGGCCAGTTCATCGGCCACGCGATCGAGGGCAAGCGCCCGTCGTTCTTCAAGGACCTGCAGTTCCTGCTGATCGGTCCGCTCTGGATATTGAGCGCGCTGTTCCGGCGGCTGGGCCTGCGCTACTGAACGGGCAGCCGCGCGCGGCGCGCGGCCAGGATGGCTGCGCGTTCAAGTCCCGAGGCTGGGTTGGCGTACCGGTCGCCACCCGGCCGGTCACCGCAATGCGGTGACCGGCGAGTTACCCGATTAGCGGCCGCGCCGCTTGCTGCGCCGACGGCGCGGGCTCAGGTGCTCGGTGACGATGCGTTGGTAAACCGCCGAGACGGTCCGACCGAGCACCTTGGAAATCTCCGCTCTCGCAGTCCCGCGAGCAACGAGTGACTTCAACTTCTTCAGATCGGACGGCGTCCAGCCGTGCCCGTGGTGAGCGCGCTTCTTGGTCATGAGATTTGGACTCTTAGGAACGAAAGGATTGACTACGGCAGGGCTAGCCCGCGGTAGGGCGGGCAATGATGCACGGGAATCGAAGAATAGCCAACTTGAATTTTAATGCCGCATTCAAAATCGTCGCGTTGCGCCATTTATGCAACTGCGGCCGCGCGAACCGCTGCGGCAACGGCGGCGTGCACCGCCGGATCAAGCGCGTCCGGTACGAGATCCGAGCCCGGCGCGAGGTCGGCGATCGAATGCGCCGCCGCCATCAGCATTCGATCGGTGAATTCTGCAGCCCGCGCCTCGAGCGCGCCTTTGAACAGGCCCGGGAATCCAATCACGTTGTTGATGCCCTTGCCGTCGGCCGCGAACACCGCGCCGCGCCGGAGCGCGACGATGGGCTCGATCTCCGGATCGGGATTGGAGAGCGCGAGGATTACCTGCCCCGGCCGCACGAGCTCCGGCCGGATGAGTCCCTTGACGCCGGTCGTCGCCGCGACGACGTCGCATTTGGCCATGACCTCCTCGAGCGTCGCGCGCTCACCGCCGAGCGACTCGAGGCGCTCGAGCGCGAGCGGGTTCCTGTCGGCGCCGAGGATTCGCCGCGCGCCGTACGCGCGGAGCAGCCGCACGATGCCGATGCCCGCCGCACCGAGGCCGATCTGGCCGATCGTGCTGTCCTCGAGCTGGCGCCCGACGCGCCGCGCCGCATTCAGGAGCGCCGCCAGCACGACGACCGCGGTGCCATGCTGGTCGTCGTGCAGCACCGGCTTTTGCAGGCGTTTGCGCAGTTCCGTCTCGATCTCGAAGCAGGCCGGCGCCGCGAAGTCCTCGAGCTGGATCGCGCCGAAGGACTTCTCTATCGCGAGGATGATGTCGACGACGCGGCGCGGGTCCTTCTCCTCCAGCAGGATCGGGATCGCATTGATGCCGACCAGCGAGGCGAACAGCGCCGCCTTGCCTTCCATGACTGGCAGGCCCGCGAGCGGGCCGATGTCGCCGAGGCCGAGCACCGCCGTGCCGTTCGTGATCACGGCGACCGTGTTGCCGAGGCTCGTGTATTCGTAGGCCTCGGCCGGGTTGTCGCGGATTGCGAGGCACACGCGCGCGACGCCGGGCGTATAGACGTCGCGCAGCACTTCGTTGGTGTTGATCGGTAGCGTCGCCGCCATGCGGATCTTGCCGCCGCGGTGCCGATTGAAGACGCGATCGGATTTCCCCACGAAGCGCGCGTTCGGCAACTTGTCGATCCGCTCGTAGAGGCTGCGATCCGCCGCCTCGTCCATCTCGAGCGTTATTTCCCAGAGCGTGCGCCCCTGCTCGCGCTTCAGCGCGTTCAGCGACTCGATGACGAGCCCGGCCTCGGCGATCACCTGCAGCACGCTCGCGAGGCTGCCGGGCTGGTGCACGGTCTCGACGATCAGGATTTCCGGGATCTTCATTGCATCGCTCCGGGCACGGGGTTTCGCGGCGCCAGGCGCAAAGCGTAGCGTATGCGGGCCCGCGGCGCGCGCGCCCGGGGCGAGGATTGCGCGGCGGGACGCCGGCCCCGATCATACTGAGGATGTCGACACCCCCTGTCATCGCGATCGTCGGCGCCGGCTTCTGCGGCGTCGTCGCAACGATCGAGCTCCTGCGCGCGGGACTCCCCGCCGGGACGCGCCTCGTGCTCATCGAGCGGCCGGGCCACGGCATTGGCGGCGTTGCCTACGACGTCGCCTCCGAGCGCGTGCTGCTCAACGTACGCGCGGAGCGGATGAGCGCGTTCGCGGATTCACCCGGCGACTTCGTGGACTACCTGACCGCGGCGCATCCGCAGGAGTCCGCCGCGAGCTTCGCGCCGCGCAACTTCTACGGGCGGTACCTCGCCACGCGTCTCGACCTCGCGGCGTTTCGGGAAGGCTCGCGCGCGCTGCTCGAGCCGACCGCGGCCGAGGTCACTGACGTTGTGCCGCGCGCGGACGGTCGCTGGGAGATCAGCGCCGATGCGGGCGTCCGGCGGCTGTCGTTGGTGGCGGATGCCGTGCTGCTCGCGACCGGCGCCAGCGTCCCGGAACCGCCGCGGTGGCTCGAGCCCTGGATGCTCGAGGAGTCCCGTTACGTCGAGGCCTGGAGCCGCTCGGCGCCGCCGGCCGACGCCAGCGGGACCGTGGTCGCGGTCGGCTCCGGCCTTTCCTTCGTCGACGTCGCCATCGAGCTTCGCGCCGGCGGCTTCAGCGGCCGCATCGTCGCGATTTCACGCCATGGTCGGCTGCCGCGACCCGAGGGAAGCGCGATCCCCCTGCCGGCGCGGGATGACCTGCCCGACGAGGTCGCGACGCTCGAACCACCCACGGTGCGCGAGCTCATGCGTGCTCTCACCCGGCACGCCTTCACGCTCGCCGAGCGCGGCCGTGACTACCGTTCGATGCTCGCGGCGCTGCGGCCGCACTCGAGGCGCCTGTGGGCCGAGCTCGGTCACGCCGAGCGGGCCCGATTCCTGCGCCACGCGCGCGCGCTCTGGGACGTGCACCGCCACCGCATGCCCGCGAGCTCAGCGCACATCGTGGAGGCGGAACTGGGCGCCGGCACGATCGAGGTATTCGCCGGCCGTATCCGCTCGGTCGGCCGCTCGGCGCAGGGCCTCACGCTCGCCGTGCAGCGGCGGGGACGTCCCGACGTGCAGCGGCTCGAGGCCGGACGAATCGTCAATTGCACCGGCGCGCCGGCCGGAGCTCCGCTCGGCAATCCCTGGCCAGCCCTGCTCGCACGCGGGGTGGCGCGACGCGATGCGCTCGGGCTTGGCGTCCTGACCGATCCAAACGGCCGCCTGGTCGACACCCGCGGCTGCCCTGCGCCTGGCCTGTACTACGCCGGGCCCCTGTGGCGCGGCCAGGAATGGGAAGCAACCGCAGTGCCGGAACTGCGCGTGCGGCTGCCGGCGGTCGCCGCGGCGATCGCGGCCGGCGTTGTCCGACCGGGCGTTTTGGCGTAACCTCGCCGCCCCGCCGCCGTACAGGCGCCCGGGCTCTACTTATAAAGACGACCCGGAGGAGACTCACGATGAAGCGCATTCACTCGTTGCGGTTCCTGTTCGTGCTGCTGGCGGGCCTCGCGCTCGCTGCCTGCACGAACCTGCAGGAGCCTGCCAAGAAGGTTCTGGCGGATGTTGAATCGGCGATCACGGCCACCAGCGCCGATGCCGAGAAGTACGTGCCGGAGCAGTACGCCGCGGTGACGCAGAAGCTCACCGATTTGAAGGCGTCCTTCGACAAGCAGGACTACAAGGCCGTCGTGGCCGCTGGCCCAGGCCTCATCGCCGACGCCAAGGCGCTCGCCGATGCTGCCGCCGCGAAGAAGAGCGAAGTGCTCGAGGCGCTCAACAAGCAGTGGACGTCGTTCGCGGCTGACCTGCCCTCGGCGGTCGCCGCCATCGAAGCGCGACTCGCGACGTTCAAGAAGACCCACAAGCTGCCAAAGGGCGTGACCAAGGATGCCGTTGCGAGCGCAACCGCCGGCGTCACCGAGGTCAAGTCCGCCTGGGCCGAGGCGACTGCCGCCTTCGGCTCCGGCAACATCCAGGCGGCGATCGACAAGGCGAAGGCCGTGAAGGCCAAGGCCGAAGAGATCAGCGCCAAGCTCGGCATCGGTGCCGACGCCAAGGCCGCCGGCTGAGGATCCGAAGGACGCTGGCCGGCCGCGCACGTTCCCGTGCGCGGCCGCCGCCAGC
>JANXUT010000061.1 GCA_025356075.1 Pseudomonadota bacterium | reverse complement strand
TCGTGTTTGCGACGGCGGCAAGCTGACGGAAGAGGTTGCGATCCTTTGGCCGGCCGCCAGCGGATCTGCCGCGACGCCAAGGTTGCCGACGATTACCGACGAGGAGATCGCAGGAGGATTCAGCGACTTGATGGTGGCCAGCGGCGAAATTGAACCGCCGACATGCGGATGTTCGGGCGACCCCGAGCCTACTTAGGACGAATCGGATAAAACCTATTGAGACTTGCATAAATAACTTGCAACTTGTCTCGGATTTCGCTGTCCAACATGATAGGCAATGTTGGCGAGGCGAGACATGGGCAAGTCGGAACGGGAAGCGAGGCTCCTGCAGCGACGCCGTCTTCGGGCGGGGCGGCTACTGCAGCGTGGAGTCGCACAGGCCGAGGTCGCGCGGCGCGTCGGGGTAACGCGCACGACGGTGTCGCAGTGGAACAGCCAGCTCGAGGCCGGCGGCATGGAAGCGCTCAAGAGCCGGCCACGGGGTCGGCCGCGCGGGCTCGACGACACGCAGTGGCGGGAGTTGATGCGGGCCCTGACGGCTGGCGCACTCGCCGCGGGCTTCGCCACCGACCTGTGGACGTTGCCGCGCGTGGGCGAGCTGATCAAGCGGCGCTTCATGCGCTCGTACAGCGAGAGCCAGGTCTGGCGCATCCTCGTCTCGCTGGGCTTCTCCTGCCAGCGACCCTCGGGTCGGGCGCTCGAACGAGACGAGGCCGCGATCAAGCGTTGGCTGCGTATTCCGGCGAAGGTGCCCAGCCATTCCGGCTGAACGTGACCGGGTATTCCGGTCGAAGGTGCCCGATCAGAACGTCGGTGCAGCGCTCGGTGTGATTTCTACAGGGACTGGGCACGTTGCGTCAACGTGATCGTGCCCGGCGACGGTCATCTCCTGGTATCTCTTGTGCTGAACATCGTCCGACGGGAACCGCGGTCTGCCGCCGCAGGCGGCAGAAGTCCGATCTTTGATGTCATGCGGGTTCCGGCGTTCTGAGCGAGCGATCGACCTGCAGCTGGACGCGGTGGGCGCGCTGCAGGAGGCGGTCGAGGATCGCGTCGGCGAGGGTCGGATCGCCGATGTACTCGTGCCAGTGCTCGACGGGGAGCTGACTGGTGATGAGCGTGGCGCGCGCACCGACGCGGTCGTCGAGCAGCTCGAGCAGGTCGTTGCGCTCGCGCGGGCCGAGGGGCGCGATGGCGAAGTCGTCGATGACGACGAGCTGGATCTTGGCGAGTGCGGCGAGACGTTTACGGAACGTGCCATCGGCATGACAGAGTGTCAGCTCCTCGAACAGCCGCGGCGCCCGCACGTACCAGGCCGAGAGGCCTTGGCGACAGGCCTGGTGAGCGAGCGCGCAGGCGAGCCAGGTCTTGCCGGTGCCGGTGGCGCCCTGGACGAGGAGCGTCTGGCCAGCGCGGATCCAGTCACCTGATCCGAGGCTCGCAAGCTGGGATCGGTCGAGGCCGCGGCGGGTGCGGAAGTTGACGTCCTCGAGGCTTGCGCCGCGGTTCTTGAGCTGGGCGAGCTGCAGGAGCCGCGTGAGCCTGCGGTTCTCGCGGTACAGGACCTCGCGATCGAGCAGGAGCGCGAAGCGCTCTTCGAACGCGAGGCCGTGGACGGCGCTCTGGGTGGCCTGCTCTTCGAGGGCCTGGGCCATACCGAAGAGCTTGAGGCGGTTCAGTGTATCGAGGGTGGGTTGGAGGAGCATGCGTCGTCGGTTCCTTCTTCGAGGGTGGCACGGAAGTAATCGGCGCCGCGCACGTTGGCGTGCGTCGGCGCCGGGACCGCGGGTGCCGGATCCGGGGTCGTGGCCGGGAACAAGTCAGGGTGCTGGTCGAGCTTGGCGTCGAGGATGGCGACAATGCGCTTGCGGGTGGGTGCGCCCATGGCGAGCGCGCGGCGACAGGCGGCCTCGAGACGGGCATCGCCGAAGCGCGTGGCGAGGTCGCGAAGGCCGAGGCATGCTCGATAGCCCTGCTCTGGATGAGGCCGGTGGTCGAACTGCCATTGCACGACGGCACGGGTGCCGGGGCCGATCTGCTCGCCCCAGCGCAGCAGCCCGCTCGGGCTCCACTCCCGGTGGCGCTGATGCGCCTTGGGCATGTGCTCGGCGAGCGTGGTGTGCTTGCCGCGGGCGTAGGAGCGCACGTGGACGGCGACCCGACGATCCTTGTG
>JANXUT010000057.1 GCA_025356075.1 Pseudomonadota bacterium | reverse complement strand
TACGCCTTGAACTCACCACCGTGCTTCTCGGCCATCACCTTGGTCAGCGCCGCTGTCAGCGTCGTCTTCCCATGGTCCACGTGCCCGATCGTCCCCACGTTCACGTGCGGCTTCGTACGCTGGAATTTTTCCTTCGACACGGCAGCTCTCCTTAACTAGGGGGCATCGCCCCGATCAACGCCATCCCCGCCTTGCGGAGCCGGCTCGCTATTGACTGACCCTTCATCCCGTTCCGACCGCCGCCTCCCCTCGGGGTGGCGGCTCTTCATCATCTGGTGCCCACGAGCGGGATCGAACCGCTGACCTCGTCCTTACCAAGGACGCACTCTACCGACTGAGCTACGTGGGCCTAAGTCTGCGTCCTGTACGGGGTTTCCCCGGCTATCCTGTTCCGCGACCCTTCCGCCCCGCTCTCGAATCCCGCTCCCCGGCCCGCTTCGCCCACGGCTGGAGCGGGTGAGGGGAATCGAACCCACACCATCCGCTTGGAAGGCTGAGGTTCTACCATTGAACTACACCCGCGCTTCCCGACCGTTCCGCTCGCCCGACCGTCCTGCCCGCCGCGACTCCCGGTCACCGCACCCCGAAAGGTGGTGGAGGGGGAAGGATTCGAACCTTCGAAGGCATAAGCCGGCAGATTTACAGTCTGCTCCCGTTGGCCGCTTGGGTACCCCTCCGGCAAATGAGCCGCGTATTTTCGGGCCCAAGGCCGGACGTGTCAATGTCTAAGGGGCTTTACCGAAGCAATTTCCGTGCCTCGGACGGGTCGCCGGGACGGATTCGGGGGCGCCGACCGACGGCCGCGCCCGGACGGGGCCGGCAGCGAGCCGGTCCCGAGACTTATATATGGGGTCTCGCCGGCCGAATTCCGACCGGATTCAGCGTTAGCCGGCGAGCCTGCGCCCGTGGACGAGCGCGACCAGGTCCGCCTCGCCACGGCTTAGGCCGTAGTGGCTGATCAGCCGGTCCGCATCCGCGCCCCGGCGCACGAGCGCGATCGCCTGGTCGTAGGGACGGCCTTCGCCCCTAAGCTCGAGCTGCCCGAGCCGCTCGCCCATCTGGACCGTCACCTGGTCGAGGCGCCGCAGCCGCTCCCCCGCCCGGACGCCGATCCCGGTGCTCGCGGCGACATCCGCCCGCAGGGTCTCGAATTGCTTTTCGATGGCGCCGAGCCGCCGGCGCAGCCGGCCGGCGCGGACGGTGGCGATCACGAGGAGCACGCCCGCGAGCACGAGCGTCGTCGCGAGGGCAGCGAGGATGAGGTCCGAGTACGCGCTGATCATGTGCTGTTCTTCCCCTTGGTCTTGTCGGCTTCCGGCCCGGCTTTCTGCACGAGCACCGTCGGGCCGACCGTCGCGGGCGAGGCGGTGACGCCCGCGAGCGCGCCCTCGACGGGATCGGCCTTCCCATCGGGCCCGGGTTGCCCGAGCACGACGATGACGACACGGCGGTTGGTGTTGCGGCCCTCGACGGTATCGTTCTTGACGCTCGGGCGGAATTCGCCGAGGCCGAGCACCTGCATCCTGAGCGGATCGACGCCGGCCTTCGCGAAGAGTTCGACGACGTTCGCCGCGCGCGCGGCCGACAGCTCCCAGTTCGAGGGGAACGCGAGCGTCGCGATCGGGCGGTTGTCGGTGTGGCCCTCGACCCGGATCGCGTTCGGAAAGGGCTTCAGGATGCCCGCGACGGTGTTGAGGACCGGGAGCGCCGTCGGCTGCACCTTGGCGACGCCGCTCGGGAAGAGGATGTCGGTCTTGATCTCGACTTCGAGCGAGTTGGCCGTCTGGCGCACGTGCACGAGTCCCTTGTCGATGAGGCCCTGCAGCGCCTCCTTGACCTCGTCCGCCATCTGGACCAGCGCCTTGCCGGGATCAACGCGGTCGCCGTGGCTGCCGAGCTTCGTGCCATCGATCGACTCGGAGGCGCCCCTCTCGCCAATGAACCCGCCCTTGCCGACGACCTGCGGCGGCTGGGGCTTTGCTTCCTTGATCTTCATGAGCGCGGTCGGCTTCATGCCGGACAGCTGCCTGTCGCCGCCCTTGCCCGAGGAGCTCTTCTCGATATTGATCGGCTCGCTCGTCTTCGGCGTGCCGCGAAAGGCGGCGACGAGCGAGTCCGACAGCACGCGGTACTTGCCCTCGTTGACGGAGGACATCGCGTACATCACGGTGAAGAGTGCAAACAGCAGCGTCACCAGGTCGCCGTACGGGATCGCCCAGGCCTCATGGTTCTGGTGATCCTCGTGTTTCTTCTTGCGCGCCATGCGGTTCTGCCGTCGTGCCGCTCAGTGGTGCAGGTAGGACTTGAGCTTGGCCTCGATGTTGCGCGGGTTCTCGCCCTGCGCGATCGAGATGATCCCCTCTATGCACATCTGCCGGACCTGGGTCTGGCCGTGCACGACGGACTTGAGCTTGGCGGCCATCGGCAGGAAGAAGAGGTTGGCGAGTCCGATGCCGTAGATCGTCGCGATGAAGGCGGCCGCGATGCCGTGGCCGAGCTTGGACGGATCGTTCAGGTTCTGCATCACGGCCATGAGCCCCATGACCGCGCCGATGATGCCGAGCGTCGGCGCGTAGATGCCCATGCCCTCGAACACCTTGGCCGCCGCGGTGTCGGCGTGCTCGCGCACCTCGAGCTCAATCTCGAGCAGGTTCCTGATCGCATCGGGTTCGCCGCCGTCGACGAGCGCCTGCAGACCCTTCTTCATGAATTCGTCTTTCTCGACCTCGACTGCCGACTCGAGGCCAAGCAGGCCCTGCTTGCGCGCGGTGTTGCTCCACTCGACGATCTTCTCGATCGTCGCCGACGGGTTCATCGACGGCGGCTTGAATATCCAGCCGACGATCTTCATGGCCCGCAGGAAAGTTCCGAGCGGCGTCTGCACGAAGATCGCGGCGAAGGTGCCGAGCACGACGATGACGAACGCCGCGGCACCCAGGAGCGCCTTCACGCCGCTGCCCTTCAGGATGCTGCCCCCGATAATGGCGATGAACGCGAGCAGCATGCCGGCGATGGTGAGTACGTCCATGGCGGTAAGCCGGCGGCGGCCTACCGGCCCTGCCGCCAGTCCTCCATGCGGGCGCGCAGCCGCACGAGCGCCTGGCCGTGGATCTGGCAAACGCGCGACTCGCTTACATCGAGCACGGCGCCGATCTCGCGCAGGTTGAGCTCATCGTCGTAATACAGGGACAGCACGAGCTTCTCGCGCTCCGGCAGGCCCTCGACGGCGCCCGCGAGCGCCTTGCGGAAATCCTCTTCCTCGAGGTCGTCCGCCGGCCCCGGCCGGTCATCGCGCGCATGCGATGCAGGGCCATCGTCGTCGCTCGATCCCACCTGGTCGAAGCTGAACAGCCGGCAGCTCGCGGCATCGGCGATCGAGCGGTAGTAGTCCTCGATGCTGACGCCGAGCGCCGCGGCGACGTCCGTCGCGCGCGCCTCGTGGCCAGTCTCGTTCTCGATGCGCCGGACGACTTCGGACATCTCGCGCACGGTCCGGTGGACCGAGCGCGGCGTCCAGTCGGACTTGCGCACCTCGTCGAGCATCGCGCCGCGTATGCGGATGCCGGCGTAGGTTTCGAAGTTGGCGCCCTTGCTCGCGGTGTAGTGCCGCGCGGCGTCGAGGAGGCCGATCATGCCCGCCTGGATCAGGTCGTCGACCTCGACGTTCGGGGGCATGCGGCTCACGAGGTGGTATGCGATCCGCTTGACGAGATCGGCGTGCTTCAGGACGAGCTCGTCCTGGGGCATGTCGGCTGGGCCGACCCCGGGTGAATGCGTCGTGTCCGCGTATTGCTGTCTTGCTCTCATTGCAAAGCGCCTACGCCAGTGCCGGCCATGACCAGGCGTTCCACGAAGAACTCCAGATGGCCGCGTGCCCCGTCGGGCACCAACCATGTATCGGCTCTGCTGGCCAGGTTCTTGAACCCCTGGGAGGCGATACAGCCCGGAAAGGCGTCGACGACGGCCGACTGCTGCTGCACCGCGCGGCGCATGAAATCGTCATAGGGGACATATCCTGCGTAGTCGAGTGTCACATCGAGAAACCGGTCACAGACACGGGCCAGCTTCTGGTACAGGTCGCGGCCCTCGCCCGGCGTCCGCGTCTGGTTAGCGAGCACCCGGAAGCGGCCGACCCCGCGGTCGCGGCTCAGCACCTTGATGAGCGCGTAGGCATCGGTGATCGAGGCCGGCTCGTCGCAGACGACCACCAGCACGTGGTGCGCGGCGCGGGAGAAGGTCAGCACGCTGTCGCTGATGCCGGCGGCGGTATCGATCAGCAGCACGTCGATGTGGTGCGACAGGTCGCTGAACGCCCGAATGATCCCGCCGTGCTCGAGTGCGCCGAGGTTCGCCATCTGCCCGAGCCCCGAGCTTGCGGGCACGACGCGGATTCCCTTCGGGCCCGTGACGATGACCTCCTCGAGCGTGCGCTCGCCCGAGAGCACATGGCTCAAGTTCCAGCGCGGTTGCAGCCCGAGTACCACGTCGACGTTCGCAAGACCCAAGTCCGCATCGAGCACGAGCGCGGCGCGGCCCTTGAGCGCGAGCGCAACGGCGAGGTTGGCCGTCACGCTAGTCTTGCCGACGCCGCCCTTGCCGCCCGTCACCGCGATGACCTTCACCGGCCGGCCGGGTGCGGCGGGCGTTACGGTGAACGGTTTCCAGTCAGCCATTGGCCACCACCTTGCCGAAATGTCCCGCGAGATAAGCGTCGTCGACGTCGCCGAGCCTTGGTGCCTCCGCGGCGAGGCGGCTCGCGCGCTTGACTATCCAGACACGTTTGGCGGGCGCCGCGGCGAGGTCATCCGGGACCCGCTGGCCGTCAGCGAGCCAGGCGAGCGGCAGCGCGTGGCGAATCACGACCGAGAGCGCGGGGCCAAAGCTCGCGGCCTCGTCGAGCTTGGTCAGCACCACCGACTCAGGCCTCGCCGGCGCGTAGGAGCGGACGATCTGCTCGAGCGCGAGTTGCTCGGAGTTGGCGCCGAGCGCGAGCACGGTGCGGATCTGCCGGCCCGGGATTTTCAGGGTCTGAAATTGCCCGGCCAGGCGCTCATCGCGCGGGCTCATGCCGGCCGTGTCGATCAGGATGAGGCGACGGTCGGAAATCGATGCGAGCACCGCGGCGAGCTCGCGGTCGTTCGTCGCGACCTGCATCGGTACGCCAAGTATCCGCGCAAAGGTCAGGAGCTGGTCGCGCGCGCCGATCCTATGATGGTCAAGGCTGACGAGCGCGACGTCGCGCGCGCCTTGTCTGAGCGCCCAGCGCGCGGCGAGCTTGGCGATCGTCGTCGTCTTCCCGACGCCGGTCGGCCCGACGATCGCGAAGATGCCGCCGCCGATCAATGCGCCGTCATCAACCGTCGGCAGGTGCTTCAGCAACACAGCCGCGGCGATCCGGGCAGCATCCGTGCCGTTCGTGCCGGCCGGCACGCGCGCGGTCAGCGCCCGGGCGATGTCGGGGGCGAGTCCCATGAGGCTCAAGGTCTTTAGCACCTCGGCCTTCTGCGGCTCGCGCCGCAGCCGATCGCTCCAGGCGAGGCTGGCGAGCTGGTTTTGCAAGAGCGAGCGGAGCGTCTCGACCTCGCGGCGCATCTCGAGCAGGCCGTCCGGCTGGGAGTGAATGACGCGGGCGACGGGCTCCGGCGGCGCAGCGGGCGGTGGCGGCGCCACGGCGGCCGGCTCCGGCGCAACGACCGCAACAGGACGCGTTGCGCGGCGCGGCGCGGGGGCAACCGCCGGCGCCGCCGCGGCCGGCAGCGGACGCAGCCGCTTCAGCGCCTCCTCGATCAGCGTCTCGTCGTAGTCGACGGCGGTGATCAGCTCGATGCCGCCTTCGACGCGGCGGTTCGAGATGATGACCGCATCGGCGCCCTGCTCCTCGCGGACGCTGGCTAAAGCCTCGCGCATGCTGTCGGCCACGAACCTTTTGATCTTCATCGGTCCTCCTGTCGTCGTCGCGATCGGGACGCGCTAGCGCCCCACCGCGGCAACCACCCGGATACGCCGGTTTTCCGGCACTTCGTTGTAGGCAAGTACGTTCAACGTCGGCACGCTGTGTCTTAAGAGCCGCGCCAGCCACGGCCGCAGTTTCGGCGTCGTCAGCAGCACCGCGGGCTCGCCGGCGAGCTCCTGGCGGCGGGCGCTGTCCGCGAGCGCCGTGCACATGCGGTCCGCGAGCCCGGGCTCGAATCCAGGCCCGTCGCCGCCGCCGAGCATCGAGTCGCCGAGCACCTGCTCGAGCTGGCCGTCGAGGGTGATCACGGGGAGCTCCTGCCGCAGTCCCGTGATCGCCTGCACAATCGAGCGCCCAAGTGCGATGCGCACCGCCGCAACGAGCGCCGCGGGATCCTGCGTACGCGAGGCATTCTCGGCGAGGGTCTCGGCGATCACGCGCAGGTTCCTGATAGGGACGCGCTCGGTGAGTAGGTTCTGCAGCACCTTGACGACGACGCTCATCGGCAGGCCCTTCGGCACGAGCTCATCGACGAGCTTCGGCGCCGACTTCTGCAGGCGCGTCAAAAGGTGCTGCACTTCCTCGTGGCCAAGGAGTTCGTGCGCGTGCGCCTGCAGGAGCTGGGAGAGGTGCGTCGCGATGACGGTGCCGGCATCCACGACGGTGTAACCCTGCGTCTGTGCCTGTTCGCGCCGCGAGCGCTCGACCCAGACCGCATCGAGCCCGAACGCCGGATCCTTGGTCGTGATCCCGGGGACGGGGCCCGCGACGGTGCCGGGGTTGATCGCCATGTCGCGATCGGGAAACACCTCCGCCTCGCCGACCGGCACGCCCTGGATGGTGATGCGGTAGTGGTTGGGACCGAGGTCGAGGTTGTCGCGGATGTGCACGGCGGGCACGAGGAAGCCGAGCTCCTCGGAGAGCTTCTTGCGCACGCCCTTGATTCGGCCCATGAGTTCGCCGCCCTGCGCCTTGTCGACGAGCGGGATGAGCCGATAGCCGACCTCGAGCCCGACCGCATCGATCGCCTCCACGTCCTCCCACGAGAGCTCCCGCATCTCGGGCGAAGCCTGCGGGCCCGCCGCAGGCGTCGCGGGTGCCGGTGTCGGCGCCGCCGCCTCGGCCATGGCCTTCTTGTGAAGGAGCCACGCGCCGCTTCCGGACAGCGCCGCCATCGCCAGGAACGCGAAGTTCGGCATGCCGGGCACGAGGCCCATCAGCCCAAGGATGCCCGCCGAGACCGCGAGCGCCTTCGGCTGCCCGAGCATCTGCTTGGCAACCTGCTGGCTCATGTCCGATGGGCGCGACATCCGGGTCACGATGACCGCGACCGCGACCGAGAGGAGAAGCGCCGGGATCTGCGCAACGAGGCCGTCGCCGATCGTCAGCAGCGTGTAGGTGCGCCCGGCCGCGCCGAAGTCGAGGCCGTGCTGCAGCATGCCGATCGCGAGGCCGCCGAAGATGTTGATGAACACGATCATGATCCCGGCGATCGCATCGCCGCGGACGAACTTCGAGGCGCCGTCCATCGCACCGTAGAAGTCCGCTTCCTCGCGGATCTCTTGGCGGCGGATCGTCGCATCCGCCTGGGTGATGATGCCGGCGTTGAGATCGGCGTCGATCGCCATCTGCTTGCCGGGCATCGCATCGAGGGTGAAGCGCGCGGTAACCTCGGAGACGCGACCGGCGCCCTTGGTCACGACCATGAAGTTGATGATCACGAGGATGATGAAGACGACAACGCCAACCGCGTAGTTGCCGCCAATGACGAAGGACCCGAACGCGCGGATCACCTGGCCCGCGGCGGCGGGTCCCGTGTGGCCCTCGAGGAGCACGACCCGGGTCGAGGCGACGTTGAGGGCGAGCCTGAGCAGCGTCGCGCCGAGCAGCACCGTCGGGAAGACCGCGAAGTCGATCGGCCGCTTGACGTAGATGACCGCCAGGATCACGACGAGCGACAGCGAGATGTTGAACGTGAACAAGAGGTCGAGGATCACCGGCGGCAGCGGCAGCACGAGCATGCTGAGCATGACGATCAGCAGCACCGGGACCGCGAGCCCCTGCCGGCCGAATTCCATCAGCGTGTCGCTCAGCGGTCGCGCGGCGCTCATACGGCCTCACCGTTGCGGTCGTAGCGGACGCGGAGCTCCGGATCGACTTCCGGCGTCGGGCGCCGCAGGCGGGCGGCCCTGGTCGGCGTCAGGCTCTTGACCTGGAAGACGTACGACAGCACCTGCGCGACGGCGAGGTAGAGGCCGGTGGGGATCTCACGGCCGATCTCGGCACTGCCGTGCAGCACGCGCGCGAGCACCGGCGCCTCGAAGAGTGGCACGCCGGACGCCTCGGCGAGGCGGCGGATCTCGAGCGCGACGAGGTCGCGACCCTTGGCGAGCACGCGCGGCGCCTTCATCTTGCGCGCGTCGTACTTGAGGGCGACCGCGTAATGGGTCGGGTTCGTGACGACGACGTCGGCGCGCGGCACGTCCTGCATCATGCGCCGCTTGGAGAGCTTGCGCTGCATCTCGCGGACGCGTGACTTCACCTCCGGCCGCCCGTCCGTCTCCTTGAACTCCTCGCGCACTTCTTCACGGGTCATGCGCATCTGGCGCCGGTGATTCCACCACTGGAACGGCGCGTCGACTCCTGCGACCACCGCGAGCCCGGCGCTCATCAGGAGGAGCCCAAGCGCGAGCAGGTGCACCGCGTGGCCGATGCCGGACTCCGCTGGCATCGCGCCGAGTGCGACCGTGTCCCGCACCATCCAGAAGCCGACCGAGACCGCGATCGCGCCGACCACGACGAACTTGAGGAGCGCCTTGACGAGTTCGGCGAGTCCGCCAATGCCGAAGATCCGGCCGAGACCCTTGGCCGGGCTCAGGCGCGAGAAGTCCGGCGCCAGCGCCTCGCCGCTGAACACCCAGCCGCCGAGCGCGAGCGGCGCAAGAGTTGCCGCCGCGATCACCGCGCCGAGGAAAGGGAGGATGCTCGCGATCGCCCCGACCGAGGCAAGCCCGAGGTGCCGGCCCATCGCGCCCGGGTCATTGAGGAACGTCCGATCGAGCGACAGCCCCGCGCGCATAGCGTTTGCGAAGGAGCCGGCGACGGAACCGCCACCGAGGAGGAGCGCGGCGCTTCCCACGATCATCACCGCGGCGGTACCGAGCTCTTTGGAGCGCGCCACCTGGCCGCGCTCGCGTGCATCCTCCCGGCGCTTGGAAGTCGGTTCCTCAGTCTTTTCTGCATCGGAGTCTTCTGACACGGCGCGCTCAGTGCCCGACGCCGAGGTTCTGGGCCAGCCGGAACGCCTCGAGCAGCAACCGCTCGAAGCCGCCCTGCAGCGACGGCAGGCTCAGCATCAGCATGACGAAGCCGAGCAGCATGCTCGCCGGAAATCCCACCGCGAACAGGTTCAACTGCGGCGCGGCGCGGCTGACGACACCGAGCGCGAGGTTGACGAGCAACAGGCCGACGACCGCCGGCAGCGCGATGACCACGCCCGCCGAAAACATCTTGCCGCCCCAGGCGGCAATCGTCGCGAAAGAGGACGCGCCGAGCCCCTCGGGGCCGGGTGGCAGCCAGCGGAAGCTGTCGGCGAGGACTCCGAGCAGGACGAGGTGCCCGTCTACCGCGAGGAAGAGCAGCATCCCGAAGATCAGGAAGAACTGGCCGACGACAACCGTGCTCGCGCCCCGGCTCGGGTCGACCATCGTCGCGAAGCCAAGGCCCATCGTGTTCGCGATGACCTGGCCGGCGAGGAGAAGCGCATCGAAGACGATCTGCACGACGAAGCCGATCGCGATGCCGATGAGGAGCTGCTGCACCGCCGTCAGGAGCGCCACCGCGCTGAGCGGCTCGATCAGCGCCATGGGCGGCGCGAGCGGGGCGAGGATGAGCGTCATCACAAGTGCGAACACGAGCTTGATGCGCCCGGGCACCAGGGTCGCGCCGAAGAGCGGCGCGATCAGCAGGAACCCCGACAGCCGCAGGAACACCCAGCCGTAGGCCTCCATGCTGGCGGTGAGGTGCATGAAGTCGATGTTGAGGAGCGCGTTCAACCGAGGAGTCCCGGAATACTCTCGAAGAGCGATCGCGTATAATCGATCAGCGTCTGCAGCATCCAGTGCCCGGTTACGAAGATCGTCGCGACGAGCGCGAGCAGCTTCGGGATGAACGACAGCGTCATTTCGTTGATCTGCGTCGCCGCCTGCAGCATGCCGATCACGACGCCCGAGACGAGCGCCGACAGCAGCAGCGGCGCCGCGACGATGCTCGTGATCACGAGTGCGTGCTCGCCGATCGAGATGACGGTCTCTGGCGTCATGCGGCGCTCACGTAGCGAAGCTCGCGGCCAGCGTGCCCATCAGCAGCGTCCAGCCGTCGACCAGCACGAACAGCATCAGCTTGAACGGCAGCGATACGAGCATCGGCGAGAGCATCATCATGCCCATTGACATGAGCACGCTCGCGACGACGAGGTCGATGATCAGGAACGGAATGTAGATCATGAAGCCGATCTGGAAGGCGGTCTTGAGCTCGCTCGTGATGAACGTCGGCACCAGCACGCTGATCGGCACGGCCTCCGGCGCCGCGAACGGCCCTTGCCCGGAGATACGACCGAAGCTCGCAAGATCGCTCTCGCGCACCTGCTTCATCATGAAATCGCGAAGCGGCGCCACGGTCTTGGTGAGGGCTGCCTCGCCCGCGAGTTGGCCGTCCATGTAGGGCTTCACGCCCTCGTTCCAGGAACTCGTCAGCACCGGGCTCATGACGAACAGCGTCATGAAGAGCGCGAGCCCCACGATGATCTGGTTCGGCGGCGTCGTCGGCGTGCCGATCGCCTGGCGCAGGATCGACAGCACGATCACGATGCGGGTGAATGCCGTCATGCTGAGCACGATCGCCGGCAGCAGCGACAAGAGCGTCATCAGCACCATGATCTGCAGCGTCAGCGAATACGTCTGCGTGCCGCCGGCACCCGCCTGCACGCTTAAGACCGGCAGCCCCGCGCCGTCGGCCAAGCCGAGCGAGGGCATCCCGAGCAGAGCCGCGAGCGCGATGAATTGGAGGACGCGTCGCGTCATCGCTTGATCCCGGCCTGCATCAGTGTCCGCAGCCGTTCGGCGAAGGCACCCGGGGCGCTTTCGGGCGGCAGCTCGACGGGCCGCTCGAGGAGCACGAGCGAGCGCACGCCGTCGGCACCGACGCCGACGAGCGCCTGGCCATCGCCCACCTTGAGGAGCACGACTCGTTCCTTGGCGCCGACCGCGACGTCGGCAAGCACCTTGAGCCCCGTCGATGCGGCACGCGGCGTGAGCCTGAGCCGCGTTGCGACCCACGCGAGCCCGACGATGACCGCGAGGATGAGGAGGAGACTGAAGGCGACCGTCACGAACCCCGTAGCGGCAGCGCCCGCGGTCGAGGCGGCGCCGGTCGCCGGCGCCGTCGCGGGCGCTGCGGCGAGCGCTGCCACGGGCACCGCAAGGCAGGCGGCGAGGCCGAGTCTCACTTCGCGCGCTCCAGGCGCTCGCTCGGGCTCACCACTTCGATGAGCCGGATGCCGAACTTGTCGTTGACGACGACGACTTCGCCGCGCGCTACGCGCACGCCGTTGACGAGCACGTCGAGCGGTTCACCGGCGAGGCGATCGAGCTCGAGGATCGAGCCTTGCGACAGCTGCAGGAGTTCCCGCACCGTGATCTTCGTGCGCCCGACCTCGAGCGCGACGCTGACGCTGACATCGAGGATGAGATCGAGGCTCACGTCCCCACCACCGCCGGGCGTGCCGTCCGGCTGTAGGTCGCCGAACTGCGCGCGCGAATAGCCGGGCTGTCCGGGCGCGGGATTAACCGGTGCGTTCATAGGCTCTGGTCTCCGGAAGTCATTGGCCGCTGCGGCGCAGCGGCGCGA
The DNA here is from genome assembly GCA_025356075.1 of Pseudomonadota bacterium. Lineage (GTDB taxonomy): Bacteria > Pseudomonadota > Gammaproteobacteria > Steroidobacterales > Steroidobacteraceae > CAIKZZ01. The sequence goes on along the minus strand of JANXUT010000057.1, from coordinate 9,897 downwards.
GGATCTTGAGAGCGTTGCGGCCGCGCGAGACGCCGAACTTGCCCTCGTAGAGGGGCTGGCCGCCCGCGAGCAGCTGCACGTCGCGCGGCGCATCGATCGGCAGCACATCCCCCGGCTTCAGGCGCTTGAGCTCGCCGATGCTGATCTCGAACTCGGTCAGCACGCAGCGCACCTCCACGCTCGCATCTCGCAGGTGCGTCGCGAGCGTCGGGCCCCAGGCCTCGTCACGCCCGCTGCGCGCGACGATCCCCGCGGTCAGCACTTCACGGAGCGGCTCGATCATCATCGCCGGCATCACGAGGTCTAGCGCCCCGCCGCCGGAGGGCAATTCGATGTTGAAGCGGTTCACGAGCACCGTGTCGGTAGGCGCCGCGACGCTCGCGAAGAGCGGATTCGACTCGTGCTTGACGAGCTCGATCTCGACCGCCGCGACGGGTGTCCACGCCAGTGACAGGTCGAGCGCCGCCTGGCGCAGCACCAGCTGCACGAAGCGAACCTCGGTCGGCGTGAGCCCGCGATCCGCGGCGCGCTCGACGTTGCGGCCGGGGCCGCCGAAGTACGTGTCGACCATCAGGAATACGAGCGTCGGGTCGAATACGAAGAGCGCGTTGCCGGGAAGCGGCTTCAAGCGGCAGATGTCGAGGCTCGCGGGCGTCGTCACGGCGGCAAGGTAGTCGCCGGCCTTCTGCGAGCGCACACCCTCGAACGTCACTTGCGGTTCACGCTGCAGCAGGTTGAAGAGCGAGACGCGAAAGCTCCTCGCGAAGGTTTCGTGGATCGTCTCGAGCGCCGGCAGCCGCCCGCGGGTAATGCGCTGGGTGCCCGCGAGGTCATAGGGCTTGACCTCGCCCTTGCCGCCGGCGGGTTTCTCAAGCAGCGCCGAGGCCTCCTCGTCGGAGATCAGTCCCTTCGCGCCAGCGCTTTCTTCGTCCGCCACGATGAGGCCCGCCTACTGCACGACGAAGCTGGTGAAGTAGAGGTCCTCGACGCCGTTGTTGCCCGTCTCCTTCTTGAGGATCCGCTGCACTTCCTTCAGGCACTCGACCCTGAGTGCCTCCTTGCCGTCTCGCGTCATGAGGGTCTTGTAGTCGCGGCCGTTCATCAGCATCAAGAGGTTGTTGCGGATGACCGGCTGGTGGAGCTTGACCGCCTCGACGTACTTCTCGTCGCGCGTCAGCACCTCGATCTGCAGCTGCAGGAATCGGACGGCCTGCGTGTCGTCGAAGTTGACGATCAGCGGCGGGTCGAAGGCGAAGTACATCGCCGGCTTCGCCGGCCCGCCCTTCTCCTCGTGCTCGCCCTTCTCGTCCTTCTTCTCCTCCGGCGGCGGCGGCGGCTTCAGGACCAGGTCGCCGTCGGCATTCATGACGAGTTCCTGGGTCGGGTGAAGCTTCGCGTTGACGAAGCCGCCGACGATGACGGCTCCGAGCGCGAGCACGAAGACGCCGACGCCGTTGATCGCGAGGCCGACGATGCCGCCGCCCTTTGCCTTCGGCTTCTCGGGGGGGGTCTCCGCCGCGGGCTCTGCCATGACACGCTCCTGGTCTGCTGCCGTTAGGGCAGCAACTTCCGTGCCACGATTAAAAGTCCCGTAAGTTCAACTACTTGCTTTACGCACGCCAGTCGCGCGCCAACCGGTTGACCGTGCGGGCGAGTCCCCGCGGCCTGTGGCGCCGGAAATTTGGCGCTACAGTTCCCGCATGCAAACCCATCCGCTCGGCAAGACGCCCCTTCGGACCTCCGCGCTCGGCTTGGGCTGCATGCCGATGAGCCATGGCTACGGCACGGCCGCCACCCGTGACCGATCGGAGGCCCTTGCGACGCTCGCGGCGGCCGTCGAGCTCGGGATCACGCACTTCGACACGGCCGAGGTCTACGGCCCGTGGACGAACGAGGAACTGCTGGCGGACTTTCTGCCAGGACGGCGTTCGGGCCTGCTGGTCGCGACTAAATTCGGCTTCCGGCTGGGCGCCGACGGGCGCGCCGCCGGGCTTGATGGCTCGCCCGCGAACGCGAGGCGCGCCTGCGAAGGCTCGCTGCGGCGCCTGAAGATCGACTGCATCGATCTTTACTACCTGCACCGGCGCGACCCGGACGTGCCGATTGAGGATTCCATCGGCGCGATGGCGGACCTCGTCACGGAAGGAAAGGTCCGCAGCCTCGGCCTTTCGGAGGTGAGCGCGGATACGCTGCGCCTTGCCGCGGCCGTGCACCCGATCGCCGCGCTGCAATCGGAGTACTCACTGTGGGAGCGCGGTGTCGAGCGCGAGGTGCTGCCGGCGTGCCGCGAGCTCGGGGTCAGCCTGGTCGCCTACGCGCCGCTCGGCCGCGGACTTCTGGCCAGCAACGTCGCGCGCGGCGAGGACTATGCGGCGGTCGGCGACTTTCGCGGTGGGTTGCCACGCTTTCAGGGCGAGAACTGGGACCGCAACCAGGAACTCGCGGCCGCGCTCGCGCGCTTCGCGAACCGCAAGGGCTGCACCGGCGCCCAGCTCGCGCTCGCCTGGCTGCTCGCGCAGGGCCCCGACATCGTCCCGATTCCCGGGACGCGGCGCCGCACGCACCTCGCCGAGAACGCGGCGGCGACCGAGCTAAGCCTGCCTAGCTGCGACCTGATGGCACTCGAGGAGATGTTCCCGCGCGGCGCCGCGGCGGGCCCGCGCTACAGCGGCGAGCAGCTGTCCTGGGTCGGGCGCTAGCTAGCGCCCGGCGAGCACGGCCGCGACGGCCGGATCACCGATCTTCGCCGCGAGATCCGCGGCGCTGACTGCCGCGCTGTTGCGGATGCGCGGATCGGCGCCGAGCTTGAGGAGCGTCCGCGCGGCGCCCGCCTGGCGCGCGGCGACCGCGGCCAGCAAGGGCGTGTTGCCGAGATCGTTGCGCGCCTCGAGATTCGCGCCAGCGTGCACGAGCTCGGCGAGGACGCCCTCGCGGCCAGCGGCGGCTGCGAGCAACAGCGGCGTGTTGCCGGCGCGTGACTTGGCTTCCCGTGGGGCGCCCGCCCCCAGCAAACGCACCGTCAGGTCGACATCGCCCCGCTGCGCCGCGAGCGCGAGCGGGGTCAACCCCTCCGTGTCGGCGACGTCGAGCGCGCCGGCGCCGACGAGTACGCGGGCGGCGGCGTTGGCACCGGCCTGCGCGGCGATCGCGATCGCGGTCCGGCCGTCGCGATCGCGCGACCTGGGATCCGCACCACTCTTGAGGAGCGCCGCGGTTGCATCGGCCGCGTCGTGCTGGGCGGCGAGCATGAGTGGTGTGCGCCCGAACGCGTCGGGTGCGTCAATCCGGGCACCGGCGCGCGACAGCGGCTCGATCAGCTCCACGGCGCCCGTTTCGGCGGCGAGGGCCAGCGGCGGCTTGTCGCCGGCCTGCGCCGCGTTCGCGTTCGCGCCGTGCTGCAGCAGCAGCCTGACGGTTGGTCCCTGCCGACGCCGGACCGCGGCGCCGAGCGCGGTATCACCGGTCTGCTCGCGGGTCTCGAGTCTCGCACCGGCGCGAATCAAGAGGTCAGCGACATCGCCGTGGCCGGCGCGCGCCGCGATCATCAGCGCCGTGGTCCCGTGCGTGTCGGCGGCGTTCGTGCCAGCGCCAGAGGCGACGGCGGCGTGGGCGGCGCTCGCATCTCCCTTGTCGGCGGCGATCATCAGCGCCGTCCAGCCAGCGAACAGGTCCGTGCCGACGGCGGCGCGGGCGACCGTCGCGCGGGTCGTTCCGGTCGCGCCGCGGGCGCGCAGGAGGCTGGCAATTTCCTTGGCGGCAGAAGCGGGCCCCGCGCGGTCGGCAAGATCCAGGGCCGACAGGCCCTGGGCATTCCGGGCCTGGACGTCGGCGCCGTGCTTGAGCAGCAAATCGACCGCCGCCTTGCCGTCTGCCGCGACCGCCAGCATCAGCGGCGTGCCACCGCGAGCATCGGCGGCATCCGGGGATGCCTTGGCAGCGAGCAGGACCTCGATCACGGGCGCCGCACCGCGGCGCGCCGCGAGGTGCAGCGGCGTGTCGCCCGCCGCGTCGCGCGCGTCAACGACCGCGCCGTGCTCGATGAGTACCCGCGCTGCCGCCGCGTGCTGGCCGTCGGCCGCCTCGTGCAGCGCCGTGCGCCGGTCGGGACTCACCGCCGTGGCACTCACCTGTCCGAGCAGGCGCGTGATCGCGGCCAGGTCGCCATCGCGCGAAGCGCGCTTCAGGAGTGTCAGCGGGTCCGCAGCCGGTGCCGCGGCGAGTGACGGTGCCGCGTCCTTCACGCCGTAGCCGCGCGCGGTCGCAGCCGCGCGCCACTCGTCCGCGCTCTTGCCGGTCCCCGGGCAGGCGCCGGACTGAACCTGCGCCGCGAGCGCATACGCTGCCTTCGCATGGTTCTGCTGGGCCGCGAAGGTCAGGAGCCGGCACGCCTCGGCCGGAGCCGCGGGCAAGCCGATATCATTGGTCCGAGGCACGTAGAGGATGCCGAGTTGATAGGCCGCCTCGGCGTTGCCACCGGCGGCCAGCGGCTTCAGCACGTTCTCGGCTCGCACGAAATCGTGCCGGCGCAATGCGTCGCGAGCGGGCTCGAGATCGGCATCAACGGTCGGCGCTGCAAGGAGCAGCGCCGCGACCAGGGCGACACTCAAGCAGTGCCCCACTTGGTCACGACGTCGATGCCGATCTTCTTGAGGAAGTCGGTCGGTAGCACCCCACCGGCGTTCACGATCACCACGTCGTTCGGCAGGTGCAAGCCCTGGCCCTGGCTCACGATTGCCACCCGCTCCTCGGTGATGGCCTTCACCTCGGACTTGAGCATAACCTTGAGCTGGCCGGCGCTGATCGCGGCATCGACACGCTGGCGATTGCGCTGCTTGGCACGCTGAAACGCATCGCCACGGTAGGACAACGTCACGCTTGCCGAAGCCTCGGCGAGGCTCGCCGCCGCCTCGAGCGCGCTGTCGCCGCCGCCAACCACGAGCACTCTCTGCCCGGCGTACTGCTCGGCCTCGATCAACCGGTATGTCACCTTGGAAAGGTCCTCACCGGGGATGCCGAGCTTACGCGGCGTGCCGCGCCGCCCGACCGCAAGCAGCACGGTCGCCGCGCGGTACTCGCCGACTGTAGTTCTGACCGTGAAGCCATTCGCCTCGCGCGTGACGGACTCGACCCGCTCGCTGCAATTGATGATGAGGCCCGTGCGCCGCTGCGCTTCCTGCCAGAATTTCAGCAGGTCTTCCTTGCTGGTGAGCGTGAACTTGAACTTGCCAATGAGCGGCAGGTCCGCCGGCTGGGTCATCACGATCTTGCCGCGCGGGTACTGGAATACGCAGCCCCCGAGCGACTCCTGCTCGATGGTTTTGAACTTGAGCTTCGCCTGCATCGCCGCGAGCGAGGCGGCGAAGCCGGCGGGTCCCGCGCCGACAATGAGGAGGTCGAGCATGCCGGCGCCGGCTCGCGGGCGGCGGGCGACGATCTGCGCCACGGCCTGGCGTCCCTGCTCGATTGCGTTGCGGATGAGACCCATCCCGCCGAGCTCGCCCGCGACAAAGACACCCGGAACATTGGTTTCGAACCAGGGCGAAACGCGCGGCAGATCGACGCCGCGTCGGGCTGATCCGAACACGAGCGTAATCGCATCGACCGGGCACGCGGTGCGGCAGGCGCCGTGGCCGATGCACGAGGTCGGGCTGACCAGCGACGCCTTCCCTGCAAGGAGGCCGAGCACCGCGTGCGCGGGCATCTCCGGGCAGGCCTTGATGCACGATCCGCAGCCGATGCACGTGCTCTTATTGACGACCGGATGCAACGTCATCGGCTCGGTGAGTCCGGCTTCCTCGGACTCCTTGTGCGCGAGGCGGCTCGCCTGCATCAGCTTCCAACGCCGCACGCCATACCAGGCGAGGCAGAATAGAAGCGGCGCCATGTAGATGAGGTAGTTCATAAGCTTCACGAGCGTTCCACCAGCAGGCGCATTCTGTCAATGAAATGGGTCCCGATAACAGTGTCTCGATATGGCGTCGCTTCCCCCCCCTGTAGACGGGCTGTAGTTTGAATTAGGTTCCCTGTCGCCATCGTGCGACGGAATCCGCTATTGGCACACCGTAACGGGCTGCCGATACTCTTTGATCCACCGCCGCGGCGGGAACAGATTTGCCCGCAATACGAACTAGTGCCGGCGCGACGCGCTCTTAGCCACTAGTCCGGGAGTGAATTCTTGCTTTTAGCTGTCAGCGCCGCTGTGATTGGTTTGGGGGCCGGCGTCGCGCTCGCCCTCTATCTGGGTCGGATGGGGCGCGAAGGCCTTGGGTTCCTGGCATACGCGCTGTCGCCGGCGATCGCGGCGCTAGCCTATTGCCTCATCAGCGGCAATCCCGCGGCACCGGCGGGCCCGGCCGCTCCGGCCGCGGCGCCGGCCGGATCCCCGCCAGCAGGCTCGACCACCGCGGACGCGCCGACGCCGAAGAGCGTCGCCCCGTCGCCGGAGGCAACGACACAGGTAAGCGCATGGCGGACCGAGGCGACGAACTTGCGAGCGGCGAAGAAGTTTGCTGAAGCACGTGATCTTTACACGCGGATCGTCGCGGCCGTACCCAACGATGCCGACGCCTGGGCCGACCTTGCCGATGCGACGGCGGCGGCTGCCGGCGGCGATCTCAATGCCGCGGCGACTGCGATAGACCACGCACTTCGCGTCGATGCCAACCACCCGAAGGCGCTGTGGCTGAAGGCGAGCCTCGAATTGCAGGACAAGCGCTATGCAAGCGCCGCCGACTTGTGGCAGCGTCTGCTCGCACAGCTGCCCGGCGACTCGAACGACGCGCGCATCGTGAGCGCGAATCTTGAAGAAGCACGCGGACTTGCCGCGCGCGGAGGAACAGGCCAATGAATACCGCTGTCGAATCTTTGCCGCTGACGGCCGCGCCGCGGCGCCCGCGCATCAGCCGGACGATGGTGTGGCTAAGCGTCTCGCTGCTGGTGCTCGTCGGAGGCTGGCTCGCGCCACTCGACCGCTACCTCACGCCGCGCTCAGGCTTCGGCTACTGGCTCGGCATCGTCGGCGGGTCGCTGATGGTGGCGCTTCTGATCTATCCGGCCCGCAAGCGCATGCCGAGCATCGCCGCGATCGGCTCGCCGCGTATCTGGTTCAAGATCCACATGGTGCTCGGTGTCATCGGCCCGTTGTGCATCTTGTATCACTCGACGTATCGCCTCGGAGCCGCCAACAGCAACGTTGCGCTGATCTCGATGCTGATCGTCGCTGGCAGCGGCCTGATAGGCCGCTACCTGTACGGTCGCATCCATCACGGCCTGTACGGCCGCGCCGCCGACCTCAAGGAGCTGCGCGCGGAAGCGGACCGGCTGAAGAGCGCCGGCAGCAGCACCGCGCGGCTGCTCCCGGAGCTCGGCGCGCGAATCGACGCGGGCGAGCAGGCGATCGACCGTGGCATCACGCTGGTCCCGCGACCGGTTGCCGCCGTGCTGCTCTGGAGCTGGCAACGCCGCAGCGTGCGGCGTTACGTCTCCCGCACGTTGCGGCGGGGTTCGGTTGGTTCCCCGACCCTGGCGCGCCACCGCCGTAGCCTGACGCTCGCCGCCACCCGCTACGCCGACACCCGCCTCAGCGCCGCGCGGCGCGTGGCGGAGTTTCAGAGCTGCGCGCGCCTATTTTCGCTCTGGCATGTCCTGCACATCCCGTTGTTCGGTATGCTGTTCATCGCCGGCGTGGTTCACGTCATCGCGGTGAATGTGTACTGATGCGAGTGCGCCTCGGTGCGATCCTCGGCTCGATCGTCCTCGCGCTCGCGACGACGACCGCGTCGGCCGGTCAGCTTGAGAAGCTGCTCGCCCCCGGTGACGTCGCCAAGGCGCACGCCAAGCTCGAGGCCGACTGCGAGAAGTGCCACGACCGGTCTGACAAGGACCGGCAAAAGACCCTGTGCGCGGACTGCCACAAGGACATTGCCGAGGATCTGCGGCTCAAGCGGGGCTTTCACGGCCACGCGCTGAAGCCGGGTGCCGACTGCACCGCGTGCCACACCGAGCACAAGGGCCGCGACGCGAACATCTCCCGCTTCGACCGGGACGCGTTCGAGCACGCGATCACGGGCTTTAAGCTCGACGGCCGGCACGCGACCACCGGCTGCTCGGCGTGCCACGTGGCCGGGAAGCCCTTCCGTGCCGTGCACACCGCCTGCGTCGACTGCCACACCAAGCAGGACGTCCATCGCGGCAAGCTCGGCCGCGACTGCGCCGCCTGCCATACGACGACCGCTTTCAAGACCACCAGCTTCGATCACGACAAGACCAAGTTCCCGCTGAAGGCCGCGCACGCCCGCGCCGCCTGCGGCGACTGCCATCGCGACCCGTCGTTCAAGGACACGCCCGTCCAGTGCATCGCCTGCCACCAGCGCGACGATACCCACAAGGGCGCGCGCGGGCCCGCCTGCGGCGATTGCCACAACACCGACAAGTGGAAGCAACCCAAGTTCGACCACGACAAGCAGGCGCATTTCCCGTTGAACGGCGTGCACGCGAAGATCGCCTGCGACGCCTGCCACCTGTCGACAAACCTGAAGGCGAAGATCCCGGACAAGTGCGCCGGCTGCCATGCAGCGGACGACCGCCACGGCGGCCGCTTCGGTGACGACTGCGCCGCCTGCCACAACGAGATCAAGTGGAAGGAAGCGCGCTACGACCACGCCGCGAAAGCGCATTTCCCGCTGCGCGGCAAGCACGAGAAGCTCGATTGCAATTCCTGCCACGTCGGCCCCGTCAGCGGCGCGAAACTGCCAAAGGACTGCCTCGGCTGCCACCAGGCGGACGACGTACACCACGGCACAATGGGCAAGGAGTGCGCCTCGTGCCACACCGAGACGGGCTGGAAGGACAAGGTCCGGTTCGACCACGACATGACGCAGTTTCCGCTCGTCGGCTTGCATGCGAGCGTCGCCTGCGAGGAGTGTCACGTCAGCCAGGCGTATCGGGGAACCGCGCGCGACTGCGTGACCTGCCACAAAACCGATGACGTGCACCACGGCCATCTCGGCAAGGAGTGCGCGACTTGCCACAACCCGAACGGCTGGAAGTTCTGGCAGTTCGATCACGGCCGCGCGACGCACTTCGCGTTGCAGGGCGCCCACGCGAAACTCGAGTGCAAGGGCTGTCACGTCAAGCCGGCTGACGAAGTGAAGCTGCCGACCGATTGCGGCAGCTGCCACGCCCGTGACGACGCTCACAACGGCGGCTTTGGCAAGGACTGCGGCCGGTGCCATTCCAGCCTGTCCTGGCGAGGCGCCGGGGTGCGGCGCTAGTCAGGGCTGCCGAACCCGACTGCTAGGCTCAGGCGGCGCCACAGGCCGTCTGCGCGCATCCAAACTCGCCCTCTCCAGATAGCTGCGTCCCCAGGGTCCGGCGGGAGCGCCCCGCGCAGTGCCGTGCCTGGAAAATACGGTGTTTCCCTCGCGTACCTACAGTATCACCCGCGACTCCTAAGTGTTGGTGTGCGCGGCGTCGTCCGCATTTTGGATTCGACCAATTCGGGCTTGGGACCGCTCGGTGCGCCGGCCGAGCAATGGGATCCGGGGGGCCGCGGCATGGCGAAGCCGACACCGCACTCGCGATGCGCTGCTGCTGCGCGCGCGGCGACGCCTTACTCCCGTCGCGGAACGACGTCGGCGGCCAGGACGCTGCGGATGGCGTCGAGGAGTTCGACAATCTCGAACGGCTTTGCCAGCACGCCATCAGCACCGGCGGTGCTCGCCGCCGCAAGATAGGCGGAAGTCGTGATCGCCTCGTTCTTGTAGCCTTGCGGCCAGAAGTTGCCACCGCCGGAGATGGCCACGATGCGAACGGCGGGGAATTCCTCCTTCACCGCCGCAATCAGCGCCGCGCCGTTCTCCTTCGGCATGATCATGTCGGTGATCACGAGCTCGACCG
>JANXUT010000041.1 GCA_025356075.1 Pseudomonadota bacterium | reverse complement strand
GTGCCGTGTGAGGACTCCCACCGTTCCAGTTGCCGGCGCTCCGCCGCCTGCAACTTGATCGCCACACCCGTGTTCGCCATTCACCAATCATACCAATTCTCGAACTCTATGTAATGCTATTTGAGGGACACTACACTAGCGCGTTTGGGTGACGGCAAGTCCCTTCAGGACCTCGAGCACCATCGCGCGTTTCGATTCCATCGAGTCGCGCGTCGTGACCGAGATATGCAGGTCAATCCAAGTGCCACTTTCGATCCACTCGGCGCGCACGTGGGCGCTGCCTGGCGCGAGCGCGATGTCGTAGAGCGCCGCCTCCCACCGCCCCACGTTGAGGAGAGTCCACGTCGCGGGCGAGGGTACTCCGCCCTTGACCCAGGCCTTGATCTCGCCGTCCCAGAAGTCCGTGAACCCCTTGTAGTCGCCGGCGGACTCGAACCACCCCGAGAGCTCGATGCCGCGGCCGCGGTCCCGCAGGTGAAAATACCGCGGGCTCGCGGTCGAGCGCTGGCCCGGCTCGAGCTCGACCTCGAAGCCGCCGCGCGGAATCCTCAGCGCGAGCCGGCTGACCGGCACCGACAGCACGAACGCCTGCTCGGTCGAATCGATCTTGAGCGTCTGCTCGATGGGCGTCAGCGCCCGGGCGAGCGCCGGCACGCCCGCGAGTACCAAGCCAAGGAGCGCGATGGCGGTGCGCGGGTTCACGGCGAATCCTTCCTTGCGTGGACGCGGCCGAACCCAATCGTGCCGCGGTGGGGCGTTTTCGCTGCGGGCGCGGCACCCTCCCCCGGCCACCAGTATGCGACGCACAGGCCCGCCCCGCTCATCGAGGCGGGTGAGCGGTTCGCGGCCCGAGCCGAGCGCGGGGGCAGCGCTAGAATGGCGCCTCAGCCACTGGCGTACGCCGTGGACTACCCGGGAGTCGCGACGATGGCCGAGACAGCGCTGACGGGACGATGCCTGTGCGGTGCGGTGCGCTACCGAGCCGGCGCCCTCCTCTACCCGCCGACGTTCTGCCACTGCGAGTCCTGCCGGCGCGCGAGCGGCGCGCACCTGGTCGGCTGGCTCACGGTGCGCATCGCGACATTCGCCTACACCGCCGCCGCCCCGAGCGGGTACGAGTCATCCCCGGGAGTGCTGCGGGAGTTTTGCGGCCGCTGCGGCACGCCGCTCACGTACCGGACGGCGAAGCGGCCGGATGAAGTCGACATCGCAGTTGCAACGCTCGATGCGCCGGGCGAGGTCGCGCCGGTCGATCACATCTGGATGTTGGATGCGCTCGCGTGGGACCGCCCGGCGGACGGCCTGCCGCAGCACCCGGGAGCCCGCATGCCCTAGGCGCCTGGCGCCCGGCTACTCGAGGCAGACGATGAGCTTGGCGGAGTGACTGCGCCAGTTGAGCGGGATGATGAACGGTCGCGCGCCGACGGGGGGCGTGAACTTGCCGTTGTCGCTGGCAACGACCGTCGGCACCGAGATCACGAAGTCGCGGCCGAAGTCCCGGCGGGCGTTGCCTGAAATCGTGTTGGCGACCTCGCCGATGAGGTCCTTCATGTTGTCCTCGCTCGTGTCGGTCTCGTTCATCCGCATCAGGAGGACCATCAGCATCGAACGGGGCGCCGTGAAGCACACCGCGCCCTTGCGCTTGCCCGAAATGCCGATGACGCCCGTGTACTCGTGCACGCTCGGCGGGCCGTCGGTGATGAGGTAGGGGGAGCCGACGGCCACCGGCTGGCGCGCCGAAACCTCGAAATAGTGCACGGCACCCTGGATGAACGTGCGGATTTCGCCTTCGTTGAGCACGTCAGGCGTCCTGCAGGAGTTCCGCCAGCGCGTCGTTCAGCTGACGGTCGGTGAAGGGTTTGCACAGAAAGCCGTTGGCGCCCTTGGCGATCGCCTCGACCGCCGTCGCCTTGTCGGCGAGCGCCGAGACCACGAGGATCAGCACCGCGGGCTTGATCGCGACGAGCCGCTCGACGCACTCGATGCCGTCCATCTCCGGCATCGTCAGGTCCATCGTCACGACGTCGGGGTTGGTGCGCTCAAAGAGCTCGATCGCCTCGCGGCCGTTGGCGGCGGCACCGACGACCCGCAGCCGGTCGATCTGCTGCGAACGCTCGATTCGTCGCCGGATGATGTTCGAATCATCGACGATCATGAGCTTGAGCGGCACGACGGCGTTCATGAGCGGGCGCCGGTCATTACGCGGCAGCCCCGGCAGCGACGGTCGCGATCGCCGGCAGCACGATCGTGAAGCGCGTGTAGCGGCCCTCGCCGCTCGAGATGCCGATGCGGCCGCGCATCTCCTTGACGAGCTCGGCCACGACGTTCATGCCGACACCGCGGCCAGCGTCCTCGTCCGCCACGTCCTGGGTCGAGAAGCCCGGCCGGAAGAGGAGCGAGAGGAGCTGCTTCGGCTCGAGCCTGGCCGCCTCCTCGCTCGTGACGATGCCGCGCGCGATGGCCGCCTCGCGGATGCGGCGGGAATTGAGCCCCGCGCCGTCGTCCTCGATGATGAGCCGGTAGCCGCCCGCGCCCTCGGCGCGGAACTCCACCTTGATCGTGCCGACCGCTTGCTTCCCCGAGCGCTTGCGGAATTCAGGGTCCTCGATGCCGTGCACGAGCGCGTTCCGGACGGCCTGCACGGCGATGTCCTTGACCGCACGACGGTAGTCGGCGGGCACCGTGCCGAGCCCGTCTGCCGCGAGCCGGGCACTCTTGCCGCGGTCCTTGGCGACGCGCTCGACGAGCTGGTCGAGCGTCTCGGAGATGGGGTCGTTGGGCTTTGGCGCCACCGCCGCCGGGGCCTCCGCGCCGCCAACCGCGGCCGCCTCTGGAGCGGTCGCGACGAAGTTGAGCTGGGCGAGCCGCGATACGAGGTCGCTGATCGAGGCTAGGTGCGTAAAGAGATCGTCGAGCTTCACCACGAGCGGCAGGAAGTCCCCGCCCGACAGCGCCGAGCGCTCCCTCAGCTCCTTGAGCGCGTCCTCGAACTCGTGCGCGCGACCCTCGACGGTACCAAGCCCGAGCGCCGCCGCTTCGCCCTTGATCGAGTGGATCTGGCGGAAGATGCTGTCGAGCTTGCGGCGAAACGCGCTCTCCTCGCGGGCGGGCTCGCGCAGCATCGCGTTGACCATCTTCATCGCGGCGTCGGAGTCGCTCAGGAACGAGCGGAGCTGAGCGGCGTTGACGTGCAGCACGCCGAGCAGCGTGTCGACCTGCGACTGGGCCTTCTCGCGCGACTCGGCGAGCTCGCGCGCAAGGCGCACGCGCGGCGTCACGTCGCTGACCGACACCAGCAGGTTGACGAGCTTCGAATCGTTCTTGACGCGGTGGAAGTCAAACTCGAGCCAGCGGGTCTCCTGCGAGCCGCTGCCGCTGTCGAAGCTGACCTCGACTTCCTGCAGCGGGTTGATCGACTTGACCAGGTTCTCGCGGGTCCGCTCGGACCACAGCACCTCGACGAAGCGCTGCGCGGTCTGCAGCGTCTTCTCGGGCACGAGCGGCTTCAGGAGCTCCTCGAAGCTGATGCCGGCGAGGTCGCTGCGCTTGAACAGGCGCTCGAGCGAGGCGGAGTGCGTCGCGCCGATGCGGGCCTTCTCATCGAGCAGGAACAGGCCTTCCTTGACGGTGCCGAGGATGTCGGCGGTCTGGCGCTGGGCATTGACGAGCAGCGCACCCTCGCGGCGGCGGGCGACGGCGATGTAGACGAGGCCGACGCCGAGCGCGATGGCGCCGGTGAGCGCGGCCAGCATCAGGAACCTCAAGTACGTCGAGAGGCGTGCGGAGTCGGCTTCGAGCGTCGCGGCGACCCGCGCGGTCGCGGCGACGAGCACCGGGGTTTCCTTGCGGGTCGCGACCAGCGCCTTGCGCGCCTCGACGGTGAGCTTGCGTCCCGCCGGGTTCAGCTGCACGCCGGAGGATTCGCTGTCGGCGTACGGGACCCCGGTGAATTCGATGATCGGCGCAAGCGCTTCCTTGTAGGTCGCCCACGACTTCGAGAGCGTCTCCATCTCGACCTTGAGCAAGGCGGAGCTCTGCACCGCGCGGACCGGGCTTGCATCAAAAGTGCCGAAGGCGGCCGGGTCGGCGGTCAGCTTGCCGACAAGGCCGTCGAGCTCCTTGACGCCGGCGCGAAGCTCGCCGAGCGGCTCCTCGACGTAGCCGAAACTCTCGAGGCGGTCGCGCACCGAGGCGAGCGCGCCGAAGACGATGTCGGGCTGGCGGCGCTGCTCGCTGACGAGCCTGAGCGCCGCGGCGGTGTCATCGAGACGCCCCGCGAGCCTGAACCCCGGCAAGAGCACCGCGAGCGCAAACAGCAGGACCAGTACGCCGAAGGCGACCGGCCCGCGCTGCGCGCGCGTCCATGCGGTTGACACGTTCTTGATCATCAGGCATTTCTCCGCATCGGCACGTAACCGCCCGCGGTCGCGAGCGCGCCCAGGAACTGATCGGCCGAGGCGAAGCGGTCGGCCGCGCGCTTGGCCAGGAGCCCGTCGAGGACCGGCTGGTACTTGGCGAGCGCGGCGGGGAGCTTCGGCGGCGCGCTCTTCATGTGCATCTCGAGGATCGCGCCGATGGTCGGCGCGTTGAACGGCAGGTCGCCGGTCAGGAGTTCGTAGAGGACGATGCCGAGCGAGTAGAGGTCGCAGCGCTCGTCCGGCGGCGTGCCCTGCACCTGCTCGGGCGCCATGTAGGCGGGGCTGCCAACGCGCACGTTCGGGCTCGTCAGGTTTGAATCCGCGAGCGCCGGGCGCGCGAGGCCGAAGTCGATGAGCGCCAGCGAGTCATCGGCCCTGAGCATGATGTTGGAGGGCTTGAGGTCGCGGTGGACGATGCCGGCCGCGTGGATGACCTTGAGGGCCGAGCCGATCTGCTGGGCGTAGGCCACCGCCTCCGCCTCGCCGATCGGGTGCCGCAGGCGCGCCTTGAGGCTGCCGGCGGCGAAGTATTCCATCGCGAGCCAGTGGCACTCGTCGGTGACGCCGAAGTCGAACACGTCGGCGATCGCGCGGTGGTTCAGCTGCGACAAGAGGCGACACTCGCGCAGGAACCGCTCCTGCTCCGCGTCGGACGCCTCCGAGCGCTCGACGTGCCGGTGCACCTTGATAGCGACCTGCTGGCCCGCCTCGTCGCTGTCGGCGAGGTAGAGCGTCGCCCGCGGCGAGGTTGCCAGTTCCTTCACGAGTCGGTAGCCCGCGATGAGGGGACCGGTGTCGGCGCTGGCCGACTTCGCGCCCGCGCGGGCCGAGAGGAACTGGCCGCGCAGCGTGTCGACGAGCGCCTTCGGGTCGACGTTGTGGAGCGACCAATAGTCGATCGCGCCGGCGCGAAGCGCATCGACCGCGCTTCGCTCGTGGCCGCCGCGGCCGATGATGGTGATGGCGAGGTTGCGCGCGTTGGCCTTGAGCCCGGCGAGGAGTGTCAACGGATCGTCGGCGCCTGGCACGGGGGTGAGGTCGAGCACCGTGACCGCGGCGGTGTAGTCCTTGAGCCGGGCCTTCATGTCGAGGGCGGCAGCCGCGGCGCAGCTGTCGATGACCGCGCCCGGGCAATGCGGCGCAAAGAGGTCGGCGAGCTTAAGCCTTAGCGCCAGGTCGTCGTTGATGACGAGGATCTTGAGCGGCAACGGCGCGCCGGCCGAGGGCGCGGGCGTCGCGGCCCGCTCGGGCATGCGGATGCGGACAGTCTGGGCGGGCTCGCTCACTTGGAACCCTGCAGGGCGAACCGGACACGCAGCTTCGTCACGATCGGCAGCGCCACGCCGTCGGCCGACCGGGCCGGGTCAAAGCGCGCCTTCTTGACCGCGGCGACCGCCGCCTGGTCGAACACGGAGGCGGGCTCGGCGGCGACCACGTGGACGTTCTCGGCGCCGCCCTTCGGGTTGACGAGGAACTCGACGTCGACCCAGCCCTGGATGCCGGCGACGGCCGCGCGGTCGGGGTAGAGCGGCGAGAGTGTCTTCAGGAGCTTTGGCGGCGTCGCGACGAGCGGTTGCGCGGCGGCGGTGCCGTTCGCCTGGGCGGCCGCGATCTGCGCAAACGGCACGCCGAGCTCGCGCGCCGCATCGGCGGCGGCCTGCGCATCCGCGCCGTTGCCGGAGCCGCCCGCCGTCTTGGCCTGGTCGAGGAGTCCTGTGACGAGGGAGTCCTTGAGCGCCGGCAGCGCGGCGTTCTGGGCGTCGGCGGCGGCAAGCGCCCGGAAGTAATGCAGCGCCGAATCGGTGTCGGGGCTCGTCAGGCGATGAGCCTGGACGCGGTCCCTGACGAGCTGCGCGAGGCGGGCGACGTCCGGCCCGCGCGCGGCCGACTGGGCCTTCTCGACCTCGCGCTGCAGCGCCTGGAGCTGCGTCGCCGGTACGCCGTTGGCCTTAAGCTCGGTGATCCAGGCATCCGCATCCGCGTAGGCGCCACGCGCCATCGCGGCGCGCGCCTCGAGCGTGACGCGGCGATTGTAGGCATCCGTCAGGCGGCTAAGTTCATCGGCCTGCGCGGCGCCGCCGCGCGCCTGCAGCTGCTGCAGGTAGTGCTTGGCGCTGTCATCGGCGGGATCGAGGAGCTTGCCCTGCGAAATGCGGGCCTGCGCGAGGTGGGCGATGTTGGCGACCTCGGCGAGCGCCTCGCGCCGCGCCATGTCCTGCTTCAACGCCTCGAGCTGCGCGGCCGGGATGTTGCCGGCGCGTTCGGCCTGCTGGATGAGCGTCTGGGCGCGCGTGAAGGAGCTCGCCTGCAGCGCAGCCTGGATCTGCGTGACGGATAGATCGTGCATGCGATCGCCGAGCTGACCATCGAGCTGCGCGAGGCGCGGGTGGTCGGGCTTGAGGCTCCGCGCGACCTCGACGGCCCTGAGCGCCGTGCTGTAGTCGCGCGCGGCGATCGCCGCTGCCGCGCGGCTGATCAGGAGCTCGGCGATCCGGTCGAGGCCCTGGCGCGCCTCGCCGTTCGTGGGGTCGACGTCGAGCACGCTCTTGTAGCGGCCGAGTGCGTTGTCGGAGGCGGGATCGATGTAGCGCTTCTCGCGCATCGCGACGCGCGCGCCATCGAGCATCGCCTCGACCTCATCGGGCGAAAGGCCGGTCGTCGCGGTGCTCGCCGCGGTGCTCGCCGCGGCGAC
The DNA here is from genome assembly GCA_025356075.1 of Pseudomonadota bacterium. Taxonomy (GTDB): domain Bacteria; phylum Pseudomonadota; class Gammaproteobacteria; order Steroidobacterales; family Steroidobacteraceae; genus CAIKZZ01. Next base: position 14,029 of record JANXUT010000041.1, on the reverse strand, counting down.
GGGCGTCGCGGCCGCGGGCTGCGCCTTCGATGCCCGTTGCGCGGGAGCGGCGCTCTCCGGCGCCGAGGGACCGTTCAGGAAGAAGACGGCGGCGCCGACCGCGAGGAGGCCGAGGCCACCGGCGATCCAGCCGATGAGCGGCAGCGCGGGGCCTGACTTGCGTTTGCGCGCACCCGCACCGACGCCGGCGTCGCCCGAGGTCAGCAGGAGCCGCGCGAGCGCCTCCTCGGCCGCCCGGTCGATGACCGTGCGGACGGTACCGAAGTCGAGTGGCACCCGCAGGTGATCAAACAAAGAGCGCTTGCGCTCGAGGGTCGCCGCGACCGAGCGGTTCTCCTCGTCGACGAGTGCCACCGGCACGAGCGCGCCGCCGTGGGTGAGTATCTTTTCGACCAGCGCCGGCAGTGCCGCCTGGCCGCGGGCATCGAGCAGGACTACCGCGGGACGGGACCCGCTCCAGTTCTCGATGACTTCGGCGGCCGAATCGAACTGGTGGGCATCAAGTCCCGGCACGCCGGTCGTGAGCCGGGTCCACAGGCCATCGTCGGCCGTGACCACGAGCACCGACACGCGGACGGCACCCTCGGCAGACGGGTCTGCCGCGGATGATTCCGAGCCGAAAGACGCTTGGCTGGACGAGCGCACCATGGAAGGTCCCTGCAGGCAAAACCATCGGCCACACGCAGTGCGGGCCGTTTACGGACTACGGACGCATGGTGAGGGAGCGGTGGAACGGGCCGGTGCGGGCGATTTCACATTTTCTGGTGGCTGAGTGACGCACGTCTCGATTCCGAGACCCATGTCGCACTGCCCCGACTCAAGCTTCGGGGCTTGGGGCCGCACGGGGCCCCGAATCAGCCGATTTCGGCGATTTGGCCTTCGCCCGAGCCGGCCCGGCGCGGCCCCCCCACCCCGGTTCCCGCCACCGCGGCGGCCGCGGGGTCAGCTTGGCGGATTCCCAATGGATCGGACGGCGCCCGTCCGTGTCCGCCGAGACGGGACCGGTCACGCTCGCCTGACGCGGACGGCCACCGGGGCGTGAGCGGCCGGGAAGCGAACGTCGCCTCGATGCCGTGCGAGCACGACCTCATCGATCAGTGCTCGATGCCGCCTCGAGGCAGCGAATCGCGCCGCCGATCGACGGGGCGCCGGTCTCGATCGGATGAACTCGGTGCGGTCTGCGCGCGCGTTTGATGCGCTCGATGCGCGGGGCGCGATCATTCGACTCGATCACGAATGCGCGACTCGAACCATCGTCCCGCCGCGCGATCGAGCGCGATCGGCGTCACAACCACACTTAAAGTAGATTCTAGGAATTTTATTATTCAGAGAGTTACACGGCTTATCGACTGCGATAGCTGAACTTTTGAGCTGACCCACGCTGTCAAGCGCTTTGAAGGGAAATCGCGATAAAACCCGTTGCATTTTCACGAAGCCCGACTATAGTCGCTCTACGTGCTTGTCCGGACGTCGAAAAATACCGGTCGAGCAGCTCACAAGTTACATGAGGTTTACCGCGCAAGTACGGCAGTCGTCCTTGCGCCGCGCGTGTCGGACGGGGTTTAAACAACATGAGCGCATGCGGCAAGTTGCACGCGGCTACGCTGGAATTAACGAAAGGAACTTCGTTAAAACATCGGCTTGCGGTCGCTTTCTCGAAACATCTTCGGGAGATCGACGCGAGCGAGTTGCCTGCGGCGCTACAAGAACAGTTTCTCGAGATCCGTCAGGGTCTCGAATCGGTGCGCCCGCTGCCGGGTGAATCGGCCGTACAGGCCACCGTGCGCAAGATGTCGGTGGAACAAGCGAACCTGGCCGCGGCGCGCATCGTTGATCTTTTTGGCGAAGTCGCCCGCGCCACCACCGTCACGACCGTCACGACCGTCACCACGCTGCCGCGTGCGCCGGAAGGCGTGCCGCTCAACGGCTACCGCGAACGCTCCGAGACGCTGCACGTCGTGCCGCATCTGTACGCCGCCGAGGCCTGAGTTCCCCTCCCCGGGTCTACTCCGGGGTGAAGTCGATGGTGTCCCAGCGCTGCGTCTCTTCGTGACGCGCCTGGCGCCTGACGGCATCGATCAGCGCGCGTTCATCCCAGCCGATTTCCTCATCCGCGAGCGCGAGTAGCGACTTCGAGATCGCGCTCGTCGAGCCGAAGCTCGACAGCAGGATCACCGGCTTGTCGGCCGCCTTGGCGAAATTGGCCTCGAACTCCACCAGTTCCGGCGCGCGCCGGTGATGCGAGGCAAGCAGGATCACGCACTCGGCCGGGGCGATCTGCCGCCGCAGTTCCTCGCGCTCGGGTTCCCGCCCGCCCGGCGGCCGCTTGTCCGGCGCGCCCGAGTTTTGATAGAAGAAATTTCTCGCGCCCTCGAGGAACTCGAAGACGCGCAGGTAGTCATCGTCCGTTTCCCAGACGTGACCGACGAACACCCGGACCGGATCTGACTTCGACACCATCGCAGTGCCTCCGTTAAGCGTGACGAGTTTAGCGCACGGCTCCCGGGGGGACACGCTAGAATCCCAACATAACGCGGCTCTACCCCGGCTGCGTTGCGGACACGATGCGAATTCTGCTCTACAACATCCGTTATGCGACGGGCACGGGCCCGGCGTTTCACCTGCCGTTGCCGGGCGCGGGCTACCTGCGCAGCAACCGCCAGGTGCTCGACGGGATAACGAGCTTCATCAAGGCCGAGGATCCGGATGTCGTCGGCCTCATCGAGGTCGACACGGGCTCGATCCGCACCGGCATGCTGAACCAGGCCGAGTTCATCGGCGGGGAACTCGGCCACTACTCGATCTACGAGTGCAAGTACGGCGTCGAGTCGATCAACGCGCTGATGCCGATCGTCCGGAAGCAGGGCAACGCGTTCCTGGCATCGCCGCGCGTGCACGGCGAGCGCTTCCACTACTTCGACACCGGCATCAAGCGCCTGATCATCGAGCTTGAGCTCGAGGATGCGGTCATCTTCCTCGTGCACCTGTCGCTCAAGTACCGGCACCGGCAGGCGCAGCTTAGAACGCTGCACGACCTCGTCACCGCCTCGACGAAGCCCGTCATCGTCACCGGTGACTTCAACACGTTCTGGGGCGACCACGAGATCTACCTGTTCATGCAGGCCTCCGGGCTCAAGAGCGCCAACACCGCCGGGCTCCCGTCGTACCCGAGCCACAATCCGCGCCGCGAGCTCGACTTCATCCTTTACACTGAAGGCATCAAGGTGACGGGCTTCCGCGTGCCGTCGGTGCGCTTCTCCGATCACCTGCCGCTGGTCTGTGACTTCGAGGTGCGCGCGCGCGCGACGTCGGCAGCGGCCTGAGCGGGAGGAGAAGCACGATGGCCGCGCCCCCGGAGCCCGCACACTGGTCCTGGTCGATCGACGACAGCGGCCTCGGCTGGCTCGGCGCCGACCGCGCCCAGGCCTCCACCAACACGCTCTCCCGCGCGGTCCTCGAGTCGCTGAATGCGACGCTCGAGCTCATCGAGCGCGCGAAGCCCCGCGGCCTCGTCCTGTACTCCGCCAAGCCCAACGGCTTCGTCGCCGGCGCCGACATCGCGGAGTTTCGCGGCATCGCGACCCCGGAGCAGGGCTACGAGCTCATCCGCCGCGGCCAGGACGTCATCGGTCGCGTGGCCAGGCTCCCCTTCCCGACCGTCGCCGCGATCCACGGCTTCGCGCTCGGCGGCGGCCTCGAACTCGCCCTCGCCTGCCGCTACCGGATCGGCGCCGACGACGGCAAGCTCGCGCTCGGATTCCCGGAAGTCCAGCTCGGCATCCATCCCGGGTTCGGCGGCACGGTGCGGGGGCCCAAGCTCATCGGCGCCCGCGCCGCGCTCGACCTCATGCTGACGGGACGCTCGATCCGCGCGCCGCGCGCGCTCGAGCTCGGGCTCCTCGACCGCCTCTGTCCGCTCGCCGACTTAAAGACCGCGGCGGCGCACCTCATCGCCGAGGCGCCGATGCCGCGCACCGCACCGCTTTTCGACAAGCTCTGCTCGCTCGCGCCCCTGCGGCCGTTACTCGCCGCCGCGACGGCCAAGGTCGTCGCCCGCAAAGCGCGGCGCGATCACTACCCGGCGCCCTTCGCGATCATCGACCTGTGGCGCCGGCACGGCGCAACGGGCGCCCAGGCCTACGAGGCCGAGGCCCGCTCGATCGCCACGCTCTTCTGCTCGAGCGCGTCCCGCAGCCTCGTGCGCGTCTTCTTCCTGCAGGATCGCCTGAAGGGACTTGGCGGCAAGGGCGGCACGCCCGTCGAGCGCGTCCACGTCGTCGGCGCCGGCGTCATGGGCGGCGACATCGCCGCGTGGTGCGCGGAACGCGGCCTCGAGGTCACGCTGCAGGACCGCTCGCTCGAGTTCATCGAGCCCGCGCTCGCTCGCGCGCGCGCCGGGTTCGCCAAGCGCGCGAAGACTCCCGCCGCCGCTCAGGCGACCTCGGGCCGGCTCAAGCCCGACGTCGAGGGCGCGGGCGTCGCCCTCGCCGATGTCGTCATCGAGGCGATCTTCGAGAACGTCGAGGCCAAGCAGGCGCTCTACGCGACGCTTGAGCCGAAGCTAAAGCCGGGCGCGGTGCTCGCGACCAACACCTCGAGCCTGACGCTCGAGGAGCTCGCGGCAAAACTCACCGACCCCGCGCGCCTCGTCGGGCTTCACTTCTTCAACCCCGTGGCGAAGATGCCGCTCGTGGAGATCGTCCACGGCACTGCGACCGACCCCGCCTCGGTCGCCGCCGCGCAATCCTTCGCGCGCCGCCTCGACAAGCTGCCGCTGCCGTGCAAGAGCTCGCACGGCTTCGTCGTCAACCGCATCCTGTTCCCGTACCTGACGGAGGCCATGCTCGCATCCGACGACGGCATCCCGTTCAAGCTCATCGACGATGCCGCGATCAACTTCGGCATGCCGCAGGGCCCGATCGAGCTTGCCGACACCGTCGGCCTCGATGTCGCCTTCCACGTGGGCGACGTGCTGTCGAAGGCGTTCGGCACACCGCGACCGAAGGCGCTCGAGCCCTTGCTCGCCGCCAAGAAGCTCGGGCGAAAATCGGGCGAGGGCTTCTATCGCTGGCAGGATGGCAAGCCCGTGAAGCCGGACCCGGGCACGGCGAGGGCGCCGGCCGACCTCGAGGACCGGTTGCTGTTGCCGCTCCTCAACGAGGCGGTCGCGTGCCTCAGGGACGGCGTGGTGGCGGACGAGGACCTGCTCGACGCCGGTGCGATCTTCGGCACCGGCTTCGCACCATTCCGGGGCGGCCCGCTCTACTACGCGCGCAGCCGCGGCATCGCGGCGATCATCGCCCGGCTCGAGGAGCTTGCCGCCGTGCACGGCCCGCGCTTCAAGCCCGATGCGGGCTGGCAGAAGCTCCGTGGCTGAGCGCGGCCACGAGACCGCCCGGGCCCGCCGGACCCGCCGGGCGCGCGTGCTACCATCGCGCTTCACTTTCCGGCGCGGCGCGTGATGGAGAACGAAGAACTAGATCCCAGCCTGCTGCGGAAATTCACGCCGCTCGATGGGCTCAAGAAGGACAACCTCGCGGCCCTCGCGCGCAAGACCGCGCTCAAGGAGCTCAGCGCCGGCCGCGCATTGTTCCGCGAAGGCGACAACGACAAGCGGACGTTCTACCTTGTCCGCGGCGACGTCGAGCTTCGCTCGGGCGAGGAAACCGTCGCCCTCGTCCGCGCCGGCACGGTCGAGGCCAGGAACCCGCTCGCCCCCGGCCAGCCGCGGCGCTTCACTGCCCGCGCTGCCACCGACGTCCAGTACCTCGCGGTCGACAGTGACCTCCTTGACGTGCTGCTGACGTGGGACCAGACCGGCAGCTACGAGGTCAACGAACTCAACAGCGACTCGCCCGTGACGAGCGATGACTGGATGACGACGCTGCTGCAGACGAAGGCGTTCCACCGCGTCCCGCCGACCAATCTGCAGGCGATCTTCATGCGCATGCAGCGGATCTCGTACCGCGCCGGCGAAGTCGTCATCAAACAGGGCGATGAAGGCGACTTCTTCTACGCGATCACCTCCGGCCGCTGCACCGTGACGCGCGAGACGCCGCTCAACCGCGAGGGCATCAAGCTCGCGGAGCTTGGGCCTGGCGACACGTTCGGCGAGGAGGCGCTCATCTCCGAATCCAAGCGCAACGCCACCGTCACCATGCTGACGGAGGGCTCGCTGATGCGCCTCAACAAGAACGACTTCAACACGCTCCTCAACGAGCCGATGCTGCACTGGATCAGCTACGAGGACGCGACGGGCCTCATCGAGACCAACGGAGCGAAGTGGCTCGACGTGCGCCTGCCGTCGGAGTTCGAGGCCTGGCACCTGCCCGGCGCCATCAACGTGCCGCTTTACTTCTTGAGGCTCAAGCTCAAGCAGCTCGATCCCAAGACCAATTACATCGTCGTCTGCGATACCGGCCGGCGCAGTTCCGCGGGCGCGTTCGTGCTGACCGAGCGCGGCTTCGAGGCGGTCGTGCTGAAGGGTGGCCTGACGGCCGCCGAGATCGCGCGCCGGCCGTGACGCTGCGGCGCCTGCCCGCTCCCCGCTAGTCCTTGAGGTCCTTGCGGCAGTCCGAGACGTCCGCCTCGCTGAGAGCCTGGTAGGGCGCAAACGCCGGCAACGCCGCCGCGAGCGCTCCCTGCGCCGTGCGCATCGCCTTCAAATCATCGCAGATCTTAAGCGCCTGCTCCTTCACCTTGGCCGCGCCCGCCTCGACCTTGGCGCCGATCTGCGCGGTGTCGCCGTGCGCGAGCCCGCTGACGACTTCCTTGGCCGCGATCGCCCCGACCTCGGCGCCCGCCTTGCCGGTCGCGATGCCGTGCTCGGTGATCGCGAGCGCCGCGTCGTAGTAGGTCCCGGCCGTCGCCTTCTGCTCGGCGGTCAACGGCACGTCCTCGCTGCCGATGCGAAGCACGCCGCCCGCGAGCAGGTGCGCATCGGGCCCGCCGGTGCGCTCGATGGTGACCTCGTGCGGGTGCACGCTGAGCCGGCCGTGCGCGAGCGTGACGGACGCGGCATGATCGCCGCAGCCGATGGCACATGCCGCCGCGACGGCCGGTAGTACGAGCACGATCCTGTTCATCGAACATCTCCCCGCGGCGCGATCCGGTCGGCCAACGCGGCCGCCCGTGGCGCGCAGACACTCGCGCCAAAGCCGGTTGCTGTCAACCGCGGGTAAGGATCTCGACGGGGAGCGCCGGCGGCGATGCCACCGGGCGGCACTACATCGTGTGGGTCGGCTTGTCGCCGCCAAGGGCGCCGGCGAGGTAGTTCTCGATCTTCTTCTGCGTGTTGCCGCGGTCCTGCTCGGAGAACTGCACGCCGATGCCCGCGACGCGCCGGCCGGCGACACCCTTCGGCGTCACCCAGATCACGCGCCCGGCGACGGGGAGCTTCTCCTCCTCGCCCATGAGGTTCAGGAGCATGAACACCTCATCGCCCAGGCGGTAGTTGCTGTTCGTCGGGATGAACAGGCCGCCGTTCTTCACGAAGGGCATGTACGCAAGGTAGAGCGCGCTCTTGTCCTTGATGGTGAGCGTCAAGAGGCCCGGCTTGTTGGTCGGCTGGCGCATCAACTTCCCTGACTGTCAGCGCGGTCGCGCCGCGCGGAGCCCCGATAGCTCGCGGGCGAGGAGGCCGAGCACCCGCTCCCACAGCATGGTGACGTTGGCCGAACCACGAAGCGCTGCCTGCGCAGCCCGCAATTCATCGAGGATCGCATACAAGCCCTGAATATGTCGTGCTCTCACCGCCGAAGGCAAGCCCGGACTGCCCGGACTGTGATCCGCAGCGGGACCTTTCAGGCCGCGGCGGATCCGATCAGTGACCCAGTTCTCGATCCAGCGCAGCCGCTCGGCCGGGAGGCGCTCCTGGCAGCGCTCGGCGAGGCCGACGAGATCGACGTCCGGACGGGAGAGCCGGGCCGGCAATTCCGCCATCTCGCGCTCAAGTTCGAGTACCCCGGCGCGCGCAAGTTCAAGCGCCCGGACGGGCGCACCCGCGGCAAGCGCGAGCGCCCCCGCCCACTCGACGGTGGCATCGATCCCTGACAACCAGGCGAGCGCGTCCGCCGTCGCGGGCGTGCGGATCATCAGGCGCTGGCAGCGGCTCGCGACCGTCGCCGGCAGCCGGTCCGGCCGCGAGGCGGTGAGCACGAGGAGCGCGCCCGGCGTTGGCTCCTCGAGCGTCTTCAGCAGCGCGTTTGCGCCGGAGGTGCTCATCGCATCGGCCGGGTCGATGAGCGCGACCCTGCGTCCGCCGCGAAAGCTCCTGAGCGAGAACGTGCCGATGAGCTCGCGGATGTCATCGACCGCGACCTGCTTCTTGTCATCGACGAGACCCACGCGCCGCAAGTCCGGGTGCGTGCCCGCCTCGTGCAGATGGCACGAGGCGCACTCGCCACACGGCGCCCTCGCCGGCCGGTCGCACAGCACGCTCCGTGCGATGTAGTCGGCGAGCGCCGCCTTGCCGGCGCCCGGCTGCCCCTGGATCAGGATCGCGTGTGGCAGCCGGTCGGCGCGAAGGGCCGCGGCGAGCTGCTCGCGCGGCAGCTTCAGCCAGGGCGCGCTGGCCGCGAGTCGGTAGCTCGTCGGGTTCACGTCCATCAGGCGCGACCGGCGAGCGGCGCGATCTCGTTCCAGACGAGCCGGGCGACGTCGTTCTCGGCCTGGCTCGCATCGATGCGCTTGACGCGCCCGGCCTCCCTGGCCGCGCGCTCGAGGTAGGCGGCGCGCACGCGCTCGAAGAACGCGCTCGTCTCCGCCTCGATGCGGTCGCCCGCGCCGCTCCTGCCGCGGGCGCGCGCGAGCGCCACGGCCACCGGCGCATCGAGGAGGAGCGTCACGTCCGGGCGCAGCTCGCGGTGCGCGAGCTGCGCGAGCGCCTCGATCTCGGCGCTCGGCACGCCGCGGCCGCCGCCCTGGTAGGCGAAGGTCGCGTCGGTGTAGCGATCGCAGAGCACCCAGGCGCCGCGCGCGAGCGCGGGCCGCACCAGGTTCTCGGTGTGGACCGCGCGCGCCGCGAACATGAGCAGCAGCTCGGCGACCGGCGGCACCGCCTCGCCCGCCTCGCCAAGCACGAGCGCGCGGATCTTCTCGGCCAACGGGGTGCCACCGGGCTCGCGCGTCATGACGACCTCGGCCCCGTCGCTGCCGAGCTGCACCGCGAGGTGCTTGAGCTGGGTCGACTTGCCGACCCCCTCGATGCCCTCGAACGTGATGAACCGCCCACGCTTGCTCATGGTCAGCGTCCCTGTGAACTGCCGGCGCGAAGGTGCACGAGGTAACGCGCCACCGCCGCGTTGTGCTCCTCGAGCGAGCGCGAGAACTGGTGCCGTCCGTCGCCCTGCCCGGTCGCCACGAAATAAAGCTCGGTGCTGTCGAGTGGCTGGACGGCCGCCTCGAGCGCGGCGCCGCTCGCGAGCGCGATCGGCGTCGGCGGCAGGCCATCGCGCGTGTACGTATTGTAGGGCGTGTCGGTGGTGAGGTCGCGGCGGTGGATGCTGCCCTCGTACGAGGCCCCCATGCCGTAGATCACCGTCGGATCGGTCTGCAGGCGCATGCCGCGCCTCAGGCGATTGACGAACACCGCCGCGATGCGCGGCCGCTCCTCGGCCGCGCCCGTCTCCTTCTCGATGATCGAGGCGAGGGTCAGCGCCTCGTAGGGCCCGGCGAGCGGCAGGTCCGGGCGGCGCTTCAGCCACGCGGTTGCGAGCCGGTCGTTGAGGCGCGCGTGCGCGAGCTTGAGCACCTCGAGGTCGGTGGCGCCGCGCGCCACGAGGTAGGTGTCCGGGAAGAGCTGCCCCTCGGGCGCGACGTTCGGGGCACCCAGGCGCGCCATGACCTCGGCATCCGGGACGCCCTTGAGCGTCGTCGCGATGGCCAGGTTCGCCTCGATGGCGGCCCGCGCCGCCGCGAAAGTCCAGCCCTCGACGAGCGTGACCGGGTGGAGCACGACGCGGCCCTCGACGAGTTCCTCGAGGAGCCCCGCCGGCGTCTGGCCGGGGGCGATCGCGTACTCGCCGGCGCGGATCCGCTGCGCGAGCCCGTCGCGGCGCGCGATCAGCGTCCAGAGCCGCGGGTAGTCGAGCACGCCGCGCGCGCCAAGCGCGCGCGCGACGCCGGCGAGCGGGACGCCGGGCGCCACCTCGAACGTGAGCGGCGCCCTCACCCCCTGAAGCGGCGCGTGGTACCAGCGCTCGGCGAGCCGCACCGCGACCGCCGCGAGCGCGAGCACCACCGCGAGGAAGACCGCGAGTGCGAGAGCCGCCCTGCGGGCGCTCACCACGCGCCGACCCAGGCCTGCGCACGGCGCGCGAACGGGCCCGCCGGCCACGCGAGTGCCGCGAGAGCGCGGACGGGCCAGGCGCCGATGAGCGCGTTCGTCAGGAACACCTCGCGCGCGAGCGCGAGCTCCGCCGGGTCGACGTCGCGCTCGGTGACGCGCACGCCCTCGGCGCGGAACGCCTCGATGAGCGCGCCGCGCATGACGCCCCGGACGCCGGCGCGGTTGAGCGCCGGCGTCACGAGTTCCTCGCCAAGCACCATGAACACATTGGTCATCGTGCCGCAGATGAGCCGGCCCTGCACGTCGAGCATGAGCCCCTCGGCGATCGCGGGGTCGGTCCACTCGCCCCGCGCCAGCACCTGCTCGAGGCGGTTCAGGTGCTTGAGCCCGGCCAGGAGCGGCTGCTCGGCGAGCCGCGTCGTGCAAAGGCGCGCGAGGACACCCTCCTCGCCCCAGGCGGGTGGCCGTGGCCGGGCGGGGAGCGCGAGCAGGTGGCGGTGCGCCTCGCCCGCGGCGGGCGCGTAGCCGAGCCCACCGTCGCCCCGCGTCAGGATGAGTTTCACGAGCCCGGCGCCCGGCGTCGCGGCAGCCCGCGCGACCTCGGCCGCGACGATGCTAGCCGGCGGCGGCGTGATCGAGAGCCGCCGGGCGCCCGCGGCGAGGCGCGCGAGGTGCCTCTCGAGGAGCCGCGCGCGGCCATCGAGGAGTGCGATCGTCTCGAAGAGGCCATCGCCGAACTCGAGCCCCCGGTCGAGCGGGCCAGCCACCGCGATCCCGTCGAGCCAGCGCATCAGGTGCTCTTGGCGGTGAGCGCGCGCACGAGCCCGCGCGCCTTGGCGCGGGTCTCCTCGAGCTCGCGCTCGGGGTCGGAGTCCGCGACGATGCCGGCGCCGGCCTTGAGGCTGAGCTCGAGGCCGTGCGCGCTCGCCCGGATCGTCGCGGTGCGGATCAGGATGTTGAGGTCGAGGCTGCCATCGAGCGAGAGGTAGCCGAAGGAGCCCGTGTAGGCGCCCCGCGGCGTTGCCTCGAGCTCGGCGATGATCTGCATGCAGCGCACCTTCGGACAGCCGGTGATCGTGCCGCCGGGAAAGAGCGCCCGGATGATGGCCCCCGGGGTCACGCCGGACCTGAGCCGCCCGCGGACGTTGGAGACGATGTGGTGCACGTGCGCGTAGCTCTCGATCGCCATGTACTCATCGACCTCGACGCTGCCGCCGACCGCGATGCGACCGATGTCGTTGCGCTCAAGATCCAGCAGCATCACGTGCTCGGCCTGCTCCTTCTCGTTCGCGCGCAGCTCCTCGCGCACGCTCGCGTCATCGCCGTGCCTCGGCCGCGTGCCCGCGATCGGGCGCGTCTCGACGATCCCGTCGTGCGAGGCGACGAGGCGCTCGGGCGAGGTCGACAGGACGCTCATGCCGGGAAGCGCCGCGAGGCCCGCAAAGGGACCCGGGTTCGAGCGGCGCAAGCGCGCATAGAGTTCAGCCGCCGACAGCCCGGCGGGGAGCGCCGCGCGCCACTCGCGCGCGAGGTTCGCCTGGTAGATGTCGCCGGCGGCGATGTACTCGAGCGCGCGGCGCACGGCCACGCGGTAGCGCTCGGGGTCCTCCTCGCCAAGCGTCAGGACGGGCAGTGGCGCGAGGGTCGGCTCGAGCGCCGGGCGGGGCACCAGGCGCGCCTCGAGGAGCTCGAGCGCCGCCTCCTCACCGGGCTCGGCGATGAGCCACGTCTCGCCGCTCGCGTGGTCGTAGACCGCTGCGGCCCGGACCCGAAACGCTCCCGCGACGAGCCCCGTCGTGGGCGGGAGCGTGAGGCGCGGCTCCACTTCGCTCGCGAGTTCGTAGCCCAAGTACAAGAACCAGCCGCCGATGAACGGCAGCCCGGGCGGTGCGGCGCCTAAGCGCGCCTCGGCCGCGAACCAGCGATCGAGCGCCGCGAGGAAGCCCGCGGCGGGTGCGCCAGGCCCCGTAAGTCCGCCGTCGGCGCCGAGCAGCAGCTCCTCGCCCGAGCGCACGAACAGCAGGTCGAGGCGCGCATGCCGGCTCCCCTGGCTCGCGCTCTCGAGCAGGAACGGGAACCGCACGGGGTCCTCGGCGTGGGCCTTCAGGAAGTCCGGCCGCCAGTGCCCCAGCAAGCGCGCGAGCGGCCGGGCGGGAAGGGACGGGGCGGCCTGCACAGCGACGCGCCTCAGCGCAGGCGGCGGAACACCAGGCTGCCGTTCGTACCGCCGAAGCCGAAGGAGTTCGAGAGCGCGACGTCGAGCTTCATCCGACGGGCCGTGTTCGGCACGTAGTCGAGGTCGCAGGCGGGATCGGGGTTGTCGAGGTTGATCGTGGGCGGCGCGACCTGGTCCCTGAGCGCGAGCACCGAGAAGATCGCCTCGATGGCGCCCGCGGCACCGAGGAGGTGGCCGGTGACCGATTTCGTCGAGCTCACGGCCACCGTCCGGGCCGCCTCGCCTAGCGCGGTCTTGATCGCGACCGTCTCGGCGCGATCGCCGAGCGGCGTCGAGGTCGCGTGGGCGTTCACGTAGTCGAGCTCGGCGGCGACGATGCCGGCGTCCCTGAGGGCGTTGGTCATCGCAAGCGCCGCGCCCGCGCCGTCTTCCGGGGGCGCGGTGATGTGGTGGGCATCGCCACTCATGCCAAAGCCGACGACCTCGGCATAGATTGTGGCGCCCCTCGCCTTCGCGTGCTCGTACTCCTCCAGCATGAGGGCGCCGGCGCCATCGCCCATCACGAAGCCGTCGCGATCGCGGTCCCACGGACGGCTGGCGCGGGTCGGGTCGTCGTTGCGCTCCGAGAGCGCCTTCGCCTGGCAGAAGCCCGCGAGCCCGAGCGGATTCAGCGCCATCTCGGCGCCGCCGGCGAGCATCGCGTCGGCATCGCCGTATTGGATCGTGCGCGTGGCAATGCCGATGCTGTGGGTGGAGGTCGTGCAGGCAGTCACGAGCGCGAAGTTCGGGCCCTTGAGGCCGTACTGGATCGAGACGTGGCCCGAGATCATGTTGATGATGCTGGCCGGCACGAAGAACGGCGAGACCTTGCGCGGCCCCTTCGCCTCGAGCAGCTTCTCGTGGCTGTTCTGGATCGTCTCGAGGCCGCCGATGCCGGCGCCCATCGCGACGCCGACGCGCGCGGCGTTCGCCTCGGTCACGACCAGTCCCGAATCCTTGAGCGCCTGCGTCGCCGCGGCGAAGCCGTACTGGACGAACGGGTCCATGCGGCGCGCTTCCTTCGGCGGCAGGTACGCATCCACCTCGAAGCCGCGCACGTCGCCGGCGAAGCGCGTCGGGTAGTTGCTGACGTCGAAGCGGGTGATGGGACCTATGAAACTGCGGCCGTTGACGACGTTATCCCACGCCTCGGCCACCTGGCTGCCGACCGGGGACACGATGCCTAAGCCCGTGACGACGACGCGACGCTTGGTCAAGGCGCCTCCGCGGAGTAGCCGGACCGGGGTTGGACCCGCGCCGGCGGCTGATGGGATGGGACCCGGCGGCCGGCCGGGCCCGGCTCAGGCGCGCTCAGGTCTTGCCCTGGTGCTCGTTGATGTAGTCGATGGCCTGCTGGACGGTCGTGATCTTCTCCGCATCCTCGTCGGGGATTTCGGTTTCGAATTCCTCCTCGAGCGCCATGACGAGTTCAACCGTGTCGAGCGAATCGGCGCCAAGGTCGTCGACGAACGACGACGCGTTCTTGATTTCGGCCTCGTTGACCCCGAGTTGCTCGGCGACGATCT
>JANXUT010000004.1 GCA_025356075.1 Pseudomonadota bacterium | reverse complement strand
TCCTGAAGATCGAGGTGGCGGCATGGCAGAGACGACGAAACACCGCTCGCTGCGGCATCGACTGGACCTTCACCCGTCGGGATGCGGATCGAAAGCTGCATCGTCATTATGTTTCGTAATTAATGTGCCTCGATACTAGCCCCGTCACCCGGAGCAGCTCGATGAGCTGCTCCTCATCGATTGCCAGGGCCCCGTCTGCCGTCACGATCCGGCAGCCCGGAATGCCTTCACCGCGATAGGAAGCGGCCGTCAACAGAGCGTAGCGCAGGGTCCCATGCTCGGGCGTGTTGAGAACCCATACGCGCGCCGCATCAATCATTCGGACCAATTCGGAAATGGATTTTTTTGCCGTCACGGCACGCTCGGCTTCGAATGGAGGTAGCCGTACACGTGCGTCCGCCGGACGCGGCCCTCGCAACGTCTTTACAGAACCTCATCGCAGCGGCAAATTACGACGGCGCCTCCTGTCTTCCCGCGCTCAATCGAGATTTGTGCGCCGATCAGGGCCGCACGAAACCGCATGATTCGAAGGCCCATCCCGGGCGACACTGCGACTGGCAGGCCCACTCCGTCATCCTCGATTCGAAGCGTGACCGCCCCGGCGTCGACATCGAGGCTCACGTCGACCGAATTCGCTCGCGCGTGCCGGCGCGCATTTGCTATCGCTTCCTGTGCGATCCGGTAAAGCTGAGCGTTCGCCTCCCGACTCAGCTGGCGGGGCTCGCCGCGCGCGGCGAAGCGGATCGGCACTCCGAACCCGTCCTGCTGCCCTGCGACGAGTTCCCCGAGCGCCGCGGCCAGTCCGCCTTCGGTATAGGTCAAAGGCGACAAGCCGTGAGCGACTCCGCGGCACGTCGAAATCGCGCCTCGCGCCAAGCGTTCAAGCTTCGCAAGCTCATCGGCCGACGCTCCGCCGGCCCGCTTCTCCGCGGCCGCCAACGCGCTCGCCAGCATCGCGATGCCCGTCAGATCCTGGCCCAGCCCCTCGTGCAGGTCGTAGCCGAGTCGGGTCTGTTCCCGGTCGGTCGAGTCGAGCAAAGCGCGCTGGACAGATTTTAACTCGGAGATGTCGCGCGCCGAACAGTATCGGTACCGGCGGCCGCCGACCTCGAACGTGTCAATTTGGACCTCGACGTCGAACGTGGTCCCGTCTTTTCGGCGGTGACGCGTCTCGAACCGATGTACCTCGCCCGCCGAAACGGCAGCCATCAACTGGGTTAAGTCCGAGCTCGATCGCTGCGCGTCCCACTGGGAGGGGTGTAGCCCGATGACTTCCTCGCGCAGGAGGCCAAGCATCCGGCAGAACGAATCGCTGGCCTCGACTACGTGGGCGTCGTCATTCAGAATATGGACGCCGTCGCTCGCATTTCGCAGGAACAATCGCGATCGAGCGGATTCAGCCGCGAGTGCCTTCTCGCTTTCCGCCCGCCTGAGATCGGCATCCTCGCGCGCTCGCTGACTGCGCGACAGCAGGAGCCCCGCGACGCACGCCAGCATTCCGGCGACCAGCGCGCCGAGCGCCGCGGCGGCATCCGTGCGGTGAATGCGCTCGTAGTATCGGTCTGCGCTCATCGTGACACCGACATAGCCTGCCATGTCGCCGCGCCGGTCGAATATCGGCGCCTGGGCGCGGATTCCTGATCCCCAGGCGGTGGCACTGGGCTCTTGCTCGACCGTCACGCGCCGCGTCCGCGTGACTTCGATCTCCCCGGGTGTCGCGCTGTCTCCTTCCATCGGATGGGCGTGTTGCAACGCTCCCGAGACACTGCGCGCATCCACCGGTGTGCCGTCCATCACAAAATGCATTCGCGTGCCGGTCGTGACACCTGTATAGGCAAAGTGAATGTCGGGGTCGTTCTCGAGGAGCGCCCGGAGCGGCCGGCTAGCACGTCGGTACTCGTCCGTCGTGTCCTGCTCGGGGCGCGTGAACCGCAACTGATCGTCGCCGTCGATGTTGGCCGCCGTCGCGGCCACCGTATGGGCCAGGTATCCGCGCAGATCGTTCAGGTTGCTCCGCCGAACGACGCGATCAGCGACCGCGATGCCCACAACCGCAATGATCCACGCGGCGAGCGCACCCCCGAACGCGAAAATCGTAGAACGACGCACAGAACCCCTCTTTGGTGACACCGCGTGACCGGGCAGCCGATTGTCCCCTCGACGGAAGCTAAAGACGCTTGATTGTTTCCCCGTGTCTCCTGTTCATACCCGCCCGCCGGCGAACGGCGACTGTCCTGAGGATCGGCGGCGCGCACAATTACGCGACGGCCGTCTTTCGTGGCCGTCCACCGAGTTTCCCATTTTCACGTGCGGCGGCTTTCTTCGCGCTCGTCGTCGCAGCGCCGCCGGCTTTGCCGAGCAAGCTGGCCATCCACCGCCGCGATCCGAACACCCCGTTCATGAGCGCAGGCAGATACAGATCAGCGTCGAGTCTCGGCCAATGGACGCCGAGTCCGGTCGGGCTTATCTCCATCACCGCTAAATCGGCCGCCTTGGCACCCGCCAGTCCCTCCGCCAGACGCGGCGGAAACGCGAGTTCGACCCCCGTATTCAAGCTCACGACAATCCGCGAGCCGCGACGATCGTAGCGGGCAGCCGTCGCACGCGCGGTTGAGTTCATACGAGCCTGCGACCGTTTTTCAGCCTGTCGAATCTGGTTGTCACTGAGCGTCATGAATCGTCTCCCAGGCAAAACAAAGCGTCTGCAATTCGTCCGTCAGTTCCGCGGCGATGCGCCTCAGCTCCCGCTTCCTGAAGCCGAACGCCTCGCGCAGCGTCGGCGGCCCCGAAGGGCAACGCAGTACGAAGACCGCCTCGCCCTCCGCCCCGATCACGTGAACATGAGCCGGAGAGTGATCGTTTGGATAGATCACAACCCGCAGCCCGTCAAATCTCAGGATCGTAGGCACAGGCAAGTCTACCAGAATAACCCAAGCGCTTGGGAATACTGGCGCGTCGCGTCCGGCCCGTCACCCTAGCGTCTCTTCAAGCAAGCGCGCTGCCAAGTCGCGTTCGCGCGCCTGACCCATCCTGAGCGCGTCAAGTTGAGTCATGCGTGTTTCCACGGGTCGATGACCTCGATCCCGGTCAAGTGAAAATCCGCGACGTTCCGCGTCACGAGCGCAAGGCCGTGAACGAGGGCGGTCGCGGCGAGCAGGCTGTCGATCGCGGGAAGCGAGCGCTCGCTGGCGGCCAGCACGCGTCCCCACCGATCCGCGACCGCCGCGTCGATCGGCAGCAGCCGCGGTCCGAACCACGCGGGGAGCTCCTGCTCAAGCCAAGTCGTGAGTCGGGTGCGGCGCGCGCTCGCCGGGAGCCGATCGACCCCCTTCCGGATCTCACCGAGGCTCAGAACCGACAGATAGAGGCGCTCGTTGCCCACCGACTCAAACCAGGCGAGGACCACCTTGTCGGGCCGCGCCCGCGCGATCTCAGAGACCACGTTCGTGTCGAGCAGGAAACTCACAAATCGACGTCGCGCACCGGCGAGCGATCACGCGACACGTCGAGCTTCGCTCCTTTGAGCGGCGACTTCCGAATGAAGTCGACGAACCGGGTCGGCGGCTGCGTCAGGCGCAGGTACTCCTGATGCGCGAGGACAACGACCGCCGGTTCGCCGTGCACTCGAATCTCCTGCGGCCCGACGTTTCGCGCCCGCTTCACGAGCTCGCTGAGCCTTGCCTTCGCGTCTTGCAGCTGCCAGGCCGCCATGCTGTAGCCTCACATCACAATCTAGTCAGACTAGTCTAGGCTATTGTCGTCTCGACCGCAATTCCGCGCGCAGTCGTTCGGTTCCTCGTTATGCCAGCCGCTCCTCAAGCAGCCGCAGCGCGAAATCGCGCTCGCGAGCCTCGCCGATCCTGAGGGCGTCAAACAGCGCGAGGAGCTCGTGCAGCCGCGCGTCTTCCCGCGCGGCGTGCGGCGCCTTCGGATAGAGCGGCAACAGCGCTTGGCCGCGCACTTTCCCTTGAGCGTCCGGCCATACCAAGGGTAACTCCTTGCTGGCGACGATGAGATCCTTCAACGGCGCTACCGCGTGCGCGGTCGGGGTGCCGATCGTCACCTCCCCTGTCACCGGCGGATAGGCGTACGGGGCACCGCGAATGATGAAGCTCCGAAACGCTGCAATCACAAGTCGAATTCGGCCTTCGATATTTGTCGCGAGCCGCGCCGCGATCAGGCGTTGCACCGCGGCGTGGACTTCGAACTGGGACAAGTGAAGTGACTTGCCGAGCGCGGCGTAGGAGAGCTTCTCGGAGCCGAGGACGAATAGCTTGAGCGCGACGACCAAGTCCTGCGGCTTCAGGGCCCACTGCCGCCCTGCCGCCCGGCGCAGGGCAGCTGACTCGAACGGGCTGCTACGTTTCTTCATATGCCATCAGTAGTGTCCGGACGTTAGTGGGTCACGCGCCCATAAATGACTGATCCGTTTAGGATAAATTGTGATTCGTTTTGGTCTCGATTTCGACTTCGGCAAGCGCCGGTGCGACCCTGCGAAGACTCTGTTCGCGGACGTTCCCCATGCACTCCGGCAAGCTGATTTTCGCGCAGTTGACGAGCCATCTGCCGCTGTCGACGTTTCGTCGCTGCGTGGCGGAGTACGACGGCGAACACAAGGTCAAGCGCTTCTCGTGTCTCGAACAGTTTCTCTGCCTGGCCTTCGCGCAGCTCACGTACCGCGAGAGTCTTCGCGACATCGAGGCCTGCCTCAGAGCACAGAGCGACAAGCTGTATCACATGGGGATCCGCAGCCGGATCTCGCGGAGCACGCTCGCGGATGCGAACGAAGCTCGCGACTGGCGTATCCACGCCGCGTTCGCGCAGCGCCTGATCACGATGGCGCGAAAGCTGTATGTCGACGAGGCGTTCGGCGTGGACCTCAAGGAGACGGTCTACGCGCTGGACGCGACGACCATCGATCTGTGCCTGTCGGTCTTTCCGTGGGCGCCGTTCCGCACGACGAAGGCAGCCGTCAAGCTGCACACGCTGCTCGATCTGCGGGGCAATATCCCTGCATTTATCCATATCAGCGACGGCAAGATGCACGAGGTCAATATCCTCGATCAGCTGCTTCCGGAAGCCGGCGCTTTCTACGTCATGGATCGGGGATACCTGGACTTCAAGAGGCTCTTTCGGCTTCACACTGCGGGCAGTTTCTTCGTGACCCGCGCCAAGTCGCACCTCCGAGTTCAGCGTCGCTATTCGCGCCCGGTAGATCGAGGCACCGGTCTGATCTGCGATCAGACTATCGCCCTGACGGGCCACTACTCGAGCAAGGATTTCGAGACGCCGCTGCGCCGCATCCGCTTCAACGATCCGAAGACTGGCAGGCGCCTGGTGTTCCTGACGAACAATTTCGTCTTGCCGGCGCTGACGATCACCGAGCTGTATCGCTGCCGCTGGCAGGTCGAGCTCTTCTTCAAGTGGATCAAGCAGCATCTTCGGATCAAGCAGTTCTACGGCACGACGGAGAACGCCGTGAAGACGCAGATCTGGACCGCAGTCTCGACCTACGTGCTCGTCGCGATCGTCAAGAAGCGATTGAAGATCCAAGCCAGCCTCTACGAAATGCTACAGATCCTGAGCCTGACCATGTTCGAGCAAACCCCTTTGGATACGCTGTTTGCTCAAATCCGGGCCAGTCAAAACGACGCCGATGCGTCCAACCAAATGAATTTGTTCCACTAACGTCCGGACACTACTGATATGCCATATGCATATAGCATATTGAGGCCGTATGATCGGAGCCGCAGGTTTTCGATCTCCGCCGAATATGACGCTCCTATCGTGCCCCGGACCGTCGCCCGGTCGCCGCGGATCCTGCACGGCGCGCCGGGCGACATCGTTGAACGAACTGACATGGGCCGGCGCGATCGTCAGCGATTCGCAGGATCGGTCTCGCCGCGCTCAGCGACGATCCGATCGTAGATTTCCTCTCGACGCATTTCGACGACCCGCGGGGCGTCGACACCGATACGGACCACCGAGCACCGTAATTGCGACAACTGCGCCGATCCGGATCGTCTCGACGGTCCCTCGCGTCAAGATCAACATCCTTGTCTCCCAGTTCGGTCCAACCGCTCGGCGATCACCACGCTCATCCGCTCGACTCGCCGCCGGCCAGCACCGCGCGTGCTTCGCTCATCCGCTGTTCTCCCTCCGGTCGAACATGCGATTGAGTCCCTACGCGTGGAATTGGAGGCGGACGGTCCGCCCGAGCGGCGTCGCCGCCTTGTTGATCGTCGCGAGCGTGACCGAGGGATCCGTCTCATCCAGTAGGCGGTGCACGACCGCGCGGCTCGTTTTCATCCGCCGCGCAAGCTCGGCCTGCGAGATGCGGCCTTGCTTCATCGCGCGCTCGATCTCCCACGCGAGTACACGCTTGATCGCAAGCGCGGTCGACTCCTCGAGCCGCCCGTCCTGCGCCAGGAAGTCCTCAAACTCGCTCCCCACGCGCGGATTCGTCTTCTTGCGCGGCATCGTCTTCTCCTCAATTTCGTCGAGCCGCCACCACGAGCTTTTTCCGATCCTTCGCTACCTTCAGATCCGGCGCCGGCGTCTTTTGGCTCTTCTTGATGAACCCGTGCAGCAGCACCGCACAGGTCGTGCTCTTTCTCGCAACCCCCGTGAGAACGCCGCAACTTCAGTCGTTGTCGTCACGCTCCTGGATGAGCGAGGACCGTCCGGCATCACCGTCACCGAGGCTGGCGACGAGGGTCAGTACGCAGTATGGACGAGCGCCGCGCCCATCCGGCTCGCGTCGCGATCATTCCGGAGTCACGAGCGTAACGCTCGGGAAGTAGCTCCGGTATCGACCGACGTCCCGGGTGAGGATTGTGAGCCCTGCGACCGCCGCATGCGCGCCGATCAGGAAGTCCGGCAGCACGTTGGTCTTGGCGCCCTTCCGCTGCCGGTACTTCAGGAAGGCCTTGCCGGCCAGGAACAGCGCCGCGTGCGGAATCGGCTCGACGTTGAGCCCGCCGTCCTTCAGTACGGCCTCGAGCTCCTCGATCCGCGCAAACGCCATCGAGAGCTCGGCATAAATGATCGGGTTGATGACGAGACGACCCCGAAGGCTCCAGGCATCGAGCTGCCGCTGTGACCAGTCCGCCCAGGTCGGGTCGTCCCCGACGACGTCGAGGAGCACGTTGGTGTCGACGAGGACCATGCAGGGCTCAGCCGCCCCGCGTCAGGAGCAGGATGTCCTCGGTCCGCATCTTGACGGTCGCCCGGCCGCGGAGCTTGCCGAACCGGCTCTTCGGCCGGCGCGCCGCGGCACACACGACGACTTCTCCCGCCGCGTTGAGCTCGAAACTGACCGCCGCTCCGGCCCTGAGACCGAGGTGCTCGCGCACGGGCTTCGGGATCGTGACCTGGCCTTTGGACGTGAGCGTCGTAGACATGAAAGTAATACCTCTGAAACCAGAGGTAATACTACGACAGCGGATGCCAATCGCAAAGCCCGGCATCGCATCGCGCGCCGACCCCGGGAACTCCGCCCTGGCAGGGATCCGAGCGCGTCACACGATCCCGCCCGGTCGGGTTAGGCTCCGTGCGTCTCGCATCAAATCGGCGCGCGCTCCAACGGACGCACGTGTTGGCTTTCAACGCGCAACCTATTGTCATAAAGTAACAGCCGGAGTAGGATCCGCGCGAACCGTAACTTGCGGGGCAATGCTAACTCGAGATGGCCGTGAATCCCGATACCGTCGCGAATGCCGTCACCCTGACGGAGGCGGGTACGCCTCTCGGCGCCGACGGCGTCACCGACCTCGCCCGTCGCGCCGCCGATCTCAACAAGACGATCCGCGACCTCGCGACGCACCCGACCCACCGCAAGACGCTGCGGAAATTCGTCGGCCCCGAAGTCGCCGCCCTCCTCGACCTCAAGGTCGAAACCCTCTACCGGCGGCTCGACCGGCACCCCGAGCTGCCGCAGGGCACGACCCCGAATCCTCGGCGCCGGGAGTTCACGCTCGAAGAGGCGTACGCGCTTCGAAAGGCCTTCGGCCAGCGAGCAATGCGCCGCCCGGGCCAACCCGGGATCGTCGTCTCGATCGCCAATTTCAAAGGCGGCGTCGCGAAGACCACGACCGCCGCGCACCTCGCCCAGTACCTCGTGATGCACGGCTATCGCGTGCTGCTCGTCGACCTCGATGCCCAGGCGAGCCTCACGCAGCTCTTCGGAATCCTGCCCCACACCGAGGTCGGCGACGATCAGACGGTGCGCTCGTTCCTCGAAGGCCCGAACTTCCAGGGCCAGCCGAATCCCTCGTGGACCGGCGACCTGCGCCCCGCGGTACAGCGCACGCACTGGTTCAACCTCGATCTCATTGCCTCGAACCTCGGCGTCTACGGCTGCGAGTTCGCGATCGCGGCGCGCCTTCGCGACGAGGAAGGCTTTGCCTTCCATCGCCCGCTCGCCGAGGGCCTGGAACCGCTGCGCGCCGACTACGACGTCATCATCCTCGACACGGCGCCGTCGCTGTCGTTCGTCAATAGCAACGCGATGTTCGCGGCCGATGGGCTCCTGATCACGCTGCCGCCCGCGATGATCGACCTGCAGTCCTCCTCGCTCTTCTTCGATCTCGTCGCGGAACTCATGGAAGCGTTCAACCGCATGGAGCCGACGCCGAAGACCTATGATTTCGGCTCGGTGCTCCTGACGCGGGTCCGCCCGAACGACAGCACGCACGCCCAGATCAGCAAGTGGATCCGCCAGTACTTCCCGCAGGAAACCTGCACCCACACGATGGTGCAGAGCTCCGCGCTCGAGAAAGTCGGTCCCGACCTCCTCACTCTTTATGAGGTCGCCGAGTACGACGGCGACCGACGCACGCTCGAGCGCGCGATCGAAGCCATGAACGGCGTCAACGGCGAGATCGAGGGACTGATTCGTCATGCCCTCGACACCCGTGCGGCGGCCTACCCGCCAGCGGCAGAGCGCGCATGAGCACCAAGGCGAAGGAGCGGCGCGCGATCCTCGATCAGACGCTGACGGCCCGCGCGAGCGTCGGACCGTCCGAGCGCCCTGCCCTCGCCCCGCGTCAGCTCGGCCCGATCGCCGAGCAGGCGAACCTGCAGGCCGAACACGTCGCGACGCGCGCGAAGGCCTACGACGAGGCGAAGGCCCAGGGTCGCCTCCTCCTCCCGCTCGATCCGAAGAAGATTCGGGCGACCGAGTTCCGCAACCGTCACGACCTCTCCCTCCTCGCTGACGACCCGAAGTTCAAGGAGCTCATCGCGAGCCTGCGGGCCCACGGCCAGGAGACCCCGATCCGGGTCCGGCCGATCCGCAACGCCGCGCCGTTTGAGTTCGAGATCGTCTCCGGTCATCGCCGCCACGCGGCGTGCCTGACCCTCGACGCGGAGACCGAGGGCGGTTTCCGGATCCTTGCGATCGTCGACGCCAAGGCGAGCGAGACCCGCGATCTGGTCCTCAAGATGTATCGCGAGAACGAGGAGCGCTACGACTTGTCGGCCTTCGAGAAGGGCCGGATGTTCGCGCGCTGGATCGAGGAAGGGGTCTTCACCGAACAGCAGGAACTCGCGCACCACGTCCATCTGGACCCGGCGACGGTCAGCCAGTACCTCGCGGTGGCGGAACTTCCCGAGGAGGTGCTCGCGGCCTTCGGCGACCCGCGCAAGATCAGAATGCGGTGGATGCAGGCATTGTCCGCCGCCCTCAAGACTTCGCGACCCGGGGTGCTGGCGATCGCGGCGCGCCTCGCGAAGCAGTCCCCGCGGCCAGAACCCGAAGCCGTCTTGAAGGAACTGATTGCGGCCGGCCGGACCGCGAGGCGCGGCGGAGGGCCCGAGGCTGAAACCGTCAAGATGGGCGGCAAGTCGCTCTACACGATCTCCTGGAAGGGGAGTCGCGTCTCGCTCAAGTTCGGCAAGCAGGTAGAGCGCGCGCTCGTCGGCGAAGCCCAGGAAGCGGTGAAGCAGTTCCTCAGCGACTGGCTGAAGCAGAGGGTCAAGAAGTGAGCTCCGGAAGTCAGTTTAGCGCGCTAAATCGGGTGCGCGGCACCCGTGGGGCGCGTCACTTTAGCGCGCTAAATCGGCGACCCGAGCGGGGACCGCCCCCGAGGCTTCAGCGCCTCCGCATCGATCACGAAGGGCCGGTTTTACCGGCCCTTCGCCGTTTCAGGGTGCTCGAGATACCGACCGGAGGTCCCATGTCGCTACCCAAATGAAAAAGCCCCCGGGAGGGGGCCTTTCCATCTCGAGGATCGGTTTGCGGTTAGGGCAAAACTGATCTCCGACGGCAAATCTAGGTTAGTTGCCGGCCTTTGGCCGGTCAAGCAGTAACACCGTCCGATCCCCGGTTTTCACGTTATTCGTGCAGAGCGAAGGGGATTCTATGTCCGCCGAAAACCTGCGCACGGGAGCCGTGCGCCTTGAGAAAAGCCGGGACCCGCGTGCGCAGCTGGCCCAGAAGTACTTCACGCTGCGGCCGCAACCGCTCGAACGGTGGCTGTGGGCACAGGGCATTCCACCCGCCGCGGAACGGGTGTTCTGGCTCCACTGGCACGAGGGGATGAGGCGTGGCGACTGGTGCTCGGAGCTGCCCCTCAAGCGCGTCGCGCGCGAATGCCACCTCGACGTATCGACCGTGACCCGCGCCTACCAATGGCTGGTCCGGGCCGGATGCATCAGGCGGACGGACCCGGGCCGGGATCCCGCCAATCCCTTCAACCAGGCCACGGCCATCACCGAGGTCCGCGTGCCCCGCGAGCTCCTGATCGAGCTCGATCGGTATCCTGATCGGGGCGCGAAGCGGGTGGGGGAGGCGGGTACCCCTGCAATCAACGAGCGGCCCGAAACATCTGCTTTTTCCCCGCAAACCACCACTTCCGCCGCTGCCGACCCGTTTGCGGGGCAGAGCGGCCGTGAGCGGCTGAGAAGCCTTTCGTCGCTAACGCGACTCCTGTCCGCTGAGGAACGCCAACAGTACGACGAAGCACTTCGCCTGCGCCGCGCGCACCTGAATTTCGACGTCGATTCGGCGCTGTCACCGGAGGAGCGCGCCAAGGTGCTTCAGCATCTCTCAGCCCACGCCACCGCCCGAAGGCCGGTACCCGTGCCACTAGCCGCGGCAGCAATCCCGACGTTGCCTCGGCGGCGCCAGCTGTCGACCTTCGATCTTGCGAGGCTTCGGCGGGACATCCAGGCCGTCACCTCGAGCGCAGAGGCCGCCGAACTGATGCGCGAGGTGGCGTGGTCGGTGGAGGAGGGCGCTCTCAAGCGCTTCGACACACTCCACGCGACCCGAATCGCGCTCAAGAAAATCCGCGAAGGGAGTTGGACGCGACCCAACCGGATGCCCCCGAACTGGTCGCCCGGATGAGCGCGATCCCACGAGCCGAGACCTGCGGCGACGCATAACGAAGAGAGGATCTCCGATGCAGAGATTAAAAATCAAAGAACAGATGACGGCCGCCGGCCGGTGCGAGTTTGCGATGGCCAACGAAAAGGCGAGGAGAAAGCCGAGCGCGGCCCGCGCCGGAAGCCTTTCTGCGTGGAACAAGTCGTGGAACAAACGAAGCGCTTAACGTGTTGATTAATAAATACAAACTTAGACTGGCAGGATCTCGAGTATTCCATTGGAGCGGGAACCGAACCGATTCCGGAATATTTTCCGTAACTATCGTGCCGGTCGATCAGTGCTCGCCGTCATCGTCGTCATTGGGGTTGTCGATATCCGCTAATTCGAGGAATGTCCGTCAATTGAGGACCCGGACCGTTGGACCGCTGCGTACCAGCGCGACCACTTGACCGGCAAAAATCTGGCCGCTGCTTTGGCATTCCAAGGCCAGTCGTCCAGCAACCAGGCAAGGAATATAAGGCTCTCGTACCGATCGCTGACCTCTTCATGCACCGCGGCGCGGTCGACGCCGTACTCCGCCAGCACCGACGACAGAAATAATGACCTCGCAACCTCGGCTTTCTTCTGATGCACCAAACCCAACAGCCCATCGATCCACCGCAGCGCGCCCTTCCACGGAACGGTGCCGACGACTGGAAGTCTTGCCGTGCCGGTCCTCTTCCCGTCGAGAAGGCTTGCGTGCAGCGCCCGAACCCTCGGGTCGGCGGGTGGCATCCACCGTCCATGAGTTGCCAACCCGCATCTCTCACACCGCGTCACGACAAACGTTCTCGCCGTCCGGAGGGTTGGCGCCCAAAGCGTGAATTTGCATAACGGACATCGTGTCCGCAGAACTGTTCCATGCCGCTCACATACCGCCGCCCAGCCAAGCGTCCAATGGAGGCGAATGTACTCGCCATCGACCGCTGCAAGGCACTGCGGACAAATCACCAGGCCCCTTGCGCGCCAAGTCGAGTCAATGGCTCCGGCGTACCAGCGAAGACTGAAGCGCTCGTCGGCCTCATCGTGCAGGACCGTCGGCGCAAAATCGGTGAGGGTCATATCTGTCAAGCGCTCGAGCGATACACCCGTCTGACGACGAAGTCGGCTCAGCACGGATAGGGTCGGGCGGCGCCAGTCATCCAATGCCACATCAGGGGATTCGATGCCGAGCATTGCCAGATTGAAGAACCCAATCACTCGCTCGATCTTGCGTGCAAGTCGCCCGAGCCAGGACAGCAGCAGCTCGCCGGGCCGCACGGCGACGTGAATAGGGAGGAGTGCGCTCGAACCCTCCGCTGTTTGCGCAGGTTCTACGCGGTCAACCGACAATGCGACGTCGCTCCGTCGGTGCCAGGAAGCCACTCTCGCCGATTGTCTTCGTCGAAATGCGCTCGGCCCCCGAGCGAATCGCCTGAGTCGCCGCACGCGCGACGACAGCGACGATTTCGCCCAGAAGCCCCTCGGAGATGGCGAGAATCGCCTGCGAGAGCTCGCGCCCCGCAAGATTCGAAGGTGCTCGCAGCGGGAAGACCGCCTCGAGCGTGGAGAGAAGTCGTCGGTATTCGCAGTCATCTCGCCAACGCGGCAAAC
The DNA here is from genome assembly GCA_025356075.1 of Pseudomonadota bacterium. Taxonomy (GTDB): domain Bacteria; phylum Pseudomonadota; class Gammaproteobacteria; order Steroidobacterales; family Steroidobacteraceae; genus CAIKZZ01. Next base: position 9,836 of record JANXUT010000004.1, on the reverse strand, counting down.
GCAAGGGCTCAAAGCGGTTCGCGAGCTGGTCGTCGCTCTGCATGGCGCGCAGGGCCTCGGCGGTGCCCGCGGCAACCAACGGAATCTGGAGCTCATTGCCCAACCAGCGCCAGAGATTAAGAACTCGCCGGTGCTGACCGTGCCTACCCGAGAGAACATTGTGTGCTTCGTCGATGACGAGCATGCGCACTCCGGTCGCGCGAAGGGCCCGGACCGCGGCATCTTGCCTCGCCGACAGCCGTGCGGTATGTATTCCCGGTACGCCGAGCTCGTTCAGAATCGCCGCGAAGAAACGCGTTTCATCGGCAGCTGGGGGCATCTGAATAACTGAATCGAGGTCTGGGGCGAACGCGCGCCCCAGGCCCACGGCGTCGGTCACCGGCTGAGCCGGCAGCGCGGACATCGCCCGCGACCCTGTCTGCGCGCAGGCATCTTGCCGGCGCGCCGCGGGCCTATTTGGCCTCGGCGCATTTCCCGAGTACCTGGAACTGCTCCTGGGCGAAGGCGGCGCGCTGCGCTACGTTCCGGTCGCGGCGCTCTACGACGGTCGCCAGTACCTCGGCGACAAGTACCCGATCCAGTTCTACGCGCCGGCGGCGGATTCGCCGTCCGTCGTGGTGCATGCTGGCAACGAGCCGCCACGGGTCCGCGGGCTCGGCGTCACCCGGGCGGTGGGCGGATTCGCCGCGCTCCCCGCCGTCGCCGATGAGCTCTGCTCCATCGTTCGCGGACCGATCGAAGGGCTGTCGGAGCCGAGCGTCGCCTGCCCCGCCCCGGCGGCGAGCACCGGCGCACTCACCGGGGAGAGCTTCGTCGATGCGGCATTCACCGAGGCGCGACTGCGCTCGCTCCTCGAGCTGCCGCATGGATTCTCGGTCCTGCACGTCGGTACGCACTTCAGGCTGCGGCCCGGCAACGCAGTGCGATCGTTCCTGCTGCTGGGTGACGGCGCGCGCCTGACGCTCGACTCGATCGGCAGCCTCGATTTCACCGGCATCAACGTCGTGACCCTGTCCGCCTGCGAGACCGGGATGGGCGGCGCGCGCACCGACGACGGTCGCGAGGTCGAGGCCTTAAGTGCCCTCGTCCAGCGGCGCGGCGCCGGGCACGTGATCCCGAGCCTGTGGCAGGTCGAGGACGTGAGCACCGCCCGGCTGATGCGCACTCTCTACACGTCCTTCAGCTCCTCGCACGGCGATGCCGCCGCCAGCCTGCAGGCGGCGCAGCGAGCCGTGCGCTCGGCGCAAGGTCCACACGGCGAATCGTTTGCCGATCCCTACTACTGGACGGGCTTCACGCTGTCGGGCAGCCGCCCCTGGGAGCAGCGGGTCCGCGAGCCGCCGTACCCGGCCTCGATTCGAACGAAGGAGCTGCAGCACCGCTAGGGCGCGTGCCCTGCAACAGCGTGCGCCAGCGCCGCGCGCGCGAGCAGGCGCGTGGAGTCGAGTGTCGGAAGGGACGAGTTCGCGTCGCTGATGATGAGCGGGATCTCGGTGCAGCCGAGGACGACCGCATCGCACCCCTCCTCCTCGAGACGCCCGATCACTGCCTGGTGGTAGGCGACGGCTTCGGGCCTGAAGACCCCGGCCACGAGCTCGTCCATGATGATCCGGCTGATCGCATCGCGATCCGCCGCGCCCGGCCTCACGAACTCGAGCCCGTGCTGCAAGAGCTTGCTGGGATAGACGTCGCTATCGACGAGCCAGCGCGTGCCGAGTATCCCGATCCGACGGAAGCGGCGCCGCGCGGCCTCGGCCGCGACGACCTCCGCGATGTGCAGCCACGGCAGTGGCGAGCGCGCCTCGATCATCGGCAGCGCCTGGTGAATCGTATTGTCCGGGCAGATCAGGAAGGCGGCACCGCCGTCCGCGAGCTTGCGGGCGGATGCGAGCATGAGCTCGCCGACTCCGGTCCAGTCGTTCCGGTCGAGACAGCGGACGTAGTGGCTGAGCGAGGGCGCGTGCAGCGACACCTCGGGATGCCCGTGGGGACCCAGGACCGCCGGGCCCTCGGTACAGATCGTACGAAAGCACAGTGCCGCGCCCTCGGCCGAGCAGGCGACGATGCCGATGTGAAGAGGATCCAACTCAACCTCCCGGAAAGGACCCGATCGCTCCGGAGCGCGTCAGTCTGCGCCCGGGACGGCGCTTTGGCATCCGCCGGGTGAGACCACGGCTCACGGCTTTCGCGCCCTGCCCCCGCGTGCTAAGTTTCAGGCGAACAAGCGGCCGGGCGACTGCATCGAGCGGCCCACAGCGCCGCGTTCGGGGCTCACTCCGTGTCGAGACAGTCGCGATAGCCGGACGCGGGACCGGTCACCATGCGCTTCGCCCATCTGTCGGTACGACTCCTTCGCGGCAGCGGCGCCGTGCTCCTCGTTCTCAGCCTCCTGCTCGCCGGCCCCACCGAGGCCCGGCGCCTCGCTCTCGTGATCGGCAATGACACATATAAGAGTGTCGAGCCGCTCAAGAATGCCCGGCAGGACGCCAAGGCCGTCTCCGAGGTCCTGAAGGGTGTGGGCTTCGAGGTCACGCTCAAGCAGGACCTCACCCTCACCGCGATGAAGGCGGCGCTGCGCGAATTCAAGTCACGCGTCAGCGGTGGCGATGAAGTCGTCTTCTACTTCTCCGGCCACGGGGTGCAGTTCGAGGGCACGAACTACCTCGTGCCGATCGACATCGTCCCGGAGAACGAGCAGCAGGTCGCGGACGATGCGGTGCCGTTGCAGCGGGTGCTCGATGACCTGCGCGACCAGAAGGCGCGGTTCTCGCTCGCGATCGTCGATGCCTGCCGCGACAACCCGTTCAAGGGCGCCGGTCGCGCAATCGGCGGGCGCGGACTTGCGCCCGTGACGGCGGCCAACGGTCAGATGGTCCTCTACTCCGCCGGCGCCGGCCAATCGGCACTCGATCGGCTCGGCCCTGCCGACAAGGATCCCAACGGCGTCTTCACCCGCGTACTCATCGAGGAGATGCGCCGGCCGGGGCTTCCGGTTGACCGGATGCTGAAGACGGTCCGTGACCAGGTCGTGCAGCTCGCCAAGGGCGCGAGCCACGAGCAGGTACCGGCGCTCTACGACCAGTCGATCGGCGAGTTCTACTTCCAGCCGGGCGCCGCCGTGACCCACGCCGAGGCGGATGTCCCGGCGGCGCGCGCGTCCTCGGCACCCGCCCCGATCCACGTCGCGACGAGCGGCGAGCTCGACCAGTCGTTCTGGGACCGGATTAAGGACAGCACCGACCCCGCCGACTTCACCGACTACAGCAAGCAGTTCCCGAAGGGGCTGCACGCGGCCGAGGCGTCATTGATGGCGCGCCGGCTATCGCGTGCCGCGACCGCGGCGCAACCTGCCGCCGACGCGGCGAAGCCGCGCGCCGCCGCGCACACCGCACCGGCCGCCGCCTCCATCGTCGGCGGCCCTTTTCCCGGCTACTTCACCAGCACGCTGGCACCGGGCGTCCTCTACAACGGCGCCCTGACGGTGAATGCGAACGGCACCTTCGAGTACATCGGCACCAACGGCGATCGCATGCGCGGCCAGACGACGCTCGCCGATCCCAACAACCTCATCGGCACCGGCGTCACGCTGCTCGGCAAGCAGTACGGCCTCGTGCAGAACCGCTACCCGGACGGCTCGGTCAGCACGACAGTCACCACCCGCGGGCGCATCGCGAACGGTATCTACGAAGGCCAGTACGTCGACAAGTTCCAGACCGGGCAGTTTCACTATGACTTGAGGCCGGCGCACTAGGGACGCGCGCCGGGCGCCGCTCTGCCGAGGATTAGCCGCCGAACCGATCGTGAAAGCGCGCGGCCGCGACGCCGAGCGCGACGCCGACCCGCCACAGCCGGTGGAAACGAATGCGGGGGATCGGGGTCACCGGGAGGGCCAGCGAGTCGATCGGCGCACCCATCGAGGCCTTGGCGAGCTCCACCCCCATCGCGACCCCGAGTGCGACGCCCCGCCCGCTGTAGCCAAGCCCGATGTAGAGGCCGGGGGCGGGCGCATGCAGGCGCGGATAGAAGTCGGGCGTCAGCGCGAACTGGCCGTTCCAGCTGTGCGTCCACGCGGCCGGAGCAAGCTCCGGCCACAGTGTCCTCGCGTAGGCGACCAGGTGCGCGTAGTCGCGCCGATCCGTCGCCGCACGTTGCGGCCCCCGGCCACCCATCAGCAACCGGTCGTGCCGGTCGCGCCGGAAATACACGGTGACCGTCCCGCTCTCGTAGACGGACTGACCTCCCGGCACGATCGCGCGGGCGAGCGGCGGATCGAGGGGCTCGGTGGCGACGATCGCGCCGAAGATCGGCACGATGCTGGTCTTCAGTCCCGGCCAGAGGTCATCGCTGTAGCCGTCGGTTGCGAGGATCACGGACTCGGCATCGATGCGCCCGCCCGGTGTCGTCACGGTCCAGCCGTCAGCCCGCCGTTCGAGTCGCGTACCGCGCGTGTCGCAGTAGACCTGGCAGCCCGCGCGTTGCGCGCTGAGCGCGAGGCCGCGCGCCAGGCTAAGCGGGTTGACGGAGCCGCCCCGCGGATCGAAGCTGCCGGCGCTGTAGTGGTCGCTGCCGATCGCGGCCGCGAGCCTGGGCTTGCTCCAGAGCTCCATCGCGACACCAAGCCGCTGCCATTGGTCGACCGAATCCCGCAGCGCATCCTTGAGCACCAGGCGCCGCGCGACTCGCAGCGTGCCGCTGCGCCTCGCCTCGCAGTGGATGTCGAGGCGCTCGACGAGCCCGAACAGGAACTCCGGAGCGCCTCCCGCGAGGCGCACGAGCCGTGGCCCGTACTCGGCCCCGAGGTGGCGTACGGCCGCATCGGGCTCGTGCTTGAGGCCCGCGTTGACCTGGCCGCCGTTGCGACCGGCCGCGCCCCAGCCGGGTTCGTGCGCCTCGAGGAGCGCGACGCTGCGGCCGTGCTCGGCGAGATGCAGCGCGCTCGAGAGGCCCGTGAAGCCTGCACCAACGACGACCGTCTCGACCTGGATGTCGCGCGCGAGCGGCGGCGTCGGCGCGTACGGCGCTGCGGTCCCGGCATACACGCAGCCGGCGAAAGTTGGTTCGGGTGTGCTTGGCACGGCAGCGGTCGGATTCGGGATGCGCGCGCTCGCCGCGCACGACGCCGGACCGCCGGGCCGATCGGTTGCGCCGACCGCTCCCGGCGACCTCGGAATCCGCTAGAACCGGTAGGTCACGTCGACGCCGAAGGTCCGCGGCTCGCCGACCAGCGAGTAGTCGAAGCCGAGGCCGCCGTCTTCGGGGTTGCGCTGCGCGAGGCCGTAGGCCAGGTATTTCTCGTTCGACAGGTTCTTGATCCACGCACCGGCGCTGAAGCCGCGCTTGCCGGTTGCATCCAGCGATACCCGCGCATTGGCGATGACGTACGAGCCTTGCGTGATCCGCTCGGTGTTGAGCGCATCGAAATACTGCTTGGCGTAGTAGTTGCCGTTGACCGCGAAGTGGAAGTCGCCCGCCTCGATCTGCGCGAACCGCCAGTCGATGCTGGCGTCGCCTGAGACTCCCGGCGCCTGGATCAGGTGGTTGCCGTCGCGGCTCTGGCCGTGCAGGAAGAGGTCGACGTACTTGCTGTCGAGGAGCCCAAGGCCCGCGTGCAGCTCGACGTCCTCGCTCGCCCGCGCCCTCAGTTCCAGCTCCGCGCCGTTCACCCGCGACTTCGGCGCGTTGACCGTGTGGAACCCGGTGCCGCCGCCCGGCAGCGCGAACGTGTCGAGGAACTGCTGGTTGCGGTAGTCGTAGTGGAAGACCGCGACGTTGAACTCCGCGTGACGGTTCCAGAGCTGCGACTTGAAGCCAAGCTCATAGGAGGTGAGCTTCTCCGGATCCGCGAAGCTGAGTTCGGCGGGCGCATTGAATGCCTGGCCGTTGAATGCGGCGCCGCGATAGCCCTGGCTGAAGCTGAAGTAGGTGAGGACGTCGTCGGCCGGCTTCCAGTCGACGCCCGCCTTGATGCTGAGGTTATTGTTGTCGCGTTCGAGCCCGGGGTTGGTCGGCCCCTGCGGCGCGAGGCTGGTTGAGTAGTTGACGTACGTCCCCGGCAGCGTCGGGATCGTCTGCGTCCAGTACGTCACGCCGTCATTCGGGCCGAGTCCGACGGGAGCGGCGAGCAGTCCACCCTCGAGCGCGTAGAAGTTCAGCACCGACAGCTTGTCCTTCGTGTAGCGGATCCCGGCCCGCAGCGTGACCGCCGGGGTCACCGAGTAGCTCGCGTTGAAGAACGCCGCGCGACTGTCGCGGATCTGGTCGAAGCTGTTGTACTCATCGAAGCCCCACAGCACGGTATCGTCCGGCAGCACGAAGCTGCCCTGGTAGGCGTCGAAGAAGTGGAACTGCACCGTCGCGTGCAGGCTGTCGCGGCCGTAGTAGAGGCCCGCCAGCCAGTTCAGGGGCCCCGTATCGTGCGAGGCGAGCCTGAACTCCTGCGAGAACGCGTTGACGCTCGAGAAGTAGGTGTTCGGATCATCGAGCCGGATCGGGGCACCCGTGTCGTCGAGGCCGAGGCCACCATCGTCGCTCTCCTCGAACCAGCGGCCGTAGTCAAAGCCCGTCACCGAGGTCAGCGTCAGGTGCTCGGCGACCTGCCAGTCGACCTTCAGCGACACGCTGTCATTGCGGATGTCCTTGTGCACGGCGAACTTGGCCGCGTTCGAGAACCAGTCGATGTTGCCGCTGAAGCCCGTGACGCTCGGGTCGTTGTTGAGCGCATGTGCGCCGTAGGGCGTGCCACCGGACCGGCTGACCGCGGCCTTCAGCAGGATGGTGAGCGTATCGGAGGGCTTGGCGAGCAGCGAGAAGCGTCCCGCGAGCACATCGACGCCGTTGAGGGGCTCGACGCCGGGCACGATGCTCTTGGTCCAGCCGTCGCGCTTTTCGTACATGACGGCGGCGCGCCAGCCGAGCTCGTTGTCGATGATCGGCGTGCTGACGGCGGCGCGCAGAGTATAGGCGTTGTAGTTGCCGTAGCCGGCGGTGACGTAGCCCTCGTCCTCCTTGAGATTCGGGTTCTTCGTATAGAGGCTGACCGCCCCGCCGGTCGCGTTCTTGCCATAGAGCGTGCCCTGGGGACCGCGCAGCACCTCGACCCGCTCGAGATCGTAGATCTGCTGCGCCTGCAGCGCGCCGACGCTCTTGTAGACCTCATCGACATACATCGCGATCGGGCTCGACTGGTTCTGGCTGAAGTCCTGGGTCGTCACGCCCCGGAGCGTGAACGTCGGCTGCGCCTCGGGGCCGTAGGGCGAGTTGAGCAGCAGGTTCGGCACGCTCGAGACGATGTCGCCGGCCTGGCGGACGCCGCGCGACTCGAGGTCCGCGCTCGAGAGCGCGGTGATCGCGATCGGGATGTCCTGCAGCCGCTCGGTGCGTCGCTGCGCGGTGACGACGATCTCCTGCAGTCCTTCGTCGGCGGAGGCGATCGACGGGGCGAGTGCGGTCACCGTCGCGGCGGCGATGGCGCCGAGCGCAACGGCGCAACGGGGATGGCTGGTCGGTAGTTGGGCGGCGCGCATGGTCGGGTCTCCTCGCCTGGCGCGGTGGCGGCGATGCCGGCGTCCAGGTCCCCACAGTTGTTATCGATAATCGATTTTAAACAATCGACTCTAGGGCAACTATAGGACCGTGCGTGCGAGCGCGTCAAACGCGCCCGCGCAAGCGCCGTAGGCGTGGCCTGCGCAACGAATCTGGAGAGGGCATGCGCCCGGGATCAGGCGCGGCGCAGCGTCGCGACGCTACTCGAGGCGGCGCGGGCGGACTCGATCAGCAGCGGCGCGAGACGAGCACGCAGGTCGTCGATGTTCCAGCGGCTGGTCGGCCCCGAAATTCCCACTGCCGCGACCGGCCGGCCATCCTCGCCGACGATTGGCGCGCCGATCGTGAGATCGCCGCGATAGCATTCCTCACGCGCCCACGCGAAGCCGAGCTCGTGAGCGGACACGATCATCTCGAGGACCCGCTTCGGATCCGTCACCGTGTGCGGCGTGAACTTCCGGTAGTCCGAACGCTCGAGGATGTCGCGCGCCTCCTCGAGCGGCAGCGCCGACAGGTACGCCCGCCCTGCAGCCGTGCAATACATCGGCAACCGTCGCCCGACCGGCATGTGGATGAAGAAGCGCTTGTGGCTCGGGAAGCGGGCGATGAACACCATGTCCGGCCCGTCCGCCTCCGACAGGCTGACGGATTCACCGCAGGCCTGGTTGAGGTCGACGAGGTGCGTCGTCGCCTGCTCGATCACCGGGTGCCCGGCGAGGTACGGATAGCCGACGCTGAGCGCGAGCGGCGTCAGCAGCCAGCGCCGCTGGCGCTCGTCGCGGGCGAGGTAGCCGAGCTGGGCGAGCGTGTGCACGCAGCGCTGCGCCGAGCTCGTCGTCATGCCAGAGGTGGCGGCGATCTCGGCGAGGTTGAGCGCCCGGCGCTCGCCGCCGAAGGCGGCCAGTACCGCAAACGCCTTCACGACGGATTGATTGAAGAGCGGGTCGCTCTTCGGCGCGGCCTTACTCTCGCCGCGGGGCGGCCGAGAGTCTTTGGGCCGGGCGCGCGGGGCGGCGCGGGTCTTGAGTCGGATGGCTATGCGAATTACTCGGGCGGCGGCGAAGGTGAATGCTGCAACGCTAGAGAGACCGTACGCTCGGTGTCAAGGCGACGGCGACCGGCACTCACTCGGTCGGCAGGTCCTGGCGCGGGACGCGCACAGTGCCGGCGGCGATCTCGCGGCAGGTGTCGAGATTGCCCGCAACCAAACGGCTGAACTCCTAGACTTCGCGACGCGCCGCGTCGCGGATGGTCTCCGCTTCGTCTCGACGCTGGCCGCGCAGTGTTAAGACCACGGCGAGCGCAGCTCCCAGCGCTCCGAGGAGCCCACCGAGCACGCCGCCCCACACGCCCAGCCTCTCGCCTGGGGTGGAGCAACAGTAGTTCGCGGAAAATAGGATCGCTAATGCAGCCGTGATTGCGGTCACGAGAACAATGGCGATCGGCGAAATCCACGAGGCGCGGTTGGGCGGGAGCCGGCCGCTCACGGTACAGTCCTTTGCAGCGCGCGATAGAGTGTTATGCGGCCGACGCTGAGAAGCGAGGCGACATCCTGCACTCGCTGACCGCTGTCGATGAGCTGCCGGGCATGTACAACCTGGGGAGGAGAGAGCTTCGGCCGGCGGCCGAACCGGACTCCGCGCTTCTGCGCGGCCTTCACGCCGGCGCGCGTGCGCTCCGTGATGAGCGAACGCTCGAGCTCGGCCAGGACGCCGATCATTTGCCACATGGCGCGGCCGGTGGCAGTGTCTGTGTCGATCGCCTCGGTGAGCGAACGGAACTTCACGCCGCGGTGCTTGAGCTCGTCGAGCATGTGGATGAGATCCCGGAGGCTGCGTCCGAGCCGGTCGAGCTTCCAGACGATCAGCGTGTCGCCGGCCTGCAGGGCCTTCAGGCAGCGGAGCAGGGCAGGGCGCTGCGCCGTCGCCCCGGAGATCCCCTCGTCCGTGAAAACGGTTTTGCAGCCGGCCTTCTTGAGCGCGGCGAGCTGCAGGGCGGGGTTCTGGTCCTCGGTCGAGACGCGGGCGTAGCCGTATTTCATGCCCGCCAATATGAAACAGACTTATGAAACACGCAACCCGTTGATTATGGCGGGGGAGGGCGATGTTTCAGAACTTACCCTTTGTGGAACATTCTCTCGCGGGTGCGGCGTTTAGCCTGAAGTTCCTGCCCGCGGCGCGCGATAAAATCCATGTGTGACAGGTAGATACATGGATTTCGGGTGTTCTGGTTCTGACTACACGGTGATTTGATCGACGAGCGCGAAGGCGCGGCGCTGCAAGTCGGTCGGCGTG
>JANXUT010000086.1 GCA_025356075.1 Pseudomonadota bacterium | reverse complement strand
AAGCCGAACTACCCCGATCGTGAACGCCGCGAACCGGCGACTCGTTACCGGCGCACGTACACCCACGCTTCGGTACCGGAAGCCAGGGTGACGGAAACGTTTGGCTAAGCTTTTAATTACCCACAACTTCCTCAATTAACTAACAGGCTGCTGAAAAAGGCTTTGGCAACCATGAATTCTGTGATCATTCATTCATCAAGTACTTGTTTTATAGCTGTTTCAATTGTTGGAATTGGCAGTTAGTGGCCATCAAAACTCCTTTTTCAGCAGCCTGCTAAATAGCTTGCAGAAAGTTTTCGCAAGTGCTTATAGAAGTTGAGACACAGATGGTCCGTGTGTTGCTTCCACACGATGCTGCATGTCGAACAACAATGTTCGAGAGCGCCGGCGGTCTGCTGTTGCCAATGCAACGCCGCCGAGCAGGTGGATTGATCGCGAGCTCGCCGACTGCGAGTTCAAGGATGAGCGACTCGGCAAGCGTTTTCGATCGCTGCTCGAGCAGCTGTCCGCGAGTCCTGGTGGGAGCATCCCGTTGGTCTGCCAGGACTGGGCGAACACCAAAGCGGCGTACCGATTCCTCGACAACGATCGAGTCAGTGAGGCCGAGATTCTCGCCGGCCACTTCGAAGCAACGCGCGATCGCGCGGCGAAGACGGCCGGTCCGATCTTGGTGCTGCACGACACGACGGAGTTCTCGTACAAGCGCAAAGACATCGCGGCGGTGGGGAAGACGCACATCGGCATTGCTGGCGTCGATCGCCTGGGTCGGCTGCGGCGTTACACGGCGTGCGGCATCCTGATGCACTCGAGCCTGGCGGTCACGACGGAAGGATTGCCACTCGGGATTACCGCGATCAAGTTCTGGTCCCGGGACAAGTTCCACGGCGCGAACGAACTCAAGCGGCATATCAACCCAACCCGCGCTCCGATCGAAGAGAAAGAGAGCATTCGCTGGCTGGACAAGCGGTGGCGTGAGCTAGATGGCGAGACGCGACCGGCTTCGCGGCGCGCCCCGCCGCGCGACGGCCAGAACCTGCGGTGCCTGGGCGCGACACGACGCCGACGAGCGCCGGAACGCGACACTCGCTCGCTCGCCACGTAGCTCGTTTCCCGATCGCTCGAGGCCCACTGGGTGCGGCGCCGTACAGATCGCCGGCGGTGTACCGGTTACCGTGCGTTCGAGGTTGTTGCGCGGCGCCCGACCGGGTTCTTTTCGCAGCGTCCGTTGACACGGGACAACCCCGGTCTAAGGTCACACTGTGAGGGTTCATCATGCGCGCCGCAACGATCTTCGCCTGGGGACTGCTTGGTGCAAGTCTCTCTGCCTCGGGGGAGGTCAGCCTCGACATCGGCATCAACGTCGGTGGCTATCCGGATCTCGTCGCTGTGCCGGACTACCCTGTCTACTACGCACCGCAGCTCGACTCGAACCTGTTCTTCTACGACGGGCTGTACTGGGTCTTCGCCGGGGACCGTTGGTACTCGAGTTCCTGGTACAACGGGCCATGGGGAATCATCGAACGCGACGACGTCCCGATGTTCGTCCTTCGCATTCCCGTTCGCTACTACCGCCGACCGCCGGCCTATTTCGCCGGCTGGGGGCCCGACGCACCGCCGCGCTGGGGGATGCATTGGGGGCGGGGCTGGGAACGTAACACCGTGGCTGGGACTACTGGGATCGAGCGTCTGCGCCACGGCCTGCGCCATTGCCTGTCTACCAGCGCGACTACTCGGGCAATCGATAACCGGGGGCAGATCAGCAACGGGCGATTCGCGACAACAACTACCAATACACGCCGCGCGATTCCGGCCGCGCCGAGCACAGCTCGCAGAAGAACGCTCGCCCGGTATCCGATCAGGGTCCCGCGAGGGGCGGTCTGCCGGACAGCCCCGCCCCTCGCGTTGACGCGCGGCGTCCGACCGACCGGCCGCCTGCTGACCACGCCTCCGTCCGCAATGGACCGGACGCCTCACCGGCCGCGCGCCAATCAGGTCCCGGGTCGGTCCGCACCGAACGCAGTCGCGCTGCGCCGACGCCGGAACCCCAGGATCAGTGTTCTCCCCGAACCCCCTCGGCACGACCCATTTCGGCGCGGGCCGCCGAGGAAGTGGCGCGCAGGGCTCCGCCGGCCGCCTCACCGCCACGGTCCGCAAAGCCGGCTGCCGAACCGCGCAGGGGCCAGCCCGAGCAGCGCGGCTCCCAGCGCGAGCCGCCACCACCTCGTGCCCGCGAGCAGGCCGACAGGGCCAACAGGCGCGATGAGCGACCGCATGATGAGAGGCGGGGGCCGGATCGTGGCGCTCGCAGCGCAGACGCACCGCCGCACAGCTAGCGATCGCTGCGCCGAGCATCGACTGGCGTCCCGTCCGGCTGCCGCCCTTGACGCGCGCCGGCTGTCGATCGGAACCGGTGTTCGCTCGCGTCCGCGGACCGCTGAGACTGGGCGGCTTCGATACGCACCAATGGACTCTTTGACGAGCGCACGTGCAACTCACGCCGACGGCCCGCACCGAGCCGGCCGTCGCGATGAAATCATTGGAACGAGGAGCGAGCGGGCGAGCCGTGCGGAACGGCAACGACGTTCCGCACGGCGTCAGTCGATGACCATGAAGTCGGGGAATGTACCCGCCGCAACCGGACTCCCCGCGAGCGGAGTCAACACGCCGGTAACGGCATCAAGAGTGAATTCGGAGATGTTTGCCGAGACGTCGTTGTTCACGTAGACGAAGTGACCGGACGGGTCGACGGCAACCGAGAAGGGATTGGTGCCGGTCGCGAACGGAGAGCCAGCAACTGCTGCGCCGAGCGCCGCGGTTGCCGCATTGATTGGGTACACCGCGACGCCGGTGCTCAGTGTCACGAACAGGTACTTGCCTTGCGGGTCGATCGCCAGGTAGTTCACCGCCGGAACGGCGAGCGGGTTCCCGGCTACGGGGGTCAGTACGCCCGTCGCCGAGGCGACGGTGAATGCCGAGAGGGTGCCAGTGCCGTTGGCGGCATTGACGCTGTAGAGAACGGTTCCGGCAGCGTTGGTCGCGAAGCCAAAGGGCCCCAGGTCCGTCGCGAACGGCGCGCCCGCGACCCCCTTGGTGAGTGCGCCGGTGCTGCTGTTGATGGCGAACACGTCGATGGCGTTGGTGTTGGAGTTCGCCACGTAGAGGAAATTGCCGGCGCGAACCAGGTCCGCCGGAACGGGATTGGTGCCGGCGACAGCGTAGGGCGATCCCGTCAATGCCGTCAGCACGCCCGTCGAGGCGTTCAGTGAGTACGCGGACACGTTGTTGTCGGCGCCGTTGGCGACGTAGAGATATGCACCGTTCGCATCGAAAGTCAGTGCCTGCGGCATGTTCCCCGTCGCAAATGGCGACCCGGCAACCGCCGTCAGCGCTCCAGTGCCCGGGTTTATCGAGAACGCGTAGATCCCGGAGGAGCCGCTGTTGACGACATAGAGGAACTTGCCGGACGGATCGATCTTCGTCCGCCAGAGCTGGTTGCTTCCCGTGACGACAACCGGCGAGCCCGCCAGCGCCGTGAGCGCGCCGGTGGACGAATTGAGCGCGTACGCCGAGATTGACCCGCCTCCGTTATTGGCAGCGTAAGCAAACTGATTGGCGGCCGGCCCGCTGCTGACCGTCAGGTTGACCGCGGAACCGGCGGCGACCGATGTGCCCGCGGCCGGGCTCGAGCTGATGACATTGCCGGAGGCCACGGTACTACTGCTCGCCGTGGTCACGGTGCCGACCGTGAGGCTGGCGCCAGTGATCGCGGAACTCGCGGCGGCTTGGGTCAGACCGATCACGTTCGGCACCGGCACCGGTGCGGCGCCCGTGCTGACGGTCAGATTGACGGCCGAGCCTGCCGCCACGCTGGTCCCGGCCGCCGGGTTCGAACTGATCACGCTGCCCAATGCGACGGTGGCGCTGCTCGCCATCGTCACGGTCCCGACCGTGAGGCCGGCCCCGGTAATCGCGGTTTCGGCGGCGGCCTGGGTCATTCCCACGACGTTCGGCACACTCGGCTGCGGAGGACGGGTGCTGACGGTGATAGCGACGGCTGAGCCGGGTGCGACGCTCGTCGCCGCGGACGGAGTCTCGCTGATGACGGTGCCGGAGGCCACGGAGGCGCTGCTCGCCTGTGTCACCGTGCCGAGCGTCAGGCCCGCGGCTGTGAGCGCCGAGGTGGCATCGGCTTGTGACAGCCCGACGACGTTTGGCACGCTGACAGTTGCCGGCGCGTGGGACGTGTGGCCGCAACCCATGGCGAGCACTGCCGCCGCGATGACCAGAATCGCCCCGGCGAACCGCTGACGGCTGAAACTCATGTCTATCCCCTGTTGGTAGCCATCCGATCAATCTGGTGACCGGGGCAGCGACCGCAAAGACTGGCGATCCGGGTGCCCCTGCCGCGGCGGTCGCGAGCAATGCTGCACCGCGATGACCCGCCGCACCTCTCCCCTTGGACTGAAGACTCGGCGCAAACATCGGACCGGCCTCGTAACCCGATCGCGCCGGCAATCGGTGCGGGTGGGGAGGCGGTCCGGAGCACTGGTTCAGTTCGTCCTGTCTGCTTAACGACAATCACCTGCACTTTGGTGAAAACGTCGCGGGTTTCGCGTCCGCCGGGCGCGGGACGGGGCGGCGCCAGGACCGAGTCCGTCCGTGCCGAACGGGCGTGGCAGGGACATCGATGCCGCGCGTGCTTGCGAACCGGTTGAATTCTCAGCCACTATGGCTCTGCGTGATCTCGCGTCGCTGCCGTGGCTGCTGATCGGAGCCACCCAACACTGAGTGACAGCCCTAGACCAACGCCTTTATGGCTGGCTCATCCAATCCGACGAACGGCGCTTCCGACTCGCCTTCGACTCCTATTTCCATCTGGCCTTCCCGGCCGTCGTCTGCCACCTGTCGCGCGTGTCCCGGTGGGACGTGGCGCCTCTCGAGGATCTCGCCCAGGACGCCCTGCTGCGATTCTTCGAGCGTGTCGGCCGCGGCCGCCGCGATGCGGCTCTATGCATCCAGAACACGCTGCCCGCGATCACTTCAACCAGGCTTGGTCCGGTTCACGAACGGCGGCTGCACGGCTGGAGCGTCGACGTTGCCGCGTTCGTCCACGCCGCAACCCACTTCGAGCCGCCGCGCGCGGATGACTCGAGCGAGCCGGAATGGAGAGCTCGCGTCCGTTCACTCGCCGACCGGATTCCGCAGCTGCAGAGCGCCGGCCGGTCGTTGATAGAAGATGCAGCCGTCGCGCTGCGGTGGCGCTTCGATGAGCCAACGGCCAGCGGTTCGGCGATTTTTGTGGATCGTGTGTCCGCCGAACTGATCGCCGGTTCGGATCGGGCCGTGGTTGCGGAGCGCAGTATGCCGGGGCTTTCGCGCCTCGCCGGTGGGATCGTGGAGATCGCGGCCGCACTCCCGCGACTGCGGCTGCCAACCAATGCATACCTCTTCGAGATCGCGACGTCGCTGTACCTGGACGAATGCAAGCGACGCGCGCGACGCAAGCGCGGTGGCGTCGGGATTCAGGCGGTGTCCTCGCACAATGGCTCGTCATGGCCGATGGTCCACGCAGACGATTCGGGGAGGTTCCTGTTCGACAATCCGGACACGGACCTCGACAGCGACAGCGACAGTCGCTTTGACGACGTGAGCGATCTATCGTTTGCGGCGGCCGTACCGCCCCGGCGCGTCGCGGCCGCGATCGATCCGACGCCGCAATACGAGCACGAGCAACTCTTTGAAAAGTTTTACGAGCACCTGCGCCGCCCCGTCGATGAGGCCGTGGAGGCGTTCACCAACGCCGACGCCGAGAGCGATGCCCGCGCCGCGCGTCGAACGCTGGAGTCTGTTACCCGCAAGTTCTCACGTACCGTCTCGGTGCTTGCCATGATGGGCGAGGGGCATACTCAGGAGCAGACTGCGCAGCGCCTCGGGCTGTCCAGAAACCAGGTGAAGTACATCCTCGAGCTCGTCAAGAAGGCTTACACACACTTTGTCGCGCCGGCCGAGCCCGCCCCGGCGCGCCCGACCGATGGGGGAGCCGAGCCGCGTGCCTCCTGAGCGCCCGCCCCCGGACTTTGAGCTTTTTTCCCGTTGGGTCGCGTCGCGATTCGGCCCGGGCGAGGAGGGCGCGCGCCCGTCGGAGCCGCTCGCCGCTGCCGCGCGGGTCGCGCGTGATGAGCACGCCGCCGGGTCATCGGGCAAACCTCGGGGGCGACCGGTTGCCGCGCTGGCCGGAACCTGCGTCGAAGTGCTGACACTACTCGCGGCCGCAACGCTCGACGACACAACGAAGCCGCGGGAGCTAGTGACCGAGCGCGGGTTCCGTGTCGCCATGGCCTACGAGGACAGCGAGGGTACCGATCCACCCTCAGTCTGCGTCCTCATCAAGTGTCCTGCCGGCCAGGCGGGTCGCCTCGAAGGCTCGGTGGTCTCTCTCTGGATCGGTTCGGACCGGTTCGAGCTCGGGCAATTCGATGCGGACGGCAAGGCCATCGGCGTGTTGCCCGCTGGTGTGCACGCCACGCTGTCGGACTTCGCGTCGGGTCGCGTCAGGCTCGAGGCGCCGCAGACCTCGCCGGGCGACTAGGCTTCGATGCGTTATCTGCTGTTGCTGGCGGACGCGGATGGCGTCGCTACGACAGCGGCACTCGAGATCCGGTCACTGCGCGAGTTTCCAGGCGACGCGGAAGTGTCGGTTCACTTCCGCCCGGTCCGCAATGACCCGCTATTTGACTCGGCCAAGGCGGGCGGCGCCCTCGCGTACCGAATCCTGACCGGCGAGGGAATTCTCCGTTCGCAACTCTGGGTCGAGTACGAATTGCTCGGCTCGCACATCAACGTCACCGGGCGCAGCAGCGACCTGCTGTTCGCGCTGGCGTTGATCACCGCCGCGTGGAAGCCGCGCAGCGCTCCGTATCCCGCGATTGCCGCCACCGGCGTGCTCGAGCTGTCCGACGACCCAAGGGGAGGAGGCTTCCTCGTTGGACCGGTCACGCACACCGTCGCGAAGGTAGCCGCCGCCGTACGCGCGTTCGCCGGGGTTGCCGATGCCGTGGTCTTCTTCCCCGCGGTCGACGCGGACGTTGTCGCCCGATGGCACCGGGATTCCGGCATCTCGACTCACGTGCAGCTGCGGCCCGTCGCTACGCTTGAGGAAGCGCTCGGCGCGCTCGGCCTCTTCCTTGAAAAGGTGTACTTCGGCAACCCGTTTCGCGGCCTTGAACATTTCGACTACGTCCACCGGGCCATCTTCTTCGGTCGTGACGCCCAGACGACGGAGGTGCTTGAGCAGTTGCTGCGGCGCGAGGCGGCACATCGGCCGGGACTCCTCGTGGAAGGAGCGAGCGGCAGCGGCAAGAGCTCGTTTCTAAGAGCGGGAATCCTGGCCGCGCTGCCGCGCCCGTTCTCGCAGCCGCCATGGATCCAGGACGCACTGTCGCGCCGTCCCGTCCACGACTCCGCCGGCCAGGCGACCTGGCAAGTGGGACTCCTGTCGCCCGGTGCGGACGAGGCGCGTCTGGCCCAATCGGTACGCGAATGCTGGCGAAAGCTGCCGCAACTTGCCGACCACCTCGGTCCCGGTGATGGCACCTTTGCCTCGCTGGCGCGCGAGCGGAGGTGTCACTGGCCGGATGGGCAGCGCTTCGTCTGGGTACTCGATCAGCTGGAAGATCTGTTCTCGCTGAATATCAACGCCGCGGTCATCGACGCGTTTGGACTCTTTCTGAAGGCCTTGCAGACCGATGGAGTCTGGACGCTTGCCTGTATCCGTGCGGACGCGGCGCCAGAGCTGAAACGACATCCGAGCCTGAGGAGCGTCTTCGGGTCGGATGAGGGGCAGTACTACCTCGAAACCATGGGCATGAGTGGCCTCGAGGACGTCATCGTCCGCCCGGCCGAGGTCGCCGGTCTCTCGTTCGCAGTCGACCCTGGCGGCCGGCGCCTCGACCGGGTGCTTCGCGACGACGCCTACCTTGCTCGGGACAACGCGCTGCCGTTGCTCCAGTTTGCATTGAACGAGCTCTATCAACGTCGGGCAGGCACCGAGCTCACGTTCGGCGCCTACGAGCGCATCGGTGGCCTGCAGGGCAGCGTTGCGGCAACCGCGATTTCGATATTACTGGCCGAGGACATGTGGACGCAGCGCTCGCTCCCAAACCTGTTCCGTCACCTCGTGACGGTCGATGACACGGGCCGGGCGACCCGGCGGTACGCGTCCCTGGCCGAGATCGCGGCCGAGCCCGGGGCGGAGCGCTTGCTCCGCCGACTCGTAGCGGCGCGCATGTGCGTGACGGATCAGCGCGACGGCGAAGGGGTAGTCACGTTCGCCCATGACGCACTGCTGCGGACCTGGCCGGCCCTTACGAACTGGCTCAAGGAAGAAGCGGCGTTGCTGCAGACACGCGAGCTCGCCGAACGCGACGCCCAATTGTGGCGGCAACACGGTCGGTCGCCCGACTGGCTCGCCTCGTCCGACAAACTCGAGCGTTTCAAGACCCTCGAGGTCGCAGGCATCGACTCGTCCGAGCAGGTTCGGCAATTTGTGCGGCTTTCGGCCGCCCGCATACGTCGCTCGGAGCGCGTCCAGCGGGCCGTGGTCGCGACGATTGCCTTGCTGCTGGTCCTCGCCATCGGCGCGGGCCTCGTGGCGACGAGGCGGCAGCACGAGGCGGAAGCGCGGACCGCCGAGACGCTCAAGGTACAGGCGCAGTTT
This sequence comes from Pseudomonadota bacterium, assembly GCA_025356075.1. Taxonomy (GTDB): domain Bacteria; phylum Pseudomonadota; class Gammaproteobacteria; order Steroidobacterales; family Steroidobacteraceae; genus CAIKZZ01. Next base: position 9,427 of record JANXUT010000086.1, on the reverse strand, counting down.
CTCACGGAAGCCGCCGACCAACGGCTCAAGGGCGACGACGTTGCCGGAGCGCAGGCCATCATTCTGGACGTGCTGACCGACCGGCGATTCGCCGCCGAGCGTGACCCGTCCGCAATCAACGTATTCCAGGAGGCCCGAGCGGCCGATGCCCAGGTCGCGGTACTTTCCGGACATGGCGATGCGGTCGAGTCAGCCGTGTACTCGCCGGATGGCGCTCGCATCGTCACGGCGTCTGGCGACCACACAGCGCGGGTCTGGGACGCCCGGATGGGCATCGAGCTTGCAGTGCTGAGAGGTCACAGCGCCGGCGTCAACTGCGCCGCGTACTCGCCGGACGGCGCGCGCGTTGTGACCGCATCGGACGATGGGACCGCGCGTACTTGGGACGCGGGAACGGGCAAGCCACTCCTCGTGCTGTCCGGTCACGCGAGGTCCGTCCGCTCTGCCGCATTCTCGCCCGACGGGGCAAGGGTAGTCACCGCATCGTGGGACCATACAGCGAGGGTCTGGGATGCCTTGACCGGCGCGAGGCTGCTCACCATAGCCGGCCACGCCAACGCCATCCAGACGGCGGCGTTCTCGCCCGATGGCCTTCGAATCGTCACCGCCTCGCACGACAAGACCGCGCGCGTCTGGGACGCGCACACCGGCCGGCAGCTTGCAGCGCTTGGGCGGTACGACGTCATTTTCGAGTCGGCCGTGTACTCGGCCGACGGCCGGCGCATCGTCACCGCCTCGCGCGACAAGATCGTGCGCACGTGGGACGCTCGCACGGGCGCGCACCTGACCGACTTCATCGGACACCGCGCGCACGTGAGCTCGGCGGCCTTCTCCCCGGATGGCGCCTGGATTGTCACGGCGTCTCATGACGGGACTGCGCGCATCTGGGATTCGTCAACCGGGGCGCAGCGCGCCGTGCTGTCCGGGCACGCCGACCGGCTGCAGGGTGCCGCCTTTTCACCCGACGGGACGCGCGTCGTGACCGCTTCGCTCGACAGGACGGCGCGGATCTGGGCGGCGCGTGCCGGACGCCAGCTGCTCGTGGTTTCCGCGCACGGGGCGCTCGGCAGCGCACGATTCTCGCCGGATGGGGCACGGATACTCACCGCATCGACCGAGAAGTCCGGTGAGCTTTGGGATTCGGTCACTGGTGCCAAGCTTGTGGCGGTTCTCGGCCCCGCTGTCGGTGGAAGTGCTGCTGACATGTCGCCGGACGGTACGCGCATCGCCACCGCGACGTCGGATGGGATTGCGCGGATCTGGGACGCACGCACGGGTTCGATGCTAGGTGTGCTGGCCGGCCACGGCGCTGGCGTCCTCTCGGCCATCTACTCGCCCGACAATTCGCGGATCGTCACTACTTCCGATGACAGGACTGCGCGGGTATGGGATGCACCGTCCGGCCACCAGCTCATCGTACTCGCCGGACACGGAGGCAGTGTCCGGTGGGCCGCCTTCTCACGCGACGGCCGCCGGATCGCCACCGCATCCTGGGACAAGACCGCAAGGATCTGGGATTCCAGCTCCGGCCTGCAGCTCAAGGTGCTCGCTGGCCACCGCGACAGTGTCTCATCCGTCGACTACTCGCCCGACAGCCGCCGGATCGCGACAGCCTCGTACGACGGGACAGCGCGGGTCTGGGAGGCCGGAACAGGGTCGTCCCTGCTTGAGTTGTCCGGCCATCGTGGCGTAGTCGAGTCCGTCGCCTTTTCGCCGGACGGCCTTCGCATCGTCACGGCCTCCCTCGACAAGACGGTTCGCGTCTGGGACGCGGTGACCGGCAGCCAGCTCGAGGTCCTGACCGGTCACGATGACCTGGTCGAAACCGCGGCGTACTCCGCCGACGGGGCCCGAATCGTCAGTGCCTCGGACGACGGGACCGCCCGAGTATGGGCGGCGCCGGTGCCCGCCGCGCTCGCCGCCCAGATCATCTGGGCGCGGGCGGCGCAGACCGCTCCGATGAACGACGCCGGCCGGGCCCGATGGAACATGCCCGCGGACAAGCGCCTGCGCGACAGAGCGACAGGGGCGTCGGCGTGCGACCTCGCAGCCGCCGCCTACTACGATCCGGATCGACTCGCGCCCGGGACAGCGCAGGCGGAGGTGAACGGGGACATCGCCGGCGCCGCCTGTCTCCAGGACACCGGCGGCGGCGCTCATGACGCACGGCTGGCGTACCAGGCGGGCCGCGCCCTTCTCGCGAAGGGAGATCCGGCGGGTGCACGGCGCGAGTTTGAATCCGCGATGTCACAGAGCTATCGAGCCGCCGCCGTCGACCTGGGTGCCCTGACGGCGCGCGAGCCCGCGACGTCCGCGGACCGGGAGCGCGCCGCCACTCTATATAAAGGCGCCTGGGCGGACGGAGTCGTGATAGCCGCGTTCGCCCTCGGGGCGCTCTATGAGGCCCGGGTCGAGGCGAGCGGAGCGGCGAAGTCGGACGAAGGCTCCCGCGATCTCGGCCTCGCATGGGACTGGTACCGGAAAGGCGCTGCAGCCGGGGAGCCCAGCGCACTCGCGCGCGTGGCTGCGCAGCGGGAGACAGAGGCTGCCACCGCGACGGACCCCGTCGCGAGAACCCAACTGATGCTCGAGGCATTTCGCCTGTACTCGGCTGCCACCGAGCGCGCGGAGCACGACGCATGGCCGGACAGCGCCTGGATCCGCTGGTGCCATCGACGCGCGACGCTGGCGCGACTGCTCGCACTCGAGGGGCGGATGCAGGACGTCGCCAACGCCTATGCGGCGGTGCGAGGCGGCACTTCCCAATAGGAGACACAGCGATCGGCGGTGCCGCGGCACCCATCGAGGCGGCCAGTGCTCCGTGCAACGCGAAGATGCTCCCGCCGATCGTGATTTTGACGATCGCCGCCCCGAGCGACCAAGAGCCGCCGAACACGCTGATGGGTTTTACCGAGATGGCAACGACGCGCGGACTTGTCGCTGCCGCTCGCGTACTCGAAAAACTCATTCGGGCGGCAACCGTGCAAGTCCAGGTCTTCGTCCGGTCGCACGGGGCGATGCGCGTCGTGCGCGTCTCGCGGGACCTTGGCGAACTTCCTGTTGTGGGTCTCGATGAAGGTCGGCATCAGGGCGTTCGCCGCCTCGATGCTCGAGATACCCGCCAGCCTCAGCTCCTTCACCAATCGATCCTGCAGCGTCTTGTGCGCCCGCTCGACGCGGCCCTTGGCCGCGGGCGTGTTGGCACAGATCCCATCGATGTTGAGCTCGTATAAAGCCCTGGCAAACTGCGTATGCCCACGTCCCGTGGCCGCTCCCGGCCGGTTGACCCGGAAGATGCTGGCCTTGTCACTGTAGAGCGCCAGCGGCTTGCCGTACCGGCCCAAATAGTCGCGCAGTGCCTCGAAGTACGTGAACGTCGACTCGGTGTCGGCGAACCTGACGCACATGAGCCGGCTCGTCGCGTCATCGACGAACACCAGCGCCGTGCACATCGTTGCGCGATCCTCGAACCACGCGTGCTCACAACCATCGATCTGGATGAGCTCGCCTACGCAGGCTCGACGCAGCCGCGGCTGCTGCACCTTCGGTGGCCTGAGCCGGCGCGGGATCCAGAGCCCTGCGGCGATCTGGATCCGTCGCACCGTCTCCTTGGCCAGCACGATCTGCTGCCGCTCGGCGAGCTTCTCCATCGCGAGCGTCGGCCCGAGGTCCGGATACTGATCGCGCAGAATCCGCGCGACATGGTTCTCCACGTCGTCGTGGAGCCTGCGGTTGCTCGGCTGGTTACGACGGCGAGAGATCAGCCCGACCGGGCCCTCGGCTCGATAGCGTTGCGCCAGACGTCGCACTTGTCGCGAGCACATCTCGAGGCGCTCGGCCGCAAGACCCACGCGCAGCTCGCCGGCGACCACCGCTTGAATCACCTTCAGCCGATCGAGCTCCCGCATGCTCATCGTCACCGTGACTTGCTGGTACATGGATGCTCCCGAAGCCAGTGCTTCCAGAGCATCCGCCGACCGACCGGCAGGGCGGACATCTGTATCTAGCCAGAAGCGGACATCTCTACTTAGCCCCTATATCTTACATTTACCATAATATACATTATACGTAGAAGTTGCTGCTCCCGCCGGCCTGCCAGAGCCGGAACCGCCCCGCTGTGCTACTGTGTAGCAGTACCTGTAGCCGTAGGGAAAATTGTGGCGCTTAATATTAGAAACCCCGACACGGAGAGGCTTGCTAGCGAACTCGCGCGCCTGACGGGCGAAACGAAGACCGAGGCCGTGACTAGGGCCGTTCGGGATCGTCTCGAACGGGTAAAACGGCTTCGTCGCAAGCGCTCCTTGGCCGAGGAACTGCAAGCGATCGGCAAGCAGTGCGCCGCCCTGCCTGTCCTCGATGCGCGGAGTCCGGACGAACTCCTGGGCTACGACGAGCACGGCCTACCACGCTAATGGTCGTCGACACGTCTGCGATTCTGGCCATCCTTTTCGACGAACCGGAGCTACAAGCCTTTACAGAAGCCATCGAGACTGCCGAACGACGGCTGCTCTCGGCCGCCAATTTTGTCGAAGCTTCGATGATTCTGGAATCGCGTCACGGGGCCGACGGCGTGCGTGCGCTCGACCGCATGCTCGCGACCGCGAACATAGAGGTCGTCGCGGTAGACGAGGCTCAGGCTCGTGCCGCGCGCGAGGCCTTTCGGGAATTCGGCAAGGGCCGCCATCCCGCAGGTCTCAATTTCGGTGATTGCTTTGCGTATGCGCTCGCAACGACGCTTGCAGAACCCTTGCTTTTCAAAGGAACCGATTTTTCGCAGACAGACGTATTCCGCGCGTAAATGTGCTTCCCGAACTTGCCCGACTGCGCCAGGCATGGTTCACCGTGGTGCGGGGATGCACGCCAGCGCGTAAGTGACTTTGTGTCGCGCATGTTCGGCGAGAGGCCTACTACCGATCAGCGCCGCTGTTGTGCCATTGCCAGTTTCGGACCTTCGGCAGGTCGCGGCCGTGCTTTGCGATGTACAGCCGATGTTCAATTAGCTTGTCTGAAAGCTTTGCCTTTAAGCCAACGCCCGCCTCAGCCGCACTCGGTACCCGGTCTATCGTATCGATGACCAGGTGAAAGAGATCGAGATCGTTGAGCACCGTCATGTTGAACGGCGTGGTGACGGTATCCGCCGCCAGCGCGGCCGCTACCGCCGGCGTCGCGCCCGCGTCGCGCCGGCGTCGCGCCGGCGCCAGGCTCGCCCACCGCGCTCACTCGGACTCGTCCTCGCCCGCCGTCTGAAGCGTGCGATCGCGCGGGTACTGCACCGAGTAGTACTGGCGGATCGCGACCACCTTCTGCGGTGCGGCCATGAATTTCCACATCATCACGCCCGCTCTTCCGTCGAGATCCTTCGCCGTCGGCTCGGTCGCGCCCTTCAGGATCTCGACCTTCACGTCGGCGTGCTTGCTGACCGGGACCCGGTCGATCACCTCGACCTGGATCGGCCCCGGGTGGTAGTTCGTGATCTCGTAGCGACGCCGCGTTTCCTTGATGTTCTGCTTGCTGATGACACCGCGTTGCGCCGACTGCGCCGCCTCGTCGTGCACCTGCACGCGCACGCGCTGGTCGGCGCCGAACGGCATCCGGACCTCGGCCCCCGGCAGGAACGACTTCGAGTCGGCCTCCCCCACGAATGCGCCGTCGCGATAAAGCTGCAACCGCCCGCTCTCGAGCGGAACGTCGCGGTCGAACTTGAACGCGGCCTCCAGGTGTGCCGCGTGGCTCGCGACCGGCACGATCCTGGCAACGAGATCAACATCGAACGCATCGCTCGCGATCGGGTAGAGGCGCGGCTCCCGATCCGCCAGTACCGTCACGCGTCCCGGGATCTGGTACTCGACCATGTAGTCGGTCGCGACCTCGCGCGCCTGCCGCTTGGCGCCGGTGACGATGACCTCCTGCAGCGCCGGCGGTGGAGCCGCCGGCGCGCCTGCCACGAAGCGGTCGCTCATCGCACGCAGGCGCGGCTGTGACTCCTCGAGGTCGAGGAACTGCGAGCCGATGACGGGCGTTGCCCCGTCCTCTTCCGGCTGCGCGGTCGTCAGGATCATCTCGACGTTCTTCCAGTCCTCGCCGCTTCCCTGCTGCACCTCGCCCTGCCGGTCGAGACTCAGGCGCTTGGTCTTCGTATCGAGCCGCGCCTCGTAGATCCAGGTCCAGCCGGCGTCCTCGACCATGTACGTGACGGATACCTTTGAGGTCGCGGCGGCGCCCGCCTCGATGGCAGTGCGGATCTCCGTGCTCTGCTTGCTCAGCGTCGAGACCTTGGCGAGGTCCGCCTTCAGCTTCTCGATCTCGCGATCGACTCCGCGCAGCTGCAGCGTCGCCTCGCGCACGCGCCGGTGGGCGGCGCTCGAGCTTGCCGATATCGTGCCGAGCACGGCGCCCAGGTTCGCCCCATCGACGCTTGCCTTGGTGGGGCTCCCGGCGGGATTGGCGGCGAGCGAGTCGAGGAGCTTGAGCTGGGTCTGGGCGGTCTGCACGTCATCGACGACCGCCTGGCGCCGGTCGCCGGCGTCCTCGAGCTTGCGCCTCAACTCCCGCTCGGCCTCGGAAGCGAACTTTCCTTCGTTGATCTTCTCGACCTCGATCCCACCGAGGCGGACGGTCGGCGTATCGATCGCGACCCGCAGCGACTTCGATTCGACCGATGCCGGCAGGCCCCTGATGACGAGCCGGTGTGACCCGGCCGGTATCTCGACCTGGCCCGTGCGGGTCACGACCGCCGCGCCGCGGTACACCGTCACCCGGTCGATATGAAGGTCCGCCGGCACGTCGGCGGCCAGCGCCGTCGAACCAATGAACAGGAACGCGCCGGTGCTTGCGCACCAGGCGGCCATCGGGCGTCGCGGGAATGGGGTCACGGCACGGGTCTCCCTCGTCGGTACAGGTGGGCGGTTCACGGTACGGTGAAACGGCCGACCCGCCGAAACGGGGTTAAAGACGCGAACGGGAGCGGCAACGCATGGCAACTGCCACTCCGGCAGGATGACGCCGGAGCCGGGAACGACGGAGTCGATGCCGCTCCCCGCACGGTGGCAGTCCGGTCGCGTCGCGGCGACGGCCCGGTGCTTCGGTGCGCTCGCGAGCCGCGTCGCATCGCATCGCATCGCATCGGATCGCGCGACACGATCCTCACGATCGGCCGGGCGAGCGCCCGCGCGCGCACCTCGCTAGCGCTTCGCCTGCGGCGCCACGCGAAATAGGAGCGCGAACAGAATCGCCCCCGCAATACTCACGCCCGCATTGAGCGCAAAGGCCGACTCGTAGCCGCCCGAGGCGCCGACGAGCCAGCCCGTGATGTAGACGCCGAAGATGCCGGGCAGCGTCGCGAAGGTATTGCTGAAGCCGTACAGCACCGCACCGTGGCGCGGCGCGACGTCGAGCATGCCGGGCGCGAACCCCGCCCACGAGCAGCCGAGAGCCGCGGCGGTCACGCAGAGGAGCGACACCGCGAGGAGCGGCGTATTGGCGAGCTGCAGGAGGAGCAGCAACCCGCCCGTCGCCACGAGGCTGCCGCACTGGATGAGCTTGCGGGTCCGCTCGATCGGCGCGCCCCGCTCGATCATCCGGTCGGCGGCGATCGCCGCGAGGTTGGAGGCTGCGAACATGCTGAGCCACGGCGCCGCCGAGTAGAGCCCGGCGCTTGCGATGCTGAGGTGCTGGATGTCGCGGAAATAGCTCGGCAGCCACGACAGGAGCACGTAGAGGCTCCAGGTCACCGCGAAGTGGGCGAAGGCGATGCCCGCGACCGGCTTGCTGAAGAGCACCTTGCAGACGCCCGCGACCGACATCGCCGCCGTTCCCGCCGATGCGCCGGCGAGAAGCGCGCGTTCCTCCGGCCCGACGCGCGGATCGTTGGCCGGGTCGTTCTCGACCTGCCGGAACCAGACGGCGACCCAGAGGAGCCCCGCGACGCCGAACGTGTAGAAGGCCGCGGGCCAGCTCGCGCGCTGCACGAGCCAGCCGGCCCCGGCGAGCCCGAGCACGGTGCCGACCGGAATGCCGCTCAGCATGCGGGCGGCCGCCCGCGCCCGTTCGGGGAGCGGCACCCAGCGCGCGAACACCTCGTAGGCAGCCGGAAACATCGCCGCCTCGCCGATGCCCATGCCAATGCGCGCCGCGATCAGCGCCTTCATCGACACGGCGGCAGCGAGCGGCGTCAGGAGCGTGAACACCGACCAAGCGAACACCGACCAGCCGAGCACGCGCTTGCCGCCGAAATAGGCTGCCGCGACGCCCGCGACGAACATGAAGAAGAAGTAGCCGACGAAGAACGAGGACAGGATCCGGCCCTTTTCGACCGGCGACCAGTGGTACTGGTCCGCCATCGCGACGACGGCGACGGAGATGTTGACGCGATCCGTGTAGGCGACGATGCAGGCGAGGAAGGTGAGGCCGACGACGAGATGTCGCCGCGACCAGGGCCAGAGCGTGGCGCGCCGGTTGATGGCGTTCATCCGCGGGCGCGCCGCCGCACGTGCCCGCGACAGGCCGACATATCGATCGTCACCACCGTTTGCTCCCCCGCATGCGCTCCGGCGCTCTGTGGCCGCTGCAGGCCGGCTCTGGCGCTCCCGGCACTATGCCACGCGCGGGCCCTCGCGGCGCCCGACGGGGCCCTGACGTCCACGTCGATCTCCCGGGCCGCGGGCCCGATCGCGACCGGCGGGTCAGGTGCTCGTCGCCGGCAGCTGGAACCTCGCGCGCCGCACCATGTCGAGCGCAGCCGCGCTCACGGCCTCCTGGCCGTCGTTCGTGAGGATCGTGAACACCAGCATCGCGCCGCCGATGCCGACCGCCCCCTGCGTCAGGTACTTCCACTCGCCGGGCGCCGGGGCGCGGTCGGTGGCGGTGATGTAGAAGCCGCGGCCGCCGCTGTCGGGGAGCTCGCGCACGAGGAGCTTCTTCTCGACGGCCTGCGACTGCGCTTCCTTCGCGGCCTCGCCGACGAAGGCGCGGATCGGCGTCGGATCCATCGCGCCCTCGTGCTCGCCCGCCGGGAACACCGTCACCATGACGCTGAAGGTCGGCCCGCTCTGCGGTGCGAGCGACAGCGTCGGCACCCCACCCGGCGCACCCGAATCGCGCGACTGCGCCCAGCCGCTCGGCACCAGGAGTGCGATTTCCCCCCGCCCGGACACGACGATATGCACGGGCGCGGGCGCCGCGAGCGCGACGCCGACCGCGAGATGGCCGAGCACGATGGCGGCAATCGTTCGCACGATCCGTCCTTCGCCTGCTTTGGGGTTCGCAGCGGGAGGGTCCAGCTGCCCGATGCTAGTGTAGTGTCTCGTAAATAACGTTACAGATTATTTTCTCTTTTTGCGGCGTCGTGGCAGAGTGGATCCGGGCTGGATCTGCTCCATTTTGATCCGCGCGCGGTCGATCTTCTCGATGATCTGACCGACGCTCGCCG